>NZ_CP044532.1:1290308-1935462 GCF_026427775.1 Arthrobacter sp. CDRTa11 | reverse complement strand
CTCCGCGTCCCAGTTTCAGGTGCCGCGCCGGATCCGCTCCACGCGGCAGCCGTTCGGCTTCCACCCGCGCCTTGACCCTGCGGATTTCCCGGACATCCTGCTCGGAAATCGACTCGGGATACCTGATCGGGTTGATGAGGTCAATGAAGTCCTGGGCCAGCTGGTCGTCCCCGGCCATCGGCCGTGCCCTGAGCAGGGCCTGCGCCTCCCAGATGAGGGACCATCGGCGATAATACTCCGCGAAGGAATCCAGGGAGCGGACCATGGCGCCGCTCTTTCCTTCCGGCCGTAAATCGGCATCCACCTGCAGCACCCGCTCGGCCATGATGGCAGGCTTGAGCGGCTGGGTCAGCAGGCTGGACACCTTGGCCACAATCCGGCCCGCCTGTTGCTGGGCTTCCTCCTCGGTGTGACCGGGCACCGCACGGTGGACGTACATCACGTCAGCGTCCGAGCCATATCCGATCTCCCGCCCTCCCTGGCGCCCCATGGCCACAACCAGCACGGCCGTCTTCAGCGGTTCCTTGGCGGAGACGATTCCCTCAGCCACCCGGAGTGCGCCCAGCACCGCCGCCCGGTCGGTGTCGGCAAGAGCGGAACCCACCTGCTCCTGGCCCAGCAGCCCTGCTGAATCCGCAATGGCGATCCGGAGGATCTCCCGGCGCCGGATCAACCGGATGAGCCGCATGGCGCTCTCAGGGTTGGCGTGACGGGACATCTTGGATGTTATTTCCTGCCACTGCGCCTCGAAGCTTAACGGCGCAAGCTCCTTGTCATCGCCAAGCCATTTGACGGATTCAGGTGACACTTCCAGCAGGTCCGCTATCAGCCGTGAGTTGGAGAGCACATGGCAGAGCCGCTCCGCCGCCGCCGTCGAATCCCGGAGCATGCCGAGGTACCAGTGCGTGGTTCCCAGGGTTTCACTGACTCGCCGGAAAGCCAGGAGCCCGGCATCGGGATCAACGCCCTCGGCAAGCCAGTCGAGGAGGATGGGCAGCAGCTGCCGCTGCAGTGCCGCGCGCCTGCTGACGCCTGCCGTGAGCGCTTCAATGTGGCGCATGGCGCCCTGCGGGTCACGGTAGCCCAGCGCGGCGAGGCGCCCCTGGGCTGCTTCCGGCGTCAGCCGTGCATCCTCGGTGCTGAGCCTTGCCGCGGTATTGAGCAGCGGACGGTAGAAGATCCGCTCGTGCAGTTCACGGACGGAGCGTTTCGTCTTCTGCCATGCGGCCAGCAGGGCGTCGGGATGCGGCCGCTCATGCGAGAACGGACCCAGCACTGCCTTGGCGAGGGAGCGCAGGGCCGCTTCGCTGACGGGCATCAGGTGGGTGCGGCGCAGCTGGAACAGCTGGATCCGATGCTCCAGCAGCCTCAGGTACCGGTACGCCTGGTCAAACCCCGCGGCGTCGGAGCGGCCTATGTACCCTCCTGCCGACAACGCCGCGATGGCCGAGGTGGTGTCCTTGCAACGAAGCGACTCGTCAGATTTTCCGTGCACCAATTGCAGCAGCTGAACAGTGAATTCAACGTCACGGAGGCCGCCGCGGCCAAGCTTGATCTGCCGCTGCTCCTCAGCCGCGGGGATGTGTTCGGTTACCCTGCGCCGCATTGCCTGGACCGACTCAACGAAGCCGTCCCGGCCGGCCGAACTCCAGATCAGCGGCGCCACCGCCTTTTCGTAGCGTTCACCCAGCCCGGTATCCCCCGCGATGGTGCGGGCCTTCAGCAGCGCCTGGAACTCCCAGCTTTCGGCCCAGCGCGCGTAGTAGCTCTCGTGTGAGGCCAGGGTCCGTACCAGGGGGCCGGACTTGCCCTCCGGCCGGAGGTTGGCGTCCACTTCCCAGAGCCCGGGTTCCCTGGCGATGGAGGAGATGGCCCGGGAGATTCCGGTGGCCAGTGCCGTTCCGATGGTGTTGCCCCGCGCGTCCTCCAGCTCACCGCCATCAATGACGTAGATGACATCGACGTCGGAGATGTAGTTGAGCTCCCGTGCTCCGCATTTGCCCATGCCGATGACAGCCAGGCCAACGTCAGACACCTCGCTTGCGCTGAACTGCGCTGCCGCCTCCGCCCGCGAAACTGCCAGGGCCGCTTCGATGGCGGCACCGGCCAGATCAGCCAGTTCGGCGCCGACGGCGGGCATGAAATCCAGGGGGTCCGCCGCGCACAGATCCTTGACGGCGAGGTCTACTACTCCCCGGCGGTAGGCCGTCCGAAGCGCCACATAAGCATCGGTACCTGTCATTCCGGCCACAGGCCGTGCTGCCCGCGGATCGGCCCGCACTGACCTCAGGAGGGCAGCGCGGAGCTGTTCCGCGTCCGCGCCCAGCGGCTCAGGGCTGGCGATGACGTCGAACGCGTCAAGATGTTCCGGATGCCGGATGAGGAACTCGCCCAGCGCCTCCGAAGCCCCCAGGACACGGTAAAGAGGTTCGCTTGTTTCAGGATCCGCCCCGGCCAGGTCACGCAGTGCCGGATGTTTTTCAATCAGCCGCACCAGCGACTGGAGGGCTGTGTCCGGATTTGCCGCCATCTGCAGGCCCGCGAACAGCTTGTCCTGGTCAAGGCCCTCCAGTTCCCGGGCAGCCAGAAACCGCTCGCCCTTCTCCAGGTCACTGAAGCCGGCCGAGATGAGACGGCGGGCAAGGCTCACCGTTGCCGCCTAAAGGATTCCCAGGTTGCGCTGCAGTTCGTAGGGCGTCACCTGGAGCCGGTAGTCCTGCCATTCGGCCCGCTTGTTGCGCAGGAAGTGCTCAAAGACCTGTTCGCCCAGGATCTGGGGCATCAGCTCGGACTCCTCCATGGACCGGATGGCGTCGTGGAGGCTGGCCGGCAGCGGGTCATGGCCCATGGCCCGGCGTTCGGCTGAGCTCAGTGACCAGACGTCGTCTTCAGCGGCGGCGGGCAGTTCATACCCCTCCTCGATCCCCTTCAGCCCGGCGCCGAGCAGGACGGCGTAAGCGAGGTAGGGGTTGGCGGCGGAATCAATCCCGCGGTATTCGATGCGCGCAGACTGCCCCTTGCCTGGCTTGTACAGCGGCACACGGACCAGCGCTGAGCGGTTGTTGTGTCCCCAGCTCAGGTAACTGGGGGCTTCGCCGCCGCCCCACAGTCGCTTGTAGGAGTTGACGAACTGGTTCGTCACGGCAGTGAACTCCGGGGCGTGCTTGAGGATTCCGGCGATGAACTGGCGGGCGGTCTTGGACAGCTGGAACTCGGCGCCGGCCTCGTAGAACGCGTTTGTGTCGCCCTCGAACAGCGAAAAGTGGGTGTGCATGCCGGACCCCGGGTGGGCGGTGAAAGGCTTAGGCATGAAGGTGGCGTAGGTGCCCTGCTGCAGCGCTACTTCCTTGATGACCGTGCGGAACGTCATGATGTTGTCCGCGGTCTGCAGGGCGTCGGCGTAGCGCAGGTCAATCTCGTTTTGGCCCGGACCGGCTTCGTGGTGGCTGAACTCCACGGAAATACCCACCGATTCCAGCATGGTCACTGCTGTACGACGGAAATCCTGGGCCACGCCGCCGGGTACGTGGTCAAAGTAGCCGCCCTCGTCAACCGGGACCGGGGAGCCGTCGGGGCCGGGTTCCTGGGACTTGAGGAGGTAGAACTCGATTTCGGGGTGGGTGTAGCAGGTAAAGCCCATGTCCGCGGCCTTGGCCAGGGTGCGCTTGAGGACGTTGCGGGGGTCAGCCGCGGAGGGCTCGCCGTCGGGCGTCAGGATGTCGCAGAACATCCGGGACGTCTGCTCCGTCTCACCGCGCCAAGGCAAAATCTGGAACGTGGAGGGGTCTGGCTGGGCCAGCATGTCCGACTCAAAGACCCTGGCAAGACCCTCAATGGCCGAGCCGTCAAAGCCGAGGCCCTCCTCGAAGGCGCCCTCAACCTCTGCCGGTGCCAGTGCCACCGATTTGAGCGAACCCACGACGTCGGTGAACCACAGGCGTACGAACCGTACGTCGCGCTCTTCGATTGTGCGCAGGACAAACTCTTGCTGGCGGTCCATGAAGCCTCTTCTCCGGTCAAACGTTCACACTCCGGGCCCGCACAGGGGAAGCCGGAAGCAGTTCACCATCACCTTACTAAGCAATTGGCACCAATGCGGGCGGCGGCACCCCCCGTAACACAGCATTAACAACCTCTCGGCACTCAACACAGCCTCCGAGGGGCGGGACAAGCCTGCCGGCGGACGTCCAGGACCGGCGAATATGACGCGAATCACCCGGCCCGGGCCCAAAGCCGGTAGCTCGGACTGCGGGTGCCGCACTACGCTCTTGCCATGGCCTCAAGCAATAGTTCTGACTCCCGCGCGTCCGCTGAAGTACCCGCACCCTATGGAAACGGCCCTGCCTCCGTTCCCTCGGCGTCGTCGGAACCGGCTGCGAAGCCGGCAGCGAAAGTCCGCATCCACCACCTGCAGCAGGCGAAGCGTGACGGCACCCGTTTTGCCATGCTGACGGCCTATGAGCAGTACACGGCTGAGATCTTCGACCAGGCCGGCATCGAGGTGCTCCTGGTGGGCGATTCGGCGTCGAACAATGTCTTTGGCAATGAAACCAGCCTGCCCGTCACGGTGGACGAGCTACTCCCGCTGTGCCGGGCCGTGGCGCGGGCCGCCAAACGTGCCCTGGTGGTGGCGGACCTGCCCTTCGGCAGTTATGAAGTGTCACCGCAGCAGGGCGTCGCCACCGGCGTCCGCTTCCTCAAGGAGGGACTGGCGCACGCGGTCAAGATCGAGGGCGGCAAGTACTACGCCGAAACCGTCCGGGCCATGGTGCAGGCCGGGATTCCGGTGATCGCCCACATCGGCTTCACCCCCCAGAGCGAGCACTCGCTGGGCGGTTACCGCGTCCAGGGCCGCGGCGACGATGCCAAGCGGCTGATCGAGGACGCCGTGGCCCTGGCTGACGCCGGCGCATTCTGCGTACTCATGGAGATGGTTCCTGCAGAGACCGCGGCCGCCGTTGACGCCGCAGTCAGTGTGCCCACTGTCGGAATCGGCGCGGGAAATGCCACCACGGGGCAGGTGCTGGTCTGGCAGGACATGGCAGGACTGCGCGGCGGGCGGATGGCGAAGTTCGTCAAGCAGTACGCGGACCTTCGCACCAGCCTCGGCGACGCAGCGAAGGCCTATGGCGACGACGTCCGTTCAGGCTCGTTCCCCGGCCCGGAGCACTCCTTCTAGACGCCCGGTTTCCCACGGCCAGCTTCCGGTGGCCTAGTCGTCTTCCTCGCCCTTTTCCCAGGCCTCGTTGCGCGCCCGCACCTTCTCCAGGGCATGCTCCGCCTCTTCCCGGGTTTTGTACGGGCCGATCAGCTGGCTCCAGTCGGAGAGTTTGTCCTCTTCCACCTCGTGGGTGTTCACGTTGTACCAGTACTCAGTCATGGTTGCTCCTCGTTCCGGCCGGCAGGAGACCCCGCGTGACCCACGTAACGTTTACCCCTACGCGGGCAGGTTGCGGCCTCCAGTTACTTGGCGTTCTGCGCTGCCTTATATGATCAATCTATGCCTTCCCTAGCCTCGACTGCACCCACCGGCACCCTCACCCGGGGAACCGTCAGCCCGCAGCTCCCTGTTCCCGCATCGATCCCGCGGCCGGAGTACGTGGGCAAGCCGGGTCCGGCCAAATTTACGGGCTCCGAGGTCAAGACTGCGGAAACCATCGAAAAGATCCGGGTTGCCAGCAGGATTGCCGCGCAGGCCATCGTTGAGGTGGGCAAGCACATCACGCCCGGCGTTACCACGGATCAGCTGGACAAGGTGGGCCACGAGTTCCTGCTGGACCACCAGGCCTATCCGTCCACTCTCGGCTACCGCGGATTCCCGAAGTCCCTGTGCTCTTCGCTGAACGAGGTCATCTGCCACGGCATTCCGGACAGCACTGTGGTGCAGGACGGCGACATCATCAACATCGACATCACCGCGTTCATCAACGGCGTGCACGGAGACACCAATTACACTTTCCTCGTCGGAGACGTCGATGAGGAGTCGCGCCTGCTGGTTGAACGCACCCGGGAATCCCTCAACCGGGCCATCAAAGCCGTGGCGCCCGGCAGGGAGATCAATGTGATCGGGCGCGCCATCGAGTCCTACGCCAAGCGTTTCGGCTACGGTGTGGTGCGGGACTTCACCGGCCACGGCGTCGGTGAAGCATTCCACACTGGCCTCATCATCCCCCACTACGACGCCGCTCCGGCCTACAACACCGTCATCGAGGCAGGCATGGTTTTCACCATCGAGCCGATGCTGACCCTTGGTACCGTGGAATGGGATATGTGGCCGGACGACTGGACAGTTGTCACAAAGGACCGCAAGCGGACCGCTCAGTTCGAGCACACCCTGTTGGTCACCGAGTCCGGCGCCGAAGTCCTGACCCTGCCCTGACCACCCTGTAACCGGCCGGCCCAATGGCCGGCCCTGCTCTGCCCGCCCACTGCCACGAATGGAAGTACATTGGCCAAGAAGGACGAGAAGTCGCACAAGAACGCACCGCTGATCGGCATCGACATCGGCGGCACGGGAATCAAGGGCGGCATTGTCGACCTGAAAAAGGGCAAGCTCCTGGGCGAAAGGTTCCGTGTGCCCACGCCGCAGCCGGCCACTCCGGCAGCCGTCGCCGAAGTGGTGGCTCAAGTTGTGGCAGAGCTCTCTGCCAGGCCCGAGGCCCCGGAGCCCGACTCCCCCGTTGGAGTCACGTTCCCCGGCATCATCCAGCATGGTGTGGTCCTCTCCGCGGCCAACGTTGATAAGAGTTGGCTCAACACCAATCTTGATGCGTTGCTCACGGAACGGCTGGGCCGGCCGGTCGAGGTCGTCAACGACGCCGATGCCGCCGGACTTGCCGAGGCACGCTACGGTGCCGGCGCGGGCGTGGACGGAACAGTCCTGGTGATTACGCTGGGCACCGGAATTGGTTCGGCCTTTATCTTCGACGGCAAGCTGGTGCCCAACGTAGAACTCGGCCACCTGGAAATCGACGGCTTTGACGCCGAAACCAAGGCCTCGGCAGTTGCCCGTGAGCGTGACGGACTGAGCTGGGAGGAGTACAGCGTGCTGCTGCAACGCTATTTCTCCCATGTGGAATTCCTCTTCTCCCCTGAGCTGTTCATCGTCGGAGGCGGCATCTCCAAGCGCGCTGACGAATACCTGCCCAACCTCAAGCTCCGGACGCCAATCGTCCCGGCGGAGTTGAAGAATGAGGCGGGGATCGTGGGCGCTGCCCTCGAGATCGCCGTGAAGCACAAGCTCGTCAAGTAGCCATGGAGAGTGCTGCCACGGGCAGCCCGGGCGTGATGATTGTTACGGGTGCCAGCCGCGGTATCGGTGCGGCCATAGCCCGGCGGGCTGCCGTGGCCGGGTACAGCATGGTTCTGAACTATTCAGTGGATGCAAAGGGTGCGCGCTCGGTAGCGCAGGACATCAAGAACGACGGCGGCACCGCCGTCGCGATTGAAGCGGATGTCAGCGATGCTGGCGCAGTGGCAGACCTGTTCGACGCCGCGACGCGTCTGGGCCGGCTCTCTGCGGTGGTGAACAACGCCGGCATCACGGGCAACCTGATCGGCAAGCTTGCCGACGTTCCGGCCGAGACGGTCCGCCGCGTGATGGACGTCAACGTGTCAGGCCTGATCTTTGTCTGCCAGGAGGCCGTCCGGAGGCTTGGCACGGACGGCGGCGGCACCGGCGGTTCCATCATCAACATCTCCTCCACCGCCACCAAGGCCGGTTCCCCGGGAACCTGGGCCCACTACGCCGCTTCCAAGGGCGCGGTGGACGTCCTCACCGTGGGGCTGGCTGCGGAGGTTGCAGCCCAGGGAATACGCGTCAATTGTGTCGCTCCGGGCAGCACCAATACCGGCCTGCATGCGGCGGCGGGCATGCCGGACCGGGTGGAGCGGCTGAATCCCACCATTCCGATGGGACGCGGGGCGGAACCGGATGAAGTGGCTGCCGCGGTTATGTGGCTGATGTCTGCAGAGGCCGGTTACATCACCGGCGCCATTCTCCCTGTCTCGGGCGGGCGTTAGCCCGGGCGGCGCACGACGGGGCAGGATAGCGCCCGAGAACAGCAGGCAGCTGGTGCCGGTGGTGGCTGCGGCTTCCCCTCCGCTGCCACCACCGGAGCTTACAGTGGGCTCTTTTCTGAGCTTTTGGCGCCCTTGGCGCCCTTTTCCACGAGGTCCTTGGCTTCCTCTTCGGACTCATGGCGGAGCAGCGAAATGGCCGTCTCGAAGTCTTCCAGCGACTCGAAGGCCTGGTAGACGCTTGCGAAGCGAAGGTAGGCAACCTTGTCCAGCTTCTGCAGAGGCCCCAGAATGGCAAGGCCTACTTCGTGGGCGTCGATTTCGGCCGCTCCCGAAGCGCGGATCTGTTCCTCGACTTCCTGGGCGAGCAGCGCGAGGTCGTCCTCACTGACCGGGCGGCCCTGGCAGGCTTTGCGCACACCGTTGATGACCTTGCTCCGGCTGAAGGGCTCCCCCACGCCGGAACGCTTGATAACGGAGAGGCTGGTGGTTTCCACGGTGGTGAACCTGCGGCCGCACTCGGGGCACTGCCTGCGGCGCCGGATGGCGGAACCGTCGTCGGCCATCCGGCTGTCAACGACACGGGAATCCGGATTGCGGCAGAACGGACAGTACATGGTGTCCCTCTCTCGCTTTCTTGCAGAACCTTCTTGCACAGCGTTCTTGCATGACGTTCATACACGACGTTCTTGAACAACGGGCAGTGCCGGATCTTTCCGCTACCAGTCTATGACTAGATGTAGCGGAATAACAAGCCTGTAATTACTACATGTAGTAGTCCCTGCCACAGCCTGTAGTAGTTACTGCCGCAGCTGGTGAACGGGCTGCCCCGGTCCCCCGCTGGTGTCAGGAGGCTCCGGGGTTTGCGAAACGTGCCGTTACTGCCTGGCCGTGGGCCGGCAGGTCCTCTGCCCCTGCCAGGCTGACGATGTGTCCGCTGACCTCCTGCAGTGCCGCCCTGCTGTAGTTCACCACTTGGATGGCCCGAAGGAACGTGGTGACATTCAGGCCGGACGAAAATGCAGCCGTCCCGCTGGTGGGCAGCACGTGGTTTGAACCTGCGCAGTAATCCCCCAGGCTGACCGGGCTGTAGTCCCCAACAAAAATGGCCCCGGCGTTGCGTATCCGCGCCGCCACGGTGGCCGCGTCCGCCGTCATGATCTCCAGGTGCTCAGCGGCGTACGCGTCACAGGCGGCGATGCCCTGTTCAAGGTCCTCCACCAGGACTACCCCCGACTGGGGGCCGGAAAGCGCCTCGCAGACCCGCTGGGAGTGTTTGGTGGCCGCCGCCTGCCGGTCCAGTTCAATGCGTACCGCGTCGGCCAGTTCCCCGGAGTCGGTGATGAGGACCGAGGCAGCGTTGGGATCGTGCTCAGCCTGGCTGATCAGGTCCGCGGCCACCAGTGCGGGCTGGGCGGAGCTGTCAGCCAGGATGGCGATCTCCGTGGTGCCGGCTTCGGAGTCGATTCCCACCACACCCTTGACCAGCCGCTTGGCAGTGGCCACGAAGATGTTTCCCGGGCCCGTGACCACGTCCACGGGTTCCAGCGCCGGTCCGGCGTCCGTTGCATCGATTCCGTAGGCAAATGCAGCAATCGCCTGCGCGCCGCCAATGGCGTACACCTCTTCTATGCCCAGGAGTGCGGCCGCCGCGAGGATGGTGGGGTGCGGCAGTCCACCGAAATCCTTTTGTGGCGGCGAGGCGAGGGCGATTGACTCCACTCCTGCCGCCAGTGCAGGCACAACATTCATGATCACCGAGGAAGGATAGACGGCCAGTCCACCCGGTACATACAGCCCCACCCGTGCAACAGGGACCCAGTTCTGGCTCACCAGAGCGCCGTCGCCAAGTTCGACGTCGATATTCCGCGGGCGCTGGCCGTCGGCGAAACGCCGGGCACGGCTGATGGACTCTTCAAGGGCGCGGCGTACTGCCGGGTCAAGACCGTCCAGGGCCCGGGCAAGCGCCTCGGCAGGCACCCGGGGGTGTTCCTGCTGCACGCCGTCCAGCCGCAGTGCGAGGTCGCCCAGCGCACGGAATCCCCGTGACCGGACGTCGGCGATGATGTCCAGGACCTTTTGCTCAGCATCGGCCACCGTGTGGTGCTGCGCCCTGGGAACGGCGGCACGCAATCCGGCGAGGCTCAGGCGGCGGCCCCTGAGATCAACCGTTCGGAAGTTTACGGCAGGGGCACGTGTGGCGGCAGGGAGGTCAGGAGAAATGGTCACCGGATCATTTTACGCGTCAGTGGCTTTGCTTCCCGCGAATGGCGGGCTGTCCCTGTCCCTGTCCTCGTAGCCATCGTCATCAGGGTAGGGCTTCTGCTTCAACAGGTTCAGCAAGCTGACGGCAAAGACAGCCACTGCTGTGGCCGCCGGCCACAGCAGAAGCACCGACATGGACCGGAGTGAGAAGGCCACACTCGCGTTGAGCGCGGAGTCTGCGGGGGCACCCCATATCTGGCTGGCGAAGATTCCGGCCTGCCATGCCACGACTGCTCCGACAAGGCCACCGGCAAGGGCAAACAGCAGGTCCTTTTGTCCATTCCTGCGGGTTTTGTCCGCCAGGAAAACACCCACCAGGCAGCCGGCAAGAACGAACAGGCCAGCAAGAGTCAGGTCGCGCAGCAGCCAGACCTCGGGATTTGTACCGGCCGCCAGTGCCGGGTTTCGGGTCATGAGATTCAAGCCGCCGGGCGCAAGGGTCCACCACAGCATGCCCACGGGGATTCCGGCCGCAGTCGCCAGGGCAAACCAGATCCGGGCCGGACGGGAGGAGTGCCCCTGCGTGCGTTGTGTCATGAAACAAACCTTAACAAATGTTTATGCCTCTCAATCAACGGACGTAGCGGGTAAAGCGATTCCTTGCTGCGGCAACACCGCCATACCCTTGAGGGAGAGTCCAGTCGCATTCAGTTACCGCAGGGAGTTCTTCTACCGTGACCGCAGACCATGCACCGTTCGAGCGTACGTTCAAGGAAATGTTCCGGCGCCATGCCGCAGGCGTGGCCATTATCACCGTGAACTACCAGGGCGAGCCCTACGGCTTCACAGCCACCTCGGTGGCGTCGCTGTCGGCGCAGCCGCCACGGTTTACCTTCAACATGGCCCGCAGTTCCAGTTCATGGCCTGCAATAGCCAACACCACCCACATCGGCCTCCACATGCTGGGCCTCGAGAACCAGGCCCTGGCAGAACGATTCGCCCGCACCAAGGACCGGTTCGGCGGTGACCACTGGGAACTGGGTCCGCACGAAGTTCCCGTCCTTAAGGATGTTGCCGGCTGGCTGATAGGCAAGATCCAAATGCGGCTGTCGTTCGAAAACAATGCGGTGGTGGTTGTTGAAGTGGTGGACGGCCTGGTGGGTGAAGACGGCTCGCCGCTCCTCTATCACGCCGGAGGATACAGCCAGCCAGTTCCGCTGGACTACGAGATCTAGCAGACCCAGGATCCGGTTGCCGCCGCCGGCTGTCAGTTGTCCAGGCAGGTAGGTCCCAGTAGCACCTTGAGGTCGCCGAAGAGTGACGGGCTGGGGTTGACCCTGAGGTGGACAGGCAGCGCCATGACCTCGGTCCTCGTGTCGCCCTGCAGGTGGACGCGGACCTCCGAGTTTCCCCGATGGTTCCGCAGGACGTCGCCAAGTTCGGTAACCACGGCCTCGGTGGCCTTGTGCGTGGGCATCGAAATGAGCACCGGCCCGTTGGTTCCCTCGCTGAGGTCTGGAACGGACAGCTCCATGCAGTTCAGTGTCACCGCGCCGTCATCTCGCCGCTGCAGCCTGCCTTTGACCACCACGATCAGGTCCTCGGCCAGGACCGACGCGATGGGGCCGTAGACCTGTCCGAAGAACATCACCTCCATGGAGCCGCCAAGATCTTCGATTTCGGCGCGGGCGTAGGCGTTGCCGCTGGCTTTGGCGATGCGGCGGCTCAGCGAGGTGATCATTCCGGAGATGGTGATGATGGCGCCGTCGTGCGGGCCGTCTTCGGCAATGATGGAGGTGATGGACTGGTCCGCGTGCTGGCTGAGTACCCCCTCCAGGCCCTGCAGGGGATGGTCCGACACGTAGAGCCCCAGCATGTCCCGTTCGAAGGACAGCTTGTCCTTCTTCTCCCACTCGGGAAGTTCGGGGATCTCAATGCTCAGGGAGGCCTCGGATTCGGCCTCCTCAAATCCGGCAAAGAGGTCGAACTGGCCAATTGCCTCGTTCCGCTTGAGGGTGATGACCGAGTCGATGGCCTCCTCGTGGACCATCACCAGGGCGCGGCGGTGGTGGTTCAGGGAATCGAAGGCCCCGGCCTTGATCAGGGATTCGATGGTCCGCTTGTTGCAGACAACCGCCGGAACCTTCATAAGGAAGTCCTTGAACGACGTGTAGGCGCCCTCGCTCTCCCGGGCAGCCACCATCGCCTGGACCACGTTGGAACCAACGTTCCGGATGGCGCCCATGCCGAAGCGGATGTCGGTCCCCACTGGAGTGAAGTTCAGCGAGGATTCGTTGACGTCCGGCGGGAGCACCGTGATGCCCATGCGGCGGCACTCGTTGAGGTATATAGCGGACTTGTCTTTGTCGTCGCCTACCGAGGTCAGCAGAGCCGCCATGTACTCCGGTGCGTAATGGGCTTTCAGGTAAGCGGTCCAGTACGAAATCACGCCGTAGGCGGCCGAGTGGGCTTTGTTGAACGCGTAGTCAGAGAACGGCAGGAGGATGTCCCAGAGGGTCTTGACGGCCTCCATGGAGTAGCCGTTGTCCTGCATGCCCTGGGAGAAGCCGGCGAACTGCTTGTCCAGCTCTGACTTCTTCTTTTTGCCCATGGCGCGGCGGAGGATGTCGGCTTGCCCGAGGGAATACCCTGCGAGCTTCTGCGCGACTGCCATCACCTGTTCCTGGTAGACGATCAGGCCGTACGTGCCGCCGAGGATTTCGGCGAGCGGTTCCTTCAGCTCAGGGTGGATCGGAATGACTTCCTGGATCCCGTTCTTGCGCAGCGCATAGTCTGTGTGGGCGTTGGCGCCCATCGGACCCGGGCGGTAGAGGGCCAGGACGGCGGAGATGTCTTCAAAGTTGTCAGGCTTCATCAGCTTGAGCAGGGAGCGCATGGGCCCGCCGTCCAGCTGGAAGACGCCCAGGGTGTCACCCCGGGCCAGCAGCTCGTAGGAGGCGGCGTCGTCCAGGGCCAGGCTGTCCAGGTCCAGGTCATGGCCGCGGTTGAGCTTGATGTTCTCCAGGGCGTCGGAGATGATCGTCAGGTTCCGCAGCCCCAGGAAGTCCATCTTGATCAGGCCCAGGCCCTCGCAGGTGGGGTAATCGAACTGGGTGATTACCTGCCCGTCCTGGATGCGCCGCATGATGGGGATGACATCGATGATCGGGTCCGAGGACATGATGACGCCGGCGGCATGTACACCCCACTGCCGCTTCAGCCCTTCGATGCCCAGGGCTGTCTCGAATACCTTGGCGGCTTCGGGGTCCGTGGCAATCAGCTGGCGGAAGTCGCCGGCTTCGCTGTAGCGCTTGGAGTCCTTGTTCTGGATGTCAGCCAAGGGAATGTCCTTGGCCATGACGGCCGGGGGCAGCGCCTTGGTCAGTTGCTCGCCCATGCTGAACGGATAGCCCAGTACGCGTGAGGAGTCCTTGAGCGCCTGCTTGGTCTTGATGGTGCCGTAGGTGACGATCATGGCGACGCGCTCGTCGCCGTATTTACGGGTCACATAGTCGATCACCTCAGAGCGGCGCCGGTCATCGAAGTCGACGTCGAAGTCAGGCATGGAGACGCGGTCCGGGTTGAGGAAGCGCTCGAAGATCAGGCCGTGGTGCAGCGGATCAAGGTCGGTGATGCGCATGGCGTAGGCGACCATGGAACCGGCGCCCGAGCCACGGCCGGGTCCGACGCGGATGCCGTTGTTCTTCGCCCAGTTGATGAAGTCGGCCACCACCAGGAAGTACCCGGGGAACCCCATGGAGGTGATGACTTCCAGCTCGTAGTCAGCCTGGGTGCGGACTTTGTCCGGAACACCGCCCGGGTAGCGGTATTCCAGGCCGGCAGCAACTTCTTTTACCAGCCAGGACGTTTCGTCCTCCCCCGGCGGGCAGGGGAACCGCGGCATGTAGTTAGCACCGGTATTGAAGGAAACTTCGCAGCGTTCCGCGATCAGCAGGGTGTTGTCACAGGCGTCGGGATGGTCCCGGAAAAGCTCGCGCATCTCCTGCGGCGACTTGAGATAGTAGCCGCTGCCGGAAAACGCGAAGCGCGAACCGCCGTTGTCGTAGGTTGGCTCCAGCAAGGTGGAACCTGACTGGATGGCCAGCAGGGCCTCGTGCGCCTTGGCATCATGCTCGTGCGTGTAGTGGAGGTCGTTGGTGGCCACCAGCGGCAGCTTCAGTTCCTTGGCAAGCCGCAGCAGGTCCCCGGTGACCCGGCGTTCGATGTCCAGGCCGTGATCCATCAGTTCGCAGAAGTAGTTCTCCGCACCGAAAATGTCGCGGAACTCCGAGGCTGCCTCCAGCGCCTCACGGTACTGGCCCAGCCGCAGGCGGGTTTGCACTTCGCCCGACGGGCACCCGGTGGTGGCGATCAGGCCTTCCGAGTACGTGTTCAGCAGCTCGCGGTCCAGCCTGGGCCACTTGCCGAAGACGGCATCCAGGGACGCGATGGACGAGGCCCGAAAGAGGTTGCGCATGCCGGCGTTGTTGTAGCTCAGCAGCGTCATGTGCGTGTAGGAACCACCGCCGGAGATGTCGTCCTTGCGCTGGTGTTCCTCGCCCCAGCGGACACGGCCCTTGTCCGTCCGGGCGGTACCGGGAGTGACATAGGCTTCGACGCCGATAATGGGCTTGATGCCCTGGTCCGTGGCGCGTTTCCAAAAATCGAAGGCGCCGAACAGGTACCCGTGGTCAGTGGTGGCGAGTGCCGGCATGCCCAGGCGTTCGGTCTCGTCGAAAAGCTCCCCCAGACGGGCGGCGCCGTCCAACATGGAGTATTCGGTGTGGTTGTGAAGGTGGACGAACGAGGCATTGCTGGAAGTCACCGCACTATTCTATGCGCTCCCCCGGCCCTGGATTGGTCAGGCCTGTCCGGATTCGAGGACTTCCAGGGCGTAAGCCAGGTCCTGCGGGTAGTCACTGGTGACAGTGACACGCTCGCCGGTCACGGGGTGGTCGAAACCGAGCTCGCGGGCATGGAGCCATTGCCGGGTGAGGCCCAGCGTTGCAGCCAGCCGCGGGTCCGCCCCGTAGGTGAGGTCGCCGGCGCACGGGTGCCGCAGGGCTGAGAAATGCACGCGGATCTGATGCGTCCGCCCCGTTTCGAGGTGGACCTCAACCAGCGTTGCCTTGCCGAAAGCCTCAAGGACCTCGTAGTGCGTAATGGACGGCCGTCCGTCTTCGATCACGGCGAAACGCCAGTCGTGTCCGGGGTGGCGGCCGATGGGGGCATCGATGGTGCCTTCCAGGGGGTCGGGAAGGCCCTGGACCACCGCGTGGTAGACCTTGTCCACGCTGCGCTCCTTGAAGGCCCGCTTCAGCGCTGTGTAAGCGCGTTCTGATTTGGCCACCACCATCACCCCGGAGGTTCCGACGTCCAGCCTGTGTACGATGCCGGCCCGTTCGGGCGAGCCGGACGTCGAGATCCGGTATCCGGCACCGGCAAGGCCGCCCACCACGGTGGGTCCCACCCAGCCCGGCGACGGATGCGCGGCGACGCCCACTGGCTTATCGACGACCACAAAGTCGTCGTCGTCGAGCAGGATTTTCAGGCCTTCCACAACTTCCTCCACCACTTCAAGGGGGTCCCGGCGTTCCGGCACCGTGACGTCCAGGACGTCGCCGGCCACCAGCCGCGCGGACTTGCCCACAGCCTTGCCCCGGTTCAGCACATTGCCTTCGGCGATCAGGGTGGCGGCAAGCGACCGGGAGATCCCCATCAGCCTGGCCAGTCCGGCGTCGGCCCGTACCCCGCCGAGTTCATCGGCCACTACAAGGCGCTCAGGCATCCCGGGTCTTCTCACGGTGGGCTCCGACGTGCCGGGATCCGTCGAGGGAAATACCGCGCAGAGTCAGGATGCAGATGATTGCCACCGCGGACACCACCGCGGAATCGGCGATATTGAAGATTGCGAAATTTGGCAGCTGGATAAAATCCACCACATGGCCCATCCCGAATGAGGGCTCGCGGAACAGCCTGTCCGTCAGGTTTCCCAGCGCCCCGCCGAGCAGCAGGCCAAGCGCCAGTGACCACCAGGCCGAGCCCAGTTTGCGTACCTGGAACAGAATGGCAATGGCCACTCCGGCCATGATGATGGAGAACACCCACGTGACATTTTCCCCGATGGAGAACGCGGCGCCGGAATTACGGATGAAGTACCAATGCAGCAGTGGCGGCAGGACCGGGATTCGTTCGCCTTCCACCATGCTGGATGTGACCCAGAGTTTGGTCAGCTGGTCGAACACATAGGCAAAGACCGCAAAACCTGCGAAGAGGGACAGCAGGACGGCGCGGCGGGTCCGTGGTGTAGATGGGACCGGGCGTGCGGCGTCAGGGGCAAGTTCGTCAGTCATGGTGCTTTCGTTCAGGAACCGATGTTAATCTCAAAAGCCGGCGGCCGAGGAATCCTCAGCCACCGGCTTTCAGAATACGTGTTTGACAGACTAGCTGTTGGCTTCGACTTCCGGAGCGGCAACAGAACCACGGGCATCCAGGTCACGCAGCTGGCCTTCGATGTAGGCCTTCAGACGTGAGCGGTAGTCGCGCTCGAAGCCGCGGAGCTGCTCTACCTTGCGCTCCAGGACTGAACGCTGCTGCTCCAGGGCGCCCAGGATCTTGCGGGACTTCTCCTGGGCATCGTTGACCAGGCTGCTGGCTTCGATCTGCGCTTCGGCGATGATCTTGTCCTTCTGCGCCTGGCCCTCGGCTACGTGGCGGTCGTGCATCTGCTGGGCCATGGCGAGCAGGCCGGCAGCGGATTCAGCGGAGGCGGTGCTGGCGGCCGGAGCCGGAGCAGCAGCAGGAACAGCCGCGACCGGCGCAGCCTGCTCCGCTTCCTTCTTCTTGCTTGCCTCGGCGGCTTTTGCCTCGGCCTCGGCCTTGGCGCGGGCCTCGTCCTTGTCCGCCTTGACGGGCGCGGGGACCTTCTCGACCACAGGGGCCGCTGCCGCGGAGCTTGCAGGAACGCCGGAACCGGCTTCTGCAAGCTTCTTGCGGAGCTCGTCGTTCTCCTGGTTCAGGCGCCGGAGCTCAACGACGATTTCGTCCAGGAAGTCATCAACTTCATCCTGGTCGTAGCCTTCGCGGAACTTGGTCGGCTGAAAGCGCTTGTTGACAACGTCTTCTGGCGTCAAAGCCATCTGGTCACCTCATTGGTCTAGTTAGTCAGTAGGCCTTCCGGCCGTCAAAACTACGGTACCTAAATATGGTCTGGTTCCTCTAATTCAACACTGTGGTGTCAAACAGAAGATTTCTTCGGTGTGCGGGCAACAGTTCCCTTCGGATCTATGCCTGCCCTGCTGGGTCTAATCGAAAACTATGCGAAGCCCCTGGTGATCATCATCGCCACGCTGACGGCGATGAACAAGATCAGGAAGCCCAGGTCCAGTGTGATGCCGCCCAGCCTGAGGGGCGGGACCAGCCTGCGCAGTACCCTGAGTGGCGGATCGCTGATGGAGTACACAGCATGTGCGGTCACGAGGGCAGCCCCGCGGGGCCGCCACTCCCTGGCAAACATCTGGACCCAGTCAAAGACCAACCGGACAATGAGGGCCACCAGGAACAGTAAAAGGGCGATATAGACAAGTCCGAAAACAATTCCCATGACTTAACTCATATCTCCATGTCCATTGACGGATACCGCAGTGTCCTGACGAGCTTTCTTGTCTATTTCAGCACAGATGCCAGACAGGTGTACCCGTCTGGCATCCGCTACAAGCTTAGTGGCTAGCTTTGGTTGAAGAAGCTGGCCTGCGTCTCGCTGACCTTTTTGTCATCGCCGATGACCTCAACGTACGACGGCGACAGGAGGAAAACCTTGTTGGTGACACGCTCAATGCTCCCCCGAAGCCCAAAAACAAGGCCGGCGGAGAAATCGACCAGGCGCTTGGCGTCGGCTTCACCCATGTCAGTGACGTTCATGATCACAGGGATGCCGTCCCGGAAGCTCTCGCCGATCAGTTTCGCGTCATTGTAGGAGCGTGGGTGGATCGTGGTGATCTGCCGAAGCCCTGTGGATTCTTCGCGGCTGGAGGCCGCACGCTTGATGGGGGTCACTGGTGCGCGATATTCCTCTTCAGGGGCGTAGGACGAGTCGCGGCCAACCTCGCGGACGGGTGCGGGTGCACGGCGTTCCTCGCGGTCAAATTCCATGGAATCGTCCTCGTCCTTACGTGTGATGTGGTGCTCGGACTCATAATGTTCATCGCCATCGGCGAGCCCAAGATAGATCATTGTCTTGCGCAGAGCGCCGGCCATGGTCGACTCCTAATCGTGTCCGTAGGCGGGCGCCATATGACTTGACAGCACTGGAATCCCCCGCCATTCGCTTCCAATAGTTTGACGCTACCCCACGGCCGGACGCGATCCGAGAATATCCGAGCCGATTCGCAGGTGTGTCGCACCAAACTGGATGGCCGCCTCCAGGTCCTGGCTCATGCCGGCAGAAATGGCTGTTGCGGACGGGTGGTCCTGGACGAGACGGGCAGAAATTGACGCCAGTTTTTCGAAGGCTTCCCCGGGCACGGCGCCCAGCGGTGCCACTGCCATCACCCCTGCGAGCACCAGCCCCTCAGCTGCAGCAAGGCGTTCGGCCAAGGCGGGAATTTCGTCTGGTGCCGCTCCGCCGCGGTGGGCGGAGGCGTCGTCGTCCAGGCTGACTTGAATGAAGCAGTCCAGGGGTCCGCGTCCTGTCCTGTCCTGCTCGGCGGCCATGGCCTTCGCCAAACCGTCCGCGAGCTGCAGGCGGTCCACCGAATGGACAGAGTGGGCGTAGCGGACCACCGATTTGGCCTTTTTGCTTTGAAGCTGGCCGACAAAATGCCATCTCAGGCCCAGCCCTTCCAGTTCCGCCGACTTTCCGGCTGCCTCCTGGTCCCGGTTCTCCCCCACATCCCTGACACCCAACAACGAAAGGCGTCTGATGTCCTCAACGGGATGGAATTTGGTCACCACAATCAGGGTGGGCAACTGCCCGGTCCGGCCGGACGCCTCTGCGGCGGACACTATGCGCTTCCGCACAGCAGCAAGGCGCAATGTCAGCTCTGCCATTCGCTCTGACTCATCCACGGCCCGGCGCTCATCCATGCTGCCACACCAATCCGGCAAACCTGCCGCTGCGGTTGTTTCGGCGGTGGGAAAAGAGGGCAGCATTCTCAAGGGTGCATGGTCCGGCATACTCGACGGCGACCCCTGCCGCTTCCAGCTGGCTTCGGGCGCCGGCCGGAAGATCAAGCGCGGGCGTCCCCCATGACGTTGTAGCCCAGGTTGCGGGGACGTCCGCGGCCACTTCTGCCCGCAGTGATGCCGGAACTTCGTAGCAGGCGCCACAGATTGACGGACCAAGCCAGGCGCGGATACCGGAGGCGCCCAGTGAGCGCATCCTGTCCAGCGCGGCCGGGATGATTCCCGCCGCTATTCCCGGGCGTCCGGCATGTACCGCAGCCAGCACGGGCCCGCCGGCTGTTTCGCCCACCAGCACCGCCGGCACGCAGTCTGCAACCATGACGGCCAGCGGAAGGCCGGTGGAAACCATGGCATCGGACCGTGGCGCGGGGCTGCCCGCTTCCATCACCGCAACGGACGTGCCGTGAACCTGGTCCATGAACCGCAGTGAACCGGGCCCTATGCCGGCTGCCCGCTCCAGGGCTTCACGCCGCAGCATTACCTCTGAGGGGTTGTCCCCCACATGCAGCGCCAGGTTTCCGGCACGGGTGTCGGTGAATGCCACCGACACGCCCGGAAGGACCTCGGCCCGCCAATGGAACAATCCGTGGCCTACTTCAGGAAATCGGGGACATCCAGGTCATCGGAGTGCTGACCGGAAAGATCGGGCTCTACCACTGAGGGAAGGTCGACGTCGAAGCCTGAGTCCGCCGGGACTGCGGACTGGCGCTGCTGGCCCCAATTGCTCAGTCCCGAAGCGCCAATACCGGCGTGGACGGGCTGTACATTCATCTGGTGGCTGCCGCCTGCCGAGGGTGCCTGGACAGGGGCAGGAGCAGCCGACGGCGCGGCAGGGCGCTGCGGGGCAACCTGGGGCTGGGACTGGTCCATGGAGGGCGAGGTGGCCTTGACGTCGTCGAAACCGGCCGCGATGACTGTCACGCGGGCCTCGTCGCCGAGGGCATCGTCGATAACAGCGCCGAAGATGATGTTTGCCTCCGGGTGGGCCACTTCCTGAACGAGGCGGGCCGCTTCGTTGATCTCAAAGAGGCCAAGATCCGAACCACCCTGGATGGAAAGCAGCACGCCGTGGGCGCCGTCGATCGAGGCTTCCAGCAGCGGTGAGGCGATGGCCAGTTCCGCGGCCTTCACGGCCCGGTCCTCGCCCCGCGCCGAACCGATGCCCATCAGGGCCGAGCCCGCACCCTGCATGACCGACTTGACGTCCGCAAAGTCAAGGTTGATCAGGCCGGGCGTGGTGATGAGGTCCGTGATGCCCTGGACACCGGACAGCAGGACCTGGTCCGCGGAACGGAAGGCATCGAGCACGGAGACGTTGCGGTCGCTGATGGACAGCAGCCGGTCGTTTGGAATGACGATCAGGGTATCCACTTCGTCGCGGAGGGCGTCAATGCCCGCCTCGGCGGAGCCGGCGCGGCGGCGGCCTTCGAAAGTGAACGGCCTGGTGACCACACCGATGGTCAGCGCACCGAGGGACCGGGCGATGCGCGCCACCACGGGGGCACCGCCGGTGCCGGTTCCGCCACCTTCACCGGCAGTCACGAACACCATGTCCGCGCCACGGATGACCTCTTCGATCTCGTCAGCGTGATCCTCTGCCGCCTGCTTGCCCACTTCAGGGTTGGCACCGGCACCCAGCCCGCGCGTCAGCTCACGCCCGACGTCAAGCTTGACGTCCGCATCACTCATCAGCAGGGCCTGCGCGTCCGTGTTGATGGCGATGAATTCAACGCCTCGAAGGCCCACCTCGATCATGCGGTTGACTGCGTTCACGCCACCGCCGCCGATGCCGACGACCTTGATGACGGCCAAGTAATTCTGCGGAGCTGCCACGTTACGTGTCCCTTGTTCGTGTTCTGTTGCGAAAACTGATGGAGTCGAGCTTGAAGCCTGGAACCTTAACCTTCGAGTTGAAGGTTATAGTTATGTCAAGTAACTCATGTCTGTGACGCTATTTCCTCTGGTTCCGACATTCAATGACCGGCGCCGCGTGTCGTGGGAATACCGGGGAAATAGGGTGATTCAGCGTGTTACGGGGTGCCGCGGCACGCTGACGTCGTACACGCGCACGGGGTTCTTGGGATCTGCCGGAGCCTTCAGGAGCGCTTCAAGGACCTTTGCCTTGAGTTCCCTCTCCCCCGCGTTGCCCCAGACGATGGTCTGGCCATCAACGAGCTTGAGTTCCACGGCGTCCACGGACTGCGCAGAGGCGTTCGACAGCTTTGCCAGGACATCCGGAGGAAGGGCGCCCAGGACGGCCGCAGTTGCCTGGAACAGATCCTTGCCGATGGCTCCGGCCCCGCCGTCGATCACGGGCAGGGAAACAGATGAAGGATCGTCCGTGGCAGCCAGTTGCACGCCCTCAACGTCCACCAGTTGGTACTGTTCCCCCTGCTTTACCAGGGCAACAGGTGCCCGCTCCAGCACCTTTACCACCAGTTCCGACGGCGGCCGCGCCTCACTGGAGACCGACTTGACCTGGACCAGCGGTCCCAGGAGCCGCGTCACCTCTTCGTCACTGATTTGCGGAAGCGGCCTGCCCCGCAGCGGCTCCAGTGCGGTCTTAACCTGCGCTTCAGTCAGGATTTTTGTTCCCGAAACAGTGATGGTGCCAACAGCCAGTACCGGCGAAAAAATGGCGACCGCCAGGAGTCCGGCGACCATGGCCGCGGTGATGCAGGCTGCGATAACGATGTTTCGCTTGAGCCGCCGTCCCCGGGGCTCGGGAAAGGCCAGCACATTGCCGCCGGGCACGGGCTCACGGTCCTTCCGCTTCTTCCGGCCGGTGGGCTCCGCAGGTTCTGGATCCGGCACGCTCTTGGACGCAGTGATGACAATGGGCTCTTCGTGGGGAGCTGCCGGCCGGCGCCCCGTCCCGGTGTAGGTGGGGCGGCGGGAACTAGCCATCCAGGGCCTCAACGATCCGTGGTCCGAAGGCCGTGACGTCGCCCGCTCCGGCTGTCAGCACAATGTCGCCGTCGGAGGCTGCTGCCGTAATGGCCGCCACGGCCTCACCGCTGGCGACGAGCCTGCCGCCCGGATTCAGGTGCCGCGCAATCAGATCGCTGCTGACCCCGGGAATGGGGTCCTCGCGGGCGGGGTAAATGTCCAGCACCAGGGCGGTGTCGGCCTGGTTCAGGGCGTCAGCGAACTCGGCGGCGAATTCCCTGGTGCGCGAAAAAAGGTGGGGCTGGAAAAGGACGTGGACCTTGTGGTTGCCCGCCACGGACCTGGCAGCAGCCAGGGCGGCGCGGACCTCTGTGGGATGGTGGGCGTAGTCGTCAAAGACCCGGACTCCGCGGGCTTCGCCCTTGAGCTCAAAACGCCTCGATGCGCCCGAAAAGTTGGCCAGTGCCCGGGCGGCAGCGTCCGGATCAACCCCCAGTTCAAGGGCAACAGCAAAAGCAGCGGCCGCGTTCAGTGCGTTATGCCGGCCCGGAACCTGGAGCTCGAGGCCGAAACGCCCCGACGGCGAGGACACTGCCACGTCCCCGGGGCCGCCGTCGTGGAGCACCAGGTTGGAGCGGTCAGAGGTGCCGTACAGAACCACGCGGGTGTTTCCACGCGCCTGTGTACGGTCAGCGAGGGCGAGGGCACCGGCGTCGTCGGCACAGGCAATCAGCACGCCGTCGGACGGAAGCAGCGCGGTGAACCGGTCGAAGGATTCGTAGACAGCTTCGGCGGTGCCGTAGTGGTCCAGGTGGTCAGGTTCGACGTTGGTGACCACAGCAATCCGCGGCCGGTAGTTCAGGAAGGAGCCGTCCGACTCGTCAGCTTCGGCAACAAACACCCCGGAGGTTCCATGGGCGGCGTTGACGCCCAGCGCAGGAACGTTGGCGCCGATGGCGAACGACGGATCCAGCCCGGCACCCTGCAGCAGGACGGTGATCATCGACGTCGTCGTGGACTTGCCGTGGGTACCGGCTACGGTGACCACCAGGTCGCCGCCCATGGTGGCGGCAAGCGCCTCTGAACGGTGCAGCACCGGCAGCCCTGCCGCGCGCGCGGCAACCAGTTCCGGGTTGTCCTCCCGGATCGCGGATCCGGCAACTACGGTCTGCGCATCGCCGACGTTTTCCGCGGAGTATCCCACTGAGATGGTGGCGCCGGCCGCGGCCAGATCGGCCATGACCGGAAGGTCCTTGGCGTCCGAGCCACTCACGGGCACTCCGCGGGCAACCATGATGCGTGCGACGGCGGACATGCCCACCCCGCCGATGCCGATGAAATGGACTCTGCCCAGGGACTCCTGGCTGGGGATATTGAGGGAGGTCATGCGGCTACCGCTTCCAGGACAAGACCAGCCATGCGCTGATCGGCGTTTCTGATGCCAAGACGGCGGGAGTTGGCCGCCATCGTTTCCAAACGGGCGCTGTCGGTAACCAGCGGAATGAGTTCCGTGCGGACCCACTCGGGGGTAAAGCTGCCGTCCTTGACCAGCAGGGCGCCGCCCGCGTCCACAACCCCGGCGGCATTGAGCGCCTGTTCCCCGTTGCCGATGGGCAGGGGCACGAAAACGGCGGGAACCCCCACAGCCGCCACTTCGCAAACCGTGGCCGCCCCTGACCGTGCGAGCAGCACGTCCGCCGCAGCGTAGACAAGTTCCATGCCGTCCACATACTCAAGCTGCCGGTATCCGTCGGCGGCGAGCGGTTCTCCGTCGGGACCCGTGACCGACTTGCCGCGGCCGGTGATGTGCAGCGTCTGGATCCCGGCGGATGCCAGGTCCTGGACAGTAGCGGCAATGGTGCGGTTGATGCTCTGGGCGCCGGAAGATCCACCCGTGACCACCAGGGTTGGCTTGGCGGCATCCAGGGCCAGCGCCGCGCGGGCAGCAGCGCGTGCGGCTGCCCTGTCCAGGCCGGAGATCTGCACGCGCATGGGCATTCCCACGTGGCGGGCATGGGGCAGCCGAGTGGACTCAAAGGCGACTGCGACGTGCCGGGTCATCAGGGCGCCCAGCCGGTTGGCCAGGCCGGGCCTGGTGTTGGCCTCATGGATCACAATGGGGATCCTCCGGCGCCGCGCTGCCAGGTACATGGGAGTGCAGACATAACCCCCAACGCCCACCAAGACGTCCGCGGAGGCTTCGTCCAGGATTCGGCCTGCCTGGCTCACGGCTCCGGCCAGCCGGACAGGCAGCCGCACCAGGTCCAGGGAGGGCCGTCGGGGAAACGGGACGCGATCGATAGTGGCCAGCTCAACGCCTGCGGCGGGAACCAGCGCGGTCTCCATGCCCGACGGCGTGCCCACGGCCAGGAGCCTCGCCTCCGGGGCAGCCGCGCGAAGCGCCGCGGCAATCGCCAGGAGGGGGCTGATATGGCCGGCGGTTCCGCCGCCCGCAAGGACAATGGAAAGGTTCTTGGAAGTCATCTGGTGCTAGGTACGCTTTCTTGCGGTTTTCTTGGTGCCGGTTGTTTCGCGGCGTTTTCTGGAGCCAAACTTCAGCATCCGTTTGGGGCGCATCGCAGGGGCCATCTGCTCCCGGGCGAGGGATAACACCACGCCCACGGCACACAATGACATCAGCAGTGCGGAACCGCCGTAGGAGATGAAAGGCAACGGCACGCCGATCACGGGCATCAGTCCCGTGACGACGGACATATTGACGGTGGCCTGCCCGAGCAGCCACACCATGATGGTGCCGGCCAGGACCCGGTGGAACATGGCCTCCTGCGCCACCACTACCCGGTAGATGGCAGCGCCGAGGATGGCGAAAAGGATCAGGACGACGACGGTGCCCACGAGTCCGAGTTCCTCACCGATGATGGCAAAAATGAAGTCGTTGTGGGCTTCGGGGATCCAGCTGTACTTCTGCCGGCTTTGGCCCAGGCCAACGCCAAACCAGCCGCCGGAGGCCAGCCCGTAGAGCCCGTGGGTGGCCTGGTAGTTGGCATCAACTCCATCGGCGCAGGACTGGCCCGTCCACCAGGACGTGATGCGGCAGACCCGGTTCGAACTGGAGATGGCCATGACGGCGGTTCCGGCGGCGGCGGCAATGGCGGCAAATCCGAAAAGATACAGAGGTACGCCTGCAAAGAAGAGCGCAGCGGCCGTGATCATCATAATGATCATGGCAGTGCCGAGGTCATTGCCAAGCAAAACAAGGCCGATCACCGCCCCCGCCAAGGGGACGGCGGGGATCAGTGCGTGCTGCCAGCGGCGAAGCAGCTTCCCCTTAACAGAGAGGACAGTGGCCATCCAGAGTGCCAGTGCAAGCTTGGAGGCCTCCGAGGGCTGAAACGTGATGCCGCCGAGGTCGATCCAGTTCTTGTTGCCATTGACCTCGTCACCAATCACCTGGACCAGGACCAGGAGAACCAGCGCCACCCCCAGCCCCGGCCACGCCAGGCGCTTGAGCCAGACCACGTTAATCCGGGAGAGCACGAACATGGTGAAGATTCCGATGGCCGCGAACATCCCCTGCTTCAGGGCATCACCGTACGGTGATTTCCCCGCGGCGATTGACTCCACGCTGGATGCGGAGAGCACCATCATGATGCCGATGGCCGTCAGTGCCAGGGTGGAGCCCAGGATGAGGTAGTACGTGGATCCGTTCCGGGACGTGCCCGTGCCTTCCAGCGCTGACCAGAAACCGCGGTACCAGCCCCGGATCCTGGCAGGCAGCGGACGTTTTGGCGTGAAGGACGAGGCCGGGGACCGGGTGGGCGTGCTGGCCATTTTTACTCCTCGCCGGTCTTGGCCTGTCCTTCCACCAGCTCGCGGACAGCTTCGATGAAGGCGTCGCCTCGGTGAGCATAGGAGGAGAACTGATCCATGGATGCAGCTGCCGGAGCCATCAGCACAGTGTCGCCTGCTGCGGCCACCTGCGCCGCCGACGCGACGGCCCGGAACATTACTGCCTCGCCGGAATCAGAAGGGCTTCCTGCGATGGTTCCGCCCGTTGCGGCAGTCTGCATATTCTCAGTGTCGCCCTCCCCCGCCGGGATCACGGGGACATCCGGTGCGTGTCGCCGGAGCGCCTCGGCCAGGGGTGCGGTGTCACTGCCAATCAGCACTACGGCCTTGAGCCTGGAGGCATGGTCACGGACAAGATCGTCGTAACTGACACCCTTGGACAGGCCCCCGGCAATCCAGACCACGTTCTCGAACGTGGCCAGCGATGCCGCAGCCGCGTGTGGGTTGGTGGCCTTGGAATCGTTCACCCAGAGCACGCCGTCCTGTCGGGCAACGGGCTGGATGCGGTGGTTACCCGGCACGTAGTCCTGGATTCCCCGGCGTACGGCTTTGGCCTCCACACCGTAGGCGCGTACCAGGGCGGCTGCGGCCAGGGCGTTGGCCACCATGTGGCGTGGGGCGAAGGGCCCCAGATCTGCCATGGACGCCAGTTCGGCTGCGCTGTCCTTCCGCTCTTCGATGAAGGCGCGGTCCACCAGCAGCCCTTCCACCACGCCGAGCATGCTGATGGCCGGAGTAAGGGTAGTAAAGCCCACTGCGCGGCAGCCTTCCATGACGTCGGCGTTTTCCACCATCCGCTCGGTTTCAATCTGCTCCGCGTTGTAGATGCACGCCTTCTGGGTTCCCGCGTAAACCTTTGCCTTGTCCGCGAGGTAGGACGTGTACGAGCCGTGCCAGTCCACGTGGTCTTCGGCCACGTTCAGGCAGACGCTGGCCACAGGTGAGAGCGACTCGGACCAGTGGAGCTGGAAGCTGGAAAGCTCAACGGCGAAAACATCGTAGTCGACGGGGTCACGGAGGGCATCCAGGATGGGCGTGCCTACGTTCCCCACGGCAATGGCTTTCAGGCCGGCTGCCTGGAGCATGGCCTCGGTGAGGCCCACGGTGGTGGTCTTGCCGTTGGTGCCCGTGATGGTCAGCCAGTCGGCGGTCTTGCGTCCCGCGCGCTCCCGAAGGCGCCAGGCCAGTTCGACGTCGCCCCAGACCGGAATATGGCCGCGTGCGGCGGCTGCCAACAACGCCTGGTCGGGCCGCCAGCCGGGCGAGGTAACGATGAGCTCCGGCAAGGCGCCGTCGATCCTGGGGATGCTCCGCACGGCGGCTTCTCCCAGGAGGACGTCCACGGCCCCGACAATCTTCAGCGTGTCCGCCTGGGCTTTTGCTTTGTCGCTGGTGGCGGCGTCAACCACCACCACCCGGGCACCAAGCTCTATCAGCGTGTCCGCCGCGGCGAAGCCGGAAACACCGATGCCGGTGACAACAACGCGTAAACCCGCCCAGTCCGAGTCCCAGCTGACGAGGCCTGCGAGGCGGGGGGAAACAGTCACAGCAGCACAACCCATTCAGCGTAGAAAACTCCCAGGCCCATGGCCACACAGAGCCCGCCCAGGATCCAGAACCGGACAACGACCGTCACTTCAGCCCAGCCCTTGAGCTCGAAGTGATGCTGGAGCGGTGCCATTTTGAAGAAGCGCTTGCCACCTGTGGCTTTGAAGTAGCCAACCTGGATCAGCACGGACAACGTGATCAGCACAAAAAGGCCGCCGATGGCACCCAGGAGCAGCTCGGTCCGGGACAGGATCGCGAACCCGGCGATGGCACCGCCAATGGCGAGGGAGCCAGTGTCGCCCATAAAGATCTTGGCGGGCGACGTGTTCCACCAGAGGAAGCCCACCAGGGCAGCGCTCATGATGGCCGCCAGCAGAGCAAGGTCAAGGGGATCGCGGACCATGTAGCAGCCGCTTCCAGCTTCCCGGGGTGATCCGCAGGCCTGGTTGTTTTGCCAGATACCCATCAGCGTGTACGCCCCGAACACCATGATGGAAGCCCCGGCCGCCAGGCCGTCAAGGCCGTCAGTGAGGTTCACGCCATTGGTGGCAGCTGTCACGATCAGGTTCGACCACAGGACAAAGAGGATGGCGCCCACCACGGTCCCGGCGAAGGCCAGGTCCAACCACGGCAGGTCGCGGACCAGGGAAACCTTGGTGGAGGCTGGAGTGAGGCCGTCTTCGTCAGGGAAATTCAGGGCCAGGACGGCAAAGATGACGCCCACGGCGCCCTGGCCGAAAAGCTTGGCCTTGACATTGAGGCCAAGGCTTCGCTGGCGGGAGATCTTGATGTAGTCGTCCAGGAAACCCACCAGGCCCATCCCCACCATAAGGAACAGCAGGATCAGGGCAGATGCGGACGGACCGGCGGACTCCGGGTTCATCATCCACATGATCAGGTGGGTCAGCCCGTAGCTGAGCAGCACGGCAGCCACCACCACGGTTCCGCCCATGGTGGGGGTCCCGCGTTTGGTGTGGTGTGAGGTTGGTCCGTCATCCCGGATGAACTGTCCGTAGCTCCTGCGGACGAGCAGGCGGATAAACAACGGGGTTCCCACCAGGGCGCACAGCAGGGCCAGTCCGGCGCCGATAAGAAGTGCAATCACAGCTGCTCGCTCCTTTCATGGGCAGGTACCGGGGGGTGTGGGGGTAATGCTATCCGATCGCCCAAATGGCGCAGTCCAACGCTGTTGGAGGACTTGAAGAGCACCAGGTCGCCCGGTGCAAGTTCGGCATTGAGCAGTTCATAAGCCTCATCGGCGGTCTCAGCGAACAGGCATTCATCGCCCCAGGAGCCTTCCTGGACGGCGGAAACATACAAGGCACGCGCCTCACGGCCTACCACCAGCAGCCTGGAGATGTTCAGCCGCACCACCTGGGTGCCCACGGCAGTGTGCTCCCGGATGGAATCGGGCCCCAGTTCCAGCATGGCGCCCAGGACTGCCCAGGTACGGCGGCCGCGGCCCAGGTCAGCCAGGGTGCGGAGCGCCGCGCGCATGGATTCCGGGTTGGCGTTGTACGCATCGTTGATGACCGTAACGCCGTCGGGGCGTTCAGTGCGTTCCATCCGCCAGCGGCTCGCCGCCGCCTGCGTGCTCAGTGAGGTTGCGATATCGCGGCCGGGAACTCCCGCGGCAAATGCTGCGGCCGCGGCTGCAAGCAGGTTGCCCAGATGGTGGGCACCGATGAGCCGGCTGCTGACGTGCAGGCCGGGGTCACCGCTGGGAAGTACGAGATCGAATTCCGGATTGCCTGCGGTGTTGGTGTCCGGAGAAGCGGCAAGTACAGCACCGTCGCTGTGGCCGTTGGCCGTGAAGCCCAGGACAGCGGCGCTGGTGCGCGAACGCATGGCCGCCACCCGGTCGTCGTCGAGGTTGACGATGGCGGTGCCGGTGGCAGAGAGCGCTTCCAGCAGTTCCCCCTTGGCCCGGGCGATGTTGTCCACCCCGCCGAACTCACCGGCATGGGCTGTTCCGACCCCAAGGACCACACCGATGTCCGGTTTCACCATGTCGGCCAGGTAACGGATGTGTCCGATTCCGGTGGCTCCCATTTCAATCACCAGGAAGCGGGTGCTGGAATCGGCGCGGAATACCGTCAGCGGCACACCCACTTCACCGTTGTACGAGCCTTGCGGCGCAACGGTGGTTCCCTGCTGTTCCAGGATTCCGGCGAGCAGGTCTTTCGTGGTGGTTTTGCCGGCGGAGCCGGTGATTCCGATGACCGTCAGGTCTTCGCCTTCGGCCTGCCTGGCGGCACGGATCCGGCGTACCGCCTCCGCGGCCAACTCCCCCATGGCCAGGACTGCGTCCTTGACCACCACGGCCGGATAAGCGGTTCCCTCCGGGTGCGCCACAGGGCGCTCGGCAAGTACCAGTGACGCGCCCCTGTCGAAGGCAGCCCCGATGAAGTCGTGGCCGTCGGCGTGTTCACCCGGCTTCGCAACGTAGAGCGATCCCGTTGTTGCCTCGCGCGAATCCGTGACCACCGAGAGGGGTGTGATGCCGGGATCGGCGTCCAGGCGGCCGTGTGTGATTTCGGCGATTTCCGCCGCAGTAAATGCAATCATCTCGGTTTAGGACTCTATCCGGTCGTCTTGGAGAACGGTGAATCCCCTGGCTGTCAAGGCATTCCGAAGCTCCACCCGGTCATCAAGTGCCAGGTTGACACCCTTGACTTCCTGCCAGACCTCATGGCCCCGGCCTGCAACCAGGATGGTGTCCCGGGCATCCGCGAGTTCCACAGCATGCCGGATGGCTGCGTCGCGCGGGTACACCTCCACAATGCTGCATTCCAGCGAGTCCTGTTCCTGGGCTGCCCTGGCCCCGGCCAGAACGTCTGCCCTGATGGCTGCTGCGTCCTCGTCGTGGGGGTCGTCGTCTGTGACGATAACTGTGTCCGCGAGCCGTGCCGCCACGGCTCCCATGGCCGGGCGCTTACCCTCATCCCGCTGCCCGGTGGCGCCAAACACTACAATCAGCTTCGCTCCCGGGACCGGTGGCCGTACTGCCTCCAGGGCACGCGCCAGCGCGTCAGTGTTGTGGGCAAAATCCACCACGGCTGCCGGCTCTTCCGAGACCAGCTGCATCCGTCCGGGGACCGCCACAGTGAAAGGATCATGACTGTCCAGGGCCGACTGAACCACGTCGGGGGCCACCCCGCTGGTCAGTACCATCACCAGAGCAAGGGCAGCATTGGCAACATTGAAGCTGCCGGGCAGGCCGGTGTGCACGTTCACTGACACACCATCGGGGCCCTGCAGTGTGAAGTCGGTTCCCAGGCCGCGGGCAGTGGTGTGGGTGACCACCCAGTCCGCCTCACCGGACGAAGTCGTGGCGAGCGTGGTGACGGGCACGTCAGCCGTATCGGCAAGCCGGCGTCCCCATGAGTCATCGACAGTCACCACTGCTGCCCGGGCACGGGAAGCAGTGAAAAGCGCGGCCTTGGTGTTGAAGTATTCATCCATGGTTCCGTGCAGGTCCAGGTGGTCCTGGGTCAGGTTGGTGAAGCCTGCAACGTCGAAAACAACACCATCCACGCGCTGGAAGGAAACGGCGTGCGAGGAGACCTCCATCGAAGCGGCATCCAGCCCCCGCTCCCGCATCAGGGCCAGCAGCCCGTGGAGGTCGGTTGATTCGGGGGTGGTCAGCAGGCTGGGAATCGCTTCGCCGCCTGCCAGAATCTCTATGGTCCCGATCAGGCCGGTCTTCAGGCCCAGCGAACGCAGCAGCGCATTGATGAAGTACGTGGTGGTGGTCTTGCCATTTGTGCCCGTGACGCCGAACAGCCGGAAACTCCCCTCGGCTGAAGTATGGCTTTGGTAGATCAGGGCAGAAAGTGGCCCAACAACGTTCCGGGGCCGGTCCACCACCAGCACGGGTACGGCAGTTTCTGCCGACAGCGCCAGCGTGCGCGCCCCGGCGTCGTCAGTCAGGACCGCCACTGCCCCGGCGGCAATGGCCTGTTCCGCGAAATCCACGCCATGACGGGCAGCGCCCGGCAGGGCGACGTACAGGTCACCCGGTTCCACCGTCCGGGAGTTCAGCGAGATTCCGGTGACGTCGACGGCGGCGGTATGGCCGGGAACGGGTACCCCTATTGCTTCACCAATGGCGTCCAGGCGGACCGCGGCTACCGTTTCCGGGCGGAAGCGGCCGTTGGCCGATCCCCCGGCCTGGGCAGGGTCGGGGCCGGGTACATGGTGCTCTGACAAGGGATCTCCGATGGTGCTAGTGGATCATGCCCGCGGCGAATTGCTTCGTTCGCGGGCGCTGCTGGGTACTGCTGGCTGCTGCCGCTATTTTGCGTACTGCGGCAGCCTGGCGGGTTCACCTGTGGACGGCTGAACGTTGTAGCTCCGCAGCGCCTGGCTCATGACCGAGCGGAAGACAGGACCCTGCGTGATGCCGTAGATGCTGCCCTTGGGCCGCTGCAGTACCACCTCCACAATAAACCGAGGATCATCCATGGGTGCCATGCCCACGATCGAGGCGGTGTAACCGCAGAAACCGGATTTGCCGTCGTCGCACGGTGATTCAGACGTTCCGGTCTTGGCGCCTACGCGGTAACCGTCAATGGCGGCGTCCTTGATCTGGCCTTCCGTAACGGCACTTTCGAGGATGTCCTGGACCTGCTGTGCAGTGTTGTCCGACACCACCTGCCGGGACGGCTTCGGCTCCACCTTTTCCTCAGTACCGTCCGGGGCTACGTAAGCGTCAATAAGGCGCGGCTGGAGCATGACGCCGTTGTTGGCCACCGCCTGGAACGCGCGCACCGTCTGGAGCGTGGATTGTGACACACCCTGTCCGAACAGGACCGTGTACTCCTGCCGGCCATCCCACTGGTCCGCAGGCGTCAGAATTCCCGAAGCTGTGGCTGGCAGCCCGATATCAGGCGCCTCGCCGATACCGAACTTCTGCAGCCAGTCGTGGCGCTGATCCTTGGTCAGGCGCTGCCCGGCCATCACCGTTCCGGTGTTCATTGACCAGCCGAGGATGCCGGCCAGAGTCCGCTCCTCGGTCCCGTGCGCAAACGAATCACTGAAGGTCTGGCCATCCACCGTGTAGGACGGCGGGAGGGTAAAGGTGTCCAGGGGACTGGACTTTCCTTCCTCGATCAGTGCTGCGGCGGTAATCATTTTCTCCACCGACCCCGGTTCGTAGGCTGCCGTCACTGACCGCACGCCCCTGTCCTTCGCAGCGACCCTGCCGGGATCGTTGGGATCCGGGGAATTCGTGTCGGCCATGGCGATGAGGTCGCCCGTCTTGGCATCCATCACGATGATGACACCCCATTCAGCTCCCAGCTTGTCCGACTGGCTTTGGATGGCCTGCTGGGCAAAATACTGGAGGTCGGAATTAAGGGTGAGCTTGACGTCTTTACCGTCCTGCGGCGGCGTCAGTTCATCGACGCCCACGGGGATCCGGAGACCGTCCGCTCCGATTTCGAAGAGCCGCTTGCCGTCCGTCCCCCTCAGGATTTCATCCTGGGTCTGCTCAATTCCAGCCTGGCCCGTGGAGCCGTCCTGGAGGAAGCCGATAATCCCGCCTGCAACGGAGCCATTCGGGTAGACGCGTTTGCTGACGCCTTCAGTAACGATGCCCGGTACCTGAAGCTTTGAAACCACGTCTTCCATGTCGGGCTTAAGGTCTTTGGCGATGATGTGATACTTCGAGTCGCCCGTCACGGCATTCCTGAGTTCGTCGATGTCCATCCCCAGGACGGCGGCCAATTCCTTGATGGCTTGATCGCGGGTGACGTCCTCCAGTTTGTCCTGGCCTTCAACGAGGCGCTTGAACTTCTCCGTTTTAGTGTTCACCGTCTGGTCCACCACCACGTTGTAGCGGATGACACTGTTGGCGAGGACTGTGCCGCCGGAGTCAAGGATGCTGCCACGTTCAGCCGGAAGGACTGTTGCCCGCATTCGCTTGTCCAGTGCGGCCTCGGCCATTCCCCCGACGTCCAGGCCCTGGACCAGGAAAAGTTTTCCACCCACCACCAGCAGGAGCGTCAGCATGATCCCCAGGCCCAGCCGCAATCGCCGCCTGGCGTTAGGCACCTTGCCGCTCGTCGCCTTGCCGGTCCTTTGCGCCACCCTTAGTTCCTTGCTGTTCGCCCTGCTGCTGATCGATCCTGTCAGTTACGGCCCGGCGCCTTCTGCTGGGGAGCCGGCACGGAACCACCGTGAAGTTCCACGGCCGGAGCAGCTGCCTGAGCTGCGGGGGCGGGCGCTGCTGCCGGCGGAGCCTGCGGTTCCGCCGGGGCCGCTGGAGGCGCGGCGCCCTCGGCCGGCTTGCGGCTGGCGAGTGGTTCGCCGGTGCTTGCCGGCGGCACAACAGTCATCACGCCTGCAACTGCCGGAGCCGGGATGACGGCACCTGCGGCGGCATCACCCTTCACGGCAGGAGTTGCCTTCCCGGAAACGGCAAGTGTGGAAAGATCGATCTGGCCTTTGACAGTGGAAGCAACCATGCCCAAGTCGGACGCCTTCGCAGCCAGGTTCTGCGGAGCCTGGAAGTTCTGGACCTGCTGGGCCAGATCCTGGTTCTGCTTGGTGAGGGTGCTCTGCTTGCTCCGAAGTTCCACGAGCTGATACTGCGCGGTGGAAACCGAGATATTCAGCACCAGGACCGCCACCAGGGCGACGGCGAGCAGGGCAAAGCACATCACCACAAAGGGCGCGCGGCGCTTCCTGGGTGCGGAGCGCACCACGGACAGGGGCGTGCGGACCTTCCGGCCATCGCCGGGGGCTCCTGCCGGATTGGTGCCAAGGGCCCGAGCAGAGCTGCCTGAGACGAGCGGCAAGTTCTTGACGGCGGCGGTGCTCATGCTGCTCTCCTGGCTCTGATTCGTTCCACTGCGCGCAGCCTGGCGGAAGCTGCCCGCGGATTTTCGGCGATCTCGACGGCGGTGGGCACCTCGGTGCCTTTAGTCAGGGTTTTCAGTTCGGCCTTGTGTTCTTCAAGTTCCACGGGGAATCCGAGGGGCGCAGAGGATTTGGAGCGGGCCTGGAACACACTCTTGACGATCTTGTCCTCAAGCGAGTGGTAGGACATCACCACTATGCGTCCGCCCAGGGCTATGGCATCCACCGCGGCGGGTACAGCTCGCTCCAACACGTCCAGTTCCTCGTTGACTTCGATCCGCAGGGCCTGGAATGTCCGCTTGGCTGGATGTCCGCCAGTCTTGGCAGCTCCGGCCGGAACCACCGAGCGGATCTGTTCGACAAGCTCCCCTGTGGTGGTGAACGGCTTGACGGCCCTGGCTGCCACGATCCTGTTGGCGATCCGGCCGGCGAACTTTTCTTCGCCCCATTTCCGGATGATCCTCACAAGTTCGTCTTCGCTGTAGTTGTTCACCACGTCAGCAGCAGTCTGGCCTCGGCTGGTATCCATCCGCATGTCCAGCGGGGCATCAAAGGAGTAGGCGAAGCCGCGCTCCCGCTCGTCCAGCTGCAGCGATGACACCCCCAGGTCCATCAGGATGCCGTGGACCTCAGTGACGCCGAGGTCCTCGAGGACATCGGCGATTTCGTCATAGACAGCGTGCACCAGGTCGGTGCGGGCCGCGAACGGAGCGAGCCGTTCACCGGAGAGGGCCAGGGCTTCTTCGTCGCGGTCGATGCCGATCAGGTGCAGATCGGGAAAGCGCTGCAGCATGGCCTCCGAGTGGCCTCCCATGCCGAGCGTGGCGTCGATCGCCACGGGGGTTTCGCCCCGCAGCCGCGCGGCTTCAAAACCAGGGGCCAGCAAATTGATGCACCGGTCCCTGAGGACCGGCACATGGCGTTCGGACGTCGGCTTGGGATGGTCGTTCATGCCTCGTCCTTTCTTGCCGTGATTGCTCGATTGTTGCTTCTTGGGCCAGATCCCCATCCGCGCCTATCGTGTGCCCGCCTGGCTCCGGGGAAGTGAGCCAGGTTGGCCGTCCGATGGGCGGCTGGAGATCTGATTCAAGAAGCGGTCCGCCGTACCGTCCCGTTGATCAGAGGATCCCCGGAATGGCGTCGTCAGTTTCAGAGAAGGCGGTCTCCTTCTCTGCCAGGTACTCGTTCCAGGCTTGGGCGTCCCAGATCTCGGCTCGGGTTCCTGCGCCGATAACGGCCAGTTCCCTGCCGAGGCCTGCATACTCCCGGAGCGCCGGCGGAATTGTCACGCGCCCCTGCTTGTCAGGTACCTCGTCGGAGGCTCCAGAGAGAAAGACACGGATGTAGTCGCGCGCCTGCTTGGAGGAAATAGGTGCCTCCCGCATTTGCTCGTGGACCCGCGCAAATTCCTGCTCACTGAAGACGTAGATGCAACGCTCTTGGCCCCTTGTGAGCACCAGCCCGCCGGCAAGTTCCTCACGAAACTTGGCGGGGAGGATAATCCGGCCCTTTTCATCCAAACGCGGTGAGTGGGTGCCCAAAAACACTGGCCCACCGCCCGTCTGCCGTCAGGAACTGCACATCCCCTGTGTTGCAACTACCCTCTTATGTCCTCCACATTACTCCACTTTCCCCCACAGTCAACGCAGAATCCCCCATTTGTCCCCCATTTGGAGGAATACGGACGCAAAAATCCGCGGAAGCCTGGGGTGGTGTGCAGTGGAGGCAATCGGCGGGCGTCCGGGCGGGCCGACGGCGGTCCTCGTCCCCCGTCACAGCCTCCGGTGACGGGGCAGGAGGCTGCTAAGGCCCGCAGCCCGTCCGTTCCGGGCAAAGGACCTCTTCCGTGGCATTAAAAGCAGAAGACCCGCCGTGGCGGGTCTTCTGCTGCGGTCCGTGGACCGGCTGGAGTGAAACGGGGAGGAAAGTGGAGGGCTGTGGCCCAAACCGGCCAGCTTCAGGGCTCTCCGTCAGGATTCTCCGCGGCGCCTTTCATCCCAGCGCTCTTCCAGGCTGCTCATGAACGAACTTCTTGACTTGCCGGGCTTCCCTGGGCTGCCGGAGCGTTGCTTGCCGCCTCCGGAGCTGCGCATCGTGGCGAAGTAGACCCCGCCGCCCATAACGATGAACCCCAGCACGCCAACAAATATGTTCTGGATCGTGACGCCGACCAGCAGAAGGAAGATGCCCGCCAACGCGCCAAGGACTCCAATCACCACGTGCCGGGTGGACCACGAACGGCCCGGATCCGAACCCATGGAATTAGCGAACTTTGGATCGTCCTCGTGCAGTTGCTTCTCCAACTGCTCAAGCAGCTTCTGTTCGTGCTCCGAGAGGGGCATCACGACCTCCTTAAGTAGGCCAACGTCCGGCTGGTCCCAGCCAGTACTTCTGCTCCGATAACGACCGGCATGCCGTGGAGGTTCCCGCCCCGCCGACGGTGGCGGAATGGGAGCCACGGCATGTGGCCGCGGGAGTGGCAGCATGTCCAGGAGGTCCGGCAGTATCTGAAAACTATGTACATCTAAGGATAGTTTGTCAGGGGCCGATCTGAAAGACGGCAATGACTTTCCGAACCCTGCCTTTGGCCCCGTGCCGCCGGTTTACCCGGACCCGTTTCCGGAATCCAGCAGCCGGGCAGGAAGGACGGATTTATTCCCAAATTTTCGGCTCACCCTGTCCAGTGCCTGCTCGGCCGCGCGCCAGTTATCGTCCCTTCGATCGAGGCTCAGCTGGAGGGACGTCTGCCCGGCATCTTCGAGTTGCTCCGCGCGGATCCCCACCAGGCGCACTGTCATTGTCCGGGTTCCGATCGACTCCAAAAGCTGCACGGCCACCGCGTAGATCAGCTGTGCGCTGTCCACTGGAGTATGGACCGTACGGCTCCGGGTGATGGTGGAAAAGTCGGCGTAGCGCAATTTCAAAGCGACCGTCCTGGCCACCATCCCGGAACTGCGCAAGCGCTCCGCTGTCCGGTGGGAGAGACGCAGCAGTTCGCGGTGAAGAATGGCGTCATCCCCGGTATCCACGGCGAAGGTCTCTTCTGCGCCGATACTCTTTTCAAGCCGGACTGGTGTAACGGGACGTGGATCGATTCCCCACGAGAGCCGGTAGACGTGTTCACCGGTGGCGCCCAGGACCTTCTTAAGGGAAGCCACAGGCGTAGCAGCAACATCCGCAACCGTCCTGATGCCCATTCTGGCGAGCACGTCCGCTGTTTTGGCCCCGACTCCCCACAATGCACCGACCGGCAGGCTGTGAAGATATGGGACGGTCTCTTCCGGAGTGATCAGCAGCAGCCCGTCCGGCTTGCAGCGTGTTGAGGCAATCTTGGCTACGAACTTGCTCGCAGCGATACCCACAGAGGCAGTGATGCCCAGCTCATTCGAAACCCGACGGCGGACCAGCTGCCCGATCTCCCGGGGCGCACCCAGCCGGCGGATGGCACCGCCAACATCAAGGAACGCCTCGTCGACGCTGAGGGGCTCCACCAGTTCGGTGATGGATTCAAAAATAGCCATGATCTGCGCGGAGACCTCGTAGTACAACCTGTGCCGCGGTTCGATGATGACCGCCTTGGGGCACATCCTGGCAGCTATCACCATGGGCATGGCAGATTTTACGCCGAAGGCCCTGGCTTCGTACGATGCCGAGAGGACAACCGACCGGTCTGCCGGATAGCCCACAATGACGGGCCGGCCCCGGAGCTCCGGGCGGGTACGCAGCTCGACGGACACAAAGAATGCATCCATGTCCACATGCAGAATGGAGCTGCGTCGAAGCTCCCGAAGGCTCACTTCGGTTTCCTCGTTGTTCCGCTCCGGGCCCACCCTGCAATCCTAGCCGCTGGTACTGACTAAACTGGAGGCTGAATCCGGCATCAACACCAGGAGGAATGTCTCTGTGACGGTCATTGGAAATCTTAAGCCGGCAGCGTTGGCCGCCTTGGTGGCGGGCGCTGCGCTGGCGCTCTCCGCCTGCAGTCCTGCGGGCCCGGAAGTGACCACGGCATCCTCAGGCACCACGTCGCAGACAACCAGCCAGCCCACGGCCACCGCTTCCGCGAGCCCCTCGGCGTCGCCGGGGACCTCAGCCACAGTGGGGGCCCTCGTCGAAGGTTTTCCCGGCAAGCTCCTGCCCCTGATGCCCGGGGCAACGGTGGTTTCCAGCAGCTTTGACAAGTCGGCAACGCCGGCCACCGTGGCGCTGGTCGCAACGGTTACCTCCCCCACTCCCGCCGTCGTCGATTTCTACACCAAGCAGCTGGAGGCGCAGGGCTTCAAGGCAGTGCCAGGTGAGGCCGTGGGCTCCGTCGCGTCCAAGGATTTCGTCAGGGGCGATAACGAGACGGTCAATCTTGCAGTAGTGGAGGCCGCCGGGGTTTCCACCTTTACCATCGGCGCAAATGTGGCAGCCGAGTCGGCCCAGTGACGGTCGCCGAGCAGCTGCGGCTGGAACAAACCGCGTTCGTGGCTGCCGTTGCCGGCGAGCTGACCGATTTCCTCTCCACCCGGCAGGCAGTCATGGCCGGCATTTCTCCCGATATCGACCCCATCATGGGCTCGATCTCAAACCTGGTGACGGGAGGCAAAAGGCTCCGTGCCCTGATGTGTTACTGGGGCTGGCGGGGCGCGGGCGGGGACCCCGAGGCCCACAACATCGTGACGGCCGGATCAGCACTTGAGCTGTTCCAGGCCGCGGCACTGATCCACGACGACATCATCGACCGTTCCGACACCAGGCGGGGCGGTCCCAGCGTCCACCGGCGCTTCACCCAGCTGCATCATGCCCAGGGGTGGGCCCTGGACAGCGAAAGGTTCGGGCACGCGGCCGCCATCCTGACGGGCGATCTCTGTCTGTCATTCAGCGAAGAGGCCTTCACCGACATCGGTGAACAGGCGGCGTCGGGGAGCCGCGCCCGGCTGATCTTCAACCTCATGCGCGCCGAGGTCATGGCAGGCCAATACCTGGACATCCTCGAAGAAGTGGCGGGGCCGGTCAGGGACAGGGCCGGGGCAGTCAACCGGGCCCAGTCAATCATCAGGTTCAAGTCGGCCAAATACTCAACGGAACACCCCCTGGCCCTGGGCGGAGCGCTGGCCGGAGCCTCTGACGACCTGCTCAGGGGGTATTCAGCCTTTGCGCTGCCGCTGGGCGAGGCATTCCAGCTGCGCGACGACATCCTGGGAGTATTCGGCGATCCGGTCACCACAGGCAAGCCCGCCGGTGATGATCTCCGGGAAGGTAAAAGGACAGTGCTGGTGGCATTGGCCCTGGACCAGGCCTCTCCCCACGAGTCGGCTTTTATTGACGCAAAACTCGGCAGCCCGGATCTTGGTGATGGGGACGTGGCCGAAATTCGCCGCATTATCGAAGAATCCGGAGCCCTGCAGGCAACGGAGGTGCTCATCGGGGAATTCGGGGCGGCTGCCTTTCATGCCCTGGACATGCTGCCCCTGGAAGAATTGCCCAAGACAGCTCTTCGCAGGCTTGCCGAAGCAACAGTCAGCCGCGCTTCCTGATTCTCAGGAAAGAGGACTTACCAGGCCAGCGTTTGAGCCCGGCGCCGAATTTCCGTCTTCCGGCCTTCGCGCAGCGCATCGATGGGACGCCCCCGCAGTGACTCGTCTGCAGTGAACAGCCAGACGATCAGGTCCTCGTCCGAATAGCCCGCGTCGGCCAGGACCACGATGGTCCCTTTAAGGCTTTCGACTACATGTCCGTCCTGGATGAACTCCGCCGGCACTGACCGTATCCGGCGTTCTCCAACCCGCAGGGCGGCCAGGGCCCGTTCATCGATCAGGCTGTGAACTTTCGTAATGGAAACGTCCAACAACTTTGCTACATCGGGCAGGGGCAACCATTCGCCCACAAGGCTTTCTACATTACTCACGGATCAAGGTTGCCATGACGGGCGCCTTTGAACCTAGTCCGGTGAATTACGGATGGAGCGTGGGCCGAAACGCCGACGGGATGGGGAGCAGCGACACTCCAAAAAAGGGCCTTGCCGGATTTCCTGGATTTCTTGTGCTAATTGGAATTTCGTGAGAGATTCACATAGATCACATTTGTAACATCAATAACTTAAGCAACACTAGTACCACCGATCGCCAGGCATCACGCATCCCCGCAGTTGAGAAGAGGATTCTTTCCATGACGACGTCCCGCTCGCCCAAGCAGCCCACCAGGCCCAGCCTGCCCATGATTGCCGCCACCACGGCAGCGTTGCCTGCGGTCGTTCTGTCGTCTCTTGCCCTCGCCCAACCTGCTACTGCGGAACCGCGCCCCCGCGCCATACCTTCCACGCTGTCCGCCGCCATGAAGGCACAGGCTGCCGCGGCCACGGCCTCTGTCATTCCGGCAGCGTCCGTTTCCACTACGGTGCCGGCAGCCTTCCGTCCGGCCCAGTCCTCTGCCCCTGCTGAATACACCATCGCCCGCGGGGATACGATCAGCGCAATCGCAGGAAAGTACGGACTCGACACCTACGAGATCCTTAAGCTCAACAACCTCCAGCCGAACACCATCATTTACCCTGGCCAAAAGATCAAACTCTCCGGCTCCGCACCTTCCGCGCCTGCCGCCGCGCCTGCTCCAGCCGCCCCTGCCGCTCCTGCAAATGGCGGGAGCAGCTATTCGGTCAAGCCCGGCGACACTCTGGGCGCCATAGCGTTCCGGCATGGCGTGGGCCTGTCCGATGTGCTCAGCTGGAATGGCCTGAACATGCGCTCCATCATCTACCCGGGCCAGAAGATCAAGGTTTCGGCCGGCGGCGCAGCGCCGGCGCCCGCAAGCGCCCCACAGCCGGCTGCGGCTCCGGCGGCCCCCGCTCCTGTTTCCGCCCCTGTTTCCGCCCCTGTTTCCGCCCCGGCAGGCAGCTACACGGTCAAGGCCGGCGACACCTTGTCCGCCATCGCGGCAAGGCACGGTGTCAAGCTGTCTGACGTCCTGTCAGCCAACCAGCTCAGCATGACCAGTGTGATCTACCCCGGCAACAAACTGGTGATCCCGGGCGCCGGAACAGGATCCGTGCAACCGGCGTCGAGCCAGCCTGCCGCCAGTGTGACCCCCCTGGTGCCGAGCACCTTCCTTGGATTCAGCTACCCCGCCGCAGTGGTCAGCTCCGCAAACGAGAACAAGGCGCTGTTGAACGCGTCCCCCGTGCCGTCCCGGGAACAGATGCGGACCATCGTTGCCGACACTGCCCGTCAAATGGGAGTGGAACCGTCCCTTGCCCTTGCTTTCGCCCACCAGGAGTCGGGTTTTGACCAGCGCGCGGTGTCACCGGCAAATGCCATCGGGACAATGCAGGTCATTCCCGCCTCCGGGCAGTGGGCCTCGGACCTCGTCGGACGCAAACTCAACCTGCTGGATCCCTATGACAACGCGACCGCCGGCGTGGCAATCATCAGCCGCCTGATCGCCACAAGCAAGGACATGGACACCGCGATCGCCGGCTACTACCAGGGCCAGTACTCCGTGAGCAAGTACGGAATGTACGACGACACGAAGGCCTACGTGGCGGCCATCAAGGCCCACCAGAAGAACTTCGGCTGAGCCTTCAGCACCCACGCCGGGGCATCGCCGGGAACCGTCCAAGGCGTAACGATACGGGTCCGGATCCCATGGCGGTTCGGACCCGTTTCCTTGCGGGATTAGGATCGTAGGGTGCAGGAATACGTGTCTGACCGACTTGTTGGAACGCTGGTGGATAACCGCTACGCCGTCCAGTCCAAGCTGGCGCGCGGGGGTATGTCCACCGTTTACCTGGCCACGGACCAGCGGCTGGAACGGGACGTGGCGCTCAAAGTACTGCACCCGCACCTGGCCGAAGACGACACCTTCCTTGGCAGGCTGGGACGTGAGGCGAAGTCTGCGGCGAGGCTCTCGCATGCCCACGTTGTGAGCGTCCTCGACCAGGGAAACGACGGTCAGACTGCCTACCTCGTCATGGAATACATCAAGGGCCACACGCTCCGGGACGTCATCAATGCCAAGGGTGCACTCCCGCCCCGGCTTGCCCTCGCGCTCATCGATCCCGTGGTGGAGGGGCTTGGAGCCGCGCATGCCGCCGGGATGATCCATCGGGACGTCAAGCCTGAAAACGTCCTGATCGCCGACGACGGGCGGATCAAGATTGGCGATTTCGGCCTGGCGCGCGCGGTCACTACCTCCACGAGCACCGGCGCCCTGATCGGCACCGTCGCCTACCTCTCCCCCGAACTGGTGCTCGGGAAGCAGGCTGACGCCCGCAGCGACATCTATTCCGTGGGGATCATGCTCTACGAGATGCTCACGGGCCAGCAGCCGTTCGACGGCGACGTACCCATCCAGGTTGCCTACCAGCACGTAAACGGCACGGTGGGACCGCCCTCCGCCCTGGTGCCTGGCCTGGCAGCCGAAGTGGATGAACTGGTGCAGTGGTGCACAGCCAATGATCCGGAGAACCGCCCTGTGGACGGCAATGCGCTGCTCCAGGAGCTCCGCCATATCCGGACCAACCTCACAGACTCCGAGCTTGACCTCCAGCCGCCGGCGGCCATCGGCCCCGGCCAGCAACACCCTACCGAAATCATCACCCGCAACAGCAACCCCACGGCGGTGATGTCGCCGTTTGGCCGGCCCCAGCCACAGTACGCCGCGGACTCCCCAGCCACCTCGGTCTATTCCACAATGCCTCCGCCACAGAGGCCTCCTGCGGACTACGGACCATTAACTCCCCAGACGCCGGTCCCGCTGAGTAAGCGCGCCCAGCGCAAAGCCGACAGGGAGGATGAGAAAGCCAGGTCCCGGGCGGCCGCCACGCCGCTGAAGACCCTGCGGGAAGGCAATCCGCGACGCCGGGGTGTCCTCTGGGCAGTCATCCTCATCATTGCCGCCCTTCTGGCTACCGGGGCCGGCTGGTTCTTCGGCATGGGCCCCGGCTCCCCGGGAACCGTTCCGCAGGTGGCCAACAAAACGGTGGCCCAGGCCCAGCAACTGCTCAGCGAGGCGGGCTTCCAGTCACGGACCAGCGACGTCTTCCATGACGACGTCCCGTCCGGGCTGGTGGTGGGTTCCGAGCCAGTGGCAGGAACCGAAATCCGGAAGTTCCAGCCTGTCGCGTTGTTCGTGTCCAAGGGACCCCAGCTGTTTGATTTGCCGAACCTCACGGCGAAGACACTGGATCAGGCCAAGGAAGAACTCAACCAGGCTGAAATGGCGCTGGGCACCGTCGTCGAGCAGTTTGATGAGGCGGTGGCCGCGGGTGTGGTCCTGGCACAGGACCCTGCCCCCGGAACACCAAGCCGGCATGGCACGCCGGTGAGCCTGACTGTATCCAAAGGTCCCCAGCCCATCCCGGTGCCGGCAGTCGTCGGCGAGGCCGCCGAGGACGCCGTGGCCGCGATCGAAGCGGCAGGACTCAAGGCCGTCATCGCACCGCAAGAGGTTAACGACAGGAACGTGCCCAAGGGCGCGGTGGCCAGCCAATCACCCGCGTCCGGAACACTTACCAGGGGCGGCACCGTAACGTTGACCGTGTCCAAGGGCCCCAAGCTCGTCAAAGTACCCAGCTACATCGGAAAGCAGGCCGACGACGCCCGGGAAGCACTGGAAGAGCTGGGGTTTGAAGTCCGGGTCAACGAGATCCTGGGCGGCTTCTTCGGAACGGTCCGCAGCCAGGATCCGGTCAATACCGAAGTACCTGAAGGCTCCGTCATCACGCTGACGGTGGTGTAGCCGGCTCCGTGCCGGCCACACCACCCACTGGTCAGGGTGGCGCTTAGACAGTGCCGTCTATCAGTTCTTGGCGAGCGCGCCGGCCACCAGGAAGGCCATTTCGAGCGACTGCATGTGGTTCAGGCGCGGGTCGCAGACCGACTCATACCTGTCCAGGAATGCCTCCTGGTCCACAGGATCGGCACCGCCGAGGCACTCGGCGACGTCGTCGCCGGTCATCTCGACGTGGAGGCCGCCCGGAACTGTTCCCAGCCCATGGTGAACTTCGAAGAACCCGCGCACCTCGTCAATGACGTCGTCGAAATTGCGGGTTTTGTAGCCATTGGGCGACGTAACGGTGTTGCCGTGCATCGGGTCGGTAACCCAGAGGACCTGGGCCCCGGAGGCGGTGACCTTCTCCACAACGGCAGGGAGTTTCTCGCGAATGTTTCCGGCTCCCATGCGGGTGATGAAGGTCAGGCGGCCCGGTTCCCGCTCGGGGTCCAGCTTGTCGATGAGGCGGAGGGCGTCATCCCCGGTGGTGGACGGGCCGAGCTTTACGCCAATGGGATTCCGCACCCTTGAGAGGAAATCGACGTGCGCGTGGTCAAGCTCGCGGGTGCGCTCCCCGATCCACAGGAAGTGCGCCGACGTGTCATAGGGGAAGCCCGTTCGCGAGTCAATGCGGGTCAGCGCGCGCTCGTAGTCCAGCAGCAATGCCTCGTGGCTGGCGAAGAACTCCACCCGCTTCAGGGCTTCGAAGTCCGCACCGCAGGACGCCATGAACTGGATTGCGCGGTCGATGTCCCGGGCAAGGGACTCGTAGCGGGCATGGGCGGGATTTTCGGTGAAGCCCTTGTTCCAGTGGTGCACCAGGCGGAGGTCGGCGAAGCCGCCCTGCGTGAACGCCCTGATCAGGTTCAGCGTGGAAGCCGAGGTGTGGTACGCCTTGAGCATCCTGGAGGCATCGTGCCCGCGTGATTCGGGCGTGAAGTCGTAGCCGTTGACGATGTCGCCGCGATATGCGGGGAGGGTCACGCCGTCGCGGGTTTCGTCATTGGAAGAACGCGGCTTGGCGAACTGGCCGGCCATCCGGCCCATTTTGATGACCGGCATGGCTGCACCATAGGTGAGCACCACAGCCATCTGGAGGATGGTCCTGACGCGGGCGCTGATCCTGTCCGCGGTGGCGGCTTCAAACGTCTCCGCGCAGTCACCGCCCTGCAGCAGGAATGCCTTGCCCTGCGCTGCGGCAGCAAGCCGCTCGCGCAGGATGTCCACCTCGCCAGCGAAAACAAGCGGCGGAAGGACGGAGAGTTCCTTCACTGAGGCGTCGAAGACGTCACTGTCCTGCCAGCTGGGCTGCTGCGATACGGGAAGATCGCGCCAATCATCCAGGCCGGGATAGTTGGCTGCTCCGCTCTGGGCGGTGCTGGAAAGCGAGAAGGCAGGTTTTGCGGATAGCTCAGTCACCCTCTAAGCCTAATGGCCCCGGGCGCCATGATGGCACCGGACCGTCACGCGACCTGAGAGCGTCGTCACAGTTATCCGGTTGCCGACGCCTCGCCATCGCCTTCCGGCTCCATGGTGCGTTGCTGTATGTCTTCCTGCTTGTCTCCCTGCCGGGGTTCCTGTTTGTCTCCCTGCCGGGGGTCCTGCACGGTGCTGTCTGCCCCAGGCGCCGTCTCCGTTTACTTTCCATCGAGCCGGAGCTTCACCACTGCCGCGTACTCGTCCACGTACTCCTGGCCGGAGAGGCGCATGAGCTCGAACATAATTTCGTCAGTCACTTTGCGCTGGACCAACCGGTCTTCGGCCTGGTCCTGATATCTGCTGAAGTCGAGCGGTTCACCGAAAATCATTCCGATCCGCCGGATATTGGGCATCCTTTTGCCGATGGGCTGTACTTTGTCCGTCCCGATCATTGCAACGGGAATCACAGGCACCCCTGCCTGAAGGGCCAGCCGTGCCACTCCCACCTTGCCCCGGTAGAGCTTTCCGTCGGGGCTGCGCGTGCCTTCCGGATAGATCCCCAACAGGCCGCCGGTGGTCAGCACGTCCATGCCGGCGTTCAGTGAGACAGCCGAAGCCGCGCCGCCGGACCTGTCCATGGGGAGTTGGTTGGTCAGCCTGAAGAAGAGTGCGGTGAGCCTGCCTTTAAGTCCTGTGCCGGTGAAGTACTCAGACTTGGCGAGGAAGACAACCGGCCTGGACACCATCAGTGGCATAAAGATCGAATCCGAGAAGGACAGATGGTTGGAGGCGATGATCGCCGCGCCCTCCGACGGAACGTTGTCCAAACCCTTGACCCAGGGACGGAAAAGCAGCCGCAAAACCGGACCCAGGAAGATCCTTTTCATGACCCAATAGAACACGTGATGAACCTCTCCTGAGGGCGGCGGGCCGGCCCTTCGTCGGGCCTGTCCGGGCACTCCAATGCAACCCTACTCTAGTGAGATTTGTCCCGAACAGTGACACGATGGTCTCATGACAGAAAGCAGCATCCCCTCCCGGCCTGCTGCTTTCAGCTACCCCGGCCACGGTGCCAACGCAAGGACCGGAATTGCCATTAGCCACGGCTTTACCGGCAGTCCGCTCAGCGTCCTGCCCTGGGCTGAGCACCTTGCCGCCCAGGGGTTTGCCGTATCGGTGCCGCTGCTGCCTGGACATGGCACGCATTGGAAAGAACTCGCACGCACGAGCTGGCGTGACTGGCACGGGACCTTCGAGGCCGCATACCTGGACCTCGCGGCGCGCACCGACCAATGCTTTGTGGCCGGACTGTCCATGGGCGGGGCTATCGCTTTGCTGACGGCATCCAGGCATCCCGTGGCCGGCGTGTCGGTGGTCAACCCGGGCCTCAGCTTTTATGACCGGCGGGTGAGGGTGGTGGGAGTCCTCAAATATTTCCAGCACACAACCCTGCCCATCCAGGAGGACGAGCCCACCGCGGAAGCCACCGAGGACGGTGACTATTCAAGGACTCCACTCGCCTCGGTGCACGAGCTCAAGAAGCTGTTCGGCGCAGCTGCCCGGGGCCTCCCCCAGGTGGCGGCCCCGGTACAGGTCTTCAAATCCAGGGCCGACGCCGTGGTGCCCCCCACGTCCCTGGCCGTGCTGAAACGGCGTTTGGGCCCGCGCCTCGTCGAGGTGGTGGATCTCCACAACAGCGGCCACGTGGCTACCCTTGACGTTGACGCTCCTGAGATTTTTGCCCGATCCACCACGTTCTTCCTTCAGCATGCTGCTCCCAGCAAGCCGTCCCACAACATCACGTCGGAGACATCATGACCACGCTTCCGGACCACAGCCCGTTCAGCAGCACCTTCCAAGACGGCGATGGCCCCCGCATCGGAGTGGTCCTCTCGCACGGCTTCACCGGCAGCCCGCACGGACTCCGGTCCTGGGCCCAGTCCCTCGCCGATGCCGGTTTTGCAGTCCGGATGCCCTTACTTCCTGGCCACGGCACCAGCTGGCAGGAACTCGCCCGCACCCGGTGGACCCAATGGCACACCGAGCTGGACAACGCCTACCTGGAACTTGACGGTTCCTGTGATTACGTTTTCGCCGCCGGGCTGAGCATGGGAGGCGCGCTGGCCCTCAGGATCGCCGCCACCAGGCCCGTGGCCGGTGTCATCCTGGTGAATCCAGGCCTGGTCATCGACGATCCCCGCGCCCCGTTGGCCGGAATCCTCAAGCTGGTACTCAAAAGCACACCGGCCATTGCCAATGACATTCTCAAACCGGGAATGGACGAAGGCGCCTACCCACGGACCCCCGTTGCGGCCGCCCACGAATTGAACAAAATGTTCAAAGACACCATCCGGCTTCTCCCCCGGGTGACGGCACCGGTGCGGGTCTTCCGCTCCACTGTGGACCACGTGGTGTCGGACACGAGCATAGTGGCACTGCGCCGCGGCCTGACCCATGCGCCCCTCCACCTGACGAGCCTGAGCAACAGCTACCACGTGGCCACGCTGGACAACGATGCAGAGGAAATTTTCCGGGGCTCATCCGAATTCATCCGCTCCGTGGTTTCGGCGTCAGCACCGCCGTCAACCGGACAGACCCCCACGGAGCGTCCATCAGTCCTGGCGGACACGGAGGGAACAACCAATGCCTAGGCCAGACTCGGGCTCACCGGACCAAAGCGCAAACCAGGATGATGCCGTCTGGCTGGACCTGGTGGCGCGCCTGGAAGGATCCACTCCAGACACCACCAGCGGCCAGGAGCCCGGACCTTCAGACACAGCAGACCTTTCCGGAACCAGTCCTGCCACAGGCACAGGTCCACAGGGGTCCGCGGATGCCTCCGACAACCCCGCTGCCGCCGGCAGGCACGTCGGCTTCCGGGACTTTGACCCCCTTGGCCTGGCCGCACCTACGGAACTGTCAGCGGCGGAGCGCCAGGCCGCCGCTTCACCAGCCCCGCCAAAGCATGCTGCCCCAGAAGATGGCGACGCCCCAGGCGGCCCCCGGGACTACGGCCTGGAGGACGACGACGACGGTTTCGTTCCGGACGAGCCGCCCAGCCTGGCAGGGACGGACCCGCTGACCATGCTTGCCTGGCTTGGCGCAGTCGGCGGCCCCGTGGCCCTCCTGCTGTCGGCAATGTTCTGGCGCTCCGCTCCCCTGTTGGCCATCCTGGGAATCCTCGCCGTATTTATCCTTGCCGTGGTGTACCTCATCATGAAGCTCCCCCAGGAAAAGGATGAGAACGACGACGGCGCCCGCGTCTGAGTGACGCACCCTGCGCTAACTGAAACGTCATAGGCATCCGAGGATGTCGAAGCTGAAACTGGGCGCTCAGCTGCGCATTCGGCTGCTGACACGGGAAAGATCTGCGGCCCCGATCAGGCCGGCGCTGGGGCCCAGCGCAGCGAGCTCGATGCCTGCGGCCGGGCGGAAGCCACGCCCTGTCAGGTTCCGGGCGAACGCCTTCCGGGCAGGCTCCACCAGCAGGTCACCGGCGGAGCACAGCCCGCCGCCAATCACGAACATGCCGGGGTCCAGTGCAGCGGCAAGGTTGGCGAGTCCCAGGCCCAGCCATTCGCCCACCTCAACCAGGAGTTCCCGGGACGCCGGATCTCCTGCGAGGGCAAGTTCGGTCACGATGGCTCCGGTGATGGCGTCGGTTTGCCCGTCAACAGCCGCCAGGAGTTCCTGGGCAACCGGAGAGTTGGCCTGTGCCAGGATCCGCGCTTCGCGTCCCAGCGCGTTTCCGGAGGCGTACTGCTCCCAGCAGCCCCGGTTCCCGCACTCGCAGCGGTGGCCGCCCGGCATGATGATCTGATGACCGAATTCACCGGCCACGCCATAGCGTCCGCGCTCAACGCGGCCATCCATCACCATGGCGCCGCCAATGCCCGTCCCCAGGGTGATGCAGACAAGCCTGTCCTGGCCCTGCCCTGCACCGAAGCGCCATTCCGCCCATGCCGCCGCATCGGCGTCGTTCGTGAGGAGCACAGGCCGCCGCAGCAGCCGTTGCAGGTTGGCCCGCAACGGTTCATTGCGCCAGGCGAGGTGCGGGCTGAAAAGAACGGTGCCGCCGTCCAGATCCATCCATCCGGCTGCGCCGATGCCCACTGACCAGACGCGGTGACCGGCACCCAATTCCTGTACCAGCTCCACAATGACCCGCTCCACGGCACGCGGATCGTTGCCGGGGGTGGAACGCCGCGCTTCATTGAGAATCCGGCCGTCTGCATCCACCACGCCGGCGGCCACCTTCGTTCCGCCGATGTCTATGCCGATGGCCAGTCCTTTCCGGCCGAGCCGGAGGTGTTCGCGGAAGCCCTCCCCATGCCGGGACCGGGCCCGCAGGGTTGGCGGCCGCCGCCTCCACGGTGCAGGGCGTCTGAGCGGACCGGCCTGTTCGCCGGGGGGCGGTGCGTACATAATTTCCCATTCTAGGCGCGGCCCGCGGCGCCCTCCGGCAGGCACTCCCGGCGGCAGCGCATTGGCTCGTTGACTGCTAAGTTACTCATCAGTAGATTTGTAACTGCACGGCCGCGCACAGGGGTACTAGTCTTTAGACATACCCTGTGCGGGTCTATGGATATCAAAGGAGCTATAGTGCGCGAATTCAGTGTTCCGCCGCTGGTTGTTGTCCCACCTGAAACCAACATCACCGATCTGGTGCTGCGCCAGGCAGCGAAGCCCAGCAATCCGGCCCTGTTCTCGCGGCTGGATTCCTCAGGCACGTGGCAGAACGTGTCCGCCACCGACTTCCTGGCAGACGTCACGGCCCTGGCCAAAGGCCTGATTGCCAGCGGCGTGGGCGCCGGGGACCGGGTGGGAATCATGTCCCGCACCCGCTACGAATGGGCCCTGGTGGACTTCGCCATTTGGTTCGCCGGCGGCATCTCCGTCCCCATCTACGAAACCTCATCGCCGTCACAGGTGGCATGGAACCTGGGTGACTCCGGTGCCGTTGCCGCCTTTGGCGAAGCAGCCCATCATGAGGACGTCATCCGCCAGGCCGCCACTGCCGAAGGCCTGACCGCGCTGCAGCACGTCTGGCAGTTGGAGGGTGCAGGACTGGACGCGCTTCGCGAGGCCGGCCGTGCCGTCAGCGACGACGAGCTGGAGTCCCGCCGGACATCGGCAAAGCTCACGGACCGCGCCACGATCATCTACACCTCCGGAACCACGGGCCGTCCCAAGGGCTGCGAACTGACCCACGGCAACTTCGTCGAACTGTCGGACAACGCACTGGCCATCATTGGCGAGATCGTCCACGAGAACGCCAAGACCATCATGTTCCTGCCCCTGGCACACGTCTTCGCGCGGTTCATCTCCGTCCTGGCCATGGCCGCCGGAACAACGGTGGCGCACACTCCTGACATCAAGAACCTGCTCTCGGACCTGCAGAGCTACGAGCCCACCTTCATCCTGGCCGTGCCTCGTGTGTTCGAGAAGGTCTACAACTCAGCCCTCACCAAGGCCGAGGACGGCGGCAAGGGTGCCATCTTCCATAAGGCAGCCGATACCGCCATCGCTTTCTCCAAGGCACGCCAGGAGGGACGCGTGGGGCTGGGACTGAAACTGCGGCACGCCCTGTTCGACCGGCTGGTGTACGGCAAGCTCCGGGCCGCCATGGGTGGCCATGTTGCGCACGCTGTATCCGGTGGCGGCCCCCTGGGCGAACGGCTGGGCCACTTCTTCCAGGGCATCGGGCTGCAGGTGCTGGAAGGCTACGGGCTGACCGAAACCACGGCTCCCATCTCCGTCAATACGCCGTCCCTGATCAAGATCGGTTCAGTCGGCAAGCCGCTTCCCGGCAATGCCGTCAAAATTGCCGACGACGGCGAGATCCTCGCCAAGGGAGCCTGCGTCATGCGCGGCTACTACAAGCGGGAGGACCTGACGGCGGAGACGTTCTCCGACGACGGCTGGTTCCGCACGGGTGACATCGGCCGGCTGGACGAGGACGGCTTCCTCTGGATCACTGGGCGGAAGAAGGAGATCATCGTTACTGCCGGCGGAAAGAACGTGATCCCCGCCCTGCTCGAGGACCAGATCCGGGCCGATGCCCTCGTGTCACAGGTCCTGGTGGTCGGCGACAACCGGCCGTTCATCGGCGCCCTGGTCACGCTGGACCAGGAGGCCCTGCCGGGCTGGCTCCAGCGCCATGGCCTCCCGTCCAACACCTCCCTGGCCGACGCCGCCGCCAACCCGGTAGTCAAGGCAGCGGTCCAGGATCTGATCACCGCCGCCAATGGGTCTGTTTCCCAGGCGGAAGCCATCAAGTCGTTCCGGATCGTGCCGGCTGACTTCACCGAAACTTCCGGACACCTGACCCCCTCCATGAAGGTGAAGCGGGCACAGGTGATGAAGGACTTCGAAACTGTCATCGAAGAGATGTACGCGGCTCCCAGGTCCTGATGACCACAAGGGCCGCCTGAGGTTATGCCGGCAGGCCCCGCGCGACGAACAACAAAAAGGTCCTCCCACCGGGAGGACCTTTTTGTTGTTCTATGAATTGAAGCTTATTGCTCCACGACCAGGAGCAGGTCCCCGCCTTGGACCTGTTCCACCGAGGAGATGGCAAGCCGCGATACTTTGCCGCCCACCGGCGTCGTAATGGACGCTTCCATCTTCATCGCTTCGATGGTGGCTACGGTATCGCCGGCCTTCACGGTGTCACCCACGGCGACGGTGACCGAGACGGCACCGGCGAACGGCGCAGCGACGTGCCCCGGCTGGGCAGGATCAGCCTTCTCAGCGGACTTGACGTTGCTGACCACCGAACGGTCCCGCACCACCACAGGCCGGGATTGGCCGTTCAGCGTACACATCACGGTACGCATTCCCTTTTCGTCCGGCTCCGAGACAGCCTCGAGGGAAGCGATCAGCCGGACGCCCTTCTCCAGCTGGATCTCGTGTTCTTCTCCCCGCTGAAGACCGTAAAGGTAGTCGCGGGTGTCAAGCACAGAAATGTTCCCGTAGGTTTCGACGCTCTTGAGGTAGTCCTTGGTGGGACCGTCGAAGAGCAGCCTGTTCAGCGTGTGCTGGCGGGTCTTGGAATCGCCCTGCAGTGCGGCGCTGTCCTCTGGGCTGAGCTCAACGTCGCGGACCTTGATGCTGCGGCCCTGGAGGGCCTTGGTCCGGAACGGTTCCGGCCAGCCTCCGGGCGGGTCGCCGAGTTCACCGGAGAGGAAGCCGATGACGGAGTCGGGGATGTCGTAGTTCTGCGGGTTTTCGTTGAAGTCCGCGGGGTCCGCGTTGAGTCCCACGAGGTGGAGCGCGAGATCGCCCACCACCTTTGAAGACGGCGTGACCTTCACCAGCCGGCCCAGGATGCGGTCTGCCGCGGTGTACATGTCCTCGATGGCTTCGAAGCGCTCTCCCAGGCCCAGTGCCATGGCCTGCTGACGGAGGTTGGAGAGCTGGCCGCCCGGGATTTCGTGCAGGTATACCCGGCCAGTGGGGCCCGGCAGGCCGGACTCGAACGGCGCGTAGACCCGCCGCACGGCCTCCCAGTAGGGCTCCAGGGAGCTCACGGCGGCCAGGCTAAGCCCGGTGTCACGCGGTGTGTGCGCCAACGCCGCCACGAGGGCCGACGCCGAGGGCTGGCTGGTGGTTCCGGCCAGCGATGCAGACGCTACGTCTACCGCGTCCACGCCTGCGTCCACAGCAGCCAAGAGGGTGGCCAGCTGGCCGCCTGCGGTGTCGTGGGTGTGCAGGTGGACCGGAAGGTCGAAGCGCTCACGGAGCGCGGCAACCAGCTTGGCGGCGGCTGCGGGACGGAGCAGGCCCGCCATGTCCTTGATGGCAAGGATGTGCGCGCCGGCATCCACAATCTTCTGTGCCAGCTCGAGGTAGTAGTCGAGCGTGTACAGCTTCTCGTCGGGGTTCAGAAGGTCGCCCGTGTAGCAGAGGGCCACCTCGGCCACGGCGGTGCCGGTGGCCCGGACTGCACGGATGGCAGGCGCCATCTGGTTGACGTCGTTGAGCGCATCGAAGATCCGGAAAATGTCGATGCCAGTGGCGGCTGCTTCGTTGACGAAGGCCTCCGTGACTTCCTCGGGGTACGGCGTGTACCCCACGGTGTTCCGGCCGCGGAGCAGCATCTGGATGCACACGTTCGGCAGCGCCTTCCGGAGCGCGGCAAGGCGGTCCCACGGGTCCTCGCCGAGGAAGCGCAGGGCGACGTCGTAGGTGGCGCCGCCCCAGGCCTCAACGGAGAGCAGTTCCGGGAGCAGGGCCGTGACGGCCGGGCCGGCAGCCACCAGGTCGCGGGTCCGGACCCGGGTGGCGAGCAGGGACTGGTGGGCGTCGCGGAAGGTGGTGTCCGTGACAGCCACGGCTGTCTGCTCGCGAAGGGCCTTGGCGAAGCCCTCCGGGCCCAGTTCCAGGAGCCGCTGGCGGGATCCCGGCTTCGGTTGCGTGCCCGCAACCGAAGGCAGCTTGGCTGCGGGGTTGGAATGGACGGTGAGCTCGCCGTTGGGCTTGTTCACCGTGACCTCGGCCAGCCAGGTCAGCAGCTTGGTGCCGCGGTCAGCGGAAACCCGGGCTTTCAGGAGCTGGGGACGCTCGTCGATGAAGTTGGTCGCCACGTTGCCGGCAATGAAGTCGGGGTCGTCCAGGACGGCCTGCAGGAACGAAATGTTCGTGGAGACGCCACGGATTCGGAACTCGGCAAGGGCACGGCGGGCGCGGGCCACGGCGGCAGGGTAATCGCGGCCACGGCAGCTGAGCTTCACCAGCATGGAGTCGAAGTGCGGGCTGATTTCGGCACCTGAGTACACGGTGCCGCCGTCGAGCCTTACACCGGCGCCGCCAGCGGAACGGTAGCCGGTGATCTTCCCGACGTCGGGCCGGAACCCGTTGGCAGGGTCCTCGGTGGTGATGCGGCACTGCAGGGCTGCGCCCTTGAGCTGGACCGACTCCTGGGAGAGCCCCAGGTCCGCAAGCGTTTCGCCGGAGGCGATCCGCAGCTGCGCCTGCACCAGGTCCACGTCCGTGACTTCTTCGGTAACAGTGTGTTCCACCTGGATGCGCGGGTTCATTTCGATGAACACGTGCTGGCCGGCCCGTTCGCCGACTGTGTCGACCAGGAACTCGACCGTACCGGCGTTGACGTAGTTCAGTGCCTTCGCGAACTTGACCGCGTCCCGGTACAGCGCCTGGCGGATCCCCTCATCAAGGTTGGGCGCGGGGGCGATCTCAATAACCTTCTGGTGGCGGCGCTGGATGGAACAGTCACGCTCAAAGAGGTGCATGACGTTGCCTTCGGCATCGGCGAGGATCTGGACCTCGATGTGCCGCGGCCGCAGGACGGCCTGCTCCAGGAACATGGTGGGATCACCGAACGCCGCATCCGCTTCGCGCATGGCAGACTGCAGGGCTTCCGGAAGGGCATCGCGGGTGTCCACCCGGCGCATGCCGCGCCCGCCGCCGCCGGCGACTGCCTTGGCAAAGATGGGGAACCCGATTTCGTCAGCCGCAGCGATGAGCTCGTCGAGGTCCTTAGACGGCTGGCTGGACTTCAGGACCGGGACGCCGGCCTTTCGGGCAGCTTCCAAGGCGGCAACCTTGTTGCCCGCCAGCTCCAGGACCTCAGCCGGCGGACCAACGAACGTGATGCCCGCTTCCTTCGCAGCACGGGCCAGGTCCGGGTTCTCCGAGAGGAAGCCGTAGCCGGGGTAGATGGCGTCGGCGCCGGATTCCTTGGCCACACGGACCACCTCGGCCACGTCGAGGTAAGCCCTGACCGGATGGCCTTCCTCACCAATCAGGTAAGCCTCATCGGCCTTCTGGCGGTGGATCGAGTTGCGGTCCTCGTTCGGAAAAACAGCAACGGTCTTGGCGCCCAGCTCGTAGCTGGCCCGGAATGCCCTGATCGCGATTTCGCCGCGGTTGGCCACCAGAATCTTGGAAAACATACTTCTCCTGCATCATTGCGGGTGTATCGGTAAGTGGTCACAGTGTCTAAGACCCGCGCTTAGAAATACAAATCAATGTGGCGACTGTCACAAATCCGTCCGTCATCACCCGTACTACAAGCTGTGCAAACGGCAAAGGCCTAACACATCGTCAGCGGTGCCATGCCGACGCCCGATAAGGCGGGATTCGCCAGTGCATCAACATATGATGAGTAGGGCGGCAGGAGCCGCCCGGCTTCGGCACTGCCGGAGCAAACACTACCCCCAACATGGCAGCCGTCGTTAGGTTTTGGTCTCTCAAGTGCAAGTAGTCAGCATCAGCAGCCTCAAGGGCGGGGTCGGCAAGACTTCCGTCACCACAGGATTGGCGTCTGCGGCGCTGGCCGCAGGCATCCCCACACTGGTGGTGGACCTGGATCCCCACGCGGACGCGACCACAGCCATGGGCGTGCAGCCAGGTGATCAGCTGGACATCGGCCGGATGCTGAAGAGCCCGCGCCGGGCGAAGCTCGCCGAGAACGTGGCCGGCAGCAGCTGGACCGCCCACGCCCATTCGAATGGCTCCGGGCCCGCGGTCCTGGACGTCGCCGTCGGCTCGGCCTATACCGGAATCTATGACCGCCCCGACCTTGGCCGGCGCGATCTGCGCCGGTTGTCGGCTGTCCTGGCCGGCGCCGATAAATACGAGCTGGTCCTGATTGATTGCCCGCCCTCCCTCAACGGACTGACACGGATGGCCTGGTCCGCCAGCGACAAGGTTGCCCTCGTAGCAGAGCCAGGGCTCTTCTCCGTCGCAGGAACCGAACGGACGATGCGCGCCATCCAGCTTTTCCGGCAGGAATTCGCGCCCAACCTTTCCCCGGCCGGCATTGTGGCCAACCGTGTCCGCAGCGGCTCGTCCGAGCATACGTACCGTTTGGCCGAAATGGAGTCGATGTTTGGTGAACTCCTCTTGAGCCCCAGGATCCCGGAACAGGCGAACTGGCAGCAGATCCAGGGCGCCGCCCACCCCGTCCACCATTGGCCCGGGGATTCCGCCAAATCAGCCGCGGCGCTGTTCGACACCCTCCTGGCCAACCTTCTCGCCGTCGGCAACGGTTTGCGGAGCCGCAGCCAGCGGTAGCGGCCGGACGGGCAACGCACCTACAGGCAGAAAAGTGGAGGCCACCTTCCCCAGCAGGGAAGGTGGCCTCCACTTTAACAGTTCAAAATGCTGTCCGGCCGCGGGCAGCGGCGGCTGTGCTCAGCCGGTCTTGCGGGCCGCCCGCCGTTTGCTCAACTCGTCGTCGGGAAAGGACTGCACCGCCGCGTGCTCACTGGGAAGTGATGCGAGGCTGCCTTCAACTTCGCGCCAGACACGTCCCACCGCAATGCCAAACACACCCTGGCCGCCCTGGACGAGGTCAATGACTTCGTCAGCGGAGGTGCATTCGTACACGCTGGCGCCGTCGCTCATGAGGGTGATCTGTGCCAGGTCCTCCACTCCGCGTTCGCGGAGGTGCTCAACTGCCGACCGGATCTGCTGCAACGAAACGCCGGTGTCCAGGAGCCTCTTGACGACCTTGAGGACCAGGATGTCCCGGAACCCGTAGAGCCGCTGGGAGCCTGAACCGGCTGCGCCGCGGACGGCCGGTTCAACCAAGCCGGTCCGTGCCCAGTAATCCAGCTGGCGGTAGGTAATTCCGGCGGCCTTGCAGGCGGTCGGGCCGCGGTAGCCGGCGTCCTCGTCCAGGACGGGAAGATCTTCGGTGAACAGGAGGCCCTGGGCACCGCTGGCGGGGACAGCAGCACCAGCCGTTGTGGGCTGTTTCAGCTCGCCTGCTTCGCCTTTGGGACTCACCTGGATCCTCCTTGTCTTTAGCCCCCGGGACAACTGCACAGCAGCATTTCACCGGCATGAAGTCCATGCATGTAATTTCGCGGGTCGCACTTACAGTGTGACTTGCGGGGCTGCCGTAAGCAATGGGAGCTTGATACCTTCGACGTTAGGCCTGCTGAGTCCCAAGGTCAAAGATGTAAGGGGCTTTCGAGGGGCGTGTCGAAAGTTTCAGGCTTAACTTTAACCTTAACGTGACCTCAGCCGTCGAAGTCTTCCGGCTCCACGTCGTCCAGGAACTCGCGGAAGCGTCGCAGCTCGCGCTCTTCGTCCACCGTAGGCCCGGGCTCGGTGTCCTCGCCTTCGTCGTGCTCGGTGATGCGCACGCCGGCCTCATCCATCACAGAGTCGGCACACCAGATCCGGCACTTGGCCCGCAGGGCGATAGCCAGGGCATCAGACGCCCGCGAGCTGACAGTGGTTCCGTTCTCGAACTGGAGCTGGCCGTAGAAGATGTTGTCTTCCACCGCCACGATATTGACGCTGACCACCGAGTGGCCCAGCGATTCAACCACGTCCACGAGGAGATCATGGGTCATGGGCCTGGGCGGCACCACCCCCTGCTGGGCCAGGGCAATGGCGCTGGCCTCCGGGGTTCCGATCCAGATGGGCACGTGGCGTTCGCCGCGGATCTCGCGAAGAAGAACCAGGGGCTGGTTGGAAGGCAGTTCGATCCGAACGCCTACGATCTCTACTTCGATCATCAGATGTCCATGCGTGAGATGTGGTCCTGCACCAGGGCCCGGTGCAGTGTGAGGCAGAGGTCGCTGATTTCCCGGGCGGCTTCGGCGGCCCGGGCCTGGGACGCGGAATCCTTCCGTGAAGCCAGGGGTGCCACGGCCCGCTCCACGAGCCCGAACTCGCGTTCCGCCGCCGCCTGGAACGGACGGAAGTGGCGGGGCTCCAGGCCGTGGCTTTCCAGCTGGACGCAGGCACGGGCCACTTGCAGGGCGTGCTCGTCAAACGCGCCGTTGCTGTGGCTGATCAACCCGAAGCTCAGCAGTGACTGGAGCAATGGCACGCTTGCCCCTGATTCCGTCCGCAGCTGTTCTTCGCTCAGCTTCCGCCCGCGGTTCTGGAGTTCGGCCGCGAGTTCATCGGAAACAATGCGCGGGGAAACCACGACGCCGGGAGGCAGGTTCTCCGGGCGTTCGCCCCTGTCGATGGCGTCGAGGTAGTCCTTGATGACTTTCAGGGGCAGGTATTGGTCCCGCTGGAGGGCGAGCACAAAACGAAGGCGTTCAACATCGCCGTCGGAATACTGCCGGTAGCCAGCCGGGGTGCGTCGCGGGTTGATCAGTCCCTTTTCTTCCAGGAACCTGATTTTGGACGCAGTCATTCCCGGAAAGTCGCTGCTCAGCTGCGCGAGGACTTCCCCAATGTTCAGGACCTGCGGTCCGCGGCGCTCCGGTTGTGCCATTGCCACAGGCAATTGTCCCGGGGTCAGCCGCGGCCTGCAGCGCGGGCAGGGCTCAGGTAGAAGGTGAGTCGGAATTTTCCGATCTGGACTTCGCTGCCGGACCTCAGCTCGACGCTGTCAACGCGGTCATGGTTGACGTAGGTGCCGTTGAGGCTGCCCGTGTCCACCACTTCAAAGCCACGTTCAGTGCGCCGGAACTCCACGTGGCGGCGGGAAACGGTGACATCGTCCAGGAAGATATCGGCGTCGGGGTGCCGTCCGGCAGTGGTGACGTCAGAGTCCAGCAGGAAGCGGGCGCCGGCGTTGGGGCCCGTGTGGGCGATCAGGAGCGCGGATCCGGCGGGAAGAGCCTCCACCGAGGACCGTTCCTCCGGCGACAGCCTGGGAGTGATGGTGGGTTCGTCGGTGACGGGTGTGAGGTGGATCGAGGTGGTCTCCGATGACTTGGCCTCACCAGCGCCGTAATCCCTGTCGGCAGGTTTCTTTTTGTGGCCAACCATGGATTCCTCCTCTTCCGCTGCAGCTGCTAAGCCTGCAATCACCATTTGCCCTCCAGATAAGCCTCGCCTATCCAGCAGCCGGCCCAATCCGGGCCTGACATGCGAAGACATGGAGTCTGCGCCTCAGGCCGGACCGGTTGAACCGGCTAGCTTTAGCCTACCTGCTGTTCGTACTCGGATGCACTGAGCAATGACTCCACCGCATCAGCTTCTGCGAGTTTGACCTCAATGAGCCAGCCGTCGCCATAGGGATCACTGTTGATCAGGGCGGAATCCGTGTCCAGCGAGTCGTTCCGGGCCACCACTTCGCCGCTGACCGGCGCATAGATGTCACTCACGCTTTTGGTGGATTCAACCTCGCCCACCACTTCATTGGCCGTGATCTTTGTGCCTACCTCAGGCATCTGTGCATAGACAACGTCTCCCAGGGCGTCCTGGGCAAAATCGGTGATGCCCACCCGGACCACGCCGTCGGAGTTGGGGGCAGTGACCCACTCGTGTTCGGCCGTGTAGGACAGGTCTTCGGGAATGTTGCTCATCTCGGGCCTTTCATCGGGTCAAACACCGGGTCGATCGGGGCCTGGAAAACAAGCCGCCGCTTGAAAGTATAGGCACAAGTCCACCGGCGTTCGAGGTGGGTTCTGACATGATGGGACCCATGACAGAACAAGCGCAGGCAACACTCCGGAAAAAGGGCAACTGGGCTGCCACGATCATCCTCGCCGGGGCGGCTGTGCTGGTTCTGGTCATCGCCTACTTTGCCCTGGCGGCCATCCTGCCCGTCTGGTGGGCAAACGTGATCAGGGACCAGGTCCGCGGCAATCTGGGCGCCGGGATCCTGCTGGGAATGTTCTACGGATTCACCTTCACGCTTGTCCCGGTGATGGTCGCCTGGCAGGCGACCCGCAAGGCAGTCCGCTGGCCATGGAAGCTCGCGTTGCTCCTTGTGGCCGTGGCGCTTGCCACGCCGAACCTCCTGACCGCGGCCATCATGATCAGCAACTCCACGGCAGCCCATAACGGCCAGCGGATCCTGGGTACCGAGGCCACATGGTTTCCGCTCTGGACGCAGCTCTCGGCTGTTGCCGCCGTTGTGGTGTTTGCCGCCGGGACCCTCCTGTGGGCCAACTGGCGTCAGCGCGGCAGGAAAGTGAAGGCCTTCAAAAAGGCCGACGCCGAACGGTCACGTGCCGCAGCGTCCGCCGCGACGGAGGCTACGGCCGGGAAGCCTGCCGGGACCAGCATCGATGCCGGAACATCAGCCGCCTCAGCCGACCGGGCCAACGGCAGGTAAGGCCATGCCGGAACTTCCTGAAGTCGCAGGCCTGGCCGGTTTCCTCGATGAGCACCTGCGCGGAACAACGGTGCGTAAAGTCCAGATCGTTTCGTTTGCCGTGCTGAAGACAGCGGATCCGCCGTACACCGCCCTGCAGGACAGGACCGTGACCGGCGTGCGGCGCTTTGGAAAATTCGTGAGCCTTGATACGGACGGCCCGTCCTTTGTGTTCCATCTGGCCAGGGCTGGATGGGTTCGTTTCACGGACTCCCCCACTGATACCCAACTGCGGATGGGCAAGGGCCACATCGCCGCGCGGCTTGCCTTCGCCGGCGAGGACGGTCCCCTGGGCATGGATCTGACCGAGGCAGGAACGAAAAAGAGCCTGGCTGTGTACGTGGTCCGCGACCCCCTGGACGTCCCGGGGATTGCGGCCCTGGGCCCGGATCCGTTCAGCCCGGCGTTCGACGTCGGCATGCTGGCAGAGATCATCGGATCCAGCTCACAGCAGATCAAGGGCCTCCTGCGCAGCCAGAGCGTGATCGCCGGAATAGGGAACGCGTACAGCGACGAGATCCTTCACGCCGCCAGGATCTCCCCTTTTGCGATCGCCAAGTCCCTGGACCGGGATACCGTGCAGGTCCTTTACGACGCCATCCACAGCATCCTGGGCACTGCCATGGCGGAAGCCGAAGGCAGGCCTCCGAACGAACTCAAGGATGCAAAACGGAGTCACATGAGGGTCCACGCCCGGACCGGGCAGGCGTGCCCGGTGTGCGGGGACACTGTCAGGGAAGTCTCCTTCGCGGATACCGCCCTTCAGTACTGCCCCACGTGCCAGACCAAGGGCAAGATCCTGGCCGACCGCAGAACCTCGAAATTCCTTAAATAGCCCCTGATCCCGCTGGAAAACAGCAACGAAAAATATCACGCGCAAGTATTGGTAGTTAAACTATCGATAGCGTTACTATCAGCGTATGAAGATCTCCGAAGTGTGCCGGCAAACCGGCGTCAGCGCGACGACGGTGAAGTACTACCAGCGAGAGGGGCTTGTGTCCGGCGGCGAGCGTGTCCACAGCAACCAGACGGTTTACAACGACAGCCACGTCCAGCGGGTGAAGCTGGTGCGGGCGCTTATCGACACGGGCGGCCTGTCGGTGGCTGCCACTAAGCGTGTGCTTGCCACCCTGGACTCGGATGACACATCGCTGGCGCATACGTTCGAAGCAGCCCAGCATGCTCTGGGCGTTGGCCAGGCGATGGCGGGGACAGCGGAACCCCTGGCGCGAGGCCGGATCAACCAGCTCGTCGACGCACAAGGCTGGCACACCAGCCAGGAGAATCCTGGCTTCGAGGTCGCCGCACGGACGCTTGATGCGTTTGCAACTATCGGCTTTGAGCCCCCAGACGAGTACCTGGATGCTTACGCGCAGGCTGCCGCACTGATCGCGCGGGCCGATCTCAGTGCCTTAGGAAGCCGCACCCGCCCGGACCTTATTGCCGAACTGATGGTGGTGGGGACCGTCCTGGGCGACGCGCTGATTGCCGGACTCAGACGCCTGGCCCAGCAGAACGAAACAGCGGACCTCTTTCCGCTGCCGGCAGGAACCCCAGGAGAAAAGGAAGCGACATGAGCAAACACGTAGTGCTCGGAGGAAACGGGATCATTGGCAGGGAAACCATCGGGGCGCTTCTGGCCGAGGGCCGGACGGTCTGTTCCGTCGCCCGGTCCATGCCGAATCTGCCAACGGCAACGCCCATCTTGGCTGACCTTCGGGACGCGGAGTCAGCAATGGTGGCGCTCCGCGGCGCTGACGTTGCCTACCTCACCGTCGGGGTGCCGTACACAACCCGGGCATGGAGACGGGACTGGCCCACAATCATGCAGAACACCATCGACGCCTGCCTTGCCCATGGCACCCACCTGGTGTTCTTCGACAACGTCTATGCGTACGGCCAAGTGGAAGGCCCCATGACGGAGTCGACGCCCATCCGGCCCTGTACCCGGAAGGGCCGCGTCCGCGCCTCGCTTTTGAGGATCCTTGAGGCTGCCTCCCGGGAGCGCGGCCTCAGCTGTAATATCGGCCGCAGCGCTGACTTCTACGGGCCGGGAGCGTCAACCAGTGTGTTCAACAACTTCGTCATAGACAATATCGCCAAGGGCAAGGCACCGGTGTGGCTCTTCGATGCACACCAACCCCATTCGATGACCTTCACGCCGGACATCGGCAGGGCACTGGCCGTCTTGGGCACGGACGAACGCGCCCGTGGACGCATATGGCACCTTCCAACTGCCCCGGCCCTGACTGGCGCCGACTACCTCGGGCTCTCCGGCGCCCGCCCGCCGTACCGGACCATGTCCTCAGGCACCCTGCGTATGGGCGCACTCTTTGTTCCTGCGGCCAGGGAGACCCTGGAGATGGCCTACCAGTACGAGGCGCCCTACGTCTTCGACTCCAGCGCTTTCACCACAACATTTGGGCATACCCCCACCGCGTATGCGGACGGAATCGCAGCCGCACGGGAGCACCGGCAGCGGACGCTTCAGTCAACGCCCTGACGCAAGATCCACTGAAGATACGACAAAGCCCCGGCGAGAAAGAATCTCACCGGGGCTTTTTTGGTCGGGCTGACAGGATTTGAACCTGCGACCCCTTGACCCCCAGTCAAGTGCGCTACCAAGCTGCGCTACAGCCCGTCAGTTCCGCCGTTCTCCGCTGCGTGTCAGCGCTGGATGTCCAACGTTTTCCACTCAGCAGTCCGGCCGAACCACCTCCAAAAGCTTACACGATTCCGGAGGGTGCCTGTGACATTAAGGGACTGCCACAGGCCTGGTGTGTCCTAATTAACGCTTCTTGCCGCGCTTTTCACGCACGCGCATGTTGACCTCGATGGGCGTGCCCTCGAAACCGAACGTCTCGCGAAGCCGGCGGGTGATGAACCGGCGGTAGCCGGGGTCCAGGAAACCCGTGGTGAAGAGTACAAACTTCGGCGGCCGGCTTGATGCCTGGGTGCCGAAGAGGATGCGCGGCTGCTTTCCGCCGCGGACCGGGTGCGGGTGCGCAGCCACGAGCTCACCGAGGAAGGCGTTGAGCCGGCCGGTGGGAATACGCTTGTCCCAGTTCTCCAGGGCCAGGTCCAGGGCAGGAACCAGGCGGTCCTTGTGCCAACCCGTCAGCGCCGAAATGTTGACCCTCGGGGCCCAGGCCACGTGGGCCAGGTCCTGCTCGATTTCGCGCTCCAGGTAGGTGCGGCGTTCGTCGTCCAGCAGGTCCCACTTGTTGAAGGCCAGGACCAGGGCCCGGCCGGATTCGATGGCCAGCTGAAGAATCCGGACGTCCTGCTCGCTCAGGACCTCGTCAACGGCCAGGAGCACTACGGCAACCTCGGCCTTTTCCAACGCGGCCTGGGTCCGGAGCGAGGCGTAGTAGTCCGCGCCCTGCGCCATATGCTGGCGGCGCCGGATACCGGCGGTGTCAACAAAGCGCCAGGTCCGGCCGCCGAGTTCGATGAATTCGTCCACCGGATCGCGGGTGGTGCCGGCGGTGTTGTCGACGACAACCCGCTCGGAGCCGGCCAGCTTGTTCAGCAGTGAGGACTTGCCCACGTTCGGGCGTCCGATCAGGGCGATGCGCCGCGGCCCGCCGGAGCGTTCCAGGCCCTCGATGGTGGAAAACTCGGGGAGAGTGTCCATCACGTGGTCCAGGAGATCCGCCACGCCCCGGCCATGGAGTGCCGAGACGGGGTAGGGCTCGCCGAAGCCAAGGCCCCACAGCGTGGCTGAGTCAGCTTCCTGGGCGAAGTCGTCCACCTTGTTGGCCACCATGATGACAGGCTTCTTGCTCTTGCGGAGCATCTTCATGACGCCCTCATCCGTGGCGGTGGCGCCAACGGCCGAGTCAACAACAAACAGCACCGCGTCAGCCAATTCCACGGCCATTTCGGCCTGCTCGGCAACGCGTGCGTGGATTCCGCGGGCGGAATGCTCCCAGCCGCCGGTGTCCACCAACGTGAAGTTGCGGCCGTTCCAGGTGGCAGAATACATCACACGGTCGCGGGTAACACCAGGGGTGTCTTCCACCACGGCCTCACGGCGGCCGAGGATCCGGTTAACCAGCGTGGATTTGCCCACATTCGGACGGCCGATAATGGCAAGTACAGGATCAAGCTTGACGGGGCCGTCGAAGTCTTCGTCGCCGTACTCCCCGCTGAGCAGGGCAGCGTCCTCTTCATCCAGCTCATAGTCGTCCAGACCGGCGCGGAGCGACGCCGCGCGCATCTCCGCTTCGTCATCGTCCAGGGCAGCCAACCGTTCGGCCACCTGGTCGGTGCCGGTGGGCGTGTATTCGTCTTCGCCGGCGCCGGAGTGGCCGGAGGATTGAGTCGTATCGCTCATTGCACGTTCCTTAGTGGTCATCTGCCGGCGTCCCGGCTACTGCGTGAAGTTCTTGCGGAAGATCCGCGTGGGGCAAAGGCTGCCCACTGAATTGGATGGTGTCCAGGACATGCCCTGCCAGCGCAGCGCGGATTTCCATTCCCGCCCTGTCCATTGAAGCACGGCCTGTTTCGCCGGTATTGCGGCTCAGCGTCAGGGCATTGCCGAAACTGACGTGGAACCGCCGCCCAAGTTTGGGGACCGAGTCGAGGTGTTCGTCTTCTATCCGGGTGCCCAGGATAGCGACCGGCACCACGGGAGCTCCCGAGTTCAGCGCCAGCCACGCGACACCATTACTGATGTCCGTTGCCTGCCCACTCCCCCGCGTTCCCTCAGGGAGTATGCCCACGCAGCGGCCGGCGTCGAGCACGTCCTTGCTAAGCAGCAGCGCCGCACGGTCTCCGGAGCGGTCCACCGGGAGCTGCCCGGAGGCACGAAGCACCCGTCCGAGGAAACCGTTGAACATCTCCTTTTTGACCAAGATGTGCATGGGCCGCGGTGAAGCGCCGAACATCACCGGGCCGTCCAGGAAACTGATGTGGTTGGCGGCGAAAATGACGGGTCCACCGGTTGGTACGTTGTCCCTGCCCGTGACCGAGGTCCGGTACACCAGGTGGTCCAGAATCCAGCCCACAGGCCGGCTCCAGGTCATGGTCCAGCGGGAGGGCAATCGTGCGCAGCGGTCAGTCACGGTTGAGGACCTTTGTGACGATGACAAGGGCAGCATCCACCGTTTCAGCGAAGTCCAGCTCCGAGGAATCGAGGGTGACCACGCCGTCGGCAGCCTGGGTGAAGTTCACCACCGTGGAATCCTTGGCGTCGCGCCCGGTCACCTGGGCTGCGAGCTGGTCCGCGTTCTGGGTCCCGCCCAGCTGGATTCCCCGGCGGCGGAGCCGGGCCTCTTCGCTTGCCGTCAGCAGCATCCTGACTTCCGCTCCGGGCGCGACGACGGTGGTAATGTCCCGCCCTTCCACCACCATCCGGCGGTGGTGCTTTTCGATCAGTTCGCGCTGGCGGCGGATCAGCTCGGTCCTGGCGCCAAGCGTCGTGGCGACGATGCTTACTGCTGAAGAAATCTCCGGTTCGCGGATGGCCCCGGTGACGTCGACGCCATCCACCCGCACGAATTCCTCCAGCGGGCTGGTGCTCACGTCCAGGACAAGGTCCCTGGCGGCCTGCTCCACGGCAGCTGCCTCATTAAGGTCGATCCCGCTGTTGAGGCAAAACCAGGTCAGTGCCCGGTACATGGCACCGGTATCGAGATAGGCCAGCCGCAGCCGCCGGGCAACTTCCTTGCTGACGCTGGACTTACCCGAGCCGGAGGGACCGTCAATGGCAACGACGAGCGGCCTGCCGACGCGCAGCGCAGGCAAGGTATCAAGAAGTTCCTGTGTCATTACTGGAGTACCCGCCATCCGCGGTCGTTGAGTGCTTCGATCAGGTGGTCATGCTTGTTCGGCAGTACGGAAAGCTCCACCATGCCAACATTCTGGCCGGAGGAATGATCGAGCCGAAGGTCCTCCACGTTCACGCCGATCTCACCGATTTCGGTGAGGAGCAGCGCGATCTGCCCTGGCTTGTCATCCACCAGGACTGTGAGCCATGAGTAGGCCTGCGGAGGGCCGCCGTGCTTGCCGGGTATCCGGGCCTGGCCGGCGTTGCCTTCGCTGATCAGCTGGGCAAGGTCAAGCCTGGCACCGGGCGCCGCCGGTGCTTCCAGCGTGCCGATGAGACGGTTGAGGTCTTCGCGGACGCCGTAAAGGATCTCCACGACCTTCGGTGCGTTTCCGCCCAGGATCTGGACCCACAGGGTGGGATCACTGGCCGCGATCCTGGTGACGTCGCGCAGGCCGTTGCCGGCCAGTGAGAGGGCGTGGAGCGGCGTGCCCTGCAGCCGGCTGGCCAGCAGGGACGACATCACCTGGGGCAGGTGCGACACCAGTGCCACCGCTTCGTCGTGCTCGTCCGGGGTGAACTGGGATACCACCGCACCAAGATCCGTCGCCAGCGCATGCGCTGTCTGCACAGCGGCGGCTGACGTTTCCTCTGACGGACAGAGCACCCAGGGCATGGACGTAAAAAGCTCACCGCGGGCAGCGACCGGTCCCGATTTCTCGCGGCCGGCCATGGGATGGGTACCCACGTAGCGGGAAAGGTCAACCCCACGACTGCGCAATTCGTCCAGGATGGCACCCTTAACGCTGGCGATATCAACCACCACGGAGTCGGGGTAGTCGGCCAGCGCTTTAGCCACCACATCAGCAGTCACGTCGGGCGGGGCAGCCACCACCACAAGCTCCGGTTTCCCGTCGTCGATCTCCCCCAAGGGCAGGCCGGCGCCGATATCAACGGCGACGGCCTGGTTGGTGGGAGAGGGGTCGGACAGGAACACCGGCACACCGCGTCCACGCAGGCCAAGCCCGATGCTGGCACCGAGCAGCCCGGTGCCAATCACCACTACCGGCCCGTTAAGGTGTCCGCGGCCGTGCGTGCGAAATGCGGACATGCCTCAGAGCCCTACGGATGCCAGCAGGTGACCGACTTCCTGCTTGCCGAGGTTCCGGATGCTGCCCTGGCGCTGGTCGCCCAGGCCGATGGGTCCAACCTTGACGCGCACCAGGCGCAGGACCGGGAAGCCCACCTCATCAAAGAGGCGCCGGACAATCCGGTTCTTGCCGGAGTGCAGGACCACTTCGATCAGCACGTGGCCAGGGGTGGAGTCCACCAGTTTGAAGGAGTCAACGGATGCGATGCCGTCCTCCAGCTCCACGCCTGCCTTCAGCTGGGCGCCAACACCCTGGGGGAAGGGGCCGCGGACCTGGACGAGGTACGTCTTGGGCACCTCGTAGGAAGGGTGCGTCAGCCGGTTGGCCAGTTCGCCGTCGTTGGTCAGCAGCAGCAGGCCCTCGGTGGCGACGTCCAGCCGGCCCACATGGAACAGGCGTTCGCCCTGGTGGGTCTTGCGCACGAAGTCACTGATGCAGGGACGTCCGTCGGGGTCCTCCATGGTGGACACCACGCCCTTGGGCTTGTTAAAGACCATGTAGACCAGATTGTCATCCAGCTGGATGCGGAGGCCGTCGACGTGGATAACAGCAGTTTTGGGATCCACGCGCACACCGAGTTCGGTGACCACCTGGCCGTCAACTTCCACCCGGCCTTCAGCGATCATTTCCTCACAGACGCGGCGTGAAGCCACGCCGGCCTGGGCCATGACCTTCTGCAGGCGGACGCCGTCGGCATCGTGCAGTTCAGACTGTGGAACAGCGCCGCGGGGGCCGCGCTTGCGCGCCGGCTTGCGGACGGGGCCAAGGTTCTGGCCAAAACGTTCGCTGCCGAAGGCGCGCGATGCCGCCGCTCCCGGCTTGCCGGTGCGGGGCTTAGGCTTGAGCGCACCAGGAGTGCCGGGAGCCTTGTTGGCGCCAGGCTTGCGGGCGGCAGGCTTACGCGAGGAAGGCTTGGCGTTGGGCTTCCAGTCCGAGGTGGCCCGTCCGTCCTGGGCTGCGGGGGCCTCGTCCGGATCGATGAAGCGCTCTTCGCGGGGCCTGGGTGCCTTGTAGGGCCGGTCGCCGCCGCTAAAGCCGGCACCGCCGAAGCCGCCGCCGCGCTTGCCGGCACTGCCGCGGAACCCGCCGCCCTGCGCACCGCCGCGGCTGCCGCCGCCCTGGGCGGGATTGCGGCTTGCGCCGCCCTCTGTTGAGTTGCGTTCTGAACTGTTACGTCCCGAACTGTTACGTGGTGAACCCTGGCGTCCCGCCTGTGTCATGACCCGTCCTTCGATATGTCGGCCGGCAAGTTGTCCAAGGACAACCCTAACCAGCCATGCAGAATTTATCTGCCCTGATGAATACTCTTGTGCGCAGGCGGGAATTCCCGCCTACATTCTTTCGGCGTCGTAGAACTCCTCGATGCCTTCCAGCCCCGGAAGATGGGGGGAAAGCTGAGGCAGGTCCGCCACAGAGCCGATCCCCATCCGTTCCAGGAAATACGACGTGGTCCGGTAGAGGATGGCGCCCGACTCGGGGTCTGTTCCCGAGTCTTCGATCAGCCCGCGCTGTGTCAGTGTCCGTACGACAGAATCAACATTGACTCCTCGAATTGCAGACACCCTTGCCCTGGAAACGGGCTGCCGGTACGCGATGACAGCGAGTGTTTCCAGCGCCGCCTGCGTGAGCCTGGCTGTCTGACCTTCAAGCACAAACCTGCCAACGACGTCGGCAAATTCCGTGCGTGAGTAGATCCGCCAGCCACCGGCGATATTCCGCAATTCAAAACCCCGGGGGCTGGAGCTGAAGCCAGCGTCGCTGGCAACGTCCGTGTCCGGGGCTTTAACAGTATAGCCGCTATACTCACGCTGCAGTTCCGCAAGGAACTGTTCGACGACGGCGACGGTCAGGTTCAATCCCGATGCCAACTCGGTGGCGGTGGCCGGCTGGTCAAGAACCATCAGTACGGCTTCGATGGCGGCTTTGGCCCCTCCGGGCAGGTTCCGAACGTCTGCGCCTGACTCAGCGCCGGAGGCTCCAGCTGAATCGGTACTGGCAGCTGGATCGGCATCCGGAAAGTCCTCGTTCACTGCTGCTCCTCATATTCTTCGCTCAAGTTTTCCGTGGACCAGTCCTGGCCGTCAGCGGTCCAATGCACAGTGAGGTCCCCCAGCGGGGAAAGCTGGTCGAAGGACACCACCTTGTCCCGGAACATCTCCAGCAGGGCGAGGAACCTGGCCACCACCACCAGGGTTGAGTCTGCATCAGCAATCAGGGCCCGGAAGGACAGAGGCTTCCCCAGCTGCAGCCGGAGGCCAAGGATTTCGGCCTGTTCCCTGACACTGACCGTGCTGCCGTGCAGATGTGCCAGGCCCACCTCGGTTGGCCTGGGCGTCTTGGGCTTCAGCGCAGCCTCGGCCAGCCTGGCAAATTGGTCCGGGGTGTGCTTCCAGACAAGTTCGGGGAGCATGGCGGCGAAGTGTTCCTCGAGGGCCACCTGGCGGGGGAACCTCTGCGCCTCCTGCTCGAGGGTGGCGCCGATCAGGCCCGCCACCTGCTTGAACGCCTTGTATTGGAGCAGGCGGGCGAAAAGGAGATCGCGGGCTTCAAGCAGTGCGATGTCTTCATCGTCCTCCACTTCGCCGGCGGGAAGCAGCCGGGCGGCCTTCAGGTCAAGCAGGGTGGCGGCGATGACCAGGAACTCACTGGCTTCATCCAGGGCCCATTCCTCGCCGAGCTTCTGGAGCTTCCTGATGTACTTAATGAATTCATCGGTGACCGTTGCGATGGCCACCTCGGTGATGTCCAGCTGGTGCTTGGCGATCAGGCCAAGCAGGAGGTCAAAAGGCCCGGTGAAGTTGGCCAGCCGGACCTCAAAGCCGGGTTTGGTTTCAGGCACGGCCTGGCTAGGGTGCGCCACCGCGGGAGATCAGCTCTTTGGCCAGGCGGCGGTAGGCATCGGCACCGATGTGGTTGCCGGCATAGCTGGTGATGGGCTCCGCGGCAACCGTGGCATCAGCAAACTTGATGGAACGCTTGATGACTGTCTCGAAGACCTTGTCCCCGAAAGCCTCCACCAGGCGGGTGATGACCTCACGGCTGTGCAGGGTGCGGGCGTCGTACATGGTGGCTAGCACGCCGTCCACCTGCAGGCGGGGATTCAGCCTGTCCTGGACTTTGTCGATGGTCTCCACCAGCAGTGCGACAGCCCGGAGCGCGAAGAACTCGCAGATCAGGGGAATGATGACGCCATGGGCGGCGGTCAGGGCGTTCACAGTCAGGAGTCCCAGCGAAGGCTGGCAGTCGATGAGCACAACGTCGTAGTCGTCCTCCACCTTCTTGAGCGCGCGGTCCAGGACCTGTTCCCGGGCTACCTCGTTGACCAGCTGCACTTCGGCGGCGGAGAGATCGATATTCGCCGGCAGCAGGTCCACATTCTCGACGCCCGTTTGGTGGATGGCATCGCGGATGTCCACTTTGCGGTCCATGAGGACGTTGTAGATCGTGAGGTCGAGTTCATGGGGATTAATACCGAGGCCGGCGGACAAAGCGCCCTGGGGGTCGAAGTCCACCAGCAGGACCCTGCGGCCGTATTCTGCCAAGGCCGCGGCCAGGTTGATGGTGGACGTGGTTTTGCCGACGCCGCCTTTTTGGTTGACCATGGCGATGACACGGGCCGGACCATGGGACGACAGAGGGGCAGGTTCCGGGAATTCGCGGTACGGGCGCCCGGTGGGACCCATCACGGCGTCTTCCAGATCCAGTTCCGTGCCTTCCAGAGTTGCTGAACCCTGTTCGCTGCTCACGTATCTATCCACACTTTCGATGACGGTGATTTTTTCTGCCGCTGACTCTCCAGCGCCCATGCTTCTTTCCACCCAAGGCTACAGCGCCGACACGGCATTCCATGGAACTTGACATTTCACGGCGTTTGAGCCTTTACCTTTTACCTGAGGTCGAAGGTTGGAATTCCGCCGAACAGGAAACCACCCGCACAGGCTGAGCTGTGCGGGTGGTTTCCTGGCGCCGGGGCGCCTGCTTTCCAGCGGATCTAGACGGTGGCGGGAACAGCCTTGCCCGAGGCCGGGCTTTCCTGGACCTCGTGGTGGCCGGCGATCATGGTCGTCTCGTCGAAGGGCTCCTCGCCGGACAGGACACGGGTGACCTGCTCGCCGTCGATTTCCTTGACCCAGGTACCGATCAGGAGGGTGGCTACCGCGTTGCCGGTGAAGTTGGTCAGAGCGCGGGCTTCAGACATGAACCGGTCGATTCCGACGATCATGCCAACGCCGCCGAGCAGTTCCGGCTTGTGTGCCTGCAGGCCGGCGGCCAGTGTGGCCAGGCCTGCACCGGTGACACCGGCTGCACCCTTGGAGGCGATGATCATGAAGATCAGCAGGGAAACCTGGGCGCCGAGATCCAACGGGGTTCCCATGGCGTTGGCCACGAAGAGTGACGCCATGGTCAGGTAGATGGCGGTGCCGTCCAGGTTGAAGGAGTAACCGGTGGGTACGGTGACGCCAACAACCGGCTTGGACACACCCAGGTGCTCCATCTTGGCGATGAGGCGGGGCAGTGCTGCCTCGGAAGAAGAGGTGGAGAAGATCAGGAGGTATTCGCGGGCCAGGTACTTCATCAGCTTGAAGATGTTCACGCCGGTCACTACCTGAAGCAGGCCACCGAGGATCACCACGATGAAGAGGGCGCAGGTGATGTAGAAGGCGGCCATCAGGGTGAACATGCTGACGATTGCAGCGACACCGGTCGCGCCGACGACTGCAGCGATGGCACCGAAGGCGCCCACCGGAGCAAGCCACATGATCATGATGAGGATCCGGAATACCAGCACCTGGCCGTGGCTGATGGCCTTCAGGACAGGAGCGCCCTGCGGGCCCATCTTCTGGAGGGCAAAGCCTACGAGGATGGCGGCGAAGAGTGTGGGCAGAACCGGAATGTCGCCCGGAATGATGCCCAGGAGGAAGGCAACGGTGCTGTCTACTTCTGCCTTCTTGTTGGGGTCGTATGCGGCCAGCTTCAAACCTTCACCGGGGTGGATCAGGTTACCAACCACAAGGCCAATGCCCAGGGCGAAGGTGGACATAAGGACAAAGTAGCCCAGGGCCAGGCCGCCCACCTTGCCAACGGTGGCTGCCTTGGCGATGGAGCCAATGCCCAGGACGATGGTGCAGAAGATGATCGGCGCGATCATCATCTTGATGAGCTTGATGAAGCCGTCGCCAAGCGGTTTCAGCGCTTTGCCGACCTCGGGGAACATCAGACCGACAAGGGCGCCCAGGATCACGGCGGCGATGACGGCAATGTAGAGGTAGTGGGATTTGTCCAGCCCCTTGCGGGCGGCCTTTGCAGGCGCTGCTGACTCTCCTCGTTGAGAAGCCATGATGTGTCTCCTTATGGATAATCTGGAAGACGCTTCGGCTCAGTCTCTGGGCCCTTCACGTCGGTCCGGTGTGATATCCATCATTAGGTACACCGTGACTTAGCTCACCGTTGCGTTCATATTGGTCATGGGAGGTACGAAATGATCCACCGCTGGAGTATCGCCCGCCGGCTGTTTGTAGCCAACCTGCTGATTGTGCTGGCCTTCCTCGCGATCGTGGGCACCGCAACGTTCACCGACGCCCGGGACCGCGCCTACGAGGAAGCCGGGCGCCGTATGACGGGGGTGGCTGCGGCCATCGCTGCGAATCCCTTGGTGCTCCAGGCAGCGGACGCCCCGGATCCGACGGCGGTCCTGCAGCCGTATGCACTGGATGTGATGGCGGGAGCGGGCGTGGACTTTGTCACGATCATGGCCCCGGACCGCACCAGGTGGACCCATCCGCGGGATGAGGAAATCGGCCGGCCGTACATTGGTTCCATCGATGCCGCACTCCAGGGCGGCGTCCTGACGGAGGTCACGGCAGGCACCTTGGGACCGTCGGTGCGAACCATCGTCCCCGTCAAGGACGCAGGCGGCAACGTGAAGGCGCTGGTCGCAGCCGGCGTTACGGTCCGGACCGTCGACGTGGCCCTGTCCAGCAGGCTGCCGGCGCTGCTGGGCATCGGCCTGGCCTTGCTCGTGGGCGGATCGGTTGCTTCGTGGCTGTTGGGCCGTTACCTTCGCAAGGTCACGCGGGGCTGGGGACCGGAACAGCTCGCCCAGCTCTTCGCCTATTACGAATCCGTCCTGCACTCCGTCCGGGAAGGGCTCATCCTGATCGACACCAAAGGCAGGGTGGTCATGTATAACGACCAGGCTGCTGAACTGCTGGGGCTCGAGCCCCGGGGATCGGGCGATGATCCTTCCCAGCCGCCGTCGCTGGCCGACCTTCCCCTTGCCGACAGCCTGAAGGAACTTTTTGAATCGGGGCGCACCGCCCTCGACGAAATCCATCTGACAGGACCGCGCATCGTGGTGGTAAACCAGGGCCCCGCCCTTGGTCCCGACGCACCAGGCGGGCGCCGCCCCGCCGTGTTCGGCACGGTGGCCACCATCCGCGACCGGACGGAAATTGAATCCCTGGGCAGCGAACTCCAGACCATGAGGACACTCTCTGACGCGCTCCGGGCCCAAACACACGAACATGCCAACAGGCTGCACACCATGGTGTCCCTCCTCGAACTGGGCCGGACCCGGGAGGCGCTGGAGTTCGCCACGAAGGATCTTGAGCTCAGCCAGCAGCTCACGGACGAAATGATCAGCTCAGTGGATGAACCCGTCCTCAGTGCCCTCATCATGGGCAAGGCGTCCGAAGCGAACGAACGGGGTGTGAAGTTGTCGCTGAGGACCCTGGGCTCCGCCTCCCTCACGGGATTGGCAGTCCAGGACCTCGTCACCATTCTGGGCAACCTCCTGGACAATGCCATTGACGCGGCTGCGGACGGCGAGGCACCCCGGGAGGTGGAACTGACAGTGGAGTCCGACGCCGAGGGACTGGACATCACCGTGCGGGATTCGGGCTCGGGGGTTGACCCCGAAGCGGTGGAACATATCTTCAAGCACGGCTTCAGCACCAAAAAGGCTGGCCCCTTCGGACGTGGAGTAGGCCTGGCCCTGGTCCGGCAGGCAGTGCAGCGCCTGGACGGTACGATGACCATCACAGGCACGGACGGAGCCCAGTTCCATGTCTTCCTGCCGGCCATGGCGCCCGGTGCCGACAAAGAGGAGCAGTACCAGTGAGTGAAATCCGCGTCCTCGTGGTGGAGGACGAGCCGGTTGCCTCCGCGGCCCACGCTGCATACGTGGGCAGGCTTGAGGGTTTCACGCTTGCCGGTACCGCTCCGGACGGACAGTCCGCGCTCCGCCTCCTCTCCGACTTTGCCGCCTCCGGTGACCCTGTGGAACTCGTCCTGCTGGACATGAACCTTCCCGATCTTCATGGCCTGGACATTGCCCGGCGGATGCGCGCGTCCGGAATACTCGCTGACATCATCGCCATCACGGCTGTCCGGGAACTGGCCATCGTCCGGAGCGCCGTGGCCATCGGCGTTGTCCAGTACCTCATCAAGCCCTTCACCTACGCCACCTTCGCGGACAAGCTGGCCAGCTACCGCCTGTTCCGGCAACAGCTCGCCTCCCCCGAGCCCGGCTCTGGTTCGCGAAGGACCGGCGCCTCGCAGAGCGAGGTGGACCAGGCCTTCGCAAGCCTCCGGGCGCCGTCAGAGATGCCTTTGCCGAAAGGACTCTCCGTTTCAACACTGGAGTCTGTCCAGGACTACATGAAGCAACACTCCGAGGCTGTCTCAGCCGCGGAGGTCATGGATGCGCTGGGCATGTCCCGCGTCACGGCACGGCGCTACCTGGAGTATTTGGCCGATGCCGGAACAGTGTCCCGGACGGCCCGTTACGGGACGCCCGGGCGGCCGGAGAACGAATACAAGTGGAGTGGGCGCTAACACCAAGCCCCATTGGCTGTATACATAATCGGCTGAACTTCAGCCTTTTTTCGTCTTTCTTCCCGTCTTGCGCCTAAAATCCCACATCTGTGTATACACTGGACTGGATCTCGGCGAAAAAGGAGCAAAGATGCGTGCCAGCGACAGGGCCTATGCCGCCCTCCGTGAGGACATTGTGGAATGGCGCCTGCGTCCCGGCACGCTGCTCGCGGAAGTGGAACAGTCAGAGCGCTTGGGCGTCTCGCGCACCCCCCTGCGGGAGGCGCTGGGCCGGCTCACCGCAGAAGGGCTGACGACGGCGGCGGGCGGCCGGGGCGTCGTCGTCACCGATATTTCCCTGGCGGACATCGACGAACTGTTCGAGCTGCGTGAAACGCTCGAAGGCAGGGCTGCGGCCCTCGCTGCGGAACGGGGCAATCCTGAGGAGTTCAGGGAACTGCACCGGGAACTGCTGGCCGGCAAGGAGCTGATCCGCAGCGACGATCCTGCAAAGCATGAATACTACGGGCTTGTGGCGCGCCTTGACGCCGCCATAGATGCAGCAATTTCGAACTCCTACCTGGCCCAGGCCATGGGCAGCCTCAGGGTCCATCTGGTACGGGTCCGCCGGCTGGCAGCCAACGACGCTCCACGCCTTGCCGCGGCAGCGTCCGAACACGCCGCCATTGCCGAGGCTATTGCCGAACGCAATCCCCGCCTGGCCGAGGCCGCCACCACCGTGCACCTGCACCGCAGTCTTTCCCACCTCAAAGCAACGCATACACCTCAATAAAAGGAGCCCCATGGTCAAGGAACACCACGTCCGTGTGTACAAAAGCGAGGAAAACCTGGCCCGGGAGGACCAGTTGGCGCACAAGATAGCTGTGGTCGCGGCGGATCCCGTGGAGGTGGGCGATGACGTCACCGAGATGGTGATTAACCGGATCATCGACAACGCTTCGGTGGCAGTCGCTTCCCTCAACCGTGCCCCCATCATCGCCGCCCGGGCGCAGGCGCTCAGCCATGGTCCCAGCACCGGCGGCAAGGGCGCCAAGGTCTTTGGCATCGCCGAGCGCGTCTCCCCCGAATGGGCGGCCTGGGCAAACGGTGTGGCCGTCCGTGAGCTGGACTACCACGACACCTTCCTGGCAGCGGACTACTCCCACCCCGGGGACAACATCCCGCCCATCCTCGCGGTGGCTCAGCACAAGGGCTCCAGCGGCAGGGACCTGGTGCGCGCCATTGCCACCGGGTATGAAATCCAGGTCAACCTGGTGAAGGCCATCTGCCTGCACAAGCACAAAATCGACCACGTCGCCCACCTGGGACCATCCGCCGCCGCCGGCATCGGCACGCTCCTGGGGCTCGACGTCGAAACGATCTTCCAGTCTGTAGGCCAGGCACTGCACACCACCACCGCTACCCGACAGTCGCGCAAGGGTGAGATCTCCACGTGGAAGGCCCACGCCCCCGCGTTCGCGGGAAAAATGGCCGTGGAAGCTGCCGATCGCGCCATGCGGGGCCAGACCTCCCCGGTGCCCATCTATGAAGGCGAAGACGGCGTGATCGCGTGGATGCTTGACGGCCCTGACGCCTCCTACACCGTTCCGCTGCCCACCCCCGGTGAGGCCAAACGGGCCATCCTGGACACCTACACCAAGGAGCACTCCGCGGAGTACCAGGCGCAGGCGTGGATCGACCTGGCCCGCAAGCTCCATAAGGAGCACCCGGAGGCCACCGACCCGGCGAACGTACAGTCCGTGCTGATCAAGACCAGCCACCACACCCACTACGTCATCGGCTCCGGAGCCAACGACCCCCAGAAGTACAGCCCCACGGCCAGCCGCGAGACCCTGGACCACTCCATCCCGTACATTTTTGCTGTCGCCCTGCAGGACGGTGCCTGGCATCACGTGGACTCGTACTCCCCGGAACGGGCGGCACGGCCAGACACTGTGGAACTGTGGCATAAGGTCACCACCGAGGAAGACGCAGAGTGGACCCGCCGGTACCACTCCCTGGACATCAACGAAAAGGCGTTCGGCGGCTCGGTGGAGATCACCCTCGCCAACGGCACCGTCATCACCGACGAAATCGCCGTCGCGGATGCCCACCCGCTGGGCGCCCGCCCGTTCGCCCGGGAGCAGTACGTTCACAAATTCCGCACCTTGGCTTCCGGGCTGGTGGACGAGGAGGAAATTGAGCGTTTCCTTGACGCCGCTTCGCGCACTCCCCACCTCGCCGAGGGAGAGCTGGACCAGTTGAACATCACAGCCGCGGCCGGAGTCATTGATTTCGGCGCCGCGCCCCAGGGGCTGTTCTAAATGCTGTACTCGGCCGTCACCCCTGAGCAGAAGCGGATCACCCTCCGCGAGCTCCTCGCGTCCGGAACCATCCAGCAGTTCCCGGGGGCCTTCAATCCGCTCTCCGCACGGCTCATCGGGGAGAAGGGCTTCGCCGGTGTCTACATCTCCGGCGCCGTGCTCGCCAACGACCTGGGGCTGCCGGACATCGGCCTGACCACGCTGACTGAGGTAGCCACCCGCGCCGGGCAGATCGCCCGCATGACCGACCTGCCCTGCCTGGTGGACGCCGACACGGGCTTCGGCGAACCGATGAACGTGGCCCGCACGGTCCAGGAACTCGAAAATGCCGGCCTGGCAGGCCTGCACATCGAGGACCAGTTCAATCCCAAACGCTGCGGCCACCTTGACGGGAAGAACGTGGTGGACCTGGACACCGCTACCAAACGGATCCGGGCCGCCGTGGACTCACGCCGCGACCCGAACTTCCTCATAATGGCCAGGACCGACATCCGGGCAACTGACGGCCTGGAAGCAGCGCAGGACAGGGCCAGGGCCCTGGTGGACGCCGGAGCAGACGCGATCTTCCCCGAAGCCATGAAGGACCTTTCCGAATTCCAGGCGATCAGGGATGCGGTGGACGTCCCCATCCTGGCCAACATGACAGAATTCGGCCAAAGCGCGCTCTTCACGGTGGACCAGCTCGCCGCTGCCGGCGTCAACATGATCATTTATCCGGTGACGCTCCTCCGTAGTGCCATGGGCGCCGCGGAGCGTACGCTGGAATCGATCAAGGCTGACGGAACCCAGGAGGCGCAGGTCGGAACCATGCTGACGCGTGCGCGCTTGTATGACCTCGTTGACTACGAGGCCTACAACCGCTTCGATACCGGGATCTTTAACTTCCAGATACCCGGTAAGTGATCCCTCAAACAGTTTCCGGCCGCAGGCCGGATACCAGGCGACAGGAACAAAGGAGATTCAGCGTGGCTGAACAGGACATCAAAAAGGGCCTCGCCGGCGTCGTGGTGGATTACACCTCCGTCTCGAAGGTCAACCCGGACACCAATTCGCTGCTGTACCGGGGCTACCCCGTGCAGGAGCTGGCTGCCAGGTGCACTTTTGAGGAAGTGGCCTACCTGCTGTGGAACGGCGAGCTCCCCAACGCGGAGCAGCTGGGCGAGTTCACCGCGCGGGAGCGCGCGGGCCGTGCCCTGGACCCGGTGGTCAAACAGGTCATCGATGCGCTGCCCGTGACCTCGCACCCAATGGACGTCTGCCGGACCGCAGCTTCCGTAATGGGCGCACGCCACCCGCTCACAGAGGACTCCTCCCGGGAGGCCAACATGGCCAAGGCGGTGGACCTGTTCGCCGCGATGCCGGGTGTGGTGGCCTACGACCAGCGCCGCCGCCACGCGGCGGGCCGCACCATTGAACCAGTCGAGCCGCGCGATGACTTGGGCTATTCGGCGAACTTCCTTTGGATGGCTTTCGGCGAGGAGCAGGTCCCGGAGGTGGTGGAGGCGTTCAACGTCTCCATGATCCTGTATGCCGAGCACTCCTTCAACGCCTCGACGTTTACCGCACGGGTCATCACTTCAACGCTTTCGGACCTTCATTCGGCTGTCACCGGGGCCATCGGCGCGCTCAAGGGGGCCCTGCACGGCGGGGCCAACGAGGCCGTGATGCACACCTTCGACGAAATCGGCATCCGGCCTGAGGAGTCGATGGAGGAGGCAGCCGCGCGGGCCAAAGCCTGGATGGAGGACGCCCTGGCCAAGAAAAAGAAGGTCATGGGCTTCGGCCACCGTGTCTACAAGCACGGCGATTCCCGTGTGCCCACCATGAAAGCCGCCCTGGACAAGATGATCGCGCACTATGGGCGGCCTGAGCTCCTGGGCCTCTACAACGGCCTGGAATCGGCCATGGAGGAGGCAAAGGCCATCAAGCCGAACCTCGACTATCCGGCCGGGCCCACGTACCACCTGATGGGGTTCGACACCCCCACCTTCACTCCCCTGTTCGTCGCCAGCCGGATCACCGGCTGGACGGCCCACATCATGGAGCAGCTGGACTCGAACTCCCTGATCCGTCCGCTGAGCGAATACAACGGCGCCGAAGAGCGGCACGTCCCGTAGCCCTCGGTTTCGCCAAGTATCAACACACCTCAGCTGAAGTAAGCCACGACGGCGGCCCGGTCACCTTTCAAGGGTGACCGGGCCGCCGTCGTGATGGGGCCGTCGTGCTTAGCCTGCTGTGACGCGTTAGCCTGCTTTGATTGCCAGCGAGGTGATCATTCGTTTGGCGTTGAGGTACTCCGGAGACTGCATGTAGGCGCGTGCCTCCTCCAGCGAGCCGAACGTCTTGGTGGCCCCAGTCCCTGCCGCGCCTGCGTTCACTTGCACGGTGTCGGCGAAGGAGTACATGGGGGCTTCGGCAGGGCCGTTGACCACGTTGTAGAACATGCAGCTCTTTCCGTCCACTCCGGCAGCGCTGCTGGTGATCCCGTAGGAGGCGGTGACTTTGTCCCCCTCCACCAGGGCGCGGAAGGTAAACCGGGGCGTGATGACATTGGACGCTGCCGCGTTGTACGGCAGGGCGAGTTCCACCGAATCAAGGACGGCATACGGCACTGGGGGCGTGGAGCAAACGCCACCGATGCCACCGGAGGCCCCATAGTGAAGGGCAGCCAGCTGCTTTCCCGCCTGGTCCCTGACCACAGCGTCCACGGCTGGATAATCCGGGTTGATCGTGTGGGGCTGCTGCACGCTCCAGTCGGCGGGATACTCAAAGGAGATCCTGCCATCAGCGCTGAGGTACGACTTCCACGCTTGCGCAGGCGGCGCGGAAGCGGTCACGGGAGGCGCGGCCGGTGCAGCAGCGGAAGCCCCGCTAGAGGGGACCGGGCTGGGCGTAGGCGTTGGCGTTGGCGACATGCTGCTGCTCACGGTGGGTGAGGCAGTAGCGGTAGAGGTGCCCGCCGGCGCCGGTGCGGAGGTAAGCGGTCCAAGGTTGAGCGACACCAGGACCCCTGCCGTAACCGCGGCCGCGGCGACACTCAGCAGTCCCGCGATCCTGTGACGGCGCTGCCTCCGCTCTGCCAGGGTGGGAACGTTCGGGGACACCCTGTCGGCGAAAACCTCCGGCCGGGAAAACATTGCGCGAAGGGCCTCTTCGCCGTCCGAAGCAACGGGTTTGCTGGCAACGGGGTCAGCGTCTGAAACGAGATTCCTGATGATATCCATGATTAGGCCCCCACTTTCTGGTCGATTGGTTCACAAAGAGCCGGCAGGAGCTTGCGGAAAGCTTCCCTGGCGCGGTGCAGCCGTACCTTGGCCGAAGTCTGGGTGCACTGCAGTACCTGGGCGATCTCAACGACCGACAGCCCGTCCCAGTAGGCCAGCTGGAGAACGTCCCGGTCCTTTTCCCGCAGCGCCATCAGCGCCTGCTCCACTGACATGTTGTCGCTGACCGATCCAGGCCCATCAGCTGCTGAAGCCACCAGGCGTTCCTGCAGCGCGCGCTGGCGGTCCCGGCCCCGGTAGGCGTTGCCGATCAGGTTGCGGGCAACGGTGAACAACCACGCCATCTCGATGCCGGAGGTGCCGTCCCACTTTTGCCAGGCGATCCGGAAGACGTCTGCCGCCAGTTCCTGGGCCAGTTCGGGATCATTCACGCGCCGTTGTACGAACGTGTGGATTCGTGGATAGCTGTCCTTGTACAAGGCGATAAACGCCAACTCGCGCTCTGAAAGCACCTTTCCCCCTGAAATGCGTTGTGTCCTGACTTGCAGGCTGACCGTGTAGTTTCCGGCTGCCGGCGAATGGTTACAGGCTGGCCGGAAGAATCTTTGACGGGCGCCGGGGCCTGGGCAGCCGGCGCGGCGGATTGTCAGCGGGTTGTGTAATCGAGCACTTCACGCACAGTCTCGTTGTCCTCGTTCAGCACCACCACGAGGTGCAGCACCGAGCCGTTAAGGGCCAATGGGAGCCAATGGGATGCATCCTGCCACATCCTGTCCACGGGGAGGGACCCGACGTCGAACCATTCGGGCAGGATTTCGGCGCTTTCGGCCGGCTCCCCCGCCCAACGGGTCGCAACGAACAGCCTGGTGGTCATGTTCCACTCCGGGCGCGCCGGGAAATCGAACACCACCACACCGGCGTCGCGCAGATCCTCCTGCAGGACAACAACCCCGGATTCCTCGTGCACTTCCCGGCACGCGGCTTCGGCGTCCGTCTCGCCCGGTTCAACGTGGCCGCCCAGGCCCACGATCTTTCCCCGCCCAAAGCCGGTCTTCTTGGTACCCAGCAGGACCTGGGGCACACCGGCAACATCCCGGGTCAGGAAGCACAGCGTTACGGCTACTGCTGTCATCCCCTAACCCTATAGCCTGGCCCCTCCAGGCACTGCGGATTTATTGCTGGGAGGGGTCGGCCGGGCCCTGGCCCACGAGCTGCGGGCGGAGCTCCACAGGGATGCCTTTCTGGGCGAATTCCTGGTCCATCGCTTCCTGTGCAGTCACCCGTTGACCGTTTTGCGAGACGTCATTGTTGAGTGCCTGGAATTCCCAGCTGAAAACCGTGGACCACGGCGCCTGGACGTCAAAGACGAACCGGCCATTTTCCAGCTTGGCGATGCGGTACCAGGCGTTTCCGCCGTCGAGCTGAAGTGCCCTGGCGCCGTCGTCGGAAATCGAGTAGGCCAGCCAACCTTCGGCGCAGCCAAGCACGGTGTAGTAGCCCTGCTCGGTTTGGGCGATCGGCCCGATGGTCCGGGCCGGCTCCGCGGGCTGGTCAATGTTGGCGACGACGCACGGGATGCCACCTGTGGTCAGGGCAGCAGGGGCTGTGGCGCCGGGAGGTTCTGTGGCAGGAGGAGGTGCTGTGGCAGTGGCGGTGGGACTCGTCGAGGGCGGAGGCGGGGTGGTTGTGCTTGGGGCGGTTGTGGCGTTAGTGGTGGCTGCGGGCCCGGGCCCAGGCTCGGGTACCCCCATTCCGCCGGCAAGGACAACGGCTCCAACCACTGCCGCGGCCGCAACCGCGACGACTGCCGCGCGGACGCGTGCCCGACGGGCGGACCTGTGCCCTGACAGCGAAACCACATCGGGGTCATCAGTAAAGACGGCTGACCGGGCGGCGATTGCTGCGGCTGCGGTTGGTGGCTCCCCCACCATTGGCTTGGCATCCTTCATGAGCTGTTCGATCCGGTCCATGGCTAGCCCTTCCGTTCTGTCATGAGTTGCGCGGGGGCCGCACTGGCGAATGCCCGGCGGGCCCGGTGAAGACGGACGGCAGCCGCCGAGGGAGAACAACCCAGTGTCTGGGCCAGTTCGGCGGTGGTCAGATCGTCCCAGTAGCTGAGCATCAGGACCTCCCGGTCCCGGTCCTTGAGCTGCAACAGGACCTCGGCCACAGCGGCCTGCTGGTCATCCCCGGAGCCAGGAGCCTGGATGCGGGCCTGGTCCTTCAGCCGATCGATAAGTTCGAGGCGGCGACGGCGGCCCTTGTACTCGTTGCTGAGGACTCTCCGGGCGGTAGCCAGCAGCCAGCCGATGCCGGGCGGCTCCCCTGGGTGCTTCTCCCAGGCGATCCTGAAGACATCTGCCGCAAGTTCCTCGGCCCGAGGCAGGTCATTGATGCGGTAGGCAATATAGCGGTAGACGCGCGTGAAATGCTGCGTGTGCAGTTCCATAAAGTCATGTTCACTGGCTGCCAACATGTGTCCCCCCGGCATCGGATAACGATGGTTGTTAAACCACTAAGTGTCCCGTGGTGCCGTGTTTATTACACCCCGGCGAAAAAACTTTCGCGGGGGCGTGCGCTGGAGACTCTTATCCCAAAGCCCGGGGGTGCGCGGCAGCATAGATTTCGCGGAGCGTATCGGCCGTGACCAGGGTATAGACCTGCGTGGTGGTCACTGAAGCGTGGCCCAGCAATTCCTGGACCACCCTGACATCCGCGCCGCCTTCCAGGAGGTGGGTGGCAAACGAGTGCCGGAGCGTGTGCGGCGAGACAGACTTGGTGATGTTGGCTTTGTCGGCGGCGGCCTTGAGGATTGTCCAGGCGCTCTGGCGGCTGATCCTTCCACCCCTGGCGTTCAGGAACAGCGCCGGTGTGCCCTTGCCTTTTGCTGCCAGCAGCGGACGGCCGCGTACCAGATAGGCGTCCAGGGCGCGCGCGCCGTAGGATCCCAGCGGCACCAGCCGTTCCTTGGAGCCCTTGCCAAACAGCCGGACAATCGCGGGGCCGGCCTCTGCCTCCTGGAGTGAGATGTCGTCCACATCAAGGCCAACTGCCTCGCTGATCCTTGCGCCGGTGGAGTACAGGAACTCCAGCAGTGCACGGTCCCGGAGGCCGGTGGCTGTGTCTGTGCCGGCCGCTTCAAGGATCCGCGTGACCTCATCCACGCTGATTGCCTTGGGCAGCCTCTTGCCGGGCATGGGCGGATGCACATCGCTGGCGGGGTCCGTGGTGGTCAGTCCTTCCAGGGCCCAGAACTTATGCAGGCCGCGCACCGCCACTATTGTCCGGGCGGCGGACCTGACGCCCAAGGCGGTACCGCCGTCGGAACCGTCGGAGAGGGCCTGGACATAGCCCGTGACATGGTGCCGGGTGACCTGGTCCGGGCTCTGGCATCCGGCCTCCGACAGGTAGCGGGAGTAGCGGGTGAGGTCCCGGCGGTATGCGGAGAGGGTGTTGGAAGCCAGTCCCCGTTCGACGCTCATATGCTGCAGGTACTCCGTGATGGCACGGTCGATCGCGGTTTGGGGTTTGGATGGTGCGGGTGCCTTATCAGGTACCGGGGAGACTGGTGCAGCGTCCGCCGCGATGCTCTGCGGCATCAGCGCTGGCTGGGGTGGGCCGGCCAGGGTGAATCAGCGGGGCGGAGCCGGGCAAAGCCGGCAGCACGCGCTGCCGCTGCTGCAAGAATGCCGACGACGGCGGACGGGTTGTGCAGCTGCCCTGCCAGCACCGCGGCCACGGCGTCGTCGAGGGCGATCCAATGGAACTCAATTTCCGCCTCCTCGTCCATCCGCTCGTGGCGCTCATGGTGGGGCACCTCGGTGAGGTCACGGGCGAGGTAGATCCTGATGGCTTCACTGGAGGAGCCGGGCGAATTGAAGAAATCAGCAAGGACGTTCCAGGTTCCGGCGGCGAGGTCCGCTTCTTCGGCCAGCTCCCGGGCGGCCCCCACGACGAAGTCCTCCCCCTCGACGTCCAGCAGGCCGGCCGGAATTTCCCAGAGATCCATCCCCACAGGATGCCGGTACTGCTTCAGGAGCAGGATCTCGCCGGCGTCGTTCATCGGCAGTACTGCCACGGCGCCGGGATGGTCGATGTAATCCCGGGTCAAAGCCTCACCGGTTTCGCTCAGCTGGAAGCTGTCGCTGACCACGTCCCAGATCCGGCCTTCGTAAACCTTCTCGGTAGACAAAAGACGGCGCGGGCTCGGTGCATCCGAAACCTGCCGTGCAGCATGGGTGGTTTCAGACTTACCGGGCATCGCGCCGTCCTCCTGCTATGCGAAAAAACTACTGTGCAGCAACCGTACGTGACGGTTTGGCCGAAGGCGCGTCAATGGCTGCCCCGGTGGCCTGCGTGGCGGCGGCGGTCAGGTCCGTGCCGTCCTGGTGGGCAAGTGCCGCCTTGACCAGGCCGGAGAAGAGCGGATGCGGCCTGGTAGGACGCGAGCTCAGTTCAGGGTGGGCCTGGGTTGCCACATAGTACGGGTGTACCTCGCGGGGCAGTTCAACGTACTCAACGAGCTTGCCATCGGGAGAGGTCCCCGAGAAGACCAGGCCCTGCGCGGCGATCTGATCGCGGTACTTATTGTTGACCTCGTAGCGGTGGCGGTGCCGTTCGCTGACGGTGGTCTTTCCGTAGGTTTCCGCGATCACGGAACCGGCGTCGAGCTTTGCCTCGTACAGGCCCAGGCGCATCGTTCCGCCCAAGTCCCCCTTGCCCTCGACGATGTCCAGCTGCTCCTCCATGGTGGCAATCACCGGGTACTTGGAGTCAGGTTCGAATTCGCTGGAGGATGCGCCTTCCAGGCCCACGACGTTCCGGGCATATTCGATCACCATGCACTGCAGGCCCAGGCACAGGCCCAGGACCGGCAGTTTGGTTTCGCGTGCGAATTTCAGGGCACCCAGTTTGCCTTCAAGCCCACGGATGCCGAAGCCGCCAGGCACGCAGATGGCGTCCACACCGCCCAGGGAGGCGATGGCACCTTCATGGGTTTCGCACTCGTCCGACGGGACCCAGCGGATCTTGACTTTGGTGTCGTTGGCAAAGCCGCCTGCACGGAGGGCTTCAGTCACCGAAAGGTAGGCATCCGGGAGGTCGATGTACTTCCCCACCAGCGCAATTTCCACGTGGTGCTTCGGATTGTGCACGGCCTCGAGCAGCTTGTCCCAGCTGGTCCAGTCAACGTCCTTGAACGGCAGGTCCAGGGCACGGACGATGTAGGAATCCAGGCCCTGGGAGTGCAGGGTCTTGGGGATGTCATAGATGCTCGGCGCGTCAGCAGCGTTCACCACGGCGTCGATGTCCACATCGCACATCCGGCCGATCTTTTCGCGCATTGCGTCCGGGACTTCACGGTCCGAACGGATCACGATTGCTTCAGGCTGGATGCCGATGGAACGCAAGGCTGCCACGGAGTGCTGCGTGGGCTTGGTCTTGAGCTCCTGGGAGGGTCCGATGTAGGGAACCAGCGACACATGGAGGAAAAAGACGTTGCCGCGGCCCACGTCCTGGCGGACCTGGCGGGCTGATTCGAGGAACGGCTGAGACTCGATGTCTCCCACCGTGCCGCCGATCTCGGTGATGATGACGTCCGGGGCATTCTTGCCCTCCGCGGGCAGCCGCATCCGGCGCTTGATTTCATCGGTGATGTGCGGGATGACCTGTACGGTGTCGCCCAGATACTCGCCGCGGCGTTCCTTGGCGATGACGGTGGAATAGATCTGGCCGGTGGTTACGTTGGCCGAGCCCTCGAGGTTTTCGTCGAGGAAACGTTCGTAGTGTCCGATGTCCAGGTCTGTCTCGGCGCCGTCGTCCGTGACGAAGACCTCGCCGTGCTGGAAGGGGTTCATCGTGCCCGGATCCACGTTCAGGTACGGATCCAGCTTCTGCATAGTTACAGACAAACCGCGTGCCCGCAGGAGGTGACCGAGGCTCGAGGCCGTCAGTCCCTTACCGAGCGAGGACGCCACACCACCGGTTACGAAGATGTGTTTGGTCGTCTTGGACGAGCCCGGGAACCGGGAATTTACACGGGAATTTGATCGCTGCACCACGGAATTCGAGCCTATCATCAAATGCGCCTTCCACGGGTCGGGAACTGTTTCCCCAAATGATCAAGTGTGCCGGGCCGGAGGCCCTACGATCAAGAGGTGACCAACGTCCCGGACCCGAAAAACGCGCCAGCACCTGAGCAAAACGGAAACGGCGGCGAAATGAAACCGGTCTTCCGCTCGATGGCGTTCAGCTCCATCCCTGCACCGGACTACGCAGATGTGATTGTTCTCCCAGTCCCTGTTGGACAACGGGAATGCCCGTCCGATCCCCGGACGTGGGCGGAAACAATGTTCTCGTTGAAATCCATGCCCGCATGGGTGACAGCCCTCCTGGGCGTGCGGCAGGCCGTCGTCGGGCTGGTAGGTATCAACAAAGCCCCTGCCGGCGTCTTTGCCGTCTCGAAAGTCCACGGAGAGGAGGCCTTGATCAGCGCGGATGACACGCACCTGGACTTCCGCTGCGGGGTGGCCTACGACGCCGGCGCGCGTCTTCTGCGGGTGACAACGGCCGTGCGCCTGAAGGGCTGGCGGGGCCGCCTGTACTTTCTGCCGGTGCGGCTGCTCCATCCGCTGGTGGTGCACGCGATGATGGCGCGGGCCATCCGCCGTCTTGTATCCGGTCCCTGACCAGATGTGCCGCGAGGCAGCCAGAGGCGGCGGCTAGGCGCGCTGCGGAAGCAGTTTTGCGTCGTCGAGAAGTTCCTGCGCGTGCGCCTGGGCCGATTCGGAGTCCTCCTGGCCAGCCAGCATCCTGGCTAGCTCGCGGACCCGTTCCGGGCCATCCAGGAGTTTGACGTCACTGGAGGTAAAGCCGGAGGCCGTGCCGCCGTCGGCTCCCCGGACGGACGTTTTGGTGACGGTGATGTGCTGGTCAGCGAAGGCTGCCACCTGCGGCAGGTGGGTGACCACCAGGACCTGCACGTGCTGTGCCAGCATGGCCAGCCGGCGGCCGATTTCGACGGCGGCCCGGCCGCCGACGCCGGCGTCCACCTCGTCGAACACGAAGGTGGGCACGGGGTCCACGGCCGCCAGGACCACTTCAATGGCAAGCATCACGCGCGAAAGTTCACCGCCGGAGGCGCCCTTGCCGAGCGGCCTTGCGGGGGCTCCCGAGTGTGGCTGGAGCAGGAACGAAATCTCGTCGGCGCCGTGCGGCATCAGCTGCGCGGCCGGTTCAATGGTGATCACCAGTGTGGCATCGGCCATGGCCAGCGCTTTCAGTTCAGAACTGACGCGGGCGGAAAGCTCCTTTGCCGCCTTGGCCCGGATTTTGCTGATGGCGGCAGCCTGTTTTTTCAGCTCCGCTTCCGTCCGGACCACTTCCGCGTCCAGCGCCTCGATCCGGGTGGAGTCATCCTGCAGTTCATCAAACCTGACCCGCGCATTCTCCGCCCACACCAGGACCTCGTCGATGCTTGGGGCGTACTTGCGGACCAGCTTGGCCAAGGCAGCACGCCGGTCCTCGATTTCCGCGAGCCGTTCCGGTCCCTCCGAATCCAGGCCTGCCTGATAGCTGGCCAGCTCCGTGGCGATGTCGTTGAGAAGGAAGCCGACTTCAGCCAAACGGGCTGCGGCCGCGCCGAGTTCGGCGTCGTGCTCGGCCACGTGCTCCAGGGTGCGCTTCGCAGCATCCACCAGGGTGGTGGCGTCGCCTTCGTCGCCGTAGTCCTCAGCAATAAGGGCCTGGTGCGCGGTGTTGGCAGCGATCCTCAGCTCTTCAACGTTCGCCAGCTTCACGGCCTCCGCCTTGAGCGACTCGTCCTCCCCCGGCTGCGGGTCAACCTCGTCGATTTCGGCCAGCGCGATCTCCAGGGATTCGGCTTCACGGAGCCTGTCACGGGCGGCGCTGCGCAACGTGTCCAGCTCCGCCTGGATGGACTTCCAGTGGCTGTACAGGCCCTGGTAGGTGCCCAGCTCCGCGGCGAGGGCCGGGCCGGCAAACTTGTCCAGCGCGCCCCGCTGGGCGGCGGCCCCCTTCAGCCGGATCTGGTCCGACTGGCCATGGACCACCACAAGGCTTTCGCCTATCTCGGCCAGGACGCCCACCGGGGCGGCGCGCCCGCCAAGGAACGCCCGGCTGCGGCCGTCCGAGCCCAGGCGCCGGGCGAGGATAAGTTCAGCACCGCCGTCGAACTCCTCGACGTCGGCGCCGGCCTCCAGGGCCCGCACCACGGCCGAATGGCCCGATTCAAGCCTGATGACTGCTTCGGCGGTGGCACTCTTCGCGCCGCTCCGGACCGCACCGGCGTCGGACCGTGCCCCCAACAGGAGTCCGACGGCGGTGACCACCATCGTTTTTCCGGCACCTGTTTCGCCGGTCACTACGCTCAGACCGGGGCCCAGCGGCAGCGTGGCGTCGGTAATGACACCCAGATCGCGGATTCTCAGTTCTTCAAGCATGATTCACTTTGCGGTTGACGGATCGGTTTCTTCATCAGGGCGGTCCCCATGGGAAACCTGGAGCGGCGCCATGGGACGGGGCGTCCTGATGATGGGGATGGGCCCGGTGTGGATGGCTTCGGCGCGTGGAACGGGACCTCGCCAGCCGTGGATGGGAAGCTCGAACTTCCGGACCAGCCTCGCGGAGAACGGCGTGCGGTGGGTCCGGGCCAAACGGACCGGGGTGGCCGATTTTGTCACTTCCACACGCGCTCCGGGCGGCAGGTCCACGGAACGCCGGCCGTCGCACCACAGAACCCCCTGGGCGTCGGTGCGGTTGAGGACCTCGACCGCCAGCCTGGACCGCGGCGATACCACCAGCGGTTTGGCGAACAGGGCGTGCGCGCTGATGGGAACGATGACCAGCGCTTCGACCTCCGGCCAGACCACCGGGCCGCCGGCGGAGAACGCATAGGCCGTGGAGCCGGTAGGGGTGGCCAGGACCACGCCGTCACAGCCAAAGGAAGTCAGCGGGCGCTCGTCCACTTCCGTGACCACCTCAAGCATGCGTTCGCGGTTTCCCTTTTCGATCGCGGCCTCGTTCAGGGCCCACGTGTGCCAGATCTTTTGACCCCTGACCCAGACCTGCACGTCGATGGTCATGCGTTCTTCCACCGTGTAATCCCGGCGCGCGATCCATTCAACGGTCTGCGCAAGGTCCGCACGCTCGCTCTCGGCCAGGAATCCCACGTGGCCCAGATTAACGCCGAGCAGGGGCACATCAACTTCCCGCACCAGTTCGGCGGCCCGCAGGATAGTGCCGTCACCACCCAGGACCATCACCAACTCGACATCAGGCAGCTGCACATGGTCGTGCAGGATTTCCACCGGCTGGCTCAGGTGCCCAAAAAAGCGTTCCATGTCACCGTGCTCGGACTCCTGCATCACCGGCACAATTCCCGAGGCGTGCAGCTGGGCGCAGGCTTCCCAGGCGGCCTTCAGTGATTCCTCGCGGCCAGTGTGGGCAAGGACAAGTACTCGCCTGCTCATCGGGATTCCGCTTTCTAGTGGTTCGGCCAAAGACGTCCAAGCAAAGCAGCAATGGCTGCGTCGCGCTCTTCGATCTTAGGCAAGTCTTGGCCGATCCTGCGTCTTATCCACAGGAAGTACTCGACGTTTCCGTCCTGACCCGGCAACGGACTGGCCGCCAAGCCGCATAAATCGAGTCCGGCGTCGAGCGCGGCGATAGCCACTTTCTCCACAGCCATCCGGCGTTCCCGTTCAGAATTCACTACCCCGGTGCGGGCCAGGCGGTCCTTGCCGATCTCGAACTGGGGCTTGACCATCAGCACCAGGTCTCCGCCCGGCTCGGTGCACAGGCCCAGCGGGAGAACCACCAATGTCAGCGAAATGAAGGACAGGTCAGCGACGGTCAGTGCGGCCAGCCCACCGATATCCGCCGGAGACATGTAGCGGACATTAAGTCCCTCGTGGACTGCAACCCGGGGGTCGCTCCTGAGCTGCGGCACCAGCTGCCCGTGCCCGACGTCGACGGCCACTACATGGGCTGCGCCGCGCCTGAGCAGGACCTCCGTGAAACCGCCGGTGGAGGCGCCGGCGTCAAGGCACCTCTTGCCTGCAACCGTGATCGCGGGGAATGCATCCAGTGCCCCGGCAAGTTTGTGCCCGGCCCTGCTCACATAACTGTCCTCTTCGCTGTGCTCCACCGCCAGGTCCTTGTCCTCCGGGACCTGGACTGATGCCTTGGACAACACCTGCCCGGCGGAACTGACTTTTCCTTCAGCGATCAACGCGGCGGCATGCGTGCGTGACCTTGCCAGGCCACGGGCAACCAGGGCCTGGTCGAGCCGTGCCATGGTCACAGTCCACCATTCGCTGACGGGGCATCCTCGTTCAGGGATTCCAGCAGGGCATCATGGAGTTCAGCGTAGACGGCGTCATGTTCGGCCACCGGCTGGTCCCTGAGGCTGTCCAGCGGAGCCACGATGGCTTCGACGGAAGGATCCCCTATGTCCCCCGGCGTGCTTTCGGGCCATTCCGGGGTGGGCTGGGCTGCCTGGTGCTCTTCGTTCAGCTCAGTCATGGCACCAGTCTAATGACCCAGCCACTCAAGCCTTGGCGAGTACGCCTCGGCTGTCTCCGGCACGGCGGCCCACCAGGCGGCGCAGGCGGCCCGCCAGGAGTCCAGGTCATCCTTGTCACCCGTGACCTTCACTGTGCCGTCGCCGGCCACGGCGCTGGAGGGGCCGCAGCGGTAGACGCCGTCGGCGTTCTCAATCACCGGATAAGGCTGGTGCAGGTCTGAAAGCGAGTTGATCAGGTAGTTGGGGCGTTCGGCAGTCCTGGCCGCCAGGATGGTCTCCCTTGTATCGACGCCGGTGAGGACGGCCACCGTGGCAAAGCCAGCGTTGTTGCCGCCCAGGATGTCGGTGTCCAGCCTGTCGCCCACCACCAGCGGGCGGTCAGAGGCAAGGCGTTTCGCAGCGGCGTGAAACAGCGGAGCCTCCGGCTTTCCGGCGACTCTCGGCTTCTGGCCCGTGGCAGCCGCTACCGCGGCTACCAGCGTGCCGTTTCCGGGAGCTATGCCGCGTGCCTGCGGGATGGACATGTCAGTGTTGGTCGCCACCCAGAGGGCGCCGGCGGCAACCACGTAGGCTGCCTCGGCGAGGTCCTTCCAGCCGATCCCGGGGTTGAAGCCCTGGACCACCGCCACCGGGTCCTCATCCTGACTCCAGACAGGGGTCAGGCCCACAAGTTCAATTTCCTGGGCAAGCGCCGGGCTTCCCGTGATCAGGACGCGGGAAGCGGGGGCGAGCACCGACGCCAGCAGTTCCGCGGCGGCCTGCGAGGAACTGACCACCTGCTCGTCTTCGGCAGGCGCACCCAGCTCCCGAAGGTGGGCGGCAACCTGGGAAGGCGTACGCGATGCGTTGTTGGTGACATAGCCCAGGCCCACGCCCAGTCCGGCCAGCTGTTGAAGCGAATCAACGGCTCCCGGAACGGCGTGCGGGCCGGCGTAGACCACCCCGTCCAAGTCGGCCAGCAAGGCGTCGAACCGGGAAATGAGAGAAGCGGCAGCCATCCTGACTAGTGTTCCCGGCTCTCGGTGTGACCTGCAGCCTCGTCATCGCCCTGTCCGGTTTCGATGGATTCAGCTTCGTCAGATCCCGATCCCTCGAAGTCCGGTTCATCCGACTCGAGTTCACCTGATTCAAGTTCGCCGGATTCGAGTTCGTCGGATTCGAGTTCGTCGGATTCGAGGGAGTCCTCATCTGATTCCGCGTCATCCGACTCGAAGAAGTCTGATTCGGCGTCATCAACCGATGAGTCCACGCCGGTTGGCTCCGGAGCGGAAGCGGGCTCCACTGCCTCGGGCCGGGTGCCGGCCGCGGTGGATGTGCCGGATGCAGCTGATGTGCTGGATTCGCTTGAAGCGCGTTCCATCAGGCGACGGCGGTCCGCCTCCTCGCGGGCTTCTTCTTCCTCGTCCCAGCCCAGATCAAGGATGTCCGGCTCTTCGTCTGCTCCCAGGCCCAGGGCGTTTTCGGCCACAACGGCCTGCTTCTCCCACTTAGCTGCTTCGGCCTCGCGGCCCACCGCGGACAGAGCGTTGGCGTAGGCACGGAACAGCCGGGGGCTGTAGGAGAAAGCGCGGTTGATATCAAGCTGCGGAATCTCCAGCTCAGCAACGGCGGCATCCAGCTGGCCAAGATCGGTGCGCGCTCCGGCAGCCACGATGGCCAGCTCAGCCTTGCCCGGAGCGTCCAGGTCCTTGGCTTCCTCGGATCGCACCACGTCGAGGGCACGGTCGGGGCGGCCCAGGCCGCGTTCGCAGTCTGCCATCACCGGCAGGTGGACGTTTGAGCCGCTGATGCGGCGGTAGGTCCTGAATTCCCGCAAAGCTTCCCCGTAGTGCCCTGCGGCATAGGCCGTGAGGCCAACAGCCTCGCGGACGGCGGCCAGCCTGCCGCCACGACGGCTCGCTGCCAAAGCATGCTGGAAAGCAAGCTCCGGCTCGTCATCGATCAGCCGGCCGGCCATCACCAAGTGACGGGCAACCCACTCCGCGCTCTTGTCTTCGAGGGTCTTAATCTGGTGCTGGGTGGCGCGGTCAAGCTCCTTGCCCGTGACATCCTCGTCGATCTCCGGAGAGCGTTCGCGGTCGGGCCGGTTGGCGCTGCGGAGGTCGCGCGCGTTGGGCACACGTGCCGGACGGTCTTCCGGACGGTCACGGCCGAACTGGCGTGGGCCTGAATCGCTGCGGTCGAAACTGCGCGGTGCCCTGTCCGGACGGTCACCAAAGGGTTTCCGATTTTCGCCCCCTGCATAGCTGCGGCGTTCGCCGTCGCCTTCGCGACGGGGACGGTCACCATACGGCTTGTTTTCACGGTCACCGTAGGGCTTCCGGTCTCCGTAAGGCTTGCGTTCACCGCCGGCGCCACCGCTGTAGGGCTTACGTTCGCCGGCGCCGAAGTTGCGGCGTTCGCCATCACCTTCACGGCGGGGGCGGTCACCATACGGCTTGTTTTCGCGGTCACCGTAGGGCTTACGCTCGCCACCACCGCTGAAGGGCTTACGCTCTCCGCCGCCGAAGCTGCGGCGTTCGCCGTCACCTTCGCGACGGGGACGGTCACCATACGGCTTGTTTTCACGGTCACCGTAGGGCTTCCGGTCTCCGTAAGGCTTACGCTCGCCACCGCCGCCACCGCCGTAGGGCTTACGCTCTCCGGCGCCGAAGTTGCGGCGTTCGCCATCACCTTCACGGCGGGGGCGGTCACCATACGGCTTGTTTTCGCGGTCACCGTAGGGCTTACGCTCGCCACCACCGCTGAAGGGCTTACGCTCTCCGCCGCCGAAGCTGCGGCGTTCGCCGTCACCTTCACGGCGGGGACGGTCACCATACGGCTTGTTTTCACGGTCACCGTACGGCTTACGCTCGCCACCACCACTGAAGGGCTTACGTTCGCCCGCACCGGCACCGCGCCGTGGACCATCAGTGCTTTCACGGTTTTCCCTGGAACGGAATCCCCGAGGTTCTCCGCCGGAGTTGCTTGTGCCGCGGAAAGGACCGCGGTCTTTTCCGTCGCGGTTGCCGCCATTGTGCTCAGCCATGTGGGATTCCTCCTGTTATGAGCCGACCACTGGCGCAATCGCAGCCGCTCTTATCCGTATTTCGTTGTCCTACGCAACCCGAAAATAAAGCGCTTCCGGGTCCGTACATCTGAATCAATTCTAGGCGAGGCGCCCCACTCCCCAGGACAGAGATGACGATATGCCTGCCGTCGTGGGAATCTTCACACTCGGCAGGCCGATCCTCGTCTGCGGCCGTTCCTGGCCGGATGGCCCGCTCCTCTGGGCTCCCGGCACCGTTCGGGACCCGGTTTCCGTGGATATCCAGTTTGGGTGTTTAAATGGGTCAGGCCCCGACTTGTGTCGGGGCCTGAGCCTAATGATTGTCCGGCGGTGTCCTACTCTCCCACACCCTCCCGGGTGCAGTACCATCGGCGCTGTGGGTCTTAGCTTCCGGGTTCGGAATGGGACCGGGCGTTTCCCCCACGCTATGACCGCCGTAACCCTTGTACCCGTCCCCCGTGGTGCTGGTGGGGGTGGGAAGTCTTTGTGGTTACAACGTGTTCTGCCGGTTAAGGCAGTTGTGGTGTTGTTATTTAGTTATGTTCCCTGCAACGTAACCGGTTTGGTTTGTTGTTTGGGAACCACATAGTGGACGCAAGCAGTCTTGTTTATCTTTTTACTTTCTTCGGGTGTGAACGTCTTTTGAATGCCGTTCACGAAGAAAGTGTGTGGTGTAAGTTATCGGCCTATTAGTACCGGTCAGCTTCACGAGTCGTTAGTCCTCGCTTCCACATCCGGCCTATCAACCCAGTGGTCTGGCTGGGGGCCTCTCACACACAAGGTGTATGGAAATCTCATCTCGAAGCGAGCTTCCCGCTTAGATGCTTTCAGCGGTTATCCCATCCGAACGTAGCTAATCAGCGGTGCACTTGGCAGTACAACTGACACACCAGAGGTTCGTCCGTCCCGGTCCTCTCGTACTAAGGACAGCCCTTCTCAAATTTCCTGCGCGCGCAGCGGATAGGGACCGAACTGTCTCACGACGTTCTAAACCCAGCTCGCGTACCGCTTTAATGGGCGAACAGCCCAACCCTTGGGACCTACTCCAGCCCCAGGATGCGACGAGCCGACATCGAGGTGCCAAACCATGCCGTCGATATGGACTCTTGGGCAAGATCAGCCTGTTATCCCCGAGGTACCTTTTATCCGTTGAGCGACGGCCATTCCACAATGTACCGCCGGATCACTAGTCCCGACTTTCGTCCCTGCTCGAGATGTCTCTCTCACAGTCAAGCTCCCTTGTGCACTTACACTCGACACCTGATTGCCAACCAGGCTGAGGGAACCTTTGGGCGCCTCCGTTACTTTTTAGGAGGCAACCGCCCCAGTTAAACTACCCATCAGGCACTGTCCCTGACCCGGATTACGGGCCGAAGTTAGATGTCCAAAGTGACCAGAGTGGTATTTCAACGATGACTCCACCCGAACTGGCGTCCGGGCTTCAACGTCTCCCACCTATCCTACACAAGCCACTCCGAACACCAATACCAAACTATAGTAAAGGTCTCGGGGTCTTTCCGTCCTGCTGCGCGTAACGAGCATCTTTACTCGTACTGCAATTTCGCCGAGTTTATGGTTGAGACAGCGGGGAAGTCGTTACTCCATTCGTGCAGGTCGGAACTTACCCGACAAGGAATTTCGCTACCTTAGGATGGTTATAGTTACCACCGCCGTTTACTGGGGCTTGAATTCTCAGCTTCGCCGTGAGGCTAACCGGTCCTCTTAACCTTCCAGCACCGGGCAGGAGTCAGTCCGTATACATCGTCTTGCGACTTCGCACGGACCTGTGTTTTTAGTAAACAGTCGCTTCCCCCTGGTCTCTGCGGCCCCGATCCCCTCCCGGTCGCTAGTACCGTTCAAGGTTGGGGCCCCCCTTCTCCCGAAGTTACGGGGGCATTTTGCCGAGTTCCTTAACCATAATTCTCTCGATCGCCTTAGTATTCTCTACCTGATCACCTGTGTCGGTTTGGGGTACGGGCGGCTAAAACCTCGCGTCGATGCTTTTCTCGGCAGCATAGGATCACCAAATCCCCCCGTGAGGGGGGTCCCATCAGATCTCAGGCATCATGAACAGCGGATTTGCCTACCGTTCGCCCTACATCCTTAGACCGGGACAACCATCGCCCGGCTTGGCTACCTTCCTGCGTCACACCTGTTAATACGCTTACCTCCCAGGATCAGGTCCCGCGCTCCACCAAAACCCACGTCACCACAAGGGTGGGCGGGCAGGTTTCGGGCAGTTAGTATCCCCTGTTCAGCATGGACGGTTTTTCGCCGGTACGGGAATATCAACCCGTTGTCCATCGACTACGCCTGTCGGCCTCGCCTTAGGTCCCGACTTACCCAGGGCAGATTAGCTTGACCCTGGAACCCTTGATCATTCGGCGGACGGGTTTCTCACCCGTCTTTCGCTACTCATGCCTGCATTCTCACTCGTGTAGGCTCCACCGCTGGTTTACACCGCGACTTCACTGCCCACACGACGCTCCCCTACCCATCCAGACGCCTGAACCACAAGGGCTTAGCTAATATCTGAATGCCACAACTTCGGCGGTGTACTTGAGCCCCGCTACATTGTCGGCGCGGAATCACTTGACCAGTGAGCTATTACGCACTCTTTTAAGGATGGCTGCTTCTAAGCCAACCTCCTGGTTGTCTTCGCAACTCCACATCCTTTCCCACTTAGCACACGCTTAGGGGCCTTAGTTGGTGGTCTGGGCTGTTTCCCTCTCGACTATGAAGCTTATCCCCCACAGTCTCACTGCTGCGCTCTCACTTACCGGCATTCGGAGTTTGGCTGACGTCAGTAACCTTGTAGGGCCCATTAGCCATCCAGTAGCTCTACCTCCGGTAAGAAACACGCAACGCTGCACCTAAATGCATTTCGGGGAGAACCAGCTATCACGAAGTTTGATTGGCCTTTCACCCCTACCCACAGCTCATCCCCTCCATTTTCAACTGAAGTGGGTTCGGTCCTCCACGACGTCTTACCGTCGCTTCAACCTGGCCATGGGTAGATCACTTCGCTTCGGGTCTAGATCACGCCACTGCAACGCCCTATTCAGACTCGCTTTCGCTACGGCTTCCCCACACGGGTTAACCTCGCGACGTAACACTAACTCGCAGGCTCATTCTTCAAAAGGCACGCCGTCACAGCTACTATGCACACAAGGTGCGGCTGCTCCGACGGATTGTAAGCACACGGTTTCAGGTACTGTTTCACTCCCCTCCCGGGGTACTTTTCACCTTTCCCTCACGGTACTGGTCCGCTATCGGTCATTAGGGAGTATTTAGGCTTATCAGGTGGTCCTGACAGATTCGCACGGGATTTCTCGGGCCCCGTGCTACTTGGGATACTCTCCAGGCGGTACAAAACATTTCGGTTACGGGGCTCCCACCCTCTCTGGCCGGCCTTTCAAGACCGTTCACCTATGCCTGCACATCACACCCCACTGTCCCGGCAGAGACAGAACGGAAAGTCCCACAACCCCGACCATGCAACGCCCGCCGGCTATCACACATGGAACGGTTTAGCCTGATCCGCTTTCGCTCGCCACTACTCACGGAATCACTATTGTTTTCTCTTCCTGCGGGTACTGAGATGTTTCACTTCCCCGCGTTCCCTCCACGCACCCTATGTGTTCAGATGCGGGTCACCAGATCACTCGCGCGTCTGGCGGGGTTTCCCCATTCGGACACCCTGGGATCACAGTCCGGTTATCGACTCCCCCAGGCTTATCGCAGATTCCTACGTCCTTCTTCGGCTCCTAATGCCAAGGCATCCACCGTGTGCTCTTAAAAACTTGACCACAAAAGATCAATCAGTAATTTTCGAGAGAACCACGAAAACCAACCACACCCCAACACCCACGAAGGGCATCAACAGCGCAGCCAGATCCAGGTTCATATTCTTGGAAATTGCTTCTTATAAAAGATGCTCGCGTCCACTATGTAGTTCTCAAACAACAACCCCAAACCACACACCCCACACACACAACCCTCCAAAAGAAGATCAAAACCGTGCGATCGGTGCAGCCAGGAAACCAGAAACAAACAAACCCGGAACCCTCCCTCACAGAAGAACCCCGGCCCTGTTGCCTCAGGACCCAACAGTGTGCCAAACACTACCCAGCAACCCGATCCATCCGCGTTCCAGGACACCCGCCCTTCCCAAAGGAAAGAACAAAACATCCGTACTAGCAAACGGTCCGTGCCACCAGGCACCTATTCGTTGATATTCCACCCATGAGCACCCGCCGCAGAACTTGCGTCTGCGCAACGGGCATATACTCCTGACAAACCCCCACCAACGCATACACGCAGCAGTGGTCTGTAGGTGCTCCTTAGAAAGGAGGTGATCCAGCCGCACCTTCCGGTACGGCTACCTTGTTACGACTTAGTCCCAATCGCCAGTCCCACCTTCGACAGCTCCCTCCCACAAGGGGTTAGGCCACCGGCTTCGGGTGTTACCAACTTTCGTGACTTGACGGGCGGTGTGTACAAGGCCCGGGAACGTATTCACCGCAGCGTTGCTGATCTGCGATTACTAGCGACTCCGACTTCATGGGGTCGAGTTGCAGACCCCAATCCGAACTGAGACCGGCTTTTTGGGATTAGCTCCACCTCACAGTATCGCAACCCTTTGTACCGGCCATTGTAGCATGCGTGAAGCCCAAGACATAAGGGGCATGATGATTTGACGTCGTCCCCACCTTCCTCCGAGTTGACCCCGGCAGTCTCCTATGAGTCCCCGCCATAACGCGCTGGCAACATAGAACGAGGGTTGCGCTCGTTGCGGGACTTAACCCAACATCTCACGACACGAGCTGACGACAACCATGCACCACCTGTGAACCGGCCCCAAAGGGGAAACCACATTTCTGCGGCGATCCAGTCCATGTCAAGCCTTGGTAAGGTTCTTCGCGTTGCATCGAATTAATCCGCATGCTCCGCCGCTTGTGCGGGCCCCCGTCAATTCCTTTGAGTTTTAGCCTTGCGGCCGTACTCCCCAGGCGGGGCACTTAATGCGTTAGCTACGGCGCGGAAAACGTGGAATGTCCCCCACACCTAGTGCCCAACGTTTACGGCATGGACTACCAGGGTATCTAATCCTGTTCGCTCCCCATGCTTTCGCTCCTCAGCGTCAGTTAATGCCCAGAGACCTGCCTTCGCCATCGGTGTTCCTCCTGATATCTGCGCATTTCACCGCTACACCAGGAATTCCAGTCTCCCCTACATCACTCTAGTCTGCCCGTACCCACCGCAGATCCGGAGTTGAGCCCCGGACTTTCACGGCAGACGCGACAAACCGCCTACGAGCTCTTTACGCCCAATAATTCCGGATAACGCTTGCGCCCTACGTATTACCGCGGCTGCTGGCACGTAGTTAGCCGGCGCTTCTTCTGCAGGTACCGTCACTTTCGCTTCTTCCCTACTGAAAGAGGTTTACAACCCGAAGGCCGTCATCCCTCACGCGGCGTCGCTGCATCAGGCTTTCGCCCATTGTGCAATATTCCCCACTGCTGCCTCCCGTAGGAGTCTGGGCCGTGTCTCAGTCCCAGTGTGGCCGGTCACCCTCTCAGGCCGGCTACCCGTCGTCGCCTTGGTGAGCCATTACCTCACCAACAAGCTGATAGGCCGCGAGTCCATCCAAAACCACAATAAAGCTTTCCACCCCCCACCATGCGATGAGGAGTCATATCCGGTATTAGACCCAGTTTCCCAGGCTTATCCCAGAGTTAAGGGCAGGTTACTCACGTGTTACTCACCCGTTCGCCACTAATCCACCAGCAAGCTGGCCTCATCGTTCGACTTGCATGTGTTAAGCACGCCGCCAGCGTTCATCCTGAGCCAGGATCAAACTCTCCGTTGAAGTAAAACAAAAACAGACACAACCACCAACCCCGGGAAAACGGGATAAAACGGCTGCACAAAATTTGAAACCAGCTGTAAAAACCAAACCAACCACGGGGTGGCGGCCTGGCCAATTCAACCAATTCATATAAAATAAACCGGTATCAACAAACTTGGCACACTATTGAGTTCTCAAACAACAGACACATTCGAATATTCCCGAATCAATTCATATTCAATGAATTGTTATTTCGTATTTCTTCGCTGCGATGTTTCTAGCTTATTTCATTCATATTCACTTTGCAAATCCGGGTTATTTTCCCGATGTTCACTTTGTGGAATGAATCCACCCATTAGAAAGTGAAGCTTTTCATCATTTCCGTGCTGTGCACATGAAGAATTGCTTCTCTTGTGAAGGGGGTTGTCACCACTCAGCGGCGGCGACTCAGAAGACATTACACGCTCCTTCGCGGCCGTGCAAATCGGCTGCGGAGGAGCGTGCATGCAGGGTAATTATTAGGGAACCAGGACTTCCACGGTTGCCAGATTCTTCTTCCCCCGGCGCAGCAGCAGGTACTGCCCGTGAAGCAGTTCCGATTCGGAAATCACGGCTTCAGGATCGGAAACCTTCTCATTGTTAACATAAGCGCCGCCTTCCCCCACTGTGCGGCGGGCGGCGGACTTGCTCTCAGAAAGGCCCGAGGCAACCAGCAGGTCCACGATGCCCATTCCGTCCACCTGGATCCGGGCGGAGGGAAGCTCGGACGTTGCAGCTTCGAGGGTCTGCCTGTCCAGCGCAGTCAGGTCCCCGTTTCCGAAGAGAGCGGCAGAAGCGGCTATAACCTTCTCGGTCGCCTCTACGCCATGGACCAGCGAGGTCACCTCAAACGCCAGTTTCCGCTGGCCTTCGCGAGCGAACGGGCGCTCCGCAACTGCGGCCCCAAGCGTTTCGATCTCGGCCCTGCTCAGGAACGTAAAGACCTTAAGCCTGTCCACAACGTCGGCATCGGCAGTATTGAGCCAGAACTGGTAGAAGGAGTAGGGGCTGCACATGCCGGCATCGAGCCATATCGCATTGCCTTCGCTCTTGCCGAACTTGGTGCCATCTGAATTGGTGATCAGCGGCGTGCCCAGCGCATGGACGGTCTTGCCCTCCACCTTGCGGATCAGTTCCGTGCCGCTGGTGAGGTTGCCCCACTGATCGGAGCCACCGGTCTGCAGGACGCAGCCGTAGTCACGGAAAAGCTGGAGGTAGTCCATGCCCTGCAGGATCTGGTAGCTGAATTCCGTGTAGCTGATGCCTTCCTCGGAATTGAGCCTGGAGGCGACAGCATCCTTCCGGAGCATGGTTCCCACCCGGTAGTGCTTGCCGATCTCGCGCAGGAAATCAATGGCACTCAGCGGCGCTGTCCAGTCAAGGTTGTTGACCATCCGGGCAGAATTGGCGCCTTCAAAGCTCAGGAAGCGGCGGACCTGTGCCTGAAGGTAGCCCACCCACTCGGTCACGGTGTCCTTGGTGTTGAGCGTGCGCTCCGCCGTGGGCCGCGGATCACCGATCAGGCCCGTGGAACCGCCCACCAGGCCCAGCGGCTTGTGGCCGGCAAGCTGCAGCCGCCGCATCAGCAGCAGCTGGACGAGGTTCCCCAGGTGCAGGCTTGGTGCCGTGGGGTCGAAGCCGCAGTAATAGGTGACCGGCTCGCCGGCGAGGAGCTTTTCCAGTTCCGCTTCATCAGTGGAGACATGGACCAGGCCGCGCCATTTGAGCTCCTGCCAAACATTGGCAAAGGAGGGGTCGTTCTGCTGGGATTCGAGATCGTTGAGTTCTGACACGCCTTCTAAGTTAGCAGGATTGACGGCCGCCGGCGCCGAATCCACAGCACTGGTCACCGGCAGCCAATGGCCTGCACCGCGCAGGCCCGCTGCACCGTCAAACCAAGCCCTTTGTCAGTTCAGCGTTCAATGCCCGCCGGAACGGTACCGGCCGCGATCAGCCTGAGCCGCTGCGTAGGACGCGTCATGGCGACGTACAGATCCCCTACCCGGCCATGCTCGTGATTAAGCATCATGGCTGGTTCCAGCACCACCACTCCATCGAACTCCAGCCCCTTGGCTTCGCGGGGGCTGATGACAACAATGTCCTGTTCGTAGCTTCCGGCACCGTTGCCAATGCGCCTGCCATAGATGGCGCGCAGGGCTGCTGTGGCTTCCGGCAGCAGGTGGCCGTCGGCGATGACGGCGAGCAGGCCGCCGTCGAGCGCTTCCAGTTCCTCTGGCAGGACCTCAACGAGCCGGCTGACGACCTTGCCTGTTTCCACGCGGTCGATAATGGGCGACCAGCGCCCTTCCCGGACTGCCTTCGGGGCCGAGACCACCAGCCCGGCGGCGTTGGCCATCCGCGCTGCAGCTTCTGCGATCTGCGACGGCGTGCGGTAGTTGACCGTCAGCTCTTCGAGTTGCCAGCGGTCCCCGAACATGGGTCCCAGCGCCGCCTGCCACGAGTTGGCGCCGGCCACGGAACTGGTCTGGGCGATGTCGCCGACAATGGTGAAGGACTTCACCGGGCACCGGCGGACCAGCAGGCGCCATTGCATGGGGGAAAGCTCCTGGGCCTCGTCCACCACAATGTGCCCGAACGCCCAGGTCCTGTCACTGGTGGCACGCTCGGCGGCCGTGAGCCTGCCTTCGCGCTCCTGGTTCTGGTCCACCAGTTCCTCGGCGGACACCAGGACGTCCACACCTGCAGTTTCCATGTTGACCAGCGTTTGCTTGGCGTTGGCGAGGTCGCGGGCACGGTCATGCTCCTGCTGGGCCAACCCCCTGCCCGCGGCGGGATCAAGCTCGCCGAGCAGCTCTGCAGCTTCATCAAGCAGAGGGACATCGGCCTCCGTCCATGGGGCATCCACGGGACGAAGCAGCAGGGCCCGCTCGGCTGCAGTCAGATGCGGGGTGCAGGCCTCCAGCACCGCCGGCTTGCTCAGGAGCTCGCTGATCAGCTTCTCCGGTGTCATGGGCATCCAGCAAAGGTTCAGTGCGATCCGCACATCCCGGGCGGTGCGGACGTCTTCGGCCAGGTAGGAGCGGTCGGCGTTGTTTCCGATGCTTCCGGCCTCCACGAGTTCCGTCATCTGTTCGGTCAGTTCGCGGAGCAGGATCTTCACAAAGGTGAGGCGGGCCTCGTTGTGCGGCTTGCCGGTGGAACGGGCACGCTCCCGGGCGCGACGGACCTGCCGCGGCGTCAGCAGCAGTTTGCGGCCGTCAACTTCCAGGACGCGGTTCTCGGCGGGAATCCGCTGCCGGTTGGCCACTGCGTTGGCCACAACGTCTGCCATGTCCAGCCGGCCCTTGATGGCGGCGACGTCCGCCTCAGGCTCCGCAACAGCATTGATGCCAGGCATCAGCCGCCCTACGCTTGCCATCACCACACCGGTTTCGCCCAAGGACGGCAACACCCGTTCGATGTACTTCATGAACGACGACGACGGCCCCACCAACAGCACGCCGGCGGTCTTAAGCCGGTCCCGGTGGGTGTAGAGCAGGTAGGCGGCGCGATGCAGCGCAACCGCGGTCTTGCCGGTGCCTGGGCCGCCCTGCACCACAACGGCACCGGAGATGGAGGAACGGATGATGCGGTCCTGCTCGGACTGGATGGTTCCGACAATGTCGGACATCCGGCCGGTCCGCTTGGAGTCGAGTGCGGCCAGCAGGGCTCCTTCGCCCTGCAGGGACGCATTGTCCGCCAACATGCCGGCGTCCAGCACATCGTCCTCGATGGCCTTGACTTCCCGGCCCTGGAGAATCAGGTGGCGGCGGCGGCGGACCCCTTGCCGGTCGAAGGCCGTCGCCTGGTAGAAGTGGCCTGCTTCGGGCGCGCGCCAGTCAACCATCAGGCGCTGCAGATCCTCGGTGGTCAGGCCGATGCGCCCGATGTACTGGGCTTCGCCGGAGTCCAGGTCGAGGCGGCCAAAGACGAGGCGGTCGTCCACGGCATCCAGCTGAGCCAGGCGGTCCTCATAAAGGGCAGCGAATGCGTCACGCTCGGAAACATTCTGCATGGTGCCCACGGCACCGGCCCGCCGGACCTGCGCCAGTTGCTTGCGCTTTTCTTCGCGGAGCTCTTCAAGCCGCGCATACAGGCCGGCAACATAGTCCCGTTCGTGGGCCAAATCGGCGTCGAGCATTTAAACGTTCCCCTATCGCAAAAGACAGACCGTCCATTCTACAACCATTTCGGTTAACGCACGTGTGGCGGCGGGACTGTTACTCCACTGTCACCAACTTCACCACTGTCAGTTGCTTCACCGTCCCCGTCACGCACTTAAGTCACCCTTCGTGCTTTTGCCGCCTTATATCGCGACACGGTGGGATCGTCCGTGATCCAGAACCGCCACGCGTACATGTCTGACCCGCCGGCGCCGGACACTCCCACCCGTGGGCCGGAGCTGATTCCGGCTACAGGCTCTGCGGGCAGCTCCAAGTGGAACGGAACGGCAAGGGCGTCACGGCCACTGTCCGCGGTGGTCAGCCCGAGCGCTTTGGCCAGCCTCGCCGGCCCGCTGGCCAGATCGGCTGTGGACCGGGACGTCGGCCGGCGCCGCTGGGCCAGCTGCTGCCCTGCCGTTACTTCTCCGGCCCGCAGCAGAACCGCGGAGGCCACTCCCGGCGGGCCGCACACAATATTGGCGCAGTGATGCATCCCGTAGGTGAAGTACACGTAGAGGTGCCCTGCCGGGCCGAACATCGGCGCATTTCGGGCGGTGGGGCCGCGGTATGTGTGGGAACCCGGGTCCGGGTGCAGTGAGTCCTCCGGGCCCAGATACGCCTCGATTTCCGTCAGCCGGACCGACACCGCGCCATCCCGGGAATCATGGGTCAGGACTGCACCCAGCAGCAGGGGCGCAACATCGCGGGCGTCGCCCGACAGGATCTCCCGGAGCCTGTCTTCCTTCGGCCGGCGGTTGGTGCTCATGCTCCGACTCTATCCATGGCCGGCCGGCACCAGGTGGATTCCAGCGGCGTAGGATGAGCAGCTGGCCCCCACGGCGGTGTCCGATTTCCGCTAGCAGAGGCCATCCGGGGCTGGCAGGATGGAGGCATGGACTTCTGGCAGCGCTACCGTGCGATCGACGCGCGGGATACCCGATTCGACGGGCAGTTTTACACCGCCGTCCGCACCACGGGCATCTACTGCCGCCCCTCCTGCCCGGCCAGGACCCCCAAAGCTGGCAACGTGACGTTCTACGAGACCTCCGCCGCCGCCCACGAAGCCGGTTACCGCGCCTGCAAGCGCTGCCTCCCCGAAGCCGTGCCCGGCACACCCGCCTGGAACATACGCCAGGACATTGCTGGCCGGGCCATGCGCCTGATCAATGACGGGGTCATCAACCGGGACGGTGTGGGAGGCCTGGCGGCGCGGCTGGGTTACTCCTCCCGGCAGCTCAACCGGATCCTCAGCCAGGAGCTGGGTGCCGGGCCGCTCTCCCTGGCCCGCGCGAGCCGCGCCCAGACGGCCCGGACGCTGCTGGTATCCACCTCCATGAAGCTTGCGGACATCGCCTTCGCGTCCGGCTTCAGCAGTGTCCGTCAGTTCAACGACACCATGGTGGAAGTCTTCGCCATGACACCTACGGGCCTGCGAGCTACGGCGAAGCACCATGGGCCGGCCACCCCCACTACCGCCCTGACGTTGAGCCTGCCCTACCGGGAGCCATTCGATCCGGGCGTCTTTTCCTTCCTGGCAGTCAGGGCCCTTCCCGGCATCGAAGCCGGGACCGCCACGTCCTACGCCCGCACCTTGCGGCTCCCCCATGGTGATGCGCGGTTCAGCGTGGAGTACGACGCCGGCATGCCGGGACGGCCCTTGACCCTCACCATCGGCGCGGTGGACCTCCGTGATTTGGCCGCGCTCCTGAGCCGCGTGCGCCGCCTGTTTGACCTCGATGCCGACCCCGTAGCGATCGACAACGCCCTTGCCGCGGATGCAAGGTTGGCCTCTGCTGTGACCGGCGCCCCCGGCATAAGGATGCCCGGCGCCCTTGATCCGCAGGAACTGCTCATCAGAGCCATGATCGGCCAGCAGATCACCGTAGCTGCGGCCCGCGCGGCGTTGACCCAGCTGTCGGCAGCCGGGAGCCCCACGCTGCTGCCCGGCGACGGGCTGGACCGGCTGTTTCCCACCGCCGCCGAGATCGCCGACCACGGATACACGCTGCTGCGCGGCCCCCAGCGCCGCATTGACTCCCTCCGCACGGCAGCAGCAGCCCTCGCGGCCGGAGAACTGGACTTTGGCTACGGCGACGACCTTCCCGGCCTGGCCGCGAAACTGCTGCCCCTTGCCGGCGTCGGTCCCTGGACGGTGGGTTATGTGGCCATGCGCGTCCTGGGCGCGCCCGATGTTTTCCTGGCAAACGACGCAGCTGTACGCAATGGGATCCGGGCGCTTGCCATGATGTCCCCGGCGGGCGCGGCCAGTCCTGATTTCCGCGAAGTCAGTCCCTGGCGGTCCTACGCCACCATGCATTTGTGGCGCGCGGCCGCCACGCAGGGTTCCCCCCGTTCTGAGAAATCAGTTGCAGAGAAAGCGATGCGATGAAAGCCCAGCTGTTGACGATGCCCACCCCGGATGGACCCTTCACCATACTCGCCCGGGAGGGAGCAGTACTGGCCTCAGGCTGGACCGCTGAGCCCGGCGAGCTCACCGGCCAGATCCACCCCGCGCTTCGTCCCAGCGAGGTGGAGGCAGTGACGGATCTGGGTCCAATTTCCCTGGCAGTGGAGGCCTTCTACCTCGGAGATCCAGGCCCCGCGATGAGCGTGGCCGTGCTGCAAAGGTCCGGCCCCTTCCGCAGCCATGCCTGGGACATGCTCCGGACGGTCCGGCCGGGCTTCCCGGTAACGTACACGGAGTACGCCGAGCTGTCCGGCAATCCGAAGGCCGTCCGGGCGGCCGCAAGCGCCTGCGCCTTCAACGCCGCGGCCCTTTTTGTGCCGTGCCACCGCGTGATCCGGACAGACGGCACCCTGGGCGGCTTCCGCTGGGGCCTTGCCATCAAGAAGAGTCTGCTGGACCGGGAAGCCGGCTGAGCGGTTTTCGCCGGAAGGCCCGGAACCCGGCTACTGGGCGGCGGGCACGCCGGAGGGCCAGGGCAACAGAGTTGGCAGGTCCACGCCGTCGGCGGCCGCGGAGGCCCGCAGGCTGCCGAGGGATGGTTCACGGCCGGCAAGCCAGGCCGCAATATCGGTGATCATTCCGCTGATGACAACGGAGCGTCCGCCGCTGCCAATGGTGACTGGCGGCAACCCCAGTGGCTGCAGCACCAGCTTGTCGCCGGGCGGAACCCGGGCCGCCAGGAAGTCGAACAGGTGCTCGCAAAAGAGCCGGCTCCAGGCTTCCGCCCCGGGACCGGTCCCGAGGTCCGAGGTGTGGATCACCAGTTCGCGCCAAAGGGCCAGGCCGCCGTCGAGGACAACTCCCCCTCGGTAGGCGATGGGCGTCTGCCAGGTGACACCTGATTTTCCCGCTCCGGATTCCGACGGGTCACTGCCGGGGCCTGCTAGTCCGGGGGCTTCCGGGCCTGCCACGGAGTCAAAGGCCTTCAGCACCCGGTCAAGGGCTGCCTGCAGGTCTTCCCGGTGGGTGGCGGCGTCATGGCCGGAAGCCGCATTAATCGCGTTGTTCCGGCCATCCTGGCCGCCGTCGTAAAGTTCAACTGTCTCACCGCGGGCTGCGTATTCCAGTTGCCTGGCCATCGCATGGGAGATCCCGGCAATGTGGGCCAGCACGTGGCCGCGCGTCCAGCCGGAGAGGGTGGAGGGGGCCACCACGTCCATATCCGTGAGCTTCCCGGCTGCGGAGGCGGCGGCGGCGGCGGCTTTGTGAAGTTCGGCGAGAAGGGTATCCGGTGCGGGAGCTGTCATGGCGCCATCCTAGCCGAGCGGGATACCGTCCGGTCCGTAGCGGTGCCGGATATGGTCGCGGTCGTGGCGGGCCTGCCAGAACTCGATTTCGCGTGGCCTGAGCGCGTAGAGCTGCCAGTCCGGATTGTCGCTGCCGTCCGCTGCCGGGCGCGCCTGCCAGTCGGCGGCCGACGCTTCCGGGGAGAGCTGAACCACCGGACCGGCTACCCGGACCTGCCGGCCCTGCTCTGGCCAGTAGAAGTTCAGGGCCGCGCTCGGGTTGACGGACAGTTCCCTGCCCTTCCTGGAGGTCCGGGACGTGGCGAAGTGCCAGCCGTCGTCGTCGATGTTTTTCAGGATGAGCATCCTGGCAGAGGGCTGCCCGCTGCCGTCCGCCGTGGCCAGGCTGCAGGCGTGGGGTTGCAGCACGCCTGCATTAAGTGCCTCGGCCAGCCAAAGCTTGAATAAAGCCACCGGGTCCGCGGGAGCCGTCGCGGGGTCGAACTCCGGGAGGTCGGCAGGAAAGTCCGGCAGGGCACGGAGTAGGCTGCGGAAGGCATCGCTCATCAGCCCAGCCTAAACGCACAACGCTCTCTCACTTAACGCAATAAATACGGCGACGCTCTCTCACTTTCCTGAGGAAAGTGACAGAGCGTCGGCCAAAAAGCCCCATTAAGTGAGAGAGCGTCTGACGGTTAGGCTGCTGCGTACTCCCGCACTCCGGCGAGCTCGCTTTCGAGGGCCACCAGCTGGCGTTCGACGGCGGCCGGTGCGGTGCCGCCTTGCGAGTTGCGGCTGTTCAGGGACCCTTCGGTGCTGAGGACCGTGCGGACCTCCGGCGTCAGGTGCTCCGAGATGGCGGCGTATTCCTCATCCGTCAGGTCCCATAGCTCCACGTCGCGGCTTTCCGCCTGCTTGACGGCTGCTCCGGACAGCTCGTGTGCCTCCCGGAACGGAACACCCTGGCGTACCAGCCACTCGGCAATGTCGGTGGCAAGGGCGAAGCCCTGGGGCGCCAGAGACTCCATCCGCTCAGTGTTGAACTTCAGGGTGGCGATCATGCCAGACACGGCGGGAAGCAGCAGCTCCAGGGTGTCGGCGGCATCAAAGACAGGTTCCTTGTCCTCCTGCAGATCGCGGTTGTAGGCAAGCGGCAGGCCCTTGAGCGTCGCCAGCAGGCCGGTCAGGTTCCCGATCAGCCGGCCCGCCTTGCCGCGCGCCAGTTCGGCCACGTCCGGGTTCTTCTTCTGCGGCATGATGGACGAGCCGGTGGAGTAGGAGTCATGCAGGGTGACAAAGGAGAACTCCTTGGTGGCCCACAGGATGACCTCCTCGGACACCCGCGACAGGTCCACACCGATCATGGAACACACCCAGGCGAACTCGGCGAAGACGTCGCGGGACGCGGTGCCGTCGATCGAGTTGTGGGTTGCTGAGAAGAAGCCAAGCTCCGCGGCCACTGCTTCGGGATCCAGGCCAAGTGAAGATCCGGCCAAAGCACCCGAGCCGTACGGCGATACACCGGCGCGCTTGTCCCAGTCCTGGAGCCTCTGCACATCACGGAGCAGCGCCCAGGCGTGGGCCAGCAGGTGGTGGCTGAGCAGGACGGGCTGGGCATGCTGCAGGTGGGTGCGGCCGGGCATGGCCACGCCCTGGTGCGCCTTGGCCTGCTCTACCAGCGATTCGATCGTGGCGAGAACACCGCGCGCGATGATGCGGGCGTGATCCCGGAGGAACATCCGGCCCAGCGTGGCCACCTGGTCGTTGCGCGAACGTCCCGCCCTGAGCTTGCCGCCCAGCTGCGTGCCGGCGCGTTCGATCAGGCCGCGTTCCAGCGAGCCGTGCACGTCCTCGTCGGAGTCAGCAGGCAGGTAGGCGCCTGAGGCGACATCATCATCAAGCTGGCCGAGGGCGGCCAGCATGCCTTTAAGCTCGGCGTCATCCAGCAGCCCTGCTTTGTGCAGGGCACGGGCGTGTGCCACGGAGCCTGCAATGTCGTAGCGGGCCAGCCGCCAGTCGAAGTGCGTGGACTTGCTAAGTGCGGCGAGGGCATCTGCGGGGCCGCCGGCGAAGCGGCCGCCCCACAGTGCTCCCGTGTTCGTAGCGGACGCCATTTACTCTCCTGCTACCCGGATATCGCGGCCGGAGGCGACCTTGGCGGACATGCCCCACAGTTCGATGAAGCCGCGGGCCATGGACTGGTCGAACGTGTCGCCGGTGTCGTAGGTGGCGAGGTCGAAGTCGTACAGCGAGGTGTCTGAGCGGCGTCCGTTGACGATCGCCTGGCCGCCGTGCAGGACCATGCGGATGTCGCCGGAGACGTACTTCTGGGTGTCCTCGATGAAGGCGTCAAGGGAGCGCTTGAGCGGGGAGAACCACTGGCCGTCGTAGACCAGCTCGGCCCAGCGCTGGCCAACTGTTGCCTTGAAGCGGGCCTGCTCGCGCTCGATGGTGATGTCCTCGAGGTGCTTGTGGGCGGTGATCAGCGCCATGGCGCCGGGAGCCTCGTAGATTTCGCGGGACTTGATACCCACGAGCCGGTCCTCGACGACGTCGATCCGGCCCACGCCCTGGGCGCCTGCGCGGCGGTTGAGTTCCTTGATGGCCTGCAGCGGGGTGACCTTGACGCCGTCGATCGCTACCGGCACGCCGGCTTCGAAGGAGATGGTGACTTCATCCGGCGCCGGCGGGAACTCCGGGGTGGCGGTGTAGTCGTAGATGTCCTTGGTGGGGGCGTTCCAGATGTCTTCGAGGTAGCCGGTTTCGACGGCGCGGCCCCAGACGTTCTGGTCGATCGAGTACGGGTTTTTCTTGGTGGTTTCGATCGGCAGTCCCTTTTCCTCGGCGAAGGCGATGGCCTTGTCGCGGGTCAGGGCGAGGTCGCGGACCGGGGCGATGCACTTCAGGTCCGGGCCGAGGGTCTGGATGCCCACTTCGAAGCGGACCTGGTCGTTGCCCTTGCCGGTGCAGCCGTGGGCCACGGTTGTGGCGCCGAACTCGCGGGCGGCCTTGACCAGGTGCTTGACGATGACCGGCCGGGAGATGGCGGACACCAGCGGGTAGTGGCCCTGGTACAGGGCATTGGCCTTCAGCGTGGGGACGCAGTACTCGTTGGCGAACTCGTCGCTGGCGTCTGCCACGTATGCCTCCACGGCGCCGCAGCCCAGTGCACGCTGGCGGATGGTCTCCAGCGACTCGCCTCCCTGCCCGACGTCAACGGCCACGGCGATGACCTCGGCCCCGGTTGCTTCGCCGATCCAGCCGATGGCTACGGAAGTATCAAGGCCACCGGAGTAGGCCAGAACAATGCGCTCAGTCACGGAAAATGCTCCTCTTGTTTTTGTTGGTGATGATTCGTCTGGAAATTCTTTGCGAAAAATCTTCTAGGGAAAGCCTGTCACACACCGGGGCAGGCTTTTACTGCCCGCCGGCTTCCTCTGCCAGCTGCAGGAACCGGGCGGCGAGGTCCTGCCCGCCCTGGGGGTCCCTCGAGACCAGGAGTACGGTGTCGTCCCCGGCGATGGTGCCCAGGATGGAGGGCATCACCGAGTGGTCGATGGCCAGCGCCAGGAAGTTCGCGGCGCCCGGAGGCGTTCTCAGCACTGCGATGTTGGCTGACGCCTCCGCTGTCACCAGGAGTTCGCTGCACAGCCGGGCCAGCCTCGCGTCCAGGATTTCCTGGCTGACGCCGCTTTTGGCCGCCCGTTCCCCGCCCTCGCCGGGAACGGCGTAGACCAGGACGCCCTCCTTGCCACGAACCCGGACGGCGCCGAGTTCCACCAGGTCCCTGGACAGCGTGGCCTGGGTGACCTGGACGCCGTCGTCAGCCAGCAGCGCCGCGAGCTCCGCCTGGGAGCGCACGGACTCCCCCGTCAGGATGGCGATGATACGCGCCTGCCGGGCGGTTTTGGTGGCCGGGCTTGAGCCCGGCACCGACGGGTTGATGGACACTAGAACGTGCTCTCCCCGGTGCCTTCAACGGGAGAAAGGCCGTCGACGAATGCCAGCCCGGAGCGGTGCATCAGCCAGGCCATCAGGGCCTTCTGGGCATGCAGCCGGTTTTCGGCCTCGTCCCACACGATCGACTGCGGGCCGTCGATGACCGCCGCTGAGATCTCATAGCCACGGTAGGCGGGCAGGCAGTGGAGGACGACGGCGTCTTCCGCGGCGTGTGCCATGGCCGCCTCATCGACGGAGTACTCCCGGAACAGTTGCATCCGGGCTTCCTTTTCGGCTTCCTGGCCCATGGACACCCACGTGTCAGTGGCCACGACGTCGGCGCCTTTGAGTGCCTCGGCAGCATCGGTCGTGACAAGCACCGAGCCGCCTGTTTCGGCGGCACGTTCCTCGGCGGCTGCCACGATTTCCGCGGCGGGCAGGTAGCCCTCGGGCCCCGCGATGCGGACGTGCATGCCTGCCGTCACACCGGCCAGCAGGTAGGAGTTGGCCATGTTGTTGGCAGCGTCGCCCAGGTAGCTCATGGTGAGTCCTTTGAGCTCGCCCTTGTGCTCCTTGACCGCCAGCAGGTCTGCAAGCAGCTGGCACGGGTGGTAATCGTCGCAGAGGGCGTTGATCACCGGAACCCTGGAGTTTTCGGCCATGGCCACCAGCCCTGCATGCGCCCCGGTCCGCCAGACAATGGTGGAGACCATGCGTTCGAGGACTTTCGCGGTGTCCTCGACCGATTCCTTGTGGCCGATCTGTGCTTCACCCGGGTTGATGATCAGGGCGTTGCCGCCCATGTCAGCCACGCCGGTGGCAAAGGAGACCCGGGTACGGGTGGATGTCTTGTCGAAGATCACCGCCACCGTCTTGCGGCCGCTCCCCTCCGCCGCGAACGGCTGGACGCTGTACGGATCCGCTTTCAGACGGAGCGCCAGCTCCAGGACCTCTGCCTGCTCAACGGGGCTGAGGTCAGTGTCCTTGAGGAAGTGCCGGGTGGTGCCGGCTGAAGCTGCGTTGCTTGCGGAAGTCACTGGGCGTCCTTAGCTGTGGTGAGGATTGCCGGGAAGGCGGCGAGGAAAGTATCGGCCTGGCTGGTGGTGAGTACCAGCGGCGGCGCAAGCCGGATGGTGCGCGGCCCGGGACTGTTGACGATGAAACCGGCGTCAAGGCCCGCCGTAACAACGGCAGGGGCGACGTCGGCGTCGAGGTCGAAGCCGATCAGGAGGCCTTCACCACGGACCTCGGTGACGCCCTCGATGGCTGCCAGCCCCGCGCGAAGGTGCTCCCCCACGACGGCCACGTTCTCCAGGACGCGCTGGGTTTCGATGGCGTGCAGCGTGGCCAGGGCGGCGGCCGTGGCCACCGGGTTTCCGCCGAAGGTGGTGCCGTGCTGGCCTGCGCTCAGCAGCGACGACGTCTGGGCGCCGAAGGTGATCAGGGCACCGATGGGGAATCCGCCACCGAGTCCCTTGGCCAGGGTGACCGCATCGGGAACGATTCCGGAGTCCTCGCTGGCGAGCCACTTTCCCGTCCGCCCGATCCCGGTCTGGACCTCGTCCAGGATGAGCAGGGCCCCGGCCCTGATGGTCGCCTCGCGGGCGGCCCTCAGGTAACCGGGCGGCAGCGGCCGGACGCCTGCTTCGCCCTGGATCGGCTCGAGGAACACCGCGGCGACAGTTTCGTCAATGGCGGCTTCCAGGGCTTCGACGTCGCCGAAGGGGATGTGCACAACACCGCCGGGCAGCGGCTCGAACGGAGCACGGTACGCTTCCTTCGCCGTGAGGGCAAGGGCGCCCATGGTGCGGCCGTGGAAGGCGCCCTCCAGGGCAATGATTTTGGTCCGGGCCCCGCTGGAGTTGCGGCGGGCAAGCTTAAACGCTGCCTCATTCGCTTCTGTGCCGGAGTTGGTAAAGAACACCTTGGAGGCGGCGGGCGCGCCTGCCAGGGTGAGAAGTTTTTCCGCGAGCGCTATTTGCGTGGGGCTGGTGAAGAAGTTCGAGACGTGCCCCAGGGTGGCCAGCTGGCTGGAAATGACCGAAGTGACAAACGGGTGGGCATGGCCCAGGGCGTTGACCGCGATCCCGCCGAGCAGGTCAAGGTACTCCTTGCCGTCGGCATCCCAGACCAGGCATCCTGCGCCACGGACCAGCACCCGCTGCGGCGTTCCGAAGACGCCCATCAGCGAACTGGAATAGCGGGCAAGCCAGTCGGCTCCAGTGGTGTGGCCCTTACCGTCGACGAGTTCGCCAACGGACGGCTTTTCTATTGCCGAATTGCTGGTTGCCGGGTTGTTGGCGGCACCTTCCTGGGTCCCGGTGTCTACCTGGTTCATGCGGTTACTTCCTTTACGTCAATGTCCAGGTCCTCGTCGGGCACCACCTGGGTGCCGATTCCTGCCGTCGTGAATGTTTCCAGGAGCATGGAGTGCGGCAGCCTGCCGTCCACAATGTGTGCGCGTTCCACTCCGCCGTCAACGGCCTTGAGGCACGCTTCCATTTTGGGAATCATCCCGGATTCAAGCGATGGCAGCAGGTGGCGGAGATCGGACGCCGTGATGGACGAGATCAGGGAGGACCTGTCCGGCCAGTTGGCATACAGCCCTTCCACGTCGGTGAGGATGACCAGCTTGGAGGCGCTGAGGGCCTCGGCCAGGGCGGCGGCGGCGGTGTCTGCGTTGACGTTCAGGACCTGCCCGGTTGTCTGCACGCGCTGGCCGGGCTGGTCGGCTGTGCCGTTGCCGTCATCCTCGATCTCCGGCGCCACCGTGGAGATCACGGGGATGCGGCCGGCCGCCAGGATGTCCAGGATGCCTTCCGGATTGACTCCCACGACTTCGCCCACCAGGCCAAGGTCAACTTCCTCGCCGTCGATCACGGTGCCTGTCCGGACGGCGCGGAGCAGCCCGCCGTCTTCGCCGGACATGCCCACCGCATAGGGTCCGTGGGAATTGATCAGGCCCACAAGCTCCCGGCCTACCTGGCCGGTCAGGACCATCCGGACCACGTCCATGGCTTCCGGAGTGGTGACCCGCAGGCCGCCCTTGAATTCCGACTCGATGCCAAGCCTGGCGAGCATCGAATTGATCTGCGGGCCGCCGCCGTGGACCACCACAGGATGGATGCCCACATGGTGCAGGAACACCACGTCCTCCGCGAACGCGCGGCGCAGTTCGTCGTTGACCATGGCATTGCCGCCGTACTTGATCACCATGGTGGTGCCCGCGAAGCGCTGGATCCAGGGCAGCGCCTCGATCAGGGTGCCGGCCTTGCTTTGGGCGTCGAGCATGGACGTGTTTTCGCGCGTCTGGGCATTCATTAAGCTGCTCCCCTTGGAAGGATCTAGGGCCGTGGGCTAACTGGAGTAGGCGCTGTTTTCGTGCACGTAATCGTGGGTCAAATCGTTGGTCCAGATGGTGGCCTCAGCGTCGCCGGCCTGAAGGTCTATCTCCACGTGCACTTCCCGCGGTTCCAGGTCCACCAGGTTGCGGTCATCGCCGATGCTGCCGTTGCGGCAGATCTGGACACCGTTCATGGCCACGTTAAGCTGGTCCGGCTCAAACGCGGCGTCGGTGGTTCCCACGGCCGACAGAACGCGGCCCCAGTTGGGGTCCTTGCCGAAGATGGCCGCTTTGAAGAGGTTGGACCGGGCCACGGAACGGCTGACTGTCTCGGCGTCCCGTTCGCTTGCCGCGTTGAACGTACGGATGGCGATGTCGTGGCTGGCACCTTCGGCGTCGCCGATCAGTTTGCGCGCCAGTTCAGCACAAACCTGGGTAAGGCCGGTACCGAATGCCTCGGCAGAGGGCACAGAGCCGGATGCGCCGGAGGCCAGCAGCACAACGGTGTCGTTGGTTGACATGCAGCCGTCAGAGTCAGCACGGTCAAAAGTGACCCGCGTGGCGTCCCGGAGCGCGAGGTCCAGCAGTTCAGGAGCCACCACGGCGTCCGTGGTGAGCACAACCAGCATGGTGGCCAGGCCGGGGGCCAGCATGCCTGCACCCTTCGCCATGCCGCCGATGGTGAACTCCTGGCCATCGGCATCCGTGCCGATGAAGAGAGCCGCCTTGGGCACGGAGTCAGTGGTCATGATGGCAAGGGCCGCCTCGGGGCCACCATCCGTGCTGAGCGCCGTGGAGGCTGCCTCGATGCCGGGCAGGATCTTATCCATCGGCAGCTGCTCGCCGATGAGGCCGGTGGAGCACACAAAAACGTCGGTCGCCGAAATTCCCAGCACCTTGGCCACTTTCTCGGCCGTGCTGTGTGTGTTCTGGAATCCTTCAGGCCCGGTGCAGGCGTTGGCGCCACCGGAGTTGAGCACAACGGCGTCCACCCGGCCGTCGGAGACAACCTGGCGTGACCAGTGGACGGGAGCGGCCGCCACCCGGTTGCTTGTGAAGACGGCGGCGGCGGACTTGGACGGTCCATCGTTGACCACCAGGGCGAGGTCGGGGTTACCTGAAGCCTTCAGGCCGGCGGTGATGCCGGAGGCGCGGAACCCCAGGGGGGCGGTAACGGTCACGGGGCAACTCCCTGCAGGTTGAGGCCGGCAGTTTCTGCCAGTCCGAGCGCAATATTCATGGATTGGACGGCTCCGCCGGCTGTGCCCTTGGTGAGGTTGTCCAGGACACACGTGACAATGACGCGGCCAGTGTGTTCGTCCAATGCCACCTGCATGGCGGCGTGGTTGGACCCAACAACGGACTTGGTGGTGGGCCACTGCCCTTCCGGCAGGAGGTGGACAAACGGTTCGTCGTCGTACGCGTCGGCCCAGGCCTGGCGGACCTCGGCTGCTGTGGTTCCCGCTTTCACCCTGGCTGTTGCGGTGGTCAGGATGCCGCGGCTCATGGGTGCCAGCGTCGGGGTAAAGGAAACAGTCACGCGTTCACCGGCGGCATTGGACAGGCCCTGCTCGATTTCCGGTGTGTGGCGGTGTCCGCCTCCCACCCCGTAGGGGCTCATGGAACCCATCACTTCTGATCCGATCAGGTTGACCTTCGCCGCTTTGCCCGCACCGGACGTACCGGAGGCGGACACAATCACCACATCTTCGGGCTGAAGCAGCTGCGCTGTGAAGCCAGGCGTCAAAGCCAGCAGGGCCGACGTCGGGTAGCAGCCGGGAACGGCGATGCGCGTGGCGCCCTTCAGCGCCTCGCGCTGCCCGGGAAGTTCCGGCAGGCCATAGGGCCAGGTTCCGGCGTGGGCGGAGCCGTAGAACTTTTCCCAGGCCGCGGCGTCCTCCAAACGGTGATCGGCACCGGCGTCGATCACCACGGTGCCCTCGGGAAGCTGCGCGGCGATCTCGGCGGAAGCACCATGCGGGAGGGCCAGGAACACGACGTCGTGGCCCGCGAGGTTCTCCACTGTGGTGTCTTCCAGGATCCTGCTGGCCAACCCATGCAGGTGAGGTTGCAGTTCACCAAGCCTGGATCCGGCATTGCTGTGCGCTGTGATGGCGCCAATGGTCACGTCAGGGTGGCTTGCGAGAAGGCGAAGCACTTCTCCCCCGGCGTAGCCGCTGGCCCCGGAGACTGCAACAGAAATAGTCATGCCTGAATCATACAGCAAACAGCAAAAGTATTCATGCTGTCCGATATTTATGCAGCCCGCTGGAACTGCTGGAAAATTACAGCACGGCCTCTGCCGTATGCTGGATAGAGGGTGATCCTGAAACCATGCAGTCCGAGTGTCGGCTGCAACGTTGCCCGTAACAGTTACGAGGCCCCGTTACATGACCGCCACCCTCCTTACGCCTGAGCGCCCTAAATCGCGAGTCCGCCAGCCCAACGCCGTGGTCCTGAGCTATTCGGAGCTGCTGAAGACCGTCAAGGCCGAGGGTTTGCTGGAACGCCGGGTTGGTTTCTACATCACTGTCTTTGCCTGCCTCGTGCTCCTGATGACGGCCACGTGGTTCGGTTTCGCCCTGATCGGGGACAGCTGGTTCCAGCTCCTGATCGCTGCGGCCCTGGGAGTCCTTTGCACTCAGCTGAGCTTCCTGGCCCATGAGGCCGGGCACCGCCAGATCTTCGCCTCACGCCGCGCCAACGACTGGTCCGCCAGGCTGCTCGCCACCTCTGTGGCCGGGATGAGTTACTCCTGGTGGGAGCAGAAGCACGGAGCCCATCACAACCATCCGAACGTGATCTCCAAGGATCCGGACATCATGGACAGCCCCATCGCCTTCCACACCGAGACCGCGGCCGCCCGTCAAGGTTGGCTCTCGTCCGTCCTGACCCGCAAACAGGGCTGGTTCTTCTTCCCGCTCCTTCTGGGCGTGGGCCTGGGCCTCCAGATCGATTCCGTGAAGTTCGTCTTCCGCCGCGCCAAGGTCACGCACCGCTGGGTTGAGCTGCCCATCCTCGTCGTCCGGCTCAGCATCCTTCCCATCCTCGCCTTTTCATTCCTGCCGCTGGGCATGGCGTTCGCCTTCATCGCTGTGCAGCTCGCCGTCTTTGGTTTCTACATGGGTGCCTCGTTTGCCCCGAACCACAAGGGCATGCCTGTCATTCCCGCCGACAGCCGGGTGGATTTCTTCAGCCGCCAGGTGCTGACGTCCCGGAACATCTCGGGCGGCTTTTTTATGGATATCCTCCTGGGCGGCCTGAACCGCCAGGCCGAGCACCACCTCTTCCCGGACATGGCCCGGCCGCAGCTGGACAAGGCTGCAAAGATCGTCCGTGAGTACTGCCAGAAGCATCAGGTTCCCTACACGGAGACCACCCTGCTGCAGTCCTACGGCATCATCGTCCGCTACCTCAACGACGTGGGGCTGGCAGCAGGGCGCCACTTCGAGTGCCCGATGGCAACCGTCACCCGGCGCTACTAAGCTGCGCTACTGAGAGGTGCTGCCAGCGCCTCGCCCCAATCTTTGACGAAGTGACGGCCGGCTTACCGGCCGTCACTTCGTCGTCTGCGTCCTGTATCCCTAGGATGGTTCAGGATCCGGGCCAGGAAATCCCAGCCCAGGAAAGGAGATCCATGATGGATGCAATCGTCGCCGGCCAGCCCGGCGGACCCGAAGTCCTGGAGCTTGCGGATGCCGGGCGTCCCGCACCGGGGCCAGGCCAGCTGCTCATCAAGGTGGCGGCCGCCGGGGTCAATTTCATCGATACTTACAAGCGCAGCGGCACGTATAAAGTCGAATTTCCCTTCACACCCGGCTCGGAAGCATCCGGAACGGTGGAGGAAGTCGGCGAGGGCGTGGAGGATTTCGCGGCGGGCAGCAGGGTGGCCACCGCGGAGGGTTCGGAATGCTATGCGGGCTACATCGTGCTTGATGCGGCCAAAGCCCTCCCGGTGCCGGACGGCGTTGACGATCTGACGGCTGCCGCCCTTCCCCTGCAGGGCATGACGGCCCACTACCTGATCAACTCCTCCTTCAGGGTGGAACCTGGCCACACCGTGCTGACGCATGCCGGAGCCGGCGGCGTGGGCCTGCTGCTGATCCAGCTTCTGAAGGAGCGCGGCGCCCGCGTCATCACCACGGTCTCCTCCGATGAAAAGGAAGCACTCGCCACGGAAGCTGGAGCGGACCATGTCCTCCGTTACGCCGGCTTCCCCCATCATGTCCGTGACCTGACCGGCGGCAAAGGCGTGGACGTGGTCTACGACGGCGTCGGCCGCAACACCTTCGACGGCTCGCTGTCCTGCCTGCGCACCAGGGGTGCGCTTGTCCTTTTCGGTGCAGCTTCGGGCCCGGTTCCACCCTTCGACCCGCAGCGGCTCAACGCGGCCGGCTCCCTCACACTGACGCGGCCGTCCCTGGCGCATTTCCTCGGCAACCCGCAGGAACGTCGCTGGCGCTCTACCGAAGTATTTGACGCCGCAGCGAAGGGAAGCCTCAAGGTCCGGATCGGCGGCAGTTACCCCCTTGCCGAGGCCCGCCAGGCCCATGAAGACCTGGAGGGCCGCCGCACCACGGGCAAGGTCCTGCTGGTCCCCTAAGGGAACGTTCCGCCCCTCAGGGAAACCGCTAACCGAATCTTCCGGAATGAATGCAAAAAATCCCCGCGACCTTATGGCTGCGGGGATTTTTGCTGGTGTTGAACTAGCGCTGGACGGCACCAAACCGTTCAGCTGCCAGGGCCACGGCGCTTTCGCGGGCGGCCGAGGCCTCGTCCGCGGTCAGCGTACGGTCGTTGGCACGGAACCGAAGCCCAAACGCCAGGGACTTCTTTCCCTCCTCGATGCCCTTGCCGGAGTACACGTCAAAGAGTGCCACGTCCTCCAGAAGCTCGCCGGCGCCTTCGCGGAGTGCGGTGAGAACGGCGTCCGCCGGGATCTCCGCGGGCACCACCAACGCGACGTCCTGGGTTGCCACCGGGAACGTGGAGATGTGCCTGGCCACAATGACGTCGGCAGCGGCGTCGAACAGGGCGTCCGCGTTGAACTCCACCGCGACGGACCGGGCCGGCATGTCCTGCGCGGCCAGGAGCTTCGGGTGAAGCTCGCCTGCATAGCCCACGATTTCGCCGGTACGCAGCGAAAGCTGTGCTGCACGCCCCGGGTGGAACGCCTGGTGGGCGCCTTGGCTGACCACCACTTCCACACCCAGGACGTCGCCGGCCAGCCGGGCGATGTCCAGCGCATCGGACCAGTCCCAGACGCGGGGAGTGTGTCCGGCGGCAGCCGGTGAATCATGGCCCGTCATGATGGCGGCAACATGCAGGGGCTGGTCCGGGACGCCGTCGTACAGTGCGTCAAGCACCTCATCGGAGGGCTTGACGCCCAGCGGCGGGATCGAGGCAGTTCCCAACGTGTCGTTGGGCAGGAAGACGAGCCCCGACTCGAAAAGCGCGAGGTCCCTGAAGCCGCGGGAATGGTTGCGCTTCGCCACCTCCATGAGCCCCGGAAGGATCGAGGTGCGCAGGAAGCCGTGTTCCTCACTGATGGGGTTGGCCAGCTTGACCGCAGTCCTCGGAGCCCCCTGCTCTGCCACGCCGAAGGTGTCGTTGGAGGCCTTGGAAACAAACGGGTACGCCAGGACTTCCGTCAGCCCGGCATCAGCCAGTGCCTGGATGAGCCGACGACGCTGCTGCTGCGTGCGCGTCAGTCCCCGTCCGGGAGGGGCCACCGGGAGGGTGGCGGGGATGTTGTCATACCCCACCAGCCGGGCGATTTCCTCGGAGAGGTCCTCTTTGGTTTCAAGGTCATGCCGCCAGCTGGGAGCGGTCACTGTCCAGCCACCGTCGTTCTGCTCCACAACGGCGCCCAGATCCTCCAGGGAGGTGATGATCTGCCCGTCGGTGAAGTCGATCCCTATCCGCTGTGCGGCAAACGCTGCCGGGAGCTGAATGGAGACGCCGTCAGGGGCGGTCCCGACGTCGGTCCCGGCCTCGTCAGCTACGCCGCCGGCCAGTTCCACCAGAAGGTCCACCACACGCTGCGCGGCGATGCCCGCCACCTGCCAGTCCACGCCGCGCTCGAAGCGCTTGGACGCCTCCGACGGCAGCTTGTGGCGCCGGCGGGACCGGGAAATGGACACCTCGTCGAAGTGTGCCGCTTCCACCAGGACGTTCGACGTCGAATCGCTCACCTCGGTGGCAGCGCCGCCCATGACGCCGGCGATGCCGATCGCACCTGAGCCGTCGGTGATCAGGAGGTCTTCGACGTCGAGCGAACGTTCCTTGCCGTCCAGTGTGGTGATCGTCTCCGCGGGAACGGCACGGCGCACCACAATGTCACCGGACAGCTTGTCCAGGTCATAGCAGTGCGTGGGCTGGCCCAGCTCGAACATGACGTAGTTGGAGATATCCACCGGCAGCGAGATGGAACGGACGCCGGCCAGCCGCAGACGGGAAACCATCCACGGCGGGGTGGGCCTGGTGGCGTCCACGCCGCGCACGGTGCGCGCCACGAAACGGTCGCAGCCCGGCTTGCCGTAGATGGGCGCGTCGTCGTTGAGTTTGACGCCGTAGCCGCCTGAAAGTTCAGCCGGGGCCTGGACCTTGGCGGCCGGGTCCGTGAAGGAGGTTCCGGTGGCGTGTGCGTATTCGCGGGCAACACCGCGGATGGAGAAGGCGTAGCCGCGGTCCGGGGTCACATTGATCTCGGCGGCCTCGTCGTAGAGACCCAGCAGGTCCATGGCGTCGGTGCCGATTTCCGGGTCAAGGCCGATCCGGGACAGAACCAGGATGCCATCGTGGTCCTCGCCGATTCCGAGTTCACGGACGGAGGCGATCATGCCGGCAGACAGGTGGCCGTAGGTCTTGCGTGCAGAGATGCGGAAGTCGCCCGGCAGGACTGCCCCGGGAAGGGTGACCACCACTTTGTCACCCTCAACAAAGTTGTGGGCCCCGCAGATAATGCCCTGCACGCCTGAGGGATCGATGCCGTCACCGGTGAGGGTCTGCGGCTGTCCTTCCGGGACAACGCGGACCTGGCACCAGTTGATGGTCTTGCCGTTGGACTGGGGTTCCTTGACCAGGCTCAGGACCTGGCCCACCACAATCGGACCCTTGAGGGTGTCAGTGGGACGGTGGACGTCCTCTTCTTCGAAACCGACCTTGACCAGTTCGGCCATAACGTCTTCGGCCGTGGCACCGGCCGGTACTGCTGCGAATTCCCGCAGCCAGGAAAGTGGGATACGCACTGTTAGATCTCCATCCCGAAGTGCTCGCTGAAACGTACATCGCCTTCGATCATGTCGCGCATGTCGCCTACCTCGTTGCGGAACATAAGGGTGCGTTCGATGCCCATGCCGAAGGCAAAACCTGAATAGACATCCGGATCGATGCCGGCTGCCCGCAGGACGTTGGGGTTGACCATTCCGCAGCCGCCCCATTCAATCCAGCGCGGGCCGCCCTTGGCGCCCGGGTGCCAGATGTCCAGCTCGGCTGACGGTTCGGTGAAGGGGAAATAGTTGGGCCGCAGCCGGATCTGGGCTTCGTCGCCGAACATCTGCCGGGCGAAGTGCTCCAGCGTGCCCCGCAGGTCCGCCATGCTCAGGTGCTTGTCGATGGCGAGGCCTTCAAACTGGTGGAACACCGGGGTATGGGTGGCGTCCAGCTCGTCAGTGCGGAACACCTTGCCCGGGCACAGGACGTAGATAGGCAGTTCGCGTTCCAGCATGGAACGGACCTGCACCGGGGAGGTGTGCGTGCGCATCAGCAGATGGGCCTCGGGCGGCTCCACGAAGAACGTGTCCTGCATTTCGCGGGCCGGGTGGTCCGGCTTGAAGTTCAGGGCATCAAAGTTGAACCATTCGGATTCAACTTCGGGGCCTTCGGCGATTTCCCAGCCCATGCCCACGAAGATGTCCGCGACGCGGTCCTGGAGGGTGGAGAGCGGGTGCCGGGCACCGGCACGACGGCGGCGCGGAGCGGCCGTGACGTCCACCGTCTCCTCAATCAGGATCCGTGCGTCGTTCTCCGCTTCAAGCTCTGCCGTGCGGGCGGCGAGCGCCTGGTTGACCCGGCCGCGCGATGCGCCCATCAGTTTTCCGGCGAGCGCCTTCTGGTCTTTCGGCAGCTTGCCGATCTCACGGTTGGCCAGGCTCAGCGGGGACTTCTCCCCCGTGTGCGCGAGCCTCACCGCCTTTAGCTCGTCAAGGGTGGCAGCACCGGCAATGGCGGTGATGGCCTGGTCTACAGCGGCATTAATGGCGGCTTCATCCGTAGGGTTAGGGATGGCGGCGCCCGGCAAAGTTTCAGTCATCTACTGTTCTTAGCTACGAGTCGGGGCTAACAAATTTCCACAAAGACCAGTGCAGCCGTGCACGGTTTCCCGGCAGCGCGTCCGTCACTGGCAGATCAACGGGTGAATTCATCCAGTGATCAGGTCAGGGCACGCCCGACACAAGTCCGGCGGCCACTATCCCCCAGTCTAATTGAACGCTCCCGCTACCATGGCCTCATGACACAACGGCCGGGCCTGCCGAAGGCAGGAGGAAAAGCCGGGCAGGCATTGACGGCGGGCGCATTGACGGCGGGACAGCGGGTGCGGCAGCTGGCAAACCTGGCTAATGGCAGCACAGTCCTGGGCCTGGCCGTGGCTGTGTCGGCGGGCACCGCCCTCAGCCGCGGCCCGCGGGGGTTGATCATTGCAGCCAACTACCGTTGGCGGCTCCCCTTCGCCGGAGCGTTCGTCCTGGGCAACGTAGTGGTTTGCCGCAGCGATGCGAAGGTACTGATATCCAGTCCGGCACTGCTGGGCCATGAGGAAAGACACTGCAGCCAGTATGCCTGGTGCTTGGGGCTGCCCTTCCTCCCGCTCTATTTCCTGGCCGCCGGCTGGTCGCAACTGCGTACCGGCGACCCTGCATCGGGGAACTTTTTTGAACGCCGGGCGGGTCTGGAAGCCGGCGGATACAGAGTACGCAGTCAGCGACGGCCTGCTGCCCACCGTGGCGGCGGAATGGAGGACGAGGCATGACATCACGAAGAATCACCGTCACCGGGACAGGGGTAGCGGAGGCCGCCCCGGACCTGTTGACCCTGTCCGTGGGCGTGGAGTGCCGGAGCGGCAACGTCGGCGCAGCCTACGCAGAAGCGGGGACAACATCGTCCGCTGTCTCTGCTGCGCTCCGCCAACACGGCGTGACAAACGCGGACATCCGGACATCAGGACTGAACGTCCGGGCAGACCTTGTTTGGCGCGAGGGTGAGGGCCAGAAGGTGGCAGGGTATATCGCCACCAGCAGCCTCACTGTCCGCCTGAGGGATGTGGAGACGGCGTCGTCGGCCATCTCTGCCGCCGTAGCAGCAGGCGGCAACAACGTCAGGCTCAACGGCCTTGACCTCGGATTTTCAGATGAGGCTGCGGTGCGGGCACGCGCCCGTGAAGCTGCCTGGCAGGACGCGCTCCGAACGGCGGGACAGTTTGCTGCGCTGGCTTCTGCCCGGCTGGGCAGGGTGGTCTCGTTAGCGGAAGATGCCAACCCTGGCATGCCGGTTCCGCTGCCCAGGATCGAACGGGCCGTTTCATCGGATGCGTTCAGCGTGGAGCCGGGCCAAACAAGCATGGCCGCCAGGATCACCGTGGTGTGGGAGCTTGCCCGGCCTTGACTTAAGTTAGAACATACATTCGAATGGGATGTATGAGATGGGATGCACAAGCACTGTTGGAGCGCCCCACAGAAGCAGACGCGAGTGGTACTACTCCTGCACTCCTGCCGCTCGCCGGCCTGGTCAGGTCAGTGACCACCCCCGAGTTTGCCGGCATCACGTTCCACGAAGTCACCGCAAAGAGTGTGCTGAACAAGGTGCCCGGCGGTTCCCGCATGCCGTTCGAATGGACCATCAACCCGTACAGGGGCTGCAGCCATGCCTGCGTCTACTGCTTTGCGCGGAAGAGCCACACCTACCTGGAGTTTGACGCGGGGAGGGATTTCGACAACCAGATTGTGGTCAAGGTCAATGTGGCGGAAGTGTTGCGGAAGGAACTTGCCAAGCCGTCCTGGGGCCATCATCAGGTGGCACTGGGCACCAATACGGATCCCTATCAGCGTGCCGAAGGCCGTTACAAGCTGATGCCGGGAATCATCTCGGCGCTGGCCGAGTCCGGCACTCCCCTGTCCATCCTGACGAAGGGAACACTGCTGGCACGGGACATCCCCCTGCTGAAGGAAGCGGCGACGCAGGTTCCCGTTGGGGTGGGAATATCCCTCGCGATGACGGATGAAGCCCTTTCCGAAACCGTGGAACCGGGCACTCCCGGGCCAAGGGCCAGGCTGAAACTTATTTCGCGGCTTCGCGAAGCTGGCCTGCCGTGCGGAGTGATGGCCATGCCCATCATGCCGTGGCTCACCGACAGCGACGAAGCACTGGACGCACTTTTTGCTTCACTGGCCTCAGCCGGAGCCACGGGCGTCACCGCCGGTGCCCTGTACCTGAAGCCCGGCACGCGTGAATGGTTTATGCAGTGGCTCGCGGCCAACCACCCCGATCTGACAGGCCGCTATCAGGGGTTGTACGGCAATGGCTCGTACGCACCCAAAGAGTACCGAACCTGGCTCGCGGGAAGGGTGCGCTATTTCAAGGAACGGCATGGTTTCTCCGGTTCCCACGGCTTCAGCCACCGGGATCTTGAAGATGATCCTCGGGGTGAAGAAGCACAGTATCCTGCCGGCATCATCCCGGTAGGCAAAGCCGCCACTCCGGGAGGTCCACCGGACCGGGACACCCGCCCGGGTCCCACCGGCCCGCCAGAGCAGCCCACCCTGTTCTAGCGGGCCATTGTTGCTAGTCCCACTGGTTTGCTGGTGATGTCCCCGGTCAGTTGCCGCCGCTGGCCGAGCCCGCGTGGGCAGCAAGGGATTGCAGGAGGGCGCGGACGATCGGGAAGTCAGCAGGAATCCAGGGAAGGCTGAGAGCTTCATCACTGTCCGCTACGCTGATCCACTTCAATTCGTCATGATCTTCAAGCGGGCGCGGGTCCCCCTCTGTAATTTCCGCCGCCCAGACCCGCATGGACGCCCGCTCATTCAGGGGCCAGCCGCCGGGGGTGAGAGCCTCAAGTTCAGTCCCCAGCCGCACGCCAATCCCCAGTTCCTCCCTGAGTTCCCGGTGCAATGCGGCCTCGGGAGCCTCGCCCGCGTCCACCTTTCCCCCCGGAAATTCCCACAGCCCGGCGAACTGTTCCGGTGCGGTCCGGCGCGCCACCAGCAGCATTGTGGGTTCCGCAAGGGAGTCAAGGACGGCTCCGCCGACTACGAGTATGTGTCCAGTCACCGCCCCAGTCTATGGGGGACAATGGTGGGGCGGCCCTTCCGGCCGTACCGGATACCCTCCACTGCCGCGGGGATCTTCACACAGAAAACAGCCTCCGGGGGCCGCAGCATCGGTCCCCGGATTTCCCGAGAAGCAGGCACATGAGCAGCATCCTCCAGACCAAAACCACACCGAAGGCCCGGACTTCCCACGTCGGGCGGGCCATTGTTGCCCTCGCCATGGGCGGCTTCGGCATCGGCGTGACTGAGTTCACCATGATGGGCCTCCTGAAAGAGGTGGAGCAGGGACTCGGCATCAGCACCCCTGAAGCCGGAAACCTGATCTCGGCCTACGCCCTCGGCGTCGTGGTGGGCGCGCCCTTGCTGGCCGCGGTCGGAGCCAGGCTCCCCCGCAAGTACCTCGCCCTGGGACTGATGCTGTTCTTCAGCGTTGCCAACCTGACCTCATTCATAGCTCCCGACTACGGCAGCATGCTGGTTTCCCGCTTCGCAGCCGGGCTTCCGCATGGGGCGTTCTTTGGCGTCGCCGCTGTGATTGCCGCCTCCCTGGTGCCACCCACACGGCGCGGACGTGCCATTTCGATGGTGATGGCCGGCCTGACGGTTTCCAACGTTATTGGTGTCCCACTTGCCACTTGGGTTGGCCAGGCCTACGGCTGGCGCCTGCTGTTCCTCCTGGTGGGCGCCATAGGACTGCTCACCGTGGGGCTCTTATGGCGGTTTGTCCCTTTCCAGGCAGCCCACCCGGATGCGAGTATCCGGCGTGAGCTCGGCGCCCTCAAACGCCTGCAGGTTTGGCTTGCGATCCTTATCGGTATCGTCGGCTTCGGCGGTTTCTTCGCCACCTATACCTACATTGCCCACACCATGACACTGGTGGCCGGGATACCTTCCCAGCTGCTTCCAGTCGTGGTGGCGCTATATGGCCTGGGCATGGTGGCGGGCAACATCGTGGGCGGCAGGATCGCTGACAAATCCGTTATGGGAACCATCTACCGGATTCTGCCTGGCATCGCGGTTGCCCTGGTGGTTTATGCCGTTGCCGTGCATTGGCCGTGGTCGGCGTTGGCCATGGTGTTTGTGGTGGGCGCGGCAGGTTCAATGCTGGTACCGGCCCTGCAGACCCGCTTGCTGGACGCTTCCCCAGACGCTCCGTCCCTGGCGTCCTCACTGAACCATGCTGCGCTGAACGTCGCAAATGCACTGGGCGCGTTCCTTGGCGGCGTGGTGATCGCCTGGGGCTGGGGTTACACGGCACCCGCCCTCGTGGGTGCCGTGCTGGCCGTACTGGGCCTGGCGGTCGCCGTCGTGAGCGGACTACTGGAACGGAAAAAGCCGCTGGCCGCCTGATCTTTGGACCGGCGTTCAACAGCCTGCGGACGTGAGCCGCAGAACTTAGACTGGGCGTCCTGTATAGGAAACGGTTTTTGCTCCGACGCCTGGCATACATGGACCGCGACGTGTGGTTTCAGAATTGCTCGATGGAATCGAGGCCCGGGTTTAGAAGCCGAATAGTTGAGCGGCCATCGAATATATCCCCCACAACCCAGCCGCTAACAGGATGCCCAGGTAGGCCAGGACCAGCCTCGTATCGCGGAGGTAGCATTTCGACTTTGTCAGGCCCCGCCGTCGCGCTTTCCAATAGCCTGCGAATCCGACGGCAGCGAACACCGCGAGTGCCACGGGACCGGCCGCCCAGCCGAGCAGGGCAATGGTCGCGAAGATGCAGAGCCGCAGCGGATCGAAGGGCGGCGGGGACTGCGGATCCGTGTCAGGGTCAGGCCTGTGTCCGTGCCGGCCCGCGTGCTTGGAGCGCACCAGCTGCGACGGCAATGGCCCGGCTGCAATACGGCGGGCGTCAGAATCGGAACCCATCATTCCTCCGTATCCCTGTCTCAGACCTGGCGTACGGGGAGAAGCCGTGTCCCCGTGGCTGTGCTTATTCGTTGCCTGGCAAGAGCCGGCCAGGCCTGGACAGCGCAGAACGGGGCACACTGGTGATCACCGGCGTCGCTCTTTGTGCCCACGTGGACGCAGCATTGAGTGAGCCGTTCCTCGATCATGGTGGAGATGTCCATGAAGGGTTTGACCATGATGCGGGTGATCCGTTCGCCGAGGAGCCGGCGCAGCCGCTGTTGCTGCCCTGGAAGCTTGCCGGCAGCCAGTGTGGTGAGCGTTCCGATACCGAGGTCGCATTGGGTGCAGATGTTCTTCCAAAGATCCATGGTCCGCGGGTGGGACAGTGAGGACTGCTCGCTCAGCAGGTCCAGCAGGGAGGACTTCATCAGGCTGCGCAGTTCGAGCGGGATGGCGCTGTCGGCGATGCGGTTGGCCATGGTGTCCGGATTGAGTTCCAGCCAGGCGAGCAGCTGGTCGTGCCCGATGAGGGCCGTCAGCGAACGCCAAGTCCCTGAGTCGTCCTTCAGCATGTAACCCACTGACGCGCAATGCGGATGTGAACACGGCAGTGCTGTCAGGTCGTGCCATGAGACCACACCACCGGTTTGCTCCGCGAGCCGTTCCAGCACGCCTGTGTGGGTGAGTCTGTCGGTGGGGTCGATACCGTGGCCGCGCCCTGAACCGAACACCGGCTGAAGCGCTACCCCACCCACGAACGGGGTTTCCAAAGCCCTCATAACGACGGCGCCCACCTCACCGTCGTTGACGCCGAGTGTCGCCGTCATGGTCAGGGTGGTGAAAACACCTGCCTCGGACAGGCGCTCGATGGCCATGTCCTTGAAGCGGGTCAGGTCTCCCCCTCGGTGGTGGATCGATGCTTCCTTGGACGGGCCGTCGTACTGGAGGTACACCTCCACCCGGTCCCGGTGCCTGGAAAGCAGCGCGAGGAGTTCGTCGTCGGTGGCCATGAGCATGCCGTTGCTGTTCACCATGATCCGGACGATCGGCCGGGCCACGAGCTCATCCAGAAGTTCGGCCAGATACGGATAGAGCGTCGGCTCGCCGCCGGAGAGCATCAGCACGTCCAGCCGCCCGTTTTCGCGGGCAAGCCGGGTGTCGATATTCGCGAGCACCTCGCTGAGCGGCGCCACTCCCTGCAATTGGGGGCCGGAGGCCGTGAAGCAGGTGGGGCAGCGCAGGTTGCAGTGCTCGATGATGTCCTGCAGCAGGATGCACGTGTGCTGCGTCTGCATGGCGGGCAGCCCGTAGGCGTAAGCCTCCGGTATCTGGCGGTAATTGCCGGCCTGGTCCGGGATGTGTTGCTTCGTGGGCGCCTGCCACTTCTCCAGATAGCGCAGGATTTCCGGAGACTCGTCGTACAAGGTGCTGACGAGTCCGTGATCCGGGCAGCCGCGTTCCAGCCAGACCCGGTCATCGCGGATCAGCAGCACGCCGGAGAGGCGCCGCACCTGTGCGAGCGGAGGGTTTGTCTCGTGGCAATGGGGACAGAAAGCTGTGACGTAGCGGTGGATGCGGTCCCCGCGCAGCGGCTGGCCGGGACCGGGCAGCGCCTGCCGGGACGTAAATGGGGACGGATTCATATCCGGCTACTCATCTGCGCGAGGTATCCGACGCATAGCCCGCCGCCGAGCAGGGTGAAGATTCCCAGGCCAATCAGCAGCCCCGCACCCCACCGGGATGTGGGTGGCCAGACCGCCAGCAGAATGGCTATCGCTAAATAGCCGGCAATTGGAACGAAGGCAACCGGCCCGGTGAGGAAACTTATGTTATAGGGTCCACCAAAAACTAGCGGTATTCCGATATAGAGGGCATAAAGGGCAGTAGTCCCCATCAGAGTTCCGAACGCCATGGGGCCGAGCCCTGAGGCAGGCTCCTCCTCCTCTTCTTGGGGCCGTGGGTTGTTCTCCCTCATGCCGCTCTTCCTTCCATCTTGGGGCGGAGTGGTTTCCCGAAGACCCGCAGTATCCGCCAGAACAGCAGGGGGAGAATTATCAGGAGGAGCCATTGGGGACGGCTCATCCCCAGGCGGAGAACGGTGAGGGATTCATCTCAGCCTCCCATCTGCGCGAGGGCTCCGACGCAAACTCCGCCGCCGAGCAGCGTGAAGATCCCCAGACCAATCAGCAGCCCCGCACCCCACCGGGACGTGGGTGGCCAAACCGCCAGCAGAATCCCAATCGCCAGGTAGCCGGCGATGGGAACGAAGGCGGATGGCCCGGTCAGGAAACGGATGGAAGAGGATCCTGAATCGGCCCCGGCCTGTAGAAGAGCGAAATCACCCGGTCCCAAGATATAGAGGGCATAAAGGGCAGCAGTCCCGAACAGGATTCCGAACGCCATGGGGCCGAGCCCTGAGGCAGGCTCCTCCTCCTCCTGCGGTGGGTTGTTCTCCCTCATGCCACTCTTCCTTCCACCTTCGGGCGGAGTGGTTTTCCGAAGACCCGCAGCATCCGCCAGAAGAGCAGGGGGAGAATCACCAGGAGGAACCACTGCGGACGGCTCATCCCCAGCCAGAGCACTTCGTTGCCGCGGACGAATTCGACGCCGAACCGGAACAAGGCGTAGGAAGTCACGTAGCAGATGAAGAGGTCGCCAGGACCAGGCAGGCGGTCCCGATAACGCCATATCAGCACAAATGCGGCAACGTGGAACAGGATTTCGTAGGCAAAGGAAGGGTGGAGCCCTACTCCGGACGGTCCGCCCAACACCGCCGCCTGCCCTGACGTGAGGGTCATCCCCCATGCTCCCCCAGTCGGGGTGCCGGGCAGTTCCGTGAGGAGACAGCCAATGCGCCCGATGATCAGCGCCAGGGCGACTGCGGGCGCCAGCAGATCCCCGGTGGATTCGCGGTAACCTGTCAGCCGTTTTCCCAAATGGACGCCGAGCCACGCTCCAACAAGTCCCGCAAGGATGCTGCGGTCGCCGTTGCCCCACCAGTCCGCCAACGAGACCTGCCCGGAAACATCCCAAGTGAGCACCCGTGAACCGATTGCTCCGAAGGCTATAGCGAAACCGGCAATGGGCCACAACCGTGGATCGGACAGGCCGCGTCGGCGCTTCTCATACGCGTAGAACAGCAAGGCTGCGAGGATTCCCAGCCCTAACAGGCCGGCGTGCACCAGCCCGTCTCCCGCGAAGGGAAGCCCGATCATGAGCAGAGTGTAGCAGTGCCCTTTGACGCCGCCATTGCAGCCATGCGGGCTTCACTTCGTTAGGAACTGCAGTTCATGAAGATTGCGGATCAGCAGCAGGAACATGCGGAGCCGGCCCGCGGATGCGCCCATGAATACGGTAGCCGCGGAGGCGCCCGGCCCGTACCACTGACAGGCAGTAAGGCTGCTGACAATAAGGGGGCTGTGTGTTAGCTTGAACTCAATCGGGACGAATATCCCGACGAATATGAAGGAGGAGACATGGGTTTTCTTGCTTGGATTATTCTCGGCCTCATCGTAGGGGCCATTGTTAAGGCCGTCATGCCCGGCAGAGTCGGCGGCGGCTGGGTCACCAGCCTGGTTCTCGGAGTGGTTGGTGCAATTGTAGGCGGCTGGATCGGAAGCCTTCTCTTCGCCAGGGGCGAACTCGCTTTCTTCGATCTGGGAACGTGGATCCTTGCGATCATCGGCGGTCTGCTGGTGGCTGGCATCTACGGCGCCATTACGGGACGCAGCAAAACCTCACGTGCGCCCTGATTCCTGATTCACTACCTGAATTCATATAGTAAGGACCCCGGGATGTATCCGGGGTCCTGCCCATTTAAGCTGCTGCCGCCACCTACACGGAAGCCGGAGAGCCGCCCTGCTGGGACCGGGCGCTGGCGTACAGGCATACGGTGGCTGCCGTACCCAGGTTGAGGCTTTCCGCCGCGCCGTAAACGGGGACTGCCACCCGATGGTCAGCCAGCGCGAGTTCAGCTTCCGAGAGCCCCTGGGCTTCGTTTCCGAAGAGCCAGGCAGTTGGATCCTCCAGCTGATAGGCGGACGCTGCGCCGGACCCGGACATTCGCCGGGCGGCGTTTTCGTCCTGCAACGTGTCGAGGTTGAGGTCCCCATAGCCGTCCGCTGCCAGGAGTCCGATCCCCCGGGCCCGGCAGGCGGCGGCCACTTCCTCGATGTCCGCCCCCAGGACCACGGGAAGGTGGAACAGGGATCCGGCGGTGGACCGGACTGCCTTGGGGTTGTAGATGTCAACGCTAGAGCCGGTCAGCACCACGGCATCAGCGCCGGCGGCGTCTGCCGCACGCAGCACCGTCCCTGCGTTTCCTGGGTCCCTGACCTGGCACAGGACCGCGATCAGCCGTGGACCGGCGTCGAGCACTTCCTCCAGGCTGATGTCCACAAAGCCGCATACCGCGATGATGCCCTGGGGATTGACGGTATCGGCCATCGCGGCCAACACCTCTTCGGTGGCAAGCCGGGCGTTGGTCCCCTCAGCCAGATCCTCAAATTCCGGGTAGCGGTCCAGGCATGCTTCGCTGGCGAACACCTCGTGTACAACCCCAGTCGCCCCGGCTGCCAGCCTCTGCTGGTGCAGCTTGAGGGCTTCACGAACCGCCTGTGGCCCCTCCACCAGGAACTGTTCCCGCTTTAAACGGGCCGGGCGCCCTGCAAGTTTTGCCACTTCCCTGACCCGATCGGCTCGGGGATTTGAGAGTGGAAAATCTTGCGGGCGCCCGGTTTCGTTCATATAAGAACCTTAGTTGCTGTTCAAGCAGGTTCTCGAACTACCCAGAACGGGTGCTGCTAGACAGTGGCCTCGTCAGCAGCAGGCTTCTTTGCAGCCTTTGCCTTGGGAGCCTTGGCCTTGGGGGCTTCAGCCTGGACAGCCGGAGCGGACGTGTCGGCAGGCAGGGAATCCTTGGCGATCTTCACCAGCGCGGCGAAAGCGTTGGCGTCGGAAACGGCCAGCTCGGCGAGCATACGGCGGTCAACCTCAACCTCAGCGGCCTTCAGGCCCTGGATCAGTCGGTTGTAGGTAAGGCCGTTGGCGCGGGATGCAGCGTTGATGCGCTGGATCCACAGGCGGCGGAAGTCGCCCTTCTTCTTCTTGCGGTCACCGTAGCTGTACACAAACGAGTGCAGCAGCTGCTCTTTGGCCTTGCGGTACAGGCGTGAACGCTGTCCACGGTAGCCCTTTGCGCGTTCGAGGATAACCCTGCGCTTCTTGTGGGCGTTGACCGCCCTCTTCACACGTGCCACGTGCGTACTCCTTCAGAATTCTGATCCCAAGCGTCTACTGCCGGTAACCCGGCCGGCCTGAGAAGCCTTTTTGGTAGTTGACTGCCGCCAGGTGGCAAACAGTCAGAAAACTTGGAAATTAGATGCCGAGCATCTTCCGGATGACCTTGGCGTCGCCCTTGAAGACGATCTTGTCGCCGGCAAGGCGACGGGTCAGCCTGGAGGACTTGTGCTCGAGGTAGTGGCGGCGGTTGGCCTGCTGACGGCGCAGCTTGCCGCTGCCTGTCAGCTTGAAGCGCTTCTTAGCACCACTGTGGGTCTTCATCTTCGGCATGGGAACCGATCTCCTTACGTATCCACAGACATTGTCTGCAGCTCTTTCGTGCAGCCGCCCCTGCGGGCGGCATGCTGGTTGCTTACTGCCGGAGGACAAACCTCCTGCAGCTTTGAACTAGGTAGTCTTCTTGCCGGCCGGCTTCGGACCCGCTTTAGGGGCGGGCCTGGCTGCCGGCTTCGGGGCTGCAGGCCTGGCCACCGGCTTCGGCGGCGAGGGAACTGCGGCTGGCTTCGGAGCAGCAGGGGCCGGAGCCGGAGCTGCTGACGCGGGCGCCTCAGCGGCCGCAGCCGGCTTGACTGCTTCAGCAGGCTTGGCTGCAGGGGCCGGTGCCTTGGCGGCGGCCGGTGCAGCCTTGGGAGCCTCGCGCCTGGGAGCGGCGGCCTTGGGGGCCGCCTGCTGGGGCGCTTCCTGCCGGGACGTTGCCTGCTGCGGCGCGTCCTGCGTGGCGGCTTCCTTGGCGGGAACCTCCGCAACAGGGGCTTCAGCGGGGGTGGCCTCAGCCGCGGCTGGAGCCTCGGTCTCGGGCGCCTCGGCCTCAGGTTCCGTCGTGATGGCGAAACCTTCCGGCAGAAGATCTGCCAGCGACTGCGTCAGGGGTGCCTGGTCGTCGCCGGAAACGTCGATTCGTCCGCCCGATGCCCTGACTTCGTTCTGCGCCTTTGCTTCCGCACGCTGGGTAGCCCGGCGTGCCTCCGCCTTGGCCTCAGCCTTGTTCTTGAGCGGCCCCACAACCATCACCATGTTGCGGCCGTCGATGCGCGGGCTGGATTCAACAACGCCAACCTCGGCCACGTCGTCTGCAAAGCGCTGGAGCAGGCGGATGCCCATCTCCGGACGCTGCTGCTCACGGCCGCGGAACTGGATCATGGCCTTGACCTTGTCACCGGCGCCGAGGAAGCGCAGTGCATGCCCGCGCTTGGTCTCGTAGTCATGGGTGTCGATCTTCAGGCGGAAACGGATTTCCTTCAGAACCGTGTTGGTCTGGTTCTTCCGGGCTTCACGTGCCTTGACGGCGGCCTCGTACTTGTACTTGCCGAAGTCCATCAGCTTGCACACCGGAGGCTTCGCCTGAGGTGCTACTTCAACGAGATCAAGATCGGACTCGGCAGCCAAACGCAGGGCATCATCAATACGGACGATTCCTACCTGTTCACCTGCAGGGCCGACCAGCCGCACCTCGGGGACGCGGATACGCTCATTGATTCTTGGCTCGCTAATGTTAAAGCTCCTGTGATTGTTGTGGTATTCCACCGGCAAATAGAGAAGGCCCCCAACTGCCGGAGCAATCGAAGGCCTCGAAGATCGGATGTGACAGCCTCTGCTGAGACTGCACGCATTTCCCCGGGCGTACGCCTGGGTTGATGCCCGACCAAGTACCCGGCAACCTTGCTTCCCAGGAACTGCTTGGCGGGAAATCGGCTGGCGCGGGTGGGAGAGAACTCCGCTTGCAAACTGCATGCCATTCTACAGAAAAAATCCCGACCAACGCATCTTGGCGCCGGTGGGACCTTACATAGCAAAATAACGACATCCAGTCGGTCTGTGACAAGCTTACCAGTATGAGCACCCCAGACAGTAATTCATACGTTTTCGCCCCCGCCGACGCCGCCGACGACGTCAGCCAGCAAATCCGGGACATCTCCGAAGTGCCCGCCATCGAGGTCATCACCACAGCCGCTGTCCACCTCATGAGTGCAGCCGCCGTGAAGCTGGGGCTGGCAGCGGAGGACAACGCCGAGGAACTCAAGGACCTGGACGAGGCCCGGAAGCTGATCACAGCCCTCGCGGGGCTGGTGACTGCGGCAGCACCCGAGATCGGCTCCCAGCATGCGGGTCCGTTGCGCGATGGCCTCCGGTCCCTGCAGCTCGCTTTCCGTGAGGAGTCCATCATCCCGGACGCCCCGGGCAAGGGCCCCGGCGAGAAATACACCGGCGCCGTGAACTAACGGTTCCAACAGAAAACAGAACATCACGACGGTGGCGGCGGGCGGACCATAACGGTCCACCCGCCGTCGTCGTTAACCCGCCGTCGTCGTTTCTCAGCAACTGCTTACAGCGCTGATTAGCGGAAGCCTGCAGCACTGTGGCTTGCGCGCGGCTCCAAGGTCAGGCGGAAGCCACCCGGCGCCGCCTGCGTGCCTGCAGGAGCAGTCCGATGAGGCACAGCGCCACGCCGGCCACGCCGACCGATACAAACCCTCCTGAAGAACCCACGCCGTCGATAAAGACCCCCGCAAGGGGCGCGCCAAGCGCAACGCCTGCAGTCAGGGCGGAGCCATACCAGCCCATCGCCTCGCCCCGGCGCCGCTCGTCCACCAGCTCTGCCACCTTTTCGGAGGCCGCGGAGAGGACGGGTGCGCAGAGGAGGCCCGGCAGGATGGACAGGAGGGCCAGGGTCCAGGTGTCATGGGCGAATCCCAGCGGGATGGTCAGCGCAGCCATTCCAAGCAACAGCAGGATTGGAGAGACAGGGCGGTGCATGGCGCCGTAGATCACTCCGCCGACCACCGAGGCCGCGCACCAGAACAGGAAAACGATCCCGATCTCCGCCTGGTGCCCGCCGATTTCAAGGGCTGCAACGATCCCAACGTCAGTACCGCTGAGGACCATGCCGGCGCCGGCAGCCACGGCAAAGAGCGAGGCTACCGTGGCCGTGAACCAAGTGAAGTTGTGCGCCACCTTGTGCCGGAGCCCTGCCTGTCGCCGGGACGCAGACTGCTTTCCGGGCGTTTCGTTGGATCCGGCACGGATACCGCTGTGCTCGGCCGGCGCCAGATTTGCAGCCGCTGTCTGAAGGTGGGCAGGAACTGCTGCCACCACTGCAGCTTCGGCCGCACGTTGCTCGTCGGGTTCGCGTTGCTGATCAGCTGCGCTTTGGTGATCCGCTGCCGGGGTGCCGATGGCGGTTCGGGTGGGTGGGTTGAACCACATCAGGAACAACCCGGCCAAGGACGTCGATATGCCCACAACGGTGAGCCCCAGTACGGTGAAGCCGCTGGTTGCCACCACGGCTCCGGCAGCAGGACCGATCATAAACACCATTTCGGTGGTGATCGCATCCAGGGCAAAGGCTGTGCGGCGCTGGTCGCCGTCGGCCAGGATTCCGAGTGACTGACGCACCACACTGAAGATCGGAAGGGTGAGCAGTCCTCCGACGAAAACCAGCGGCAGCAGCCACTCATAGGAAACATGGGGAACAACTGACCAGATCACAGCTTCAGAGACCACTGAAGGGATCAGGGCTTTACGCAGGCCCACGATGTCAACGCGGCGGCCGCGCCACGGGGCTCCCAGAGCGATGCCGATGGTCATCACCGCCGCCGCAGCTCCGGCCGCAGCATAGCCTTTATCAAGGGTGAGGACGATGTGCAGGGTCAGCAGCACGCCTGCGGCTGAATGGGGTATACGGGCAATCATGCCGACCAGCAGCAACCGCCTGATGGGCCGCACCGCCAACAGATCCCGGTACAGAGCGAAATTCACGAAAAATCCTTTGGTCTGCCGACGGCAGCCAGGGGATCTCCCCGCTGACCGTCAGCTAGTGTGCTGCGCGCCTTAACTTGATGTCGATGGAGTCAACCCGCTCTCCAAACAATACATTCCGGGACCACGCCGCTTGGAGGCCCGCCACCAGCTCCCGCACGGCCGCAGCGTCAAGGCCATCCTCGAGGTACAGCACCACCTGCAGCTCTGGCCCGGATCCTCCGCCGGACAGTTCGGCGCCCGAGCGGGTCGCGGTGGCGATGCCTGCCCCCGGCTCAAGTGCAACCGTACGCACTGCAGGAAAGGCGGCTGCGGCCAATGAAAGCTCCGCGGCGAGGGCTTCATCAGCGTAGGAAGGGAGCCAGTCACGCTGCTGCGCCAGTGCCCATACTGCCGGCCGCCGCACCACAAACGTGAGGTCCGAGCCGGGGTCAAGGACCAGGAGTTCGGCGCCTTCCGCCACTGCGGACAGGGCAGCACGGGCGGCATACACCGCCACGGGCCGCGCCTCTGGGTGCCAGGCGGCCAGCGCCGCCGCGGAGGTAAACGCCGGCATGGCCGTCCTGCCGTCGGCAGCCTTGAGGGTTACCAGCGCCATGTCGGCCTGCTTGTCTGCTGCGAGGCCATCCACCGACTGCGCTTCTTCAGCCAGTTGGGCAATGATGGGGATGAAGACCCTGGCGGTGGCAAGGGCAGCCACCACTGACGCTTCATCGCCACTGCCGTCCAGGAGTCCCCGGACCGCGGTGACGTAGCCGGCGTCGGGAGCTCCATCATCGTCCTCGAAGCTGTGGATCTTGGCGTCGTCCCCGGCCAGGCTCCGGCCTTTCCAGGGTTGGCCGGCGGAATCGGTGGACCCTCCTGCGCCGGCAAGGGCAGCGGCTATATGCCCGGGTAGGTGGCGCGGTGCCGGACCGTTGCCAGCGGTATTGCCGTTGCTGCTGGAATCCACGGAGTTCGCCTAGCGGCGGCCGGCGACGTCGAGTGCCTCGGGCAGGGTGAAGGCCCCAGCGTACAGGGCCTTGCCCACGATGGCCCCTTCCACGCCCAGCGGAACCAGCGAGCGGAGGACCTTCAGGTCATCCAGGCTGGAGATGCCGCCGGATGCCACCACCGGCTTGCCCGTCTTTTCCACCATTTGGCGCAACAGCTCAACATTGGGCCCCTGCAGCGTGCCATCCTTCGTGACATCCGTGACGACATAGCGTGAGCACCCTGCCTCTTCAAGCCTGCCCAGGACCTCCCAAAGGTCCCCGCCTTCCTTGGTCCAGCCCCTGCCTGCCAGGGTGGTTCCGCGGACATCAAGGCCGACGGCGATCCGGTCGCCGAAACGGTCAATGGCCCGGCGGGTCCAGTCAGGGTTTTCCAACGCCGCAGTGCCAAGATTCACCCGGGCCACACCCAGATCGAGGGCCGCTTCCAGTGACTCGTCGTCCCGAAGTCCGCCTGAGAGCTCCACGTGGATGTCCAGCCGCCCCACCACCTCACGGAGCAGTTCTGCGTTGGAACCACGGCCGAACGCCGCGTCGAGGTCCACCAGGTGCACCCATTCGGCGCCCTGCTCCTGCCAGTTCAGGGCCGCCTCCAGCGGTGTGCCGTAACTGGTTTCGCTGCCTGCCTCGCCTTGCACCAACCGGACGGCCTGGCCGTTTACGACGTCGACGGCGGGCAGCAGTTCAAGAACCGGCAGATCATGTGCGGTGGTCATCTCAAGTCCTCAGTGTGGGGGGCAGGAAGGGTTTAGCGGTGGTGCCTAGGCGGCAGGCAGGGAAAGGAGGTAGGCGGCCAGAAGTGACATGCCCGCAAGGATGTAGAAGCAGATCTGGGTCCACAGGGGTTTGCGCTGCTGCCTGAAGGACAGGGCGCCGCCCACGAGGAGCCCCGCGAGGCCCATCAGGAGGACTGACCACATCTAGGCTGATCCGTCTTGCGGTGAGGGCTTGCGGAGTCCGTCCACCCAGTTACGCAGCAGACGGGCCCCGGCGTCGCCGGACTTTTCCGGGTGGAACTGGGTGGCACAGAGCGGCCCGTTCTCCACCGCTGCGATGAAGGGGGCACCATGCTCGGACCACGTCACCAGCGGCGCCGCCATCCGCGGCTGCACCACGTCGAAGTTCCATTCCTGGACGCCGTACGAGTGGACAAAGTAGAAGCGCTCCTCCTCCACGCCGGCGAAGAGCCTGGATCCCTCCGGGACCTTCACGGTGTTCCAGCCCATGTGCGGCACGACGTCGGCGGGGAGGAGCTCCACTTTCCCCGGCCACTCCCCCATGCCTTCAGCTTCAGTTCCGTGCTCAACCCCGGCTTCGAACAGGACCTGCAGGCCCACGCAAATGCCCAGGACAGGCCGTCCACCGGCCACACGCCTGCCGATCAGCCGGATGCCATCCACGGCCTTCAATTCCCGCATCACTGTCTCAAAGGCGCCCACGCCAGGCACCACCAGGCCGTCGGCATTGAGCACGTCCTGCGGTTTGGCGCTGAGGATCACCTCGGCTCCGGCGCGTTCGAGCGCGCGCACGGCAGAACGGATGTTCCCGGAGCCGTAGTCCAGCACCGTAACGGTGGGCTTGCCTTCTGGCGACGCGGGCTTGACCAATAGCTCCGGATCGATCACGGCGCCGTCACGAAGAATCTGCCCGCTCACAGCGCACCCTTGGTGGAAGGAATACCCTTCACACGGGGATCGGGCTCGACAGCTGCGCGCAGCGCCCGGGCGAATGCCTTGAACTGCGCTTCCACGATGTGGTGCGGGTCCCGCCCGGCAATGACGTTCATGTGGAGGCAAATGCCGGCGTGGAGCGTGATCGCCTCAAACACGTGGCGTGTCAGCGAGCCGGTGAAGTGGCCGCCGATCAGGTGATATTCCTGTCCCGCGGGCTCACCGCCGTGCACCAGGTACGGACGTCCGGAAACGTCCACCACAGCGTGCGCCAGTGCCTCATCCAACGGCACAGTGGCTTCACCAAAGCGGCGGATTCCTGCCTTGTTGCCCAGCGCCGTGCGAAGGACCTCGCCGAAAGTGATGGCCACGTCCTCTACGGTGTGGTGGACGTCGATGTGGATGTCACCGGTTGCCTTGACTGTCATGTCGATAAGGGAGTGCTTGCACAGCGCCGTCAGCATGTGGTCATAGAACGGGACCGACGTGTCGATGTCAGATACGCCGGTTCCATCAAGGTTGATCTCCACGAGCACTGACGATTCGCTGGTGGCGCGCTCCATGCTGGCGGTCCGGGCCTGGGCAGCGTTCGATCCGGTGGAACTCATGGTCATATGTCCTTTTCGGAAGGAGTACGGGAATTCTTGGCAGGCGCCCGAAGCGCCTCTATGTCAAGTTTAGGCGGGGAGCTTGGCCTGGCTGGCCAGGATGCTTTCCAGAGAGGTCAGGAACGCTGTGGTCTCACTCTCAGTGCCTGCGGTGACACGGAGATGGCCGGGGATGCCGACGTCCCTGATCAGCACGCCGGCGTCCAGCAGCTCCTGCCAGACAGCATGGGGCCGGTCCAGTCCCCCGAAAAAGACGTAGTTGGAATCAGAGGCGGCTGGCGTGAGGCCCATCCTGGTCAGCTCTTCGACGATCCGGTCCCGTTGTTTCTTAATGTCCTCAACGTCCGCCATAAGTGCTTCGCGGTGGCGGAGGGCCGCGAGGGCTGTGGCCTGGGTGACGGCCGAGAGGTGGTACGGCAACCGAACCAGCCGGAGGGCATCTGTCACTTCAGGCGCCGCGGCCATGTAGCCCAGGCGCGCGCCGGCCAGAGCAAAGGCCTTGCTCATAGTCCTGGTGACAATCAGGCGTTCCCGGCCGGGCAGCAGAGTCAGGGCACTGGGAGTGCCGTCATGGGCAAACTCGTGGTAGGCCTCGTCAACGATCACTATGGTCTGGCTGGCCTCACCCGCGGAGTACACCGCCTCCACGACGTCCAGGCCAAGGCCGGTCCCGGTGGGGTTGTTGGGTGAGCAGAGGAAGACAATGTTCGGCTGGAGTTCCTTGACCTGCAGGGCCGCCGATTCCGCGCTCAGCCCATAACCCTCCGCCCGCTGGCCAACAATGTACTCCGTGTCTGTACCGCTGGCCAGCAGCGGGTACATGGAATACGTGGGCGGGAACCCGAGGGCCTTGCGTCCTGGACCCCCGAAGGCTTGGAGGATCTGCTGGAGCACTTCGTTCGAGCCGTTCGCCGCCCAGATGTTGGTGGGGTTCAGGCCGTGGCCCAGGTATTCAGCCAGAGCTTCCCGGAGTTCGCTGAATTCGCGGTCCGGGTAGCGGTTCAAACCGGCGGCGGCTTCCGTCACGGCCTCGGTGATGGCGGCCTGCACGTCCGCCGGGACACCATGTGTGTTTTCGTTCACGTTCAGCAGGATGGGCACATCCAGCTGCGGGGCACCGTAAGGGGTTAGCCCGCGGAGGTTGCTCCGGAGGGGAAGACGGTTCAGGCGCTCTAGCTGGTCATTCACCTGAACAGTTTAGTGCCCATGCCGGTGCCCGGAAAATGTGACAGCCCGCCAGCCTTCCGCAGTCCAGGGAAGACACTGGCTGATGAGGGGCGGCAGGTTCTGAGGATCCCGCTATTTGGTGGGAACGAACAGCTGCTGCCCCGGCACAACGGTCCCCGCGCTGAGGTTGTTGAGTTGAACGATATCCGCGATCACATCCCGGGGGTCCCGCTCTGGGGCAACTGTGGCCGCGATACCCCACAACGATTCCCCGCCCTGAACGGTAACTGACACCGTGGGTGTCAGGGCAAGGCCGGCAGCGGAGTCTGCCGCCTTCGCCGGGGCGTTAAGGAAGCCCACCAGGGACAGCAGCAACGCAGCCAGGAAAATCAGGGGAATACCGATGAGCACGATCCGCCCCCGGCGCGTGAGCCGGAGCGGCGGCAGGGGCTTCTTACGGGGCTGCGGTTCCGCATCCAGCAGGGACGTGAGCTGCTGGACGGAGACGAACTGCTGATGGCGAGCCTGTGAAGCGGATATAGCTGACATGAAATGAGCCCTCCTGGACCATACTGTGCTGCCCGGAGTGTCCTTTTCCCGCCTGCGGCCCGGATGGCCTTCATCTGAAGATCCGAGTATTCGAATACCGCAGGCAATGAATAGAACACATGTTCGAACTTTGCTTCTTCAGTTTTAGCACTTATCAACGAATATTGTCGAGACTCGCTAGAACAAATGTTTGAAAAAGCGTTGCGGCTGCCCTACGTTTGGATCAAAGAACAACCACTCCTGTAGTTGATCAGCAGGGTCTGACAATCCAGGCCGGAGGTTCCGGCACCCGCGGCCGTGGACACCCGGGGCAACGGAAAGGCATTGGCGAATATGGCAGCACCAGCCGCTGACGGCAGGGCGACCCAGCGGGGTCGGCAGCCCCAGAGGGTCCCGAAGGGGCTTACAGCACGCCAAAAAAAGATCCTGGAAACAATTCAGCGCTCCGTCAATGACAACGGGTATCCGCCATCCATGCGCGAGATCGGCGACACCGTGGGCCTGGCAAGCCTGTCCAGCGTCACGCACCAGTTGTCGCAGCTCGAGAAACTAGGCTACCTGCGGCGCGATCCCAAGCGGCCACGGGCCATGGAAGTCCTGATGCCACTCACTCTGGACGGCGGCACTGGCAAATCGGCAGGATCAGCATCTGCCAAGCCGCCCGTTTTGCGCAGCATTGATGGCGGGGCAGTTTTGGATCTGCCCACGGCCATGGACACCGCCATGGTGCCCCTTGTAGGCCGGATCGCGGCCGGCGGTCCGATTCTTGCGGACCAGGTGGTAGAGGACGTCATGCCGCTGCCGCGCCAGCTGGTGGGACAGGGTGAACTGTTTATGCTGCGGGTTGCCGGGGACTCCATGGTTGACGCGGCGATCTGCGACGGCGACTGGGTAGTTGTCCGGCGCCAGGCCGACGCCGCCAACGGCGATATCGTTGCAGCCCTGCTGGACGACGAAGCCACAGTGAAGACTTTCCGCCAGCGGGACGGCCACACGTGGCTTCTTCCCCAGAACACGCAGTACGAGCCCATTCTCGGAGACCACGCCACCATCATGGGCAAGGTCGTCTCAGTGTTGCGCTCGCTTTAGGCTCCAACCGCTCCAGGTTTTGTCCCGGGCTGCGGTCAGGCCCGTGGGCTTTCCTTGGCCAGTCTTTCAAGGGCGGCGAAAGCTATCTTGCGGTCTGTCGTGGGCCAGAACGGTGGCAGCGCAGCCCGAAGGAAACCGGCATAACGCTCGGTTGCCAGCCTGGAATCGAGCACGGCCACCACACCTTTGTCTCCCGTGGAGCGGATCAACCTGCCGGCCCCCTGGGCGAGGCGGATCGCTGCGTGCGTGGCTGAGACAGCCATAAATCCGTTTCCGCCCGCCTGGGCTACCGCACGTGAACGTGCCGTCATCAGCGGATCGTCCGGCCGCGGGAACGGTATCCGGTCAATGACCACGAGCCGGCAGGATCCGCCCGGGACATCAACTCCCTGCCACAGCGACATCGTGCCGAAGAGGCACGTATCGGGCTCGTCGGCGAACTGCCTAACCAGGGCCGTCATGGTGGAATCACCCTGGCAGAGGATGCTGACGCCGATTCGCGGCCTCATCGCTTCTGCGGCTTCTTCGGCCGCGCGGCGTGATGAGAAGAGGCAGAGGGCGCCGCCGCCGGAAGCGCGGATCAGGGCCTCGAGTTCATCCAGCGCCTCCGGCGCGGCACCCCGGCCCGGTTTGGGCAGGTGCCCGGCAACGTAGAGGATCCCCTGTTTTGGATAATCAAAGGGGGACCCTACGTCCACTCCGGTCCAGCTGGGAGCGCCGTCCCCTATCAGCCCCAATCCCCCGGCCGTCGGCTCGAAGGCGGAGCCGATGGCCAGCGTGGCTGAGGTCAGCACAACCGTATGGCCGGCAAAGAGTCCTTCGCGCAGCTTGCCGGCAACACTGAGCGGGGCAATGTTGACCAAAACGGGTGCGCTTTCATCAGGCTGTGAATAGCCCTGCTGCGGATCAAACGAGCTGGCCCGCGAAAACCACACCACTTCACGGTTGTCCTTGGCCGCAATGAGCCGTTCGCAGAGTTCAAGAATCAGCAGGAGACGGGACCGGGCAAGCTGCCGCCCGCCGTCGGCCGTTGTACTGCTGTCCCCTTTTGAATCCGAGAGGGCTGCCCGGCAGGCCTCACGAAGCTGGTCAACGCAGTCCAGCTGTTCATCGTTCAGGCCGTTCGGGAGCAAACCACTGGGGACGCCGGCCAGGGCCACCTCAAGGTTGGCCGCGGCTGCATTCAGGGCGTCGACGGTGATGGCAGTGTGCTTTCGGGCACCGGCGGCGGCAGCGTGGACCATGGCAACCGAAAGCTGCCCTGATACGGCGCCGGTAACCCGGTCCTGGAGTTCGTGGGCCTCATCCACCACCACCACGTCATATTCGGGCAGAACGGCCAGTCCTTCGAAAGCACTGACCGCCAACATGGCGTGATTCGTCACCACAACGTCGGCTTCAGCTGCGTCCTGGCGCGCCAGTTCACTAAAGCATTCCGCTGCCAGCGGGCATTTCTGCGCCCCCAGGCACTCCATCGAGGTAACGGACACCTGCCGCCAGGCGCGGTCGGTAACGCCGGGCAGGAGCTCGTCACGGTCACCAGTGGCGGTCTTCTCCGCCCACTCACGCAGGCGCACCACCTCCTTGCCCAGCTGTGATGCCGGACCGCCCATGGCTGCGGCAAAGTGCGGCACGCTGGTGTCTTCCCCGAGGGAGAAGAGCTGGCCCTCGGCGGGCTCTTCCGACGGGAACCCGCCTTCGAGCTTGTGCCGGCACACGTAGTTGGAGCGCCCCTTAACCAACGCCACCTTGACCGGTCGGTCCAGGGCGGGCGTGATGGTCTTGAGCAGGCGGGGCAGGTCACGGCCCACGATCTGGGTCTGCAGGGCCAGTGTTGCGGTGGAGACCAGGGTGGGCTTGCTGCTCACCAGGGAATGCGCGATGAGCGGAATGAGGTACGCCAGTGACTTTCCGGTGCCGGTTCCGGCCTGGACCAGGAGATGGTCCCCGGTTTCGATGGCGCGAGCCACCTGACGGGCCATTTCGTGCTGTCCTGTCCGGCTTTGCCCTCCCATGCCGGCAACGGCACGGTCGAGGAGTTCGATCACGAACTCCTCGCCGGCCGTTTCGGAAGTCTCCCCCGCCACCAGCTCAGTCATTGCTGGTGAATGATTCCAGTTCAGCCGCAAGGCCTTCACGGACCATCACCACAGCACGTGTGCCATCCTCACCGTGATCCAGGCTCAGTATCTCGGCATCGGTCTCGTGCAGTTTGCTGATCAGGTCACCCCGGTTGTATGGGATGAGGAGCTCCAGCTTGACGCTGGGGCGCGGAATCGCGTCACTGATGGCCTTGAGCAGGTCGGCGATGCCCTGGCCGGTCCGGGCAGAAACAACCACATGGCGCGGTTCACGCTGCTTGAGGCGCTCCACCACAAACGGGTCGGCGGCGTCGGCCTTATTGAGCACGATGATTTCAGGCACCTTGCGGGCATCCACCTCGCTGAAGACCTTCCGGACAGCGGCGATCTGGCCTTCCGGATCCGGGTGTGAGACGTCCACCACGTGCAGGATCAGGTCTGCGTCCGCCACCTCCTCCAGCGTGGAACGGAACGCCTCCACCAGCTGCGTCGGAAGGGAGCGGACAAAACCCACAGTATCGGCCAGGGTGTAGCCCAGCCCGTCTGCGGTTTCGGCCTTGCGCACCGTGGGATCCAGCGTGGCGAAGAGTGCGTTTTCCACGAGGACGCCGGCATCGGTCAGCCTGTTCAGCAGGGATGACTTTCCGGCGTTGGTGTACCCGGCGATAGCAACTGACGGCACAGAATTTCGACGCCGGTTGGCCCGCTTAGTTTCCCGCGCAGGCTTCATGGCGCTGATCTCACGCCGCAGTTTGGCCATGCGGGTCCTGATCCGGCGGCGGTCCAGTTCAATCTTCGTCTCGCCGGGACCACGCGAGCCCATGCCGGCACCGGCCCCACCCACCTGGCCACCGGCCTGGCGGGACATCGATTCGCCCCAGCCACGCAGGCGCGGCAGGAGGTATTCGAGCTGGGCGAGTTCCACTTGGGCTTTGCCCTCGCGGCTCTTGGCGTGTTGGGCGAAGATATCCAGGATCAGCGCTGTGCGGTCAATGACCTTGACCTTGACGATGTCCTCCAGGCCACGGCGCTGCGACGGAGCCAGCTCGGCGTCCACCACCACAGTGTCCGCGCCTGTGGCCATCACGACGTCCTTGAGCTCAAGTGCCTTTCCGGAGCCCAAGAAAGTGCCAGGGTCTGGTTTGGCACGGCGCTGCACGAGGCCGTCCAAGACCTCTGAGCCGGCGGTTTCAGCCAATGCAGCGAGTTCACGGAGGGAATTCTCGGCGTCGGCCAAGGTCCCTTCCGTCCAGAGCCCCGCCAGTACCACACGCTCCAGCCGGAGCTGCCGGTACTCGACTTCGGTGACGTCTTCCAGTTCTGTCGAGAGGCCTGCCACCCGCCGGAGCGCACGGCGTTCCTCAAGGTCCTGCTGGTCGCCGTCGTAACTGCTGTGCTCTTCGTCCAGGCGCGATATCGCCTGGGCCTTGCCAAAAACGCCCTTCGCGTCGCCGTTTTCGGCGGCCGCGTTCCTGGGCGGTACATCCTTGGAGAGAATCCGGTCGATGACAGCTTGTATTTCCTCAGGGCTCATGTCCTGTGCTGCTGGATCGGATCCGGTGTTGGGCTGGCTGGTCATGTTCTCCTTTGAAGATTCGGCATTTCCAGAATAGTGCCGATCACTGGTGAGTGGTGAAGTATTCGCGCTGGGCTGACGGCTTGAAGTCATCCTGGCCTCCTGGTCTGCTGCGCTGCCCGGCAAAGTGGCCGCGCACAGCGTGGGTTCCACGTCCGGTAAACGTGGGCGATCTTGGAAGGACGCCGGCAAGGACAGGATTGGACCAGCAGAAAGGCTGATTCTTTCGAGTAATGCCCGGCGTTTGAACAGGCACGTTGGGCCTGTTCATTGCGCATTTGCGGAAGGCTGACACCTGCATCGCTGCGGGACTTGGCTGCGGGACGGGTTGAAACCCGTGCCGGCTACTCGAAGATCAAGAACATGCGTTCCAGATTAGCAGAACCTTGCGCCTGCGGTTTCCCATACGCCCCTGCGGCCAACTAATCTGGCCAGTTATGGAGTCCGCACACTATTTCAGCGCATCGCCCGCCGGGCCGTTCACCCGCAAACCGCTTACAGTGGACCTCGCCGGGGAAACGCGCAGACTGCAGACTTCTGCTGGGATTTTCAGCCCGGAGGGTATTGATAAGGGAACTGCCGTACTGCTCGCCGAAGTTCCGGCTCCTTCGCCCACTGGCAATCTCCTGGACATCGGCTGCGGTTGGGGCCCTATCGCCCTCACCATGGCTCTCCGTGCCCCGCATGCGCACGTTTATGCAGTGGACGTGAATGAACGCTGCATCATCCTGACGAACGAAAACGCCCAGATCCTCGGCTTGGAGAATGTCACCGCCACCACGCCTGAAGGGGTGGACCCTGAGCTGCGTTTCGATACCATCTGGTCCAATCCGCCCATCAGGATTGGCAAAGACGAACTCCATTCGCTACTGAAGCTCTGGCTCCCGCGGCTGGCACCAGGCGGCTCGGCGTGGCTGGTGGTCCAGAAGAACCTGGGCTCGGACTCCCTCCAGCGCTGGCTGTCCGCCGAATTTGATGAATCGTTAACGGTCAGCCGCGAGTCCACGTCCAAGTCCTTCCGGATCCTGCGTGTCAGGAAAGCGTCCCGCTAGCTACGATCACGGCTGGTCCGCTAAGTTCTACGTGCTCGTGCCCGCCTGGTCCGACGAAGAACTTTACCCCGACGACGCCCCCTGGCACCTTCACATTCCAGGTGTCGGGCGCCTCGGCTCCGGCCCAGTGCCTGATTGCCACCGCGGCAGCGCACGCGCCAGTGCCGCACGACTGTGTTTCGCCCACACCCCGTTCATGAACGCGCATCGTCACCATGCCCACCCCGTTGTGGACCAGGGGTTCGGCGGGAACGACAAACTCAACGTTGGTCCCGTTGGCAGGCACCGGATCAACGCGGGGAGGCGTGAAGAGCCTGGTTGCCTCAAGCTCCGAGAGCTCAGCAAGCGCAACGACAGTATGCGGGTTGCCCATGCTGACTGACAGGGCAGGCCGGGGTACCTCCAGGCCGTCGGCGCTGACCAGGGAATCCATGGCCTTGGCGGTGGCATCCCCTGGAAAAATGAACTCCCATGGGCCCATGTCAACGGCGTAGCCATTCCCCGTCCGGACCACGGTCTTGACGCCCCCGCGCGTGCCTATGGTCAGTGCGCCGCCTTCGGGCAGATCCACCAGGCCCTCGGCCAGGAGGAAATGCACGAAAACGCGGACCCCGTTGCCGCACATCTCGGACAGCGAACCGTCGCCGTTGCGGTAGTCCATGAACCATTCAGCGTTCGGGGTGTGGGCCAGCAGTTCCCTGCCTTCAGGAAGAAACCGTGAGGGCACGGCGCGGATCAGTCCGTCGCCCCCGATGCCACGGTGCCTGTCGCACAGGGTGGCCACCTGGCCCGGATCTATTGTTTGCACGCCCTCGGGGTCCGCGATCAGTACAAAGTCGTTGCCGGTGCCGTGGCCCTTGGAGAACCGCAGTCCGCCCAGTGAGCTGAAGGCGGGCTGAGTGGCCTCGGAAAGGGTTGCATCCATAGTCCAAGGTTACCGGCCACACGTGGACCCTACAGAATCCAGCCCCGGCCGCTGAGTTTTTGTCCAGATGTGGCGACTTCGCACGACTGCAACCCGCCGTAAATGGACAAAAACTCCAAGCGAGTGAGGGGTCAGGTGCCCGGTTGTGTCTTGACGAGGTGGACGGCCTTGGGCAGAAGCTCTGGATCCTGCCAGTCCAGCCAGCTGATCCGGGGATCGGCCCGGAACCACGTGAGTTGCCGCCTGGCGAACTGCCGGGTGGCCACGATGGTTTCCTCCGTTGCCTCATCCACGGTGGCTCCGTCGTCGAGCACCTTAAGGAACTGGGAGTATCCCAGCGCCCGGGGAGCGGTCTTCCCGCGGCGCAGGCCCGCCGCGTCGAGCCGGCGCACCTCTTCGAGCAGTCCTCCCTCAACCATTCTGTGGACCCGGCGGGCAAGCCTGTCACGGAGCACTTCCCTGTCCACCGCCAGTCCGATCTGGACTGCTGGCTGGTAATACTCGCGCTGGGGCATAAACGAGCTGAAGGGGCGGCCAGTCAGCTGATGGACCTCAAGAGCCCTGACGATCCGGCGGGCGTCGGACAGGCGGGCGGCAGACACGGGATCCACTTGGCGAAGGCGTGCCAGAAGAGCCTGGCTGCCTTCCTCTTCAAGATCGGTTTCCAGCTGTTTCCGGATGTGGGGATCCGTGCCGGGGAATTCCAGGATGTCCAGGGCAGCACGGATGTAGAGCCCCGAACCGCCGGCCAGGATGGCACGTTTGCCGCGGGAATGGATGTTGTCAATGAGCTGCCGGGCCAGCTGCTGAAAGTCAGAGACGCTGGCTTCCTCGGTGACGTCCAAGGTGTCCAGGAGGTGATGGGGTACACCCCGGCGCTCCGCCATGCTGATTTTGGCAGTCCCGATGTCCATTCCTCGATAGAACTGCATGGCGTCGGCATTGATGACCTCCCCGTCCAGCTCCAGGGCAAGGCTGACGGCAAGATCAGATTTCCCTGACCCTGTTGGGCCGACGACGGCGATAACGGCTGGGTGAACCACCGGTCAGCGGATGCGTACCGGCAGCGCAGGCATCCCCAGCGAAACGCCAGTGCGGCCGGCGCCGGTGCCTTGTCCGCCGCCCGGTCCCGGCACAGGGGCACCGCAGGAATCCGCCTGCGACCTGTCCCAGGCATCGCCGGCACGGGACCGGCGAAGGGCGTAGTCACCGGCCGTGGGATCGGCCACGAGGTGGAAGGCTGCAGCTTCAGTGATGGTGACGGTGACGAGATCGCCGGGGCGCGGAGCCGGAGCACCAACAGGAACGGAGAAGTGCACCAGCCGCTGGTCCTGCGAACGGCCGGACAGCCGGTGGGTTTCTTCGGCTTTGCGGCCTGACTGGGCTGTCACCATTACTTCCACGCGGCGGCCGAGCTGTTTGGCGTTCTCCTCTGCGGCGATCCTGTCCTGGAGCGCAGTGAGGCGTTCGAAGCGCTCCTGTACAACGGCCTTGGGCAGCTGGTCAGGGAGATCGGCGGCCGGAGTGCCTGGCCGCTTCGAGTACTGGAAGGTAAACGCGGTAGCGAACCGTGATTTCTCCACAACGTCCAGCGTGGCCTGGAAGTCCTCTTCGGTTTCGCCGGGGAAGCCCACAATGATGTCCGTGGAGATGGCGGCATGCGGGATCTTGTCCCGGACCTTGTCCAGAATGCCAAGGAATTTGGTGGACCGGTACGAGCGTTTCATGTCCTTGAGGACCTTGTCTGAACCTGACTGCAGTGGCATGTGCAGCTGGGGCATCACGTTAGGCGTTTCGGCCATCGCATCAATGACATCATCGGTGAAGGACGCTGGATGCGGGCTGGTGAACCGAACCCGTTCCAGGCCTTCTATCTCGCCACACGCGCGGAGCAGTTTGGAGAAGGCCTGCCTGTCCCCGAACTCCACACCATACGAGTTGACGTTCTGCCCGAGGAGCGTGACTTCGATGGCGCCGTCATCCACCAGGGCCTGGATTTCGGCGAGGATGTCGCCGGGCCGCCGGTCCTTTTCCTTGCCCCGCAGCGCAGGCACGATGCAGAAGGTGCAGGTGTTATTGCACCCCACGGAGATGGATACCCAGCCCGAGTAGACAGAGTCCCGCTTTGTAGGCAGCGTGGACGGGAAGACATCGAGGGATTCGAGGATCTCCAGCTGGGCTTCGTTGTTATGGCGCGCCCTATCCAGCAGGGCCGGAAGTGCGCCGACATTGTGCGTTCCAAACACGGCGTCCACCCAGGGCGCCTTCTTCAGGATGGTCTCCCGGTCTTTCTGGGCAAGGCAGCCGCCCACGGCGATCTGCATTCCAGGGTTGGCGGCCTTGACGGGTGCAAGCATCCCCAGGTTGCCGTAAAGCTTGTTGTCGGCATTTTCCCGCACTGCGCAGGTGTTAAAGACCACCACGTCTGCCTGCTCACCGTCGGCCGGCACGTAGCCGGCAGATTCCAGCATGCCTGCCATCCGCTCCGAATCATGGACGTTCATCTGGCAGCCGAACGTACGCACCTGGTAGGTACGCGGGCGCGCGGCAGCAGAGATGGCGGAGGGGGCAACACCGGATGCGGGGGAAGGAATGGTCAAACTCACCTGTTAAGGGTACCGGGTTCCCACGGCCGGCGCTGTTGGTGCTGCCTGGCCAGGTTACCCGTCCTGCCGGCGGCCGGCAGTGGCGTCCAGTACTTCACTCACGATCCGGAAAGCCTGGGACGGCTGGTAACCCTTTCGGGCCAACATCGATGCCAGACGCCGCGTGGCTTTGTCGCGTGCGGCACGGTCCGAGAGGTCAGTCCCCGGGCGAAGCTTCCGCTCCACGAGTTGGCGGGCAGCCGTTTCCTCGTCGGCATCGGAGAGCTGCTCCAAGGCGGCAGCCGCCGTCTCCGGAGCGACGCCCTTGTCCGCAAGTTCCCGGCGCAGTGCCCCTTTGGCCAGCTTGCGTGACTGCGATCGGCTGCGCACCCACATGTCCGCGAACTCGGCGTCGTCAATGAGACGGACTTCCTGGAAGCGGTCCAGAACAGCCTCTGCCACATCCTCGGGGATGTTCCGCTCGGCCAGTTTCCGAGCCAGCTGCAGCCGGCTTTTCGCCGAGCTGGTCAGTTGCCGGAGCACGATGGCACGGGCAACCGACGCCGGATCCGGCTCTGCGTCTCCTGCAATGGATGACTCCGGATCCGGACCGTCCTGCCGGGGACGGCGGCGCCCCGCACCCCCGGTGCGGGAACGCGCCGAACCTTGGCGACCTACATGGCCCCCGCCCGGTCCCCCATCGAAACCCGCCTGTCTGTCAGAACCCGTCTCGCTGTCAGAACGCGTCTCGCTGCCAGAACCCGCCGCGCTGCTAGAACCCGTCAACGGCCTTCAGCTTCGGAGTGTCTTTGGATTCGTCGGCCGCAGGCTTGACCCCCACGCCGAGCTTTTCCTTGATCAAACGCTCAAGTTCGGCAGCGAGCTCAGGATTGTCGCGAAGGAACCTGCGCGAGTTCTCCATACCCTGTCCGAGCTGATCGCCGTCATAGGTAAACCAGGAACCGGACTTCTTGATGAGGCCGTGCTCGACGCCCATGTCGATGATGCCGCCCTCGCGGGAGATTCCCTGGCCGTAGATGATGTCGAACTCGGCGATTTTGAAGGGCGGTGCCATCTTGTTCTTGACGATCTTGGCCTTGGTCCGGTTACCCACGGAGTCTGCGCCCTCTTTGAGAGTCTGGATGCGCCGGACGTCGATGCGGATGGAGGCGTAGAACTTCAGTGCCTTACCACCGGTGGTGGTTTCCGGCGAGCCGAAGAAGACGCCGATCTTTTCACGCAGCTGGTTGATGAAAATGGCGGTGGTTTTGGTCTGGCTCAGGCGGCCGGTGATCTTACGCAGGGCCTGGCTCATGAGGCGGGCCTGGAGACCAACGTGGCTGTCTCCCATGTCGCCCTCGATTTCAGCGCGGGGAACCAAGGCAGCCACAGAGTCAATGACGATAACGTCAAGGGAGCCCGAGCCGATCAGCATGTCCATGATTTCGAGGGCCTGCTCGCCTGTGTCCGGCTGGGAAACCAGGAGCGCGTCCGTGTCCACGCCCAGCTTTGCGGCGTATTCAGGATCCAGGGCGTGCTCGGCGTCGATAAACGCGGCGATGCCACCCAGGCGCTGGGCATTGGCCACGGCGTGCAGCGCAACAGTTGTCTTACCGGAGGATTCCGGGCCGTAAATCTCCACGACACGACCACGGGGCAGGCCGCCAATGCCCAGGGCAACATCCAGGGCGATGGATCCGGTGGGGATGACCTCGATGGGGGCTCGGACTTCATCGCCCAGCCGCATGACCGAGCCCTTACCGAACTGCTTGTCAATCTGGGCCAGCGCTGCTTCCAACGCTTTTTCACGATCCGGGGCTGCCGCCATGGTTCACACCTCTAATTTTTTCTCGCTGTGGAGTGGCCTCAGCGGCCGCTAACTGGTCATCTCTGACGCTAATGGCACCCACTGACATTATGGCCGGATGACGTTGGCCATGTGGATAACCCGCTGGGAAAAGCATAGCTTTACCCGAACAGATATTCGAACAACCCTGCGGCGTGTCAACAGGTGAAAGAGTCAGTCGCGGTGCGGTTTGATGTCGCGCCCCAGGCGGCGCTCCGGCGGCACATCCTGCACGTCACAGATAGCCAGCCACACGGTCCTGGGACTTATTCCGGCGGCGAGAGCCTGATCCGCCGTGCGCCCGCCGACGCCTGCGAGGACGAGCGTGCTGCTCAGAACCCTGGAATAACCTGCGCCGAATTCGTCGTCCATAAGCCGCCAATAGTCACTGATTCGCACCAATAGATTCTCTCACGGCAGCGGAGCCTAGAATTGTTGCTATGAGCAACTCCCCTGACGTCCCGGCTGCTGCAGCTCCTGCAGACGACACCGTCGATGCGGCACTGAAGACCGTGGAGCATCAGATCAGCCTGTTCTGGCGTCGCGCGCGGTCTGTATCGCATCAGTTGTCCCGCCAGGTCCATCCAGACATGGAACCCGCCGCCTATGGCCTGCTGACAGTAATCCGCAGGGAAGGACCCATCCGGCTCACTGACCTCGCGCTCAGCATCGGGGTGGGTAAGCCGTCCATTAGCCGGCAGATCGCCTTCCTCGAAAGCGTCGGCCTGGTGTCCAAGGAAGCCGATCCCCTGGACGGTCGGGCGCAATCCATCCGCCTGACAGAAAAGGGCGAGGAGAAGATGCACCTGGTCCAGGACGCGCGGAGGCAGGTTTTCAGGGAGCGGCTGGGCGAATGGCCGCTCGAGGAGCTGCAGACGCTCGCCGAATACATGGCAAAACTGAATGCGATCTACGAGCGGGACGGCTTCCCCAAAGACGATGCCGCCCCAACAAATGCCACTCAACCTGACGCCGTTCCGGCCAATCGCGGGAATTAGCAGGGCGGGAACCAGCCACGCGGGTACCAGGAAGGCAGCAAAAAGCCTCCGGCAACAGGCCGGAGGCTTTTGTACTTGGCAGGGTGCTGCAAGCGGCTAACGTGCGCCGGAAAGCAGGCCCTTCGAGAGTTCGTTGTTGAGTTCAGCGTTGAGGTCGCGGTCAAGGTCACGGCCATAACGCTGGGAGAATTCCTGGGGCACGGTGTCCGGAACGGCAACGCCCTCGGCGACAGCAACACGGTCACTGACTTCACGGAGCATGCTGGACAGCGGAACATCCAAAGCAGAGCAGATGGACGACAGAAGCTCTGAGGAAGCTTCCTTCTGGCCCCGCTCGACTTCACTGAGGTATCCCAAGGAAACACGGGCGCTGTGCGAAACTTCGCGGAGCGTACGGCCCTGGCGCTGGCGGACATCGCGCAGGACATCACCGATTTCGTGACGAAGTACAACCATTTTGCGCTCCTTCTGTTCGCTCTTGCCCTGATCGGCGAGGCCCACATCCTTCCAGCGGACAACGCCGTTTACGGATACGGGCTGCTTTACCATCTGTATCGCCTTGCTCCCTCATGGTTCCGGTCCGCCCTGGAGCGAACCGTGGTGGTGTATTCATCCTAGGCGCCTCCGCTAGCCGGAAGCGACACAATGTAATAACTGTTGGGTATCGGGATTTGTTCCCGGCAACTTTACGCCCGGTAGCTTCCGGAAGCCAGAGCAGCGAGCAGTCTTTCCAAGGCAGCCCCGCAGGCCTGGCCGCGGATGTCTGCCCGGCTGCCGGTAAAGCCATACTCGAAGGAACCGGATCCCTCCGGTGTCGCGATGCCAATGTAGACAGTACCTACGGCTTTTCCGTCGTGTTCCTCGGGTCCGGCCACGCCTGTGGTGGCCACACCGACGTCGGAACCGCACAGCCTGCGGGCCCCCGCAGCCATGGCCGCGGCGACATCGCCGTCTACTGACCCGGCGGCCTCAAGCAGCTCAGGCGAAACCCCCAGCACCTCCATTTTTACCGAGTTCTGGTACGCGACGACCCCGCCTTGAAGCATTCCCGATGCTCCGGCAGTGTCGGCCAGAACAGCGGTAACCATTCCTGCGGTCAGGGATTCGGCAGTGGCAACGGTGACTCCCCCATCCAGTGCAGTCTTAACGGCCTGTTCGGCGAGGTGGTGGAGGTTTGTCACGTCGGCTCCTTTTGCCTGATTTGTTCCGCGCTGGTGATCAGTTACTGGTTATTGACGGTTTTCGTTCCGGCGCGCTTGCCCTGCGCCCGCAGCCGCAGCGCCTCCACCACGTACTCCACCCCGGTCCACACCGTGATGAGCACCGCCGCCATCATGACGGCGAAGGCCACCCATACCAGCCAGGGCGCCAATGCCCCCAGCGGCAGGAGATACAGGAAGATGGCTGCGGTCTGCACCACGGTCTTGAGCTTGCCGCCACGGGATGCGGGAATAACACCGTAGCGGATGACAAAGAAACGCAGGCCGGTAATGCCCCATTCCCTGACGAGGATGAGAATTGTCACCCACCACGGCAGTTCATTCAGGACGGACAGCATGACCAGCGCCGAGCCAATCAGCAGTTTGTCGGCGATGGGGTCGGCGATTTTACCGAAATCAGTGACGAGGCCACGGCTCCTGGCGATGTCGCCGTCGAGCTTGTCTGTGTAGATCGCGACGGCGAAGGCCAGTACCGCTGCCCAGCGCCACAGCCCCGCTTCACTCCGCAGCCCGGGGGCGTCGGCAAGAAGGAACCAGACGAAGAAAGGTACCAGCGCGATGCGCAGCATGGTCAGGATGTTGGGAAGATTCCAGATCCTGGAACTGCTGGAGCCGGCGGCGGTTGCTTCGGTGCTAGTCACCCTCCAAGGCTACATTCTTTGGGCTAGCGCCCGGTGAGCGACCAGGCGTCTTCGGAACCGTCTTCATCGTCCCCGTAGGAGCCTGGGGGCGAATCGGCGCCGTCGTAATATTCGACGTTCTGCGTGCGCTTTTCAAGATCGGCCGCCACAAGGTCTTCGGCATAGCCGCCCTGCCCAATGTTGGCGTTGGCATTCTCGCTCAGGGCAGCGGTCTGCGAATCGGCGACCAACGGCGCCTCCTGGCCCTTCATGGCAGCCAGCACGGCCGCAAGGTCATCAGGCTTGACCAGCACATCGCGGGCCTTGGATCCTTCCGAGGGGCCCACGACGCCGCGGGATTCCAGCAGGTCCATCAGGCGCCCCGCCTTGGCGAAGCCGACCCGCAGCTTGCGCTGCAGCATTGAGGTGGAGCCGAACTGGGTGGTGACCACCAGTTCAGTGGCCTGCAGCAGGACCTCGAGATCGTCTCCAATGTCGTCGTCGATCTGCTTCTTTTGTGCCTCGGGGGCGACGTCGTCGCGGTAGACGGCCTGCAGCTGGCCCTTGACGTGCTCAACGACCTTGTGGATTTCGGACTCCGTGACCCACGCACCCTGCACTCGCATGGCCTTGGAGGCGCCCATGGGCAGGAAGAGTGCATCACCTTGGCCAATGAGCTTCTCAGCGCCAGGCTGGTCCAGGACCACGCGGGAGTCCGTTACCGAGGACGTGGCAAACGCCATCCGAGAGGGGACGTTGGCCTTGATCAGACCCGTAACAACGTCCACGGACGGGCGCTGGGTGGCCAGCACGAGGTGGATGCCGGCGGCACGGGCAAGCTGGGTGATGCGGACAATTGAGTCTTCGACGTCACGCGGGGCCACCATCATGAGGTCGGCGAGCTCGTCCACAATCACCAGCAGGTACGGGTAGGGACGGATGACGCGCTTGGAATCCACCGGCGGATGGACTTTGCCGGCCCGCACCGCCTTGTTGAAGTCGTCGATGTGCTTGAAGCCGTAGTTGGCGAGGTCGTCGTAGCGGGCGTCCATTTCGCGGACCACCCACTGCAGCGCCTCCGCCGCCTTCTTGGGGTTGGTGATGATGGGCGTGATCAGGTGCGGGACGCCCTCGTAGGCGGTCAGTTCCACGCGTTTGGGGTCCACCATCACCATGCGGACCTCATCCGGCGTCGCTCGCATCAGGATCGAGGTGATCATCGAGTTCACGAACGAGGACTTACCGGCACCGGTGGCACCGGCCACCAGGAGGTGGGGCATCTTGGCCAGGTTGGCCACCACATAGCCGCCCTCAACGTCCTTGCCCACTCCCATCACCATGGGGTGGTCCGTCCGGCGGGCGTTCTGGCTGCGCAGGACGTCGCCCAGGGAAACTGTTTCGCGGTCTGTGTTGGGGATCTCGATGCCAATGGCCGACTTGCCCGGGATGGGGCTGAGGATGCGGACGTCGGAGCTGGCCACGGCGTAGGAGATGTTCTTGGACAGCGCCGTGACCCGCTCCACCTTCGTGCCGGGCGACAGCTCGATTTCGTACCGGGTCACGGTTGGACCACGGCTGAAGCCGGTAACCTGCGCCTCCACGTTGAACTGGTTCAGCGTTTCCGTCAGTGAAGCGACGATGGCGTCGTTTGCCTCCGTGCGCTCCTTGGGAATGGAGCCGGGGGTCAAAACGTCCGACGACGGCAACGTGTACGTCACGTCGCCGGCAAGTGAGAGCTGCTCGGTGCGCTGCGGAATGGGCGTGGGCGGCGGCGCGGGGCTTACCGGGTTTGCCGGTACATGGGGCGCCGCGGCCGGGGAGCCCGTTTGGGCGGGGTTGAGTGAGCCGGCGGCCACCATTCCGGGAGTCACCAGGGGGATGGCTTCGGTGGCGTTCTCCCCCACCGAAGCTGCGGCAGTGCCCAGCCCTTGGGCCGCCTTGATCTTTTCGACGGCGATTTCCGCCTGGGTGGGGCGGCGCACCCCTGGTGCGGGACGCGTTGCCTTGCTTCCCTTGGCGGCGTCCGCTGCATCCTCGTCATCGATGACGGCATGCTCGAACGCTTCATCCCCGACGTAGCCCTCAAGGCCGGCGTCGGGCTCATCATCCTTGCCGAAGAATCGCCTGCGCTTTTTCTTCTGGGGAACCGCGGCGGACGGCGTTTCATAGAGGTAGCTGCGGTCGTGGCCGTCCCCGGACTCGTCCTGTTCCTGGAGGTCAATGCCCATGAGGTGCTCGTAGGCGCCGCGGATACGCCGCGGAATTGCCGTGAAGGGCGTGGCCGTGATGATCAGCAGGGACACAAAGGCCAGCAGGCCGTAGATTCCCAGTGGAACACCCGGATGGATGGCGGCCAGGGGCGATGCCGCCAGGAAACCGAGCATGCCGCCCGCCTGGCGGAGTCCGTCGAAGCCCTCGGCAACGGTGGGTTGTCCGCCCAGGACATGGGCGAGGCCGCAGCCAGCGAAAGTCATGATGAGGAAGCCGATCCCCACGCGGTTGTTTCCTCGGCCGTCCGCCGGCTGCCTGAACAGGCGGAAGGCGCAGACAAACAGCATGAGCGGGAGGAGCAGGGACATCCAGCCGAACGTACCGTTGACCACGCTGTAGACAGCATCGGGGAACCAACCGGTCAATCCCCACCAGGCGAAGGTGGCGATGAAGATGCCCAGCGCGAGGTTGAACAGGGCAGCTCCGTCGCGGCGTTCCTCCGCAGGCACGTCACTGACGTCGTGGCCAATCCTGCGGACCCCGCCGCCTACGAGGTGGCCGATTCCCAGCCAGGCGCCGCCTACAACGCGCAGGAGCCAGGGATCACGCTGCTCGACGGCGGGAAGCCGGCGGGTGCGCGGGCTTGCCGAGGAACCGGTGGTCCGGCCGGTTTTGGACGCCGCAGAGCCGGCCCCGCGGCCCGCGGCAGAACCGGCTTTGCCGCCGGAGGTGCCGCCAGAACTGCCTTTGGACGCGGACGTAGTACGAGTGGCCATACCTGCCACGGTACCCGAACCGGGCCTGATTTCCGCGGATTTCCGCGCTTTCAGGGGCCTCCATGTTGCCGCCCCTGCCAGCGCCCGAAGGGCTGGCAGGAAAGGCCTGGCAGGGTTGCTTGGCCGGATACAGGAAAGGCCCGGTTCCGAAGAACCGGGCCCTTGGCGTTCCTGTGGCTCCTACGCTTCGAGCACCACGGGAATGATCATGGGCCGCCGGCGCAGCTTGCGGTTGACCCAGGTGCCTACAACACGGCGGACAACCTGCTGGAGCTGATGGCTGGTGTGATCCGCATGGTTCAGCACTGCCTCTTCCAGCGCAGCATTGATCTTGGGGATGATGTCATCAAAGACTGAATCGTCCTCGGCAACACCGCGGGCGTGGATTTCGGGTCCGGAAACTACCTTGCCCGTGGCCTTGTTGATGACTGTGATGATGGAGATGAAGCCTTCATCCCCGAGGACGCGGCGGTCCTTGAGGTCGGCGTCGGTGATTTCGCCGACACTTGAGCCGTCCACATAGACGAAGCCCACTTCCACCTGGCCCACCACGTCAGCGCGGTGGTCCTTCAGGTCAATCACCGTGCCATTGTCCGCCAGAATGACGCTGGCCGTGGGGACGCCGGACTCGATGGCGATCTTGCCGTTGGCGATCAGGTGGCGGGTCTCACCGTGCACAGGCATGGCGTTGAGCGGTTCCAGGATGTTGTAGCAGTACAGCAGCTCACCGGCGGCCGCGTGGCCCGACACATGGACCTTGGCGTTGCCCTTGTGGATAACGTCCGCACCCAGCTTGAGCAGGCCGTTGATGATACGGAAAACGGCATTCTCGTTTCCGGGGATCAGGCTGGAAGCGAGGATGACGGTGTCACCATCCCCCACCACCACCCGGTGGTCACCGTTGGCCATGCGGGACAGTGCGGCCATGGGCTCGCCCTGGGAACCTGTGGACATCAGGACAACGCGGTTGTCCGGCAGGTTGTCGATGTTCTTGATGTCCACCAAGAGACCCTCGGGAACATCCAGGTAGCCCAGCTTGGCGGCGATGGCCATGTTCCGGACCATGGAGCGGCCCACAAAGGCCACCTTACGGTTGTGCTTGGCTGCGGCGTCGAGCACCTGCTGGACCCGGTGGACGTGCGAAGAGAACGACGCGACGATGATGCGTTTTGTAGCCTGCCCGAAGAGCCGTTCCAGCGTGGGGCCGATTTCCTTTTCCGCGGTGGTGAAGCCGGGCACGTCCGCGTTGGTGGAGTCGGACATAAAGAGGTCCACGCCCTCTTCGCCGAGCTTGGCGAAGTGGCGGAGGTCTGTGATGCGGCCGTCCAGCGGCAGCTGGTCCATCTTGAAGTCGCCGGTGTGCAGGACGGTGCCGCCTGCTGTTCGGATGAACACTGCCAAGGCATCCGGGATGGAGTGGTTGACAGCAACGAACTCGCACTCGAAGGGGCCAAACTTCTCCACCTGGCCCTCGGTCACCGTCAGGGTGTACGGACGGATCCGGTGTTCCTGCAGCTTGGCCTCGATGAGAGCCAGCGTGAGCTGGGAACCAACCAGCGGGATGTCGCTGCGGAGCCTCAGGAGGTAAGGAACGGCGCCGATGTGGTCCTCGTGGCCGTGCGTCAGGACGACCGCAACGATGTCGTTGACCCGGTCCTCGATGTAGGAGAAATCGGGCAGGATCAGGTCAACGCCAGGCTGTGTTTCCTCGGGGAAGAGGACACCGCAGTCAACGACGAGCAGTTTGCCGTCGATTTCGAACACAGCCATGTTCCGGCCGATCTCCCCCAAGCCACCCAGCGGAACGATCCGAAGGGTGCCTTGCGGCAGGCGTGGAGGCGTGACAAGGCCGGGAAGGGCGATTTGGGTCATAGTGCACTACTTTCCAGGCGGAAGGGTGCCGGTCTTTGCCCTTAGGAAAAGACCAGCCCTCCTTCAGCCAAGTCCTCGCGGATGGTTTCGATCTCGGCTTCGTCCGGCTCCACGAGGGGCAAACGGACAATCGAGTTGGGCAGGACTCCCTGCCATTTAAGAATTTGTTTGGCCGCAACGGCCCCCTGCACGCGGGTCATCGTTGCCCGCACGACTGGCTGGAGCTCGAAGTTGATCTTACGGGCCGTTCCGAGGTCGTTCGCGTTGACGGCGTCAATCAGTTCCCTGAAGCGGCGGGTTGCGACGTGGGTTGTCACACCTACCAGGCCGACTGCCCCCAGCGCCATCCAGGGCAGAGTCAGTCCGTCGTCTCCGGAGTAGAAGAGCAGGTCGGTTTCGGCCATGACGCGTGTGGCGGCGACGAGGTCGGCCTTGGCGTCCTTGACGGCCACGATGTTGGGGTGCTGCGCCAGGCGGATCATCGTGTCGGGTTCGATGGCGATGGATGAGCGGCCGGGGATGTCGTACAGCATCACAGGCAAATCAACGGATGACGCGATGGTCTCGAAGTGCGCCCGGACGCCAGCCTGGCTGGGCTTGTTGTAGTAAGGCGTGACCAGCAGGAGTCCGTCCACGCCCAGCGCGGCGGCCTGCTGCGAAAGGTGTACCGAGTGGGCTGTGTCGTTCGTGCCGGTGCCGGCAATAATGGCGGCCCTGCCTCCCACAGCTTCCCTGACGGCGCGGAACATGCCGAGGTTTTCCTCGTCGGTGAGGGTGGAGGTTTCGCCGGTGGTTCCGGTGACTACGAGGCCGTCGCAGCCGTCATCAACCAGCTTGACCGCCAACTCCGCGGCCTGCTTGTAATCCACAGCGCCGTCCTTGGTGAAGGGCGTGACCATTGCGGTCAGCAGGGTACCAAGAGCGGGGATGTTCGCGGATGTATCAGCCATGGCAAAAACGTTACCCTGTGCACGGCTGGTTAGGACAATGGGCAAGGCGTGATGAACGTCAAGTGTCAGCTACGTGTCGCTGCGTCATCGTCGCGACGGCGGCCGCGCGTCCTGCGCGGGAGGCGGGTCTTCATCCGGGGAGCCTTTCACCGAAACTTGCGCAGTGCACTGCGCTGCAGAATGGCTGTGACTACCTCCGTGCCTGTTCCCGCCGCCCTTTTCATCAATAAGCCGTCTGGCCCCCAGAATCCGCTCAGGCCGCAGGAAGGGCCCAAACTGGTGGTTCCGCCGAGGTTCGCCAGGATGCCAAACATCCTGTTATCCATGGCCCGGGCGCCCAGGTGAAGAGCGAGCCGGTGCTCTTCGTCACGGGTGTAGAGGGCGGATACGGCATAGGCGTCCGCCCCGGAGCCGGCTGCCATGGCCGAGTGGGAGGGGAAGGCGGCGTCGAAGCAAATGGCCAGCGCAATCCTCCAGCCATCCAGCTCCAGAACGATCGCGCCCTCGCCGGCGGCGAAGATGTCTTTCTCCTGGCCATGGAGATGCGTCTTGAAGGCGGCGTCTGTGACGCCTTCAGGGTGGATGGCCAGTGCAGCCAGCCTGGGCGTGCCGTCCGGTTCCCGGTAGGCGCCCCCGACAACTGCCGTAATTCCGGTGCGGCGGCAGATCTCGCGAATATCACCCAGCCGCGGGTCCTCCGGCTGGAGCCACTGCCCGGGGTCCTCCAGCAGCGGCAGGTTGTAGCCCGTCAGTGAGAGTTCGGGAAAGAGCACCAGCCTGGAGCCGTGCGACTCCGCATCTTCTATCAGGCGCACATGCTCCATTGCATTGGTGGCGACGCCACCGTCGAGGGCCTGGTACTGGACGGTGGAAACAGTCAGGGCATCACTCACCCCACCATCCTAGGGAAGCTCCCCACGGTTTTCAGGATGTTTTGCCTCGGCAAACTGCGGCACCTCGGGACAATCCCGGACACCGACCCGGAGGCTCCTGCTACCTTCGGCTTCATGTGGCCCGCCCTGCGCTGCCACCGGCTGGCAATACCTTGCCACCGCGGCTTCCCGCAGCCCCTCCGCCCAGGATGCCAACCGCTGGGCGGCCCTGACGTAGTGGAACAGCTCGGTGGGCGTGAGGGCTTCAAGGTCCGTTTCGCTGAGCCGGCGGGCCAGCTCTGCACCCGGCGGCTGCGCTGAAAGGGTGATGCCCTCCTGCTGCCATTGGACGTCCTCCGGAGGTTCTCCTGCAACGAGCTGACGGAAAAGGTAGTCCACAACGCCCGGACTCATGGCCTTCATTAGACCGGCGTACTGGTCCGGCATACCGGTGCGCTCGACGGGCTGGGACCCCGCTGGCGTGTGCGGTTGCGGGAGCTGCGATGGAGTGTGCATGGATCCATGCTATTCGAACATATATTCGAATACAAGGGTGCTTTGGCTCCTCGTTTTGTCTACTTCGGGCTAGCCTGGCGGCCGGCGTGACAGGCGGTTCCAAGGCAGGTGTGAGAACATCTGCTCATGACCTCCCGTGCCACGGCCAGACCTTCCAGGGCGCCGCGAAGCCCTTCGCGGCCGGACCGGCTCAGGGGCATTGATGCGGCACGCGGCCTTGCCCTGTTGGGCATGATGGCCACGCACCTGCTTCCCACATTCGAGGCAAACGCCAACCTCACACCCACTTGGATTGGCCTGACGTTCTCCGGCCGGGCTGCTGCACTGTTCGCAGTGCTGGCGGGAATTGGGCTGGCACTATCAACAGGAAAACAGGTGCCCCTGGAAGGCAGGACTCTCGGCGCAGCCAGGCGCGGCGTTGCGCTGCGGGCGCTGGTGATTGCCGCCGTCGGCCTGACCCTTGGCGGCGTTGAAGTGAACCTGGCGATTATCCTGGTTCACTACGCGGTGCTGTTCCTGTGCGTCCTGCCATTCCTGGGGCTGAAGCTGAAAGCGTTGTTCGTGTGGGCGGTGGGCTGGATCGTGGCGTCCCCGGTGCTTGCCTATTTGCTGCGTCCGTGGCTGATGGCATCGAACCCTCCACTGAAACTAGGCCATAATCCGAAGTGGGAGGACCTCTTGGTTCCTTCCCGGCTGCTGGGAGACTTGTTCTTCACCGGCTACTATCCCGTTTTTCAGTGGCTTGCCTACCTGCTGGTGGGGCTGGCGATTGGCAGGCTGGCGCTGACGAAGGCCATGGTGCCGGTGGTGCTGCTCGTCGGTGGAACGGTGGTGGCCGTCCTGACCAAGGCCCTTGGCACGGCGGCGATGGAAAGCTGGGGTGGCAGGGAAGCCCTGGAGGACGTACTGAACGCACCGAACTACCCCTTGGACAGTGTCCTGCAGGTCAACCTCACCGGCGTCAACCAGGAAGGGTCGTGGTGGTGGCTGGCGTCGGCAGCGCCACATTCTGCAACGACGCTGGACCTTGCCCACACGTCAGCAGTGGCGGCCGCAGTTGTGGGCGCCTGCCTTTTGCTCGGCAAGCTGGCCGACTGGCTGAACCTGGATCTGTTGCTGCCGCTGCGCGGAGCGGGGGCCATGACTCTGACCCTGTACACAGTCCATGTCTGGGTGGTGGCAGGCTTCTACCTGAAGCCGTCGCCTGCCGGCTGGACAGAGGACGGGATGTATTTTGCCCACGCCGCAACCGCGATCATTGTGGGTATGGTCTTTGTCCTGCTCAAGTGGCGCGGACCCCTTGAATGGCTGGGACACATGGCCAACCAGCTGGGCCGCCACGGCGCGATACCGTCCAAACCATAGGGTCCAAGCCATAGGGTCCAAGCCATAGTGTCGAAGCAGCACTGGCCAGGCAATAACGTCCAGACAGTACATGCCAAGAGCGCGCAGGCAAAGCCAGTCCGGCGCCGCCCCGAGACGGACAGAGGGCAGTACTAGGCCGGAACTTTGCCGCGGAACAGGCGGATGGCATCACGCATGGACGCACGGGCGCGTTTGCGGTCCCCTGCGGCGTCGTACGCGCAGCTTAGCCGGAACCATGAACGCCAATCGTCAGGGGCAGCTTCAGCTTCGACCCGGTATTTTTCAAATTCCTGGTCCGCAGCTGAGCGAACGATCCGGCCGCCAGGGGTGCGCGGCAGGTCATCAACGGGCAGGCCGCCCTCAGCTTCAAGGACCTTGGCCATCTGTTCGGTGCGGGCGCCGAACATCAGCTCCCGGATCATGGCCCAGGCACCGATAACCGGCAGCACCAGGTAGGCCGCACCGATGGCTTTCGCTGTCAGGTTACTGTCCAAAAGCAGCAACACGGACCGCTGGAAGGACACCACCAGGTAGAAGACCAGCAGGAGCGTTACGGCGCCCACCCAGATCTTGGTTCGGTTCTTCCGGAAGGCTGCCAGGAAAGTGTCCATGGCCTAGAGTCCCAGGTCCAGGTAGCCGTCCAGCCCCACAGTGAGTCCGGGGTGGGCCGCGACGTTGCGCACGCCCAGCAGTACGCCGGGCATAAAGGAAGCGCGGTCGAACGAATCATGGCGAAGGGTCAGCTGCTCCCCAGGGCCTCCCAGCAGGACTTCCTGATGGGCCACCAGGCCACGGAGCCGGACGCTGTGCACCCGGATGCCGTCCACGTCGCAGCCACGGGCACCGGCCCGCTCGGTGGTGGTGGCGTCGGGGCTGCGGGGAACATCCGCCTCGGCCCGCTCCGCGGCGATGAGCTGGGCCGTGCGGATGGCAGTGCCGGAGGGCGCGTCCACTTTGTCCGGGTGGTGCAGCTCAATGATTTCAACGGATTCGAAGTACCGTGCGGCCTTGGCGGCGAAGGCGGAGGCCAGCACGGATCCGAGGGCAAAGTTGGGGGCAATCAAAACACCCTGCCCCGGGTGAGCCGCCAGCAGAGCCTCCAGGCGAGAGATCCGCCCGGCGTCCCACCCGGTGGTTCCCACAACGGCGTGCATGCCGTGTTCGACCGCGAACCGGACGTTGGCTTCGGTGCTCTCGGGAACCGTCAGGTCCACCACATACTCGGCTCCGGAAGAGGCCAGCTGATCCAATGAATCAGCACGGCCCAGGGCAGCCACCAGCTTGAGGTCGGCGGCGGCTTCCACGGCCTTAACGGCTTCGGCGCCCATGCGCCCATTGGCGCCCAGCACGGCGACGCGCAGTGGGGCGGGGTGTTGTTCGGTCATGCCGTTAACCCTACCGTCGGCCCAGTGGAGGTATGGAACGTGAAGCTGTGCGTTACCCCGCAGGCGCCGCCGGGTTCTAAGTCAGGATCAGGGTCATGATCAGGTTCAGGCTCCCGCGCCGACCCATTCAACGGAGCCGTCGGCAAAGAACTGTTCCTTCCAGATCGGCACCTGTTCCTTGATCCGGTCCACCAGTTCTGAACACACCTCAAACGCCTGGCCCCGGTGGGCGGCGGATACAGCGCAGACAAGCGCCGGATCGCCGATTTCCAGCATGCCGATCCGATGGGCCGCCCAAATGCGTACTGGCTGGCCGGCGCCGGATTCCCCGGGCTCCTGCTCGGCAACCAGTTGAGCGACGACATCGGCCATCACCTGGTGCGCGGTAGGGTGCGCACTGTAACTGAGCCGCTGAACTGCCTTGCCGCCGTCGTGGTTCCGGACCACTCCGCTAAAGCTGACCACTGCCCCGGCGGTGTCCGACTCCACGGCCGCAATGGCCTGGTCCACGGAGATGGGCTCCGCACTCAACACCGCACGGACTATCTCAAAAACGGATTCAGTGTCCATGGCCGCCCTCCAGCTGATCGCACAGGTGCCCGATCACCGGGTCAAGGACGGACAGCCCGTCCATGACGCCTTTGGGTGATCCGGGCAGGTTAATAATAAAAGTAGTGCCGGAAGCCCCGGCATAACCGCGGCTCAATGCTGCCAGCGGGGTCTTGGCAGCTCCGGCACGGCGGATAGCCTCCATGATGCCGGGAATTTCCCGATCAAGGAGGGGCAGCGTCATCTCTGGAGTGCGGTCGTCCGGGCTGAGCCCGGTTCCGCCGCTGGTGATGACGACGGCGGGGTGCTGGGTCAGCAGCGCCCGGACGGCCGCGCCCACGGGTTCGCCGTCCGGCACCACCATGGCCGGAAAGGCTTCAAAGCCGTGCTCGGTGAGCCAGTCGATGATCACCGGACCCGTCTCGTCGTCGTAAATACCCGCAGCCGCCCGGGTGGACGCGATAACCACGCCTGCTTTACGCCCCTGTACTTCCCCGTGCCGGTGCGGTTCTGGCATGTTCAGTGTGCTCTCAGTGGTGCTGCTCATAGTGTCCAGTCCCCGCTCTTGCCGCCGCTTTTGGCCAGCACTTTGATATCGGTGAGCACGGCGTGCTTGTCCACGGCCTTGATCATGTCGTACACGCTCAGGGCGGCGACGGACACCGCGGTGAGGGCTTCCATTTCCACGCCTGTGACGCCGCGCGTCTTAACCGTGGCCAGGATCTTCACGGAATCTGCCGCCAGTTCGAAGTCCACAGTCACTTTGGACAGCGGCAGTGGATGGCACAGCGGGATCAGTTCAGGGGTCTTTTTGGCCGCCATAATACCTGCCACCCGTGCCACGGCCAGGGCATCGCCTTTGGGCAGGCCGCCGGAACCCAGAAGGACCAGAACCTCCCGGGTGCTTGTCACGGTGGCGGTTGCGGTGGCCTGGCGCGTGGTTTCGGCTTTTGCCGAGACATCCACCATCTGGGCGGTGCCGTCCTGCCGGAGGTGCGTCAGGGAAGGCGGGCTCTGTTCTGCATTCACAGCATCCATACTTCCACTTCATCGCCCTCGGCGAGCGCCGAGATGCCTTCCGGGACATGCACCAGCACATTCGAACCAGCCAGGGCGTGCATCAGATGCGAGCTTTCGCCGCCTTCGAGTCCAACGGTCCCGTCCGGATGGAGAGTGCCGCGGCGGACCTGGTGCTTGTGTTCGGGCGACTTAAGTCCGTGGGCAAGCCGGGCCCGGACTGGGATGCGTGGTGCCGGTGAGCCGAACAGCGCGGCCAGCACGGGGCGGAGGAACATTTCGAAGGAAACCAGGCAGCTGACGGGGTTGCCCGGAAAGCCCAGGAAAGGGACGCCGTCGAACGTGCCGATGCCCTGGGGCCCACCGGGCTGCATGGCCACGTGCAGGAATTGGGCATGCTGCCCTTCCATGGCCTGGCGCACCACTTCGTAGGCGCCCTTGCTGACCCCACCGGTGGTGACGATCACGTCCACGGCCGGCGCATGTTCACGCAACAGGAGCTCCAGCTCTTCGGGCCGGTCCGCGGAGATGGCCGTGCGGATGACGTTCAGTCCGGCCTGCCGCATGGCGCCTTCCAGCAGCGTGCCGTTGGAATCGTAGATCTTGCCGGCGGGCAGCGGCTGGCCGGGTTCCACCACTTCGTCCCCTGTTGCGGCAAGCAGGACAGTTACCTGCCGGTGAACCGTTACGGTGTCAAGGCCCAACGCGGCCAGGAGCCCCAGCTGCGCAGGACCCAGGTGCGTTCCGGCCGCAAGCGCCCGTTCTCCGGCGCGGAGGTCGCTGCCCACGGACCGGACAAATGTCCCGGCTTCGGTTGCCGGAAGCCTGACTGTGGAGTGCTGCCCGGGAGCGGGGAAGCGGTCCGGCACCGCCCTTTCGATGGGGACGACGGCGTCCGTTCCGTCGGGAATCATGGCGCCGGTCATGATGGGGGCAGCTGTGCCGGGCTCCAGTGCCGCTGGTGTGGCACCTGCTGGGACGGGGGCCACCACGCGCAGCTCCGCCCCGCCGTCGGGAATGTCCGAGCTGTTGACGGCAAAGCCGTCCATCTGGGAGTTGGCAAACGGCGGGAGGCTGATAGGTGCCGTGACGTCGTAGGCAAGCCCCCGGCCCAGGGCCGCCTGCAGGGTCATGGTTTCTGTCCGGTCAGCCGAGCGCAATCCAGTAAGCAGCTGGGCCACGGCGGCGCGGTGCCCGGCCACGGAACGGGGCGTGTGGGCTTGTCCTGGGTGGGCTGGTTCATCCTGCTCAGGGTTGGCCGAGTTGTGCGTGCGGGCATGGCCGTGCTGGTGCGGAGGGCTGTGCATGGTCCTGCCTTCGGTTGCTGCCATCAGGGTTTCACGTCAACTCTAATCGTGTGGAAGCCTGTAGCCCCGTCGGGTGCAACAGGGCGGCGTTCCTCGTCCTGGGGCTCGCCGTCGAGATCTGTGGCGCGGACCTGGACCTCGTACTGCCCGGGTGTGAGGTCGATGCCCAGCTTCCACTGGTACCACGTATCCAGCGAGATCCCCGGGGCCAGTTCGGCCGCCTGCCAGGGTCCGCGGTTGACCCGAAGTTCCACTCTGCCGATCCCCGTGTGCTGAGCCCAGGCCACACCACCGAACATCACACTTCCCGCCGTTACGGGACGGCCGCTGCGCGGCACGTCGATCCGGGACGACGTCTTGATGGGTCCGCGGGCCGACCAGCCCCGCGGCGTCCAGTAGGCGGTGTCGTTCGCAAACGTGGTCACCTTTAGCTCGGTGAGCCATTTGGTGGCCGAGACGTAGCCGTAGAGCCCAGGGACAACCAGCCGGACGGGAAACCCGTGTTCCAGCGGCAGCGGTTCGCCGTTCATGCCCACCGCAAGCAAGGCGTCCCTGTTGTCGGTGAGAACCTCGAGCGGCGTGCCGGCAGTCCAGCCGTCCGAGCTCCGTGAGAGCACCATGTCAGCTCCGGATTTTGGTCCTGCCAATGCCAGCAGCTCCCGGACCGGCCAGCCGAGCCACCTGGCATTGCCGATCAGGTCACCGCCCACCTCGTTGGAAACGCACGCGATGGTTATATGCCGCTCCGTCAGGGGTTTCGCCAAAAGCTCAGCGAAGGTCAGTTCGATTTCCCGGTCCACCATGCCCGTTACCCGCAGAGCCCAGGAGCCCGGATCAAGGGCAGGGACGGACAATGCAGTGTCGATGCGGTAGAAGTCGCGGTTGGGGGTGATGAGCGGCTGCATGCCGTCGAGGCGCACCTCAGCCCCGGCCGGAATGGCTGGCGCTGCCGATTGGGCGGCAGGAAGCCGCAGCCGTTCACGGGCCTCGTTGATACCTGCCGCAGCACCCCGCCACACAGCCGCGAGGACCCCTCCCACGGCAGTAACGGCGGCACCGGCGGCGAAGACCTGCAGGAAGGCCCGCCGGGCAGGAGGGTCGCCGCCCTCAGTTCTGTTTGCCCGAGTCCCGCCTGCGTCTGCTTCCCCTACGTCAGCTCCATCTCCGTCAGAGGGCGAAGTGTTCCAGGCCTGGAGCCGGCGGATCAGCAGGCGCAGCAGCACCATCCCTACCAGCGCGGCCACGAAGGGCACGGCAATCGCGTTCGGAGTCACCTGAGCACGGGTCAGGACCGCGGCGAGTCCCGCCAGCGCAAAGACGGCAATCACTCCGACGCCGGCAAAGCGCCTGCGCTGTTCCACTACTCCGGCCAGAGCTGCCAGGGCTGCGATGACCAGCACCATACCTGTGAGCAGAGCCATTTTGTCTGCCGTGCCAAACAACGCAATGGCCCAGTCCTTCACGGCCGGCGGAACGGCGTCGATCACGGCTCCGCCCACCGCAGTCATCGGCGATACCGACGGGCTGACCAGACTTGCCAACAGCTCTCCCAGCACCACGCCGGTCCCGGCGGCGACAACCCCCGAGGCCCCCGCCCACCATGTTTTCGTTGGTGCTGGCGATGGCGATTGGGTGGACGCTGCCGACCCAGCCTTCCTCGACCGAACCTTCGTCGAGCCTGCCTTGGTCGACTCTGCCTTCGCCGACCCTGCCTCTGTCACTCCGTTGCTCGTTTCATCCGTCACAGTGCGTTCCCTGAGCCTTTCGCAAAATGTGCGCGTCCAGCCGAGCCAGGCCCATCAGTCCCTTCGGCGGGGAGGCGGAGCGTAAAGCGGCATCCGCCGTCGACGTTTTCCACACTGACGCCCCCGCCGTGGGCGCGGGCTATCCCGGCCACCATGCTCAACCCCACGCCCGCGCCGCTATAGCTGAAGCTTCCGGCGTGCTCCCCATCCCTTGCCTGCAGGCGGGCCGGATTTCCCTGCCATCCCGTCTCGAAAACGTGCGGAAGGTCCTCTGGCGGGATTCCGCCGCAGCCGTCCGTGACGGTGACGGAGGCGCTCCCGTCGTCACGGGCGACCATGACCATAACGTCCGATCCCGGGCGACTGTAGAGGATGGCATTCAGCAGCATGTTCCGGACCGCCCGGCCCACAGACGGTCCGTCGGCGATGGCCAGGCTCTCACGGTGCCCACCGCCGTCGAGCCTGATGTTCCTTTGGGCGGCCAGGGGCGCCAGATCGGTGAGGGCATCGCTGGCAAGATCGTAAAGGTCCAGCGGCTCGGCGTTCAGGCGGAGGGTGCCGGCCTGGATTTTGGACAGTTCCAGCAGGTCGTTCACCATGACGGCCATCTGCTCCGTCTGCGCAATGATGGTGCGATGGTACGCGGAGGGATCCGCGGCCATCCCGTCCTCCAACGCTTCTGCCATTGCCCGCATGCTCGCCAGCGGTGTCCGCAGGTCATGTGAAATCCAGGACACCAATTCGCGGCGTGACTTTTCGACGGCGGCCTCCCGCTCCCGGGATTCCACCAGGCGGCGGCTGCTGAGTTCCAGCTCGTCAGCAAGGGCCGCGAGTTCCGATCCCATCACCGGTGCCGACAGCGCCAAGGATTCGCCGCGGCCGATACTGCGCGCGGCTTCGGCCAGCGCCCGGGCGTTCCTGGAAACTCCCGCTCCCAGGATCAGGGCGATGGCAATCGCCACCGCCGAGGCTATCGCCAGGATGTACCACATGACCTCAAGGTCCCTGGCGGAAATGACCATGGCGTTGAATGCGCTGACCATCCCCGCGGTCAGGACGGCCACCGTGGCAAGGACCACCACGCAGATCTGGACAGCGAACGTGGCACGCTGCATGGCTTTGAGGACGAGCAGCGCGGCGGCACCGATGACCAGCGCCCAGAGGAGGGCCAGGCCAACGATGACAAAGAGCTCATTGGCTTGCATCGGCCGCCTCGCTGAGTGCATGGACGTCCAGGCGGTACCCCACACCCCAGACGGTTTTGAGGAGGTCAGGATGCCTCGGGTCTTCCTCGATCTTCTCCCGCAAGCGGCGGACGTGGACGGTGACAGTGGAAAGATCACCAAAATCCCACCCCCACACCGCCTTGATGAGATCCTCCCTGCTGAACGCCTGGTTTGGATGGCGGAGCAGGAAAGCCAGGAGATCGAATTCTCGGGCCGTCAGGGACAGCTGGACGCCGTGGCGGGTTACCATGCGGGCACCGGGGTCCAGTACGAAACCAGCCACTTCCACCGGCGGTTCCGGGCTAAATTCCTGGAGGCTGCGGCGCAGCACGGACCTGACCCGCAGCACCAGCTCCCGGGGCGAGAACGGCTTGGTGATGTAGTCATCGGCGCCCACCTCGAGCCCCAGGATCCTGTCGTCCTCGGTGCCAAGCGCCGTCAGCATGATCACCGGCACTGACGTGGTCTTCCTCAGCCTGCGGCAGACCTCCACCCCGTCCAGTCCTGGCAGCATGCGGTCGAGAATGACAAGGTCGGGTTGCCGGGCGGCGGCCAGTTCCAGGGCGGTGAATCCGTCCTTGGCCAGGTCCACCTGGAAGCCGGCCTGAAGCAGGTAGTCACGCACCACGCCGGCGATGATCTGCTCATCCTCGACCAGCAGGATGCGGCGATTGCCGACGTCGGCCGTGTCCTGCGGCGGTAGGGACCTGTTCACTCCTCCAGCATAGGTTCGCCGGGGCGCCGCGGCACCGGCAGGGGACGCCCACGGCACAACCGTAGGACTTCCGTAAGATTCCCCCGCGTCACGGGCGTGATAGCGGGGCTAAAGGTGGCGTAGCCTGAATTCATGAGTGTTCAGCTAGGCATGCCGCAACCGCGCGAAGGGTCAGGTCCCGCCGGACAGCCGCAGCCTGCCACCCGGCCTGCCGACACACCGCCTGGGCTCCTTGACCGCTACGGCCGCCGGGCCACGGATATGCGGCTCTCCCTCACGGACAAGTGCAACCTCCGCTGTACGTATTGCATGCCTGCCGAAGGGCTGGAGTGGCTGGCCAAGCAGGCAGTGATGTCCGCGGAGGAGATCGTGCGGATCGTACGGATAGGCGTGGACCTCCTGGGTGTGCGTGAACTCCGCCTGACCGGCGGTGAACCCCTGGTCAGGGCGGACCTGACAAGCATCATCGCAGCTATTCGGAGCAACCACCCGGAGCTCCCCATCTCCATGACCACCAATGGCGTTGGCCTGGACAAGAAGGCGGCGGCGCTTAAGGCCGCAGGCCTGACCCGGATCAACGTCTCCCTGGATTCCCTGCATGAGGAGACCTTCGCCAAGCTGACCCGCAGGCCTTTCCTCGACCGTGTCCTGGCCGGGGTTGACGCCGCCTGGGCAGCGGGGCTGGGGCCGGTGAAGCTCAATGCCGTGCTGATGCGTGGCATCAATGATGCTGAATCGCCATCCCTTCTTGCATGGGCGCTGGACCGCGGCTACGAACTGCGGTTCATTGAGCAGATGCCGCTGGACGCAGACCACGGCTGGACCCGCCGGAACATGATTACAGCAGCCGAGATCCGCGGGCTGCTATCCGTGGACTACGTCCTTAGCCCGGACCCACGGGCCCGTGATGGAGCACCCGCGGAACGCTTTGAAGTACGACGCCGGGTGGCCGGGTCCGCGGACCCGCAGGGACCTGTTTTGGGCACCGTGGGGATCATCGCCTCCGTTACCGAGCCATTCTGCTCAGATTGCCGCCGGACCCGCATCACTGCGGAAGGCAAAATCATGAGCTGCCTGTTCTCGCGGGAAGAGTTCGACCTGCTCGGACTCCTGCGCGAAGGTGCCACGGACCAGGCCCTTGCTGAACGGTGGCAGGATGCCATGTGGGTCAAACCCAAAGCACATGGCATGGACCACGTAGGACTTGACGCCCCGGATTTCGTCCAGCCGGACCGCAGCATGAGCGCCATCGGAGGCTGAATTTCTTGAACGTACGTTACTTCGCTGCCGCACGCGCCGCCGCGGGTGTGGAAGAGGAGCGCTTTGACCTGCCGGCGGGCTCCACCGTGGAGGATCTGCTGGCCGCAGTCCTGACAGTGGAACGGTCACTGCCGCCTGCGGGCACCCCTCCCCTGCCGCGCATCCTGTCCCGGAGCAGCTTCCTGCTCAACGAGGTTGCCGTGCGTGACCGCAGCACTGTGTTAAATCCCGGGGATGTGGTGGACGTGCTGCCGCCTTTTGCCGGGGGCTAGAACTCACCAACTGGGAGCGCCGCGTTTTAGTGCGCCGAACACACCGGGGGTGAGCGCGAACGGACACTTATGGCCCCACCGAATGGCGCCAACGGACACTTAGGGCCCCACCTGTTCGGAAGAGCGGACGAGTGGGCCGAAGGCCGGTCGGTCGGATGATATCCACATAGGCCATCTGCTGCCTCCCTCTTATCAGTCCGCCTTGGGATGCTGGAGGTATGAAAAGCAGAGCAGCCTGGGATGCTGAAAACAGAAAAGGTCTAGCGCAGATTATTGCGTCGCTCGCCGTACTTAAATGGAAATTCGCAGCACTCCTCACTGGTCCGTCGGCTTCTGGATATGGCTCGTATGTCGATGCGGTGGCCCGAAAGGGTGCCTGCTTGGCCGGGCTCGCCGAGTTCGTCCGGGTCGAAGCCAAGATAGCCGCGCTGAAGAAACGGCTGGTCGCAGGATATTCACATAGCCCATCTGCTGCCCCGGTCATGTCAGACGCTCCTGGGAGGCTTTGATCGTGGAAAAGACAGCAGCGGCAGAGGTAATAGAGGCCATCAAGACTTCCGTCGCTGCGCTGAGCAAGATCGTCCGCGGGCCCGAGGACGGTTCTGGCGCCGATCCGATGCGGCAAGAGGCTGACGACTGGCTGGATATCCTGTCAGAGGCTGCCCAGCTGCAAGCAAAGACAGCGGCCCTGACGGTCCGGGCCGCAGCAGGTTTCACGGACACTACACGGGCTATGGCCCCTCCGGAGGCGTCCCCGCCGGATCGCATGGCGATGGAGATGTCCATTGTCGCCGAGGTCGCGTGTGTCCTCACCGTCAGTGAACGGGCGGCAGGCGCCCTGCTCGCCGAATCCCATATCCTCACCAGGGCACTACCGCTGACCTTAAAGGCGCTAGAGGCGGGCACGATTTCTTGGCAGCACGCCCGCTGCATGGTGGACGAGACAGGCTCCCTTGACCCCACCGGGGCAGCCGCCCTGGAAATCCACTTCCTGGACCCCGACACAGCGAAGGCTTCCCGCGCCTGCCTGGCCGGGGACCTCACACCCTCCCGGTTCCGTGCCAGGGCCCGGACCTGGCGCGAACGCCACCACCCCGTCTCCATCGAAACCCGCCACACCAAGTGCGTCCTGGACCGCCGGGTCGAATACACCCCCGACCGCGACGGCATGGCCTGGCTCTCCGCCTACCTGCCCGCCGACCAGGCCGCCGCCATCTGGGAACACACCACCACCACAGCCCGGGCCCTCCAAGGCCCCACCGAGCCCCGCACCCTCACCCAACTCCGCGCCGACACCCTCGCCACCGCACTCCTCAGCGGAGAAACCACCACCAGCGACAGCAACGGCGGCGCACTCTTTGATGGCGGTAGCGGCGGCGGAAGCACTAGCGGCGCAAATAGCCTTGCCGATCCCGACGCAGAGCGCACAGCCGGGCAGGTTCCGCCGCCACGGGCCCAGGTACTGGTCACCGTGCCCGTGTTCTCGCTCCTGGGCCTCACCGATGAACCTGCCACCCTCGACGGCCACGGCCCCATCCCCGCCTCCATGGCCCGGAACCTGGTCGCCAACGGAGCCCACTCCTTCCACCGCGTCCTGACCGACCCCCGCGACGGCGCACCACTGGAAATCGGCAGAACCAGCTACCGCCTCACCACAGCCATGCGCCGCTGGCTCAGACTCCGCGACGCCAAATGCCCCTTCCCCGGCTGCAACAACCACTCCCTCGACAACGAAGCAGACCACCTCCTCGCCTGGGCAAACGGCGGCACCACCGGCATATCCAACCTCGGCCAACCCTGCCGAAAACACCACCACCTCAAACACCACTCGGCCTGGCAACCAACCCCAGCCGGCAAAAACCAACCACCCGGCTGGACCTCACCCACCGGCCGCCACTACAACAGCGAACACCAAGACTGGGAACCACCCACCTGGCCGGACCACGTCCTGAACGAACTCCAAGACAACGCCTACACACCGGAGCCCGAGCCCGAGGCTGACCACGACTCGCACGCATGGGATCTGGTCCTGGCAGCTTCCGAAAGATCTAGAACCTACGAACTAGGACTCCAAAACCAGAAATCCAAAACGTGAACTCCTAACCAACTGGAACCCAAAGGAGTTGCTACGCGGTTCCCCATGCCATGGCCAGCAATGACGCGCGGCTGTGGACACCACAATTGTCGAACACCTGCTTGAACTGGTCCTGAACGGTATAAGTTCCCACGCCCTGGGCAGCGGCCATCGTGGCCGTGTCCGCACCCTTCGCGGCCAGCTCAAGCAACTCCCGCTGCCGGGGCGTCAATCCGAAGCTCCTGGCGAAGATGTCCAATCGCGCCTCGGGCGGACACTCCTGGATAGTTACGGCCAACGGCGGGGTGACACCGGAAGGGGCCGCATCCATCCTGCTTGCCCGGAGCATTGCCCACTTTCCGGACCCAATGTGTGCCCGGGCGGCAGCTGGATGATCATCGACGCCTGCCTCACGTGCCAACAACTGGGCAGCGACATTCAGAACCTCTGCAGGTACCCCCTGGTACGGGCGCGGCCCAGGCTGTAACAATTCAAGCCAGTCCCGTGTAGAAGCCGTCTCCCCCACTACCGAAAGGTCCGCGTCCAGCGTAAGCACGGCCTGCTGCGGAAGTATGACTGAAGCCCTGCCGCTTTCCGCTGCCCTCCGGGGCACCGGCTCTTCTGGCGGCATTTCCGGTAATACAGCCCGGCCGGCCGCAGCCGCTGAGGATTCCAACCCGAACTGCCGGGCGATGGACCGCCGCAGGGCGGGAGTTACTTCATGAGTAACAGCTTTGACGTATTCCGCTTCGCTGGCAGTGAAGGCACCTTGGTCAGGTTTCCGCCACAGATCAAGCCAACCCCAGCAGCCTTGCTTGTCCGCGAACACGGTGAACAGAACATCGGAAACACCGTACCGCTTGAGCACGCCATCCCAGACCAGGCTCTTGGATGGGTCACCCAAGCTAACCTCAAGCAAGGAAGCCACAGGAGACGCGCTCCCCGCCAACTGGGTCCACCTGCCTACAGGCGTCAGATACTTTAGCCGGATGAGGAGCGGCAGTTCCTCGGGGCACGGGACCCGGGCCATGGGCGATATACCCGTTGCCGTTGCAGGATCAGAAAGGGGCCAGACCCAGGCGCTGAAGGGCAGCATCCGGCCCAGCTCCCGGAGCACCTCTCTGCGCAGCTCCGCATGATGCATTGATGAATCGCCGAGAAGCCGAACCCGCTCGAGGCTCCGGTGCGTTGCCCAGCCCGTAGTCATCCACCTAGTATGCGCTCCGGTCGGATCGGCAGCACGTGCCCCGAAAGGCTGGCTGTCCACGCCAGCCCTTCCAGATATCTGGGATACCGCCAGAAGAATCCGCCGCCTACGTTGGCAGTACAAATGGGCACAGCGACCGGAATGGTTCCGGCTCAAGAGCTGGCCAGTATCGAAGGAGAATCAGGCATGTTTACGCTGCAGATAGAGCATGGCATCAGGGACTTCGACATGTGGAAAGCAGCCTTCGACCGGGATCCGGTGAACCGCGCCGCTTCAGGTGTGCTCTCCCACCGGATCTGCCGGCCAGTGGACGACTCCCACTATGTGGTGGTTGAACTGGATTTCAATGAACGCGGGCAGGCCGAGAAACTGTTGGCGAATCTCAAGGACAGGGTGTGGAACTCTCCGGCGGCCGCCCCGGCCCTGAACGGGTCGCCCCAAACCCGGATCCTGGAATCAGCGGACTGACGGCAGGCCGAGGGCCACAAGTGTCCGTTCGCGCTGAGGGGCCGCAAGTGTCCGTTCGCGCTAAGGCTAAGGTGAAACCCGGCGGAACTCCGAGGACATAAAAGGCGAAAAGCCGCCGGCATCGCCCAGGCGCAATTCCACCGTATGGGTCAATATGCTGCCGTCGACGCGGAAAGTATGACGGGCGGTTTCCCGGTCGCTGTGCCGTTCCACGCGCAGGACGCCGTCAATGCAGGTGCAGCGGGCAGGAAGTCCTTGGGACGCGCCAGCCATGCTGTCGACGTAGTACCAAAGAACGGCCTCGTGATCGGGATCGACAGTAAAAACGCCGTGCCCCTCATAGTGGGAACCGTCGGCTTCCTTGTGCCTGTAACTTTGGACTACTGCGTAGCCGCCCGCGGCCCGCGTATACCTCACTTCGGCGTCAGCGATGTGCTCCGGACCCCACGCACCTGCGGCAAGGCGCGTGGTGCCCCGCCAGTGACCCAGGAAGCTATCCAGCACGGTATGAACGGTGCCGGGCAACGGACGGTTCATGCTCTCTCCGCACTCCCCTGGCCAGTCATTGGATCAGAGTCCGAACGTTTCGGATTCCTCAAAGGGTCCGACCACTGTCACGGTGCGCGGTGCAGCCGCCAATTCCTTGGCAAGGTCCTGAACCTCCTGGGCCGTGACGGATTTGATGAGCCGCAGCGTCTCGTCGATGTCCTGGTATTCACCGGATACCAGTTCAGCCCGGCCCAGGCGGGACATCCGGGAACCGGTGTCCTCCAGTGCCAGCACAATGCCGCCGCAGAGCTGGCCTACCGCCTTGCGGAGTTCGTCGTCGGAGATCCCGCCCTCGGCCAGCTTGTCCAGCTCGAGCCCCAGCAGGTCCAGAACTTGGCGGACCTTGGAGGGCGTGCACCCTGCATACATGCCGAAGTACCCGGCATCCGCGTAGGAGGAGGCAAAGGAGTACGTGGAGTACACCAGTCCGCGCTTCTCACGGATTTCCTGGAACAGCCGCGAGGACATGCCCCCACCCAGCACAGCGTTGAGCACGCTCATGACATAGCGCCGCTCATCTGTGGCGACAATAGTGGGGCAACCCATGATGATATTGGCCTGCTCCACTGCCCGCTTGACCACGTGCAATCCTGCGGTGCCCGTGATCTGAGCACGTTCCGTCGACCGTCGGTCGACGGGGGCAGCGTCCGGCTCCAGCGACCACCCGGCGGCGTTAAGGGCGTCCACCACAAGGTTGCAGACGACGTCGTGCTCCAAGCCTCCGGCGGCGGTGATGACCAGCTCGTCCGGGCGGTAGTAGCGGCGGTAGTGCTCCCAGACGGAGTCCCTGGCCACAGCCTTGATGGCGGCGGGTGTACCGCCGATGGGGCGGCCCAGCGGATGCGGTCCCAGGACGGCGGCCACAAATTTTTCGTGGGCCACGTCTGTGGGGTCATCGCTGTCCATGGCGATTTCCTCCAGGATGACGTCGCGCTCCTGCTCCATCTCCGTCGGGTCCAGGACTGCGCCGGTGATCATGTCGGCGATGACGTCGATTGCCATGGGCAGGTCACTGTCCAATACCCGGGCGAAGTAGCAGGTGCTTTCCTTGGCGGTGGCCGCGTTGGACTCCCCGCCAACCTCGTCGAATGCCGAAGCGATTTCCAACGCGGTACGCCGTTTGGTGCCCTTGAACAGGAGGTGCTCCAGGAAGTGCGTGGACCCGTGCTGGCCAGGTGCTTCGTCCCGGGACCCCACGCCTACCCAGAAGCCGATGGTGGCCGAGCGCTGCCCGGGCATCGCCTCGGTGAGCACACGCACGCCGCCGGGCAGCACCGACCGCCGGACGACGGAGCCGCCCTCGGATCCGTGAACCAGGGTATCGCCGGCATGGTTCTGCTCAAGCGGCAGGGGTACAACAGTCATTGAGGCCTTTCAAAGGGGCAGCGATCTGGCTGCCATCGTAACAGCGGCGGGGCCGGTGGATCATCCACCGGCCCCGCCGATCATGCTGTGGTGCAGGGTCCGAATTATTCGGAGTCTGCGCCCTCTGCCCCGGCGGAAGCGTGAACGCGCTCGGGTTCGCCGGCGCCTTCCTCTTCAGCCACAACGGGAGACAGCGACAGCTTTCCGCGGTCATCGATCTTGGTGATTTCCACCTGGATCTTCTGGCCCACGGAAACAACGTCATCAACGTTGTCCACGCGCTTGCCGCTGGCCAGCTTGCGCAGCTCGGAGATGTGCAGCAGGCCGTCCTTGCCCGGGGTCAGGGAAATGAACGCACCGAAGGTGGTGGTCTTGACGACCGTACCCAGGTAACGCTCGCCGATTTCCGGAACCTGCGGGTTGGCAATGGCGTTGATTGCGGAGCGTGCTGCGTCTGCAGACGGACCGTTCGTGGCGCCGATGTAGACCGTGCCGTCGTCCTCGATGGAGATGTCGGCGCCGGTGTCTTCCTGGATCTGGTTGATCATCTTGCCCTTGGGCCCAATGACCTCGCCGATCTTGTCAACCGGGATCTTGACCGCGATGACACGCGGCGCGAACTCGGAGAGCTCGTCCGGGGTGTCGATCGCGGAGTTGATGACGTCCAGGATGTGCAGGCGGGCTTCGCGGGCCTGCTTCAGTGCTGCTGCCAGCACGGAGGCGGGGATACCGTCGAGCTTGGTGTCCAGCTGAATGGCTGTGACGAACTCGGACGTACCGGCAACCTTGAAGTCCATGTCGCCAAAGGCATCTTCGGCGCCGAGGATGTCGGTCAGCGCCGCGTAGCGGGTCTGGCCGTCAACCTGGTCGGAAACCAGGCCCATGGCGATACCTGCAACGGCAGCCTTCAGCGGCACACCAGCGTTGAGCATGGAGAGCGTGGAGGCGCAGACGGAACCCATCGACGTCGAACCGTTGGAGCTGAGAGCCTCAGACACCTGGCGGATAGCGTACGGGAATTCCTCGCGGGACGGCAGCACGGGCACGAGGGCGCGCTCTGCCAGGGCACCGTGGCCGATTTCGCGGCGCTTGGGCGATCCCACGCGGCCGGTTTCACCGGTGGAGTACGGCGGGAAGTTGTAGTTGTGCATGTAGCGCTTGCGCGTCACGGGAGACAGCGAGTCGATCTGCTGTTCCATCTTCAGCATGTTCAGCGTGGTGACACCCATGATCTGGGTCTCGCCGCGTTCGAAGATGGCCGAACCGTGCACGCGGGGCAGAACCTCAACCTCGGCGGTGAGCTGGCGGATGTCCGTCAGGCCACGGCCGTCAATGCGGATCTGGTCCTTGAGGATGCGCTGGCGCACAACCTGCTTGGTCACCGAGCGGAATGCTGCGGAGAGCTCCTTCTCGCGGCCTTCGAACTGGCCGGCCAGGGAAGAAGTGACTTCATCCTTCAGGGCGTCGGAAGCGTCGTTGCGCTCCGTCTTGTCCGCGATCTGGAAGATGGCAGCCAGCTTGTCAGCGGCGGCGGACTCAACAGCTGCGTAAACGTCGTCCTCGTAGTCGAGGAAAACCGGGAACTCAACGGTGGGCTTCGCGGCGCGTGCGGCGAGGTCCGACTGTGCGTCGCAGAGTGCCTTGATGAACGGCTTGGCAGCCTCGAGGCCCTCGGAGACAACCTCTTCGGTGGGGGCGGTGGCGCCCTGTTCCTTGATGAGGTTCCAGGAGTTGTCCGTTGCTTCGGCTTCGACCATCATGATGGCGACGTCGTCCCCGTCCGGGCCGGACACAGTACGGCCGGCGACAACCATGTTGAAGACCGAGTTCTCCAGCTGGGAGTGCTTCGGGAAGGCAACCCACTGGGAGCCGTTCTCGTCGGCAACCAGGGCGACGCGGACGCCGCCGATGGGGCCGGAGAAAGGCAGGCCGGAGAGCTGGGTGGACATGGAGGAGGCATTGATGGCCACCACGTCGTAGAGCTCGTCAGGGTTGATGGCCAGGACGGTCACCACGATCTGAACCTCGTTGCGCAGGCCCTTGACGAAGGCGGGACGCAAGGGACGGTCCATGAGGCGGCAAGCCAGGATGGCTTCGGTGGACGGGCGTCCTTCACGGCGGAAGAACGAGCCCGGGATACGGCCTGCGGCGTACATACGCTCTTCAACGTCAACCGTCAGCGGGAAGAAGTCGAAGCCTTCACGCGGGTGCTTGCCCGCGGTGGTGGCGGAAAGCAGCGCGGTGTCTTCGTCGATGTACACCATGGCTGCGCCGGCTGCCTGCTTGGCAAGACGGCCTGTTTCGAAGCGGATTACACGCTTGCCGAAGCGGCCATTATCAATGACTGCTTCTGAGAACTGGATTTCGGGACCCTCCAAGAGAGTCACCTCCGTTTCTGTTTCACGGAAGTCCAGCCGCATCAACCCAGCCCAGCATCTGTCTACTGGCCTGCACTGCACCCGGTCATCGATCGAGACCCACGGGCCGGGGCTTCAGTCTTCGAAGCCGTTCCCGGGGATCACTACCGAGGACCGCGAATGCGTGATGCGGTTGATCCTCCTGTTTAATTTTCTTCTGAAGAAGGCGGCCCGTTCCATGGAGGAAAGGGCCGCCCCTTAAGCCTGACTAGCGGCGCAGGCCGAGACGCTCGATGAGCGCACGGTAGCGGGCGATGTCAGTGTTCTTGAGGTAGGTGAGCATGCGCTTGCGACGACCAACCATGGCCAGCAGACCGCGCTGGGTGTGGTAATCGTGCTTGTGCTCCTTCATGTGCTCAGTCAGATCCTTGATCCGCTGGGTCAGGACTGCAACCTGGACCTCCGGTGAACCGGTGTCGGCCTCAGATGTTGCGAAATCCTTGATGATGGACTGCTTTACAGCGGCGTCAAGTGCCACAATAACTCCTATTGATGTGCCGTGAGGCCCGAATCAGTAACTCACTGCCGGGTCTGCCAGCGCGGAATCCCGGCGAAGCAGAATTCCGTGAAAAACAGGGTTTTTCACGCATGGCAGGAACCAGCCGCCACGGACTGCAGCCGGATCCAACGTTCAGTTTAGCGGCCGCGCTGCAATCTTGTCGAAACAGAAGCCCGCTCTGGCCGGAAAACAGCCGGAAAACAACCCGTTCTGGCCGGAAAACGGTCCTGCGCCCACAAGAGGGCGGGGCACAAGGATACTTGGCGTGAGCGTGGCCGGTGGCTAGGGACGAAGCTGGTCCCGGATGGCCGCCATGCCACGGAAGACTTCTGCATAGCTGGTACTCAGTGGAGACAGCCCGATCCGGATGCCGTGCGGAGCCCGGAAATCCGGAATGACGTCCTGCTCCCACAGCGTGGCAGTGATGTTCCGGAATTCAGGGTGGTCCAGTGTGATGTGGCTGCCCCGGCGCTCCGGGTTCCGCGGCGATGCCAGCTGCACGCCCAGGGGTTCAAGCCATTCTTCGAACAGTTCCACTACGTAGGCGGTGAGTTTGAGCGACTTCTCCCGGACGGCTGCCATGCCGGCTTCTTCAATGAGGTCCAGGGTGCCGCGCATGGCCAGCATTCCGAAGATCGCCGGGGTTCCGCTGAGGAAGCCCCGGATACCCGCCGCAGGCTCATACCCCTGCCCCATTTCGAAGGCGTCCTTGCGCCCCATCCAGCCCCAGATCGGCTGCCGGAATGACGCCAGGTGGCGGCTGTTGATGTAGGCGAATGCCGGTGAGCCGGGTCCGCCGTTGAGGTACTTGTACGTACAGCCGGCGGCAAAGTCTACGTCTGACCCGTCAAGATCCAGTTCCACGGAACCGGCTGAATGGCAGAGGTCCCACACCACCAGGGCTCCGGCATCGTGGGCGGCCTCCGTGATGGCCGGCAGATCGGCGAGGAACCCTGACCTGTACGCCACATGGCTCAAAAGTACGACGGCGGTAGCCGGCCCGGCCGCCTGCCTCACCTGTTCGGGGGTGACCCCGGACGACGGATCGGCTTCAATCCACCGCAGCGAGAGGCCTTCCTCGCGGGCGATGCCCTCCACCAGGTAGCGGTCGGTGGGAAAGTTGTCCGTGTCCAGGACAATCTCAGTGCGGCCAGGATCGGTCACCGCGGCCAGCGCGGCGCGGATGAGCTTGTAAAGAACCACGGTGGTGGAATCGGCGATAATCGTCTGCCCTGGAGCGGCACCCAGCACCGCCCTGCCCAGTTGGTCGCCGATGCCCTGCGGCAGCTCCAGCCATTCCTCGTCCCAGCCCCGGATCAGCCGGCCGCCCCAGCCTTTGTGGATGAAGTCGCTGATGTCCTCCGGCGTCCTCTTGAGCGGACGTCCCAGGGAATTGCCGTCCAGGTAGGAGAGGTCGGTGTCCGTGCCGATGAACAGGTCCCGGTAGTGTGCCAGCGGGTCCTGGGCATCAAGCTGCCCGGCCCGCCGAAGGAGGGCACCGGCGGCGGAATTTTCCACCGTTGCCTGCGATTCCCCGCTCACTGGCCGATCTCCGTCCGGACGGCGAAGAGTTCAGGGAAGAACGTCAGCTCCAGCGCCTTTTGCAGGAAGGCGGCGCCGGTGGAACCTCCGGTGCCCGTCTTCATGCCGATGGTGCGCTGTACCGTGCGCAGGTGGCGGAACCGCCAGAGCTGGAAGTTGTCCTCCAGGTCAACGAGTTCTTCGCACGCCTCGTAGGCACCCCAATTCTCCGCCGGGTTCTCGTAGATGTGCTTGAACAGCGGCACCAACTCGGGAGTGAATTCGTGGGCCCGGGTGACGTCGCGTTCCAGGACCGCCTGCGGCACGTCCAGGCCCTGCCTTGCCAGGTAGGCCAGGAACTCGTCGTAGATGCTGGGGGCGTTGAGCAGCCCTTCCAGCATCTGATGTGCTTCCGGGTCCGACTCAAAGACGGGAAGCATCTTCCGGTTCTTGTTCCCCAGGACAAACTCCACCGCACGGTACTGGCTGGACTGGAAGCCCGATGAGTTGCCCAGGAAACCCCGAAACTGGGAGTACTCGGTGGGGGTCAGGGTTGCCAGGACGGACCATTGCTCGGTCAGCGTCTTCTGGATGTGTTTGACCCTGGCGATGCCCTTCAGCGCGGCGCCGAGATCGTCCTCACGCAGCCACGCGGCCGCGCTCCGGAGCTCGTGCAGCACCAGTTTCAGCCAGAGCTCAGTGGTCTGGTGCTGGATGATGAACAGCAGCTCGTCATGGTGTTCGGGACGGCTGACAGGTTGCTGCGCACTGAGGAGGGTGGGCAGCTGCAAATAGGAGGCGTAGCTCATCCGGGAGCTGAAATCCCGCACGATGCCTTTATCCAGTTTCCTGGTGTTCTTCTCTACGGACACGGTGCTGCCTTCCTCATTGATGGCTGCGGTTGATCCCGTTCAGGCCAGTCAGCGCCGGACCAGGAGATCGTGAGCCTGGACCACGTCCAGGCGCATCTGGTCAACGAGCGCCTCAGGCCCACGGTACGCCACCATGCCACGGAGCCGGGCCACGAACTCGACAACTACTGTCTGGCCGTACAGATCGAAGTCCTCCACGGCCTCATGGGGACGGTCGATCACGTGGGCCTCAACCTGCCGGCTGACGCCGTCGAACGTGGGATTTGACCCCACGGAAATCGCAGCCGGCCAGCGGGTGCCGGCCTGGTCAACAAGCCAGCCCGCGTAAATCCCGTCTGCGGGGATCAGTCCGCTGGCATTCGGGGCCAGGTTGGCCGTGGGAAATCCCAGGGCACGGCCGCGGGCGGCACCGTGCACCACTTCGCCGCGCATTCGGTGCGGACGGCCCAGTACTGCGCCGGCCGTTGCCACGTCACCTTCCCGCAATGCCTCGCGCACCCAGGTGGAGGAGCAGCGCCGGTCCGTCCCGTCGTCGTCGTGCAGGGGGAAGCCTTCGGAGCCGAACTCGCTGATGACCTGGACGTCAAAGCCAAACTGCTGGCCTAGCTTTTTCATGGTGTCAAGATCGCCGGAGTTCCCACGGCCGAACCGGGCATCGTGACCGATCACCACGTGGCTGGCGTGAAGGCTGTCCACCAGCACCTGGCGCACGAATTCTTCAGGGGTGAGGCTGGCGAGTTCCAGCGAATATTTCATCACCAGGATGGCATCAAGGCCCAACTCCCCCAGCGCCTCCAGCTTGTCCTCCAGGCCCATAATCATCTCAGGCGCAGACTCGGGCCGATGAACCACTGCCGGGTGTGGATCAAACGTCACCGCCACGGCTTTGGTCCTGTTCAGGCGGGCTGAGCGGATGAGCTGGGACAGCACCTGCTGGTGGCCACGGTGGACGCCGTCGAAGTTGCCGAAGGTGACAACGGAGGGACCGAAGTCCGCCGGGACCTCGGACGGATCGTTCCAGATGTTGACCATCACCCTCGCCTTTTTACTGCCTGATACTGACATGTCCCGGAACCCTGCCGGCGCCGGAACTCTCTAAGATTACCCGCAAAGCAGGCTGTGCCAGTCCTTGTGTCACAGCACCTGCCCGGACCGCCCCTTGGGCCGATGATGCTAACCCTTGCCGGTGGACGGACGGCTGCCGGGCCGCCGCCGGTACAGCCATACCAGGCCCAGAATGGGCAGCAGCAGCGGGATGAAGGCGTAGCCGCGGCCGAAGAGGGACCAGACGGTTTCGTGCGGGAACTGGATGGGATCGAAGAGACTCAGGGCTCCCACCACCAACACGCCCACGAGTTCCACCAGAACGGCCGCTACGGACACTTTGAACCAGGTGCGGCCCGGCTTGGCCAGGGAGACGGTGGCCACGAGGTACACCAAAGCCGCGAAGGCGGAAAGCAGGTAGGCCAGCGGAGCCTCGGAGAATTTCGTGAGGATTTGGTAGCCGGCGCGGGCGGTGGCCGAAATGGCGAACACTGCGTAAACAGCGATCAGCAGGCGGCCGGGTCCGGTGTTGCGTGTGTCCTTGCCTTGTGCGGATACATTCCCCGGCGTCGATTGCTGCTGTGATTTCACGGGACGGGCTTCTTCCACTTCAGTACCAGATCTGGTTCATTCGGGCGGCCATCACCAGGGCGGTGATGCCGACGGCGGCCAGGACAAAATTGCTCCACCGGGTCCGTTCCAGGATGGACCAGTAGACGGCGGCGGGCGGCAGGAGCATCGCGGTGGCAAGGTAACCCCAGAACTCCCAGGCCTCCCCCGCGATCGGCTCACCCGCGATGACCCTGACGATGGATCCCACGAGGTATACCACCAGGGCGACTTCCACTGCGGCCACCGACAGGATGGTGATGTCGTTGGGGGCCTTTTTGGCGATCCCCGCCACCAGGCAGATACCGGTCGAGATAAGACCGACCACAAGAATGATGTAGAAGTATGCGTCCACGCCTATGTCCCCTGGCTTGTGGCGTTGCCGGGCGCGGTGGCGTTGCCGGGTGCGAACACCAGCACTGGCTTGGCAAAGCTGCCGGAATCAGCCAACAGCGCCACCAGGCTTCCGTCTGGGGCAAAGGCAGCGGCCGGGCTCTCCACCGTTGCAGCCAGCGGATCTCCTGCCGGTGAGCCGGCTGGGATCCGGCGGCCGAAAGAGATCTCAGTGGTTTCATCCGCTGTGAGTTCCCTGTTGGGCATCAGCGCGCGGGCGGCTTGGGACATCTCGAGTACCTGGAGTTCTTCGGCCAGCTGCTCCAGGGTCCGGGCCTGGTCCAGGGAGTACGGGCCCACGTGGGTACGGCGGAGCGCGGTCAGATGCCCGCCTACGCCCAGCGCATCACCAAGGTCCCGCGCCAGGGCACGGATGTAGGTACCCGAGGAACACTCCACCGTGACGTCCACGTCCACAACGCCAGTCCCTGACTCCCGCCGGATGCTGTGTACCTCGAACCGGTGGATGGTGACGGGCCGCGCCGCGAGTTTCACGTCTTCGCCGGACCGTACGCGTGCATACGCCCGTTCCCCGTTGACCTTAATGGCGCTGACGCTGCTGGGCACCTGCTGGATCTGGCCGGTGAGGGCGGCCACGCCGTCGTGGATTTCCTCATCGGCGACGGCGGCGGCGCTGATGGACGCGATCACGTCACCTTCGGCGTCGTCGGTAATGGTGGACTGGCCCAGGCGGATGGTTGCCGTGTACGTCTTGGACGTGCCCACGATGTAGGTGAGCAGCCGGGTCGCCTTGTTGATGCCCACCACCAGGACACCGGTGGCCATGGGGTCAAGGGTTCCCGCATGCCCCACTTTCCGGGTACCGGCGAGTCGCCGCATCCGGCCAACCACATCATGGCTGGTCCATCCCTGCGGTTTGTCCACTATCACCAGTCCAGAAAGCACGCCTCCCAGTATATCGGCGCTGCTCGCGCCGCCTGCCCACCTCGTCGCGGGACCCAACGGGGCGGCTAGGATGGCAGGCATGCCTGAGCTTGCTGCCCATGTGCGGAACGTCCCCGTCAACCAGATCCGCGAAATCACTGAGGCCGCTTGGCGTCATCCTGAAGCGATCGTCCTGAGCATCGGTGAACCGGGCTTCCCGCTCCCCCGCCATGTGCTGGACGCCGGAATGGCATGCCTTGATCGGGACGAGACAAACTACACGCCAAACGCCGGTATTCCCGCCCTGCGTGAAGCCTTCGCGGCCCGGTTCCGAGCGGGGATCGACGCCGGCAACCTGACCGTCGCGGGCAACCAGTCAGGCGCGGGCCAACTGTCAGGCGCAGGCAACCAAAGCAGCATCGCCGCCGACCGCGTCTATGTGGTGGCCGGCGCCCAGCAGGGCCTGCACCTTGCCATGAGCCTCCTCCTCGCGCCAGGGGATGAAATCCTGATCCCGAATCCCGGTTACCCCACCTTCGCCATGACCAGCCGGCTCCTGAACGCTGTTCCGGTGGGATACCCGTTGTATCCGGACCAGAATTTCCAGCCCCGGCTCCAGGACGTCGAGGCCCTCATCACGGACCGCACCAGGGTGCTGATGCTGAACTCCCCGTCCAATCCCCTCGGAGCAGTCCTGCGTAAGGACCTGACCCGCGACCTCGTTGAGCTGGCCCGCCGGCACGATCTCTGGATCATCTCGGACGAATGCTATGAAGCCTTCACCTACGATGTTCCGCACGTGAGCGCTGCCCGGTTCGACAGCGACGTTCCGGGCGAGGCGAGGGTCTTCACCTCCTTGACCCTCTCCAAGACCTACGGCCTGACAGGGCTCAGGATCGGCGCCCTCGTCTGCCCGCCCGGCCTGGAGCAGAAAATGAACAATGTGATGGAGGCGATCGTTTCCTGTGTCGCCTCACCGTCCCAATATGCCGCGCTCGCGGCACTGACGGGTCCCCAGGACTATGTGGAGCAGGCACACAAGCATTACCGGGCCAACCGGGACGCCGCTTCCGCTGTCCTGGACGCCAAGGGAATCCCGTATCTCAGTGCACAGGGTGCCTTTTACCTCTGGGCGGATGTCAGCCACGTCAGCGACGGCGACGTGCGGGCCTGGACCCGCCGGTTCCTCGCCGAGTCGGGGGTGTCGTTTGCGCCGGGAACCGCCTTTGGGTCCATTGGCGAGGGCTGGGTACGCATAGCGCTCTGCGGCAAGCAGCCGGAACTCGTGGAGGGTGTTGGCCGCCTGCCCGCGCGGACCTGAGGTACTCCCCGGATCTTGATGGCCTGCTAAATTCTTGGTGGCCTGCTAGGTGCGATGGGCCGCCAAGGCGTCATCCAGCCATGAACGGAGCACCCCGGCAGGTGCGGCGCCGGCCTGGCGGGCGATCACCCTGCCGCCCACAATGATCATCAGCGTGGGAATCGCCTGCACATCAAACCGCCGGGAAAGGCCCGGGGAACTGTCCACGTCAACCTTCACGAGCTTGATCCGGCCGGCCCTTTCCCGTGCCAACTTGTCCAGCACGGGACTGACCATCCGGCAGGGGCCGCACCAGGCAGCCCAGAAATCAATCAGGGCGGGAACCGGCGACTGCTCGGCGACAACCGCAAAGTCGTCATCGCCGGCGTTGACAATCCATGGCAGGTCCTGACGGCAGCTGCCACAGCGCGGGTGGCCGGTCGCCGCCGCGGGAATCCGGTTGGTCTTCCCGCAGTTGGGGCAGGCGATCAGGGTCGGTTCCAGGGCCATTGTCAGTACTCCACCCGGTCCCCGAAGTCCCGCCAAGCCTGGAACGGAGCGTCCGACGTCGGAATGTCACCCCTGCTGACGGGCATCAGATCAGGCCGGGCACCGCCAAAGTATTCGTAGAACAGGGCGTCGTCGAAACCGGCAGCGGCGGCGCCGTGCCGGTCCGCTGCATAGTAGACACGGTCAATGCGTGCCCAGAGCGCAGCGGCCAGGCACAATGGGCAGGGCTCACAACTCGTGTAGAGCACCGAGCCTTTGAGATCGAAGTTCCCGGAGTCCGCCGCGGCTCGGCGGATCGCCACCACCTCTGCGTGGGCTGTGGGATCGTTGTCGCGGGTCACCCTGTTGACGCCGTAATGCAGGCCGCCGTCGGGGGTGACAACAACGGCGCCGAACGGACCGCCGCCATCGGCCACGTTTCTGACCGCAGTCTGAACAGCCAGATGGAGATAGTCCTCGGGTGTGGGATTGCCTGCCAAACCGGGATTTACCACTGGATCAGGCCCTGCCTCTGACGCCGCCATGATCTGATCATAGTCAGCCGCCGGCACTTAAACGGCTGAAGGACGGGAACCATTTCGGTCCCCGCCCTTCAGCCTGAAAATACCGGCCTGGAGTTACTAAACGCCGGCCTTCACTTACTTGTTGCTGTCTTCTTCGAATTCGCCGTCGTCGCTGAGGTCAAGCTCCTCTTCGTCGAAGTCGTCCTCGTCGATCTCAACGTCGGCAGGAATGTCGCTCTTGTATGGGTCGGGATCTCCGGCGTGCTTGGCGTTTTCAGCCAGGGCGGCCACCTCGGCATCGCGCTTCTTGGCTTCGCGAAGCAGCTCCTCAAGGTTGGAGGCAACCACGGGAATCTGGTCGGCCACGAATTCAAGGCTGGGAGTCAGCCGGACTGTAACGTTCCGGCCCACTTCCTGCCGAAGCACACCCTTGGCCTTCTCCAGGCCCTTGGCAGCATCAGCCTGGACAGCCTGATCGCCGAAAACGGTGTAGTAGATGGTGGCATGCTGCAGATCGTTGGTCACGCGGGCATCAGTAACAGTGATGCCTTCCAGCCGAGGATCCTTAACCTTCCGGCCCAAAGCCTCAGCAACAACAACCTTGATCCGCTGCGCCAACTTGGCAGCCCGTGCGGGATCAGCCATTTCCACTCCTAAAAATTTTGGGGGTACGACGGCGGCCAGATCAGCTGCGTCGTTCTTTTCAGTTTTTGCCACGCACTACGGTGAGCCGACGACGGACTCCCGTTGGGATTTTTCCGGCGGCCTGGGAGTGGCATCGGGCCTACCGGAGCTGGGCGGCAAAGGATCGCAGATCCGTTGCCGCCCAGCGTAGGGGCGGGGCCGCCGGAAAAATTCCAACGGCCCCGCCAGCTAAACGAACACCTTAGACGCGCGGCTTCTCACGCATCTCGAAGGTCTCGATGATGTCGCCTTCGGTGATGTCGTTGAACGAGCCAAGACCGATACCACACTCGAAGTCCGTGCGGACCTCGGTGGCGTCGTCCTTGAAGCGCTTGAGCGTCTCAACGGTGAGGTTGTCACCGATGATCTTGCCGTCGCGGCTGATGCGGGCCTTCGTGTTGCGTCGGATAACACCCGAGCGAACGATGGAACCGGCGATGTTGCCGAACTTGGAGGAACGGAACACTTCGCGGACCTCGGCGGTGCCCAGCTGGACCTCTTCGTACTCCGGCTTGAGCATGCCCTTGAGGGCCATCTCGATGTCATCGATTGCTGCATAGATGACGGAGTAGAAGCGCATGTCCACGCCTTCGCGGTCTGCCAGTTCGGCAACCCGCTCGGCCGGCTTGACGTTGAACCCGATGATAACGGCGCTGTCCACTGTTGCCAGGTTGACGTCGTTCTGCGTGATGGCACCAACGCCGCGGTGGATGACGCGCAGCTGCACGCCTTCGCCGACGTCGATCTTGAGCAGTGCGTCCTCGAGGGCTTCCACGGCACCGGACACGTCACCCTTGAGGATGAGGTTGAGGGTGTCGATCTTGCCATCTGCCACGGCCTGGTCGAAGTCTTCCAGGCTGATGCGCTTGCGGCGCTTGGCCAGGGCTGCGTTGCGGTCGGCTGCTTCACGCTTCTCGGCGATCTGACGGGCGGTGCGCTCGTCGGCGGTCACGAAGAAGGTGTCGCCGGCGCGCGGCACGTTGGACAGACCCAGTACCTGCACGGGGCGGGACGGGCCGGCCTCGGTCAGGGCGCTGCCGTCGTCGTCGAACATGGCGCGGACGCGGCCGTGGGCCGTACCGGCAACGATCGTGTCACCGACACGCAGTGAACCGGACTGGACCAGGACGGTGGCCACGGAACCGCGGCCCTTGTCCAGGTTGGCTTCGATCGCGATACCGCGGGCGTCCTTGTTCGGGTTGGCGCGCATGTCCAGGGCGGCGTCTGCGGTGAGCAGGACTGCCTCGAGCAGCTCGTCGATGTTGAGGTTCTGGCGTGCAGAGACCTCAACGAACATGGTGTCGCCACCGTACTCTTCGGGAACCAGTCCGTACTCGGTCAGCTGGCCGCGGACCTTCTCCGGGTTTGCGCCTTCCTTGTCGATCTTGTTCACGGCCACCACGATGGGCACATTGGCTGCCTGTGCGTGGTTGAGGGCCTCAACGGTCTGCGGCATCACGCCGTCGTCCGCTGCGACCACCAGGATGGCGATGTCGGTCACCTTGGCACCACGGGCACGCATGGCGGTGAACGCCTCGTGGCCCGGAGTATCGATGAACGTGATCTTGCGGTCTTCGCCCTCGTGGGTGTGCGTGACCTGGTAGGCACCGATGTGCTGCGTGATGCCGCCGTGCTCGCCCGCCATAACGTCGGACTTGCGGATGGCATCGAGCAGTCGGGTCTTACCGTGGTCGACGTGGCCCATAACGGTGACAACCGGAGGACGTGCCTCGAGGTCTTCGTCGCCTTCGGCCTCAAGCTCTGCTTCGAAGTCGATGTCGAAGGTGGAAAGAAGCTCGCGCTCCTCATCCTCCGGGGACACAACCTGGAGCTTGTAGCCGAGCTCTTCGCCCAGCAGCGCGAAGGTTTCCTCGTCCAGCGACTGGGTAGCCGTTGCCATTTCACCAAGGTGGAACAGCACGGTCACCAGTGCGGCGGGGTTTGCCTCGATCTTGTCGGCAAAGTCCGTGATGGACGAGCCACGGCGAAGCCGTACTACAGTGTTGCCGTCGCCGCGGGGTACGCTCACGCCACCCAGCGACGGAGCACTCATCTGCTCGAGTTCCTGGCGCTTGGCACGCTTGGACTTGCGCTGCTTGCCACGCCCGGCGCCACCCTTGCCGAAGGCACCCTGGGTACCACCGCGACCGCGGCCACCCTTGCCAAAGCCTCCGCCTGCGGGAGCTCCGCCACCGGCACCCGGGGCACCGCCGGTGCCCGGAGCGCCGCCTGGACGGCCCGGACCACGGCCACCGCCACCGGGACGGCCTGCGCCGGCGCCAGCCGGTGCGGGACGTTCGGTGCGGTTGGGCATCATGCCCGGAGTAGGACGGTTTCCACCGGCACCGCCACCCGCGGTACGCGGACCACCAGCGCCACCGGGACGGGCACCACCGGCACCTGCTGCGGGACGGGGCCCACCGGCGCCAGCCGCGGGACGGGGGCCACCCGGACGGGGGCCACCGGCACCTGCTGCGGGACGCGGTCCACCGGGACGGTCGCCGTCAGTGCGGCTTCCACCCGGGCGGGGCATACCCTGCGAGGGAGCAAACGGGTTGTTACCCGGACGCGGAGGACGTTCTCCGTCGCCGCCGCGGCCGCGGGGCATGCCCTGCGACGTGGCAAACGGGTTGTTGCCCGGACGGGGACCGCCCGGACGCGGGGCGCCACCCTGGCCTGATCCACCCTGTGTTGATCCGCCAGAGCGGGTGGGGGCGGCGGGAGTCTCAGCCTTGGGTGCGGGACGCGCACCGGGCTTGGCTCCGCTGAACGGACTTCCACCTGCGGGAGAACCTGCAGTAGGAGCAGTAGTTGGTGCACTCGCTGCAGGTGCCGGGGCAGCTGCGGGAGCGGGTGCGGCGGGCGCCGGGGCAGCAGCGGTTGCTTCTGCCCGGGGAGCCGGAGCCTTGGGTGCCGCGGGACGCGAATCTGCCGATGGGGCAGGCGCTGCGGGGCGTGTGTCAGCCGACGGGGCAGGCGCCTTGGGCGCTGCTGCCGGGGCTGCGGACTTCGCAGCGGCGTCGGGGTAGGCGTTGCGGAGTTTCCGCACCACCGGAGCCTCAATGGTGGAAGAGGCGGAGCGAACAAATTCGCCCAGTTCCTGCAGTTTTGTCACTGCATCTTTGGAAGTAATACCGAGCTCTTTTGCAAGCTCATGTACGCGGACCTTGGCCACATTTCTCCTGTCTCGGTCCGCACCGAGCCAGGCACGAACCGTCTACTTCTTACTGCGGACCCCCGCCGCGGATGCGGCTGAAGGGCCCATTGCAGAGCGCAACAAAGTTGTCATCGTTGCGCACTCATCGCTGGGAACTCATCGGGTTTCCATCAGTTTTCTGACCCGCTTTCAGGTTGGACGGTTTGTGCTGTGCCTACCGGAGGTATCCACAGCGTGCCTGCAGCGCTCGTGCCTGGCTTGATCCGGCGTTCGACGGCGGCAATTCCGGTTGCGCCGTTGAGGGCACGTCCGAATGCTCGCCGCTTGACCGCCAGGGCCAGGCACGATTCGCTGGGGTGCAGCCATGCACCCCGGCCAGCCATCCGGCGTCGTTCATCCACCAGGACAGCGGATGAACCGCTGCCTTCGGCGACGAGCCGGAGTAACTCCGACCGCGATCCCTTTTTCCGGCATCCGATGCAGGTACGCTGCGGTTGATTCTCGCTGTGAAGCACTTCTGCCACGGTGAGCATCTTCCTGACGTTCAAAACTGCCGGCCCCGGCCGCCCCGTCACCGCATGTCAGCGGAACGGGCACGCTCTGGGCGCACGAATACCGGCCGTAAGGCGCGGTCATGTCTATTCTAGCCCCTCAGGGCCGTTCTGCCCGAAACCCTGCCCGCCGGCGTGACACGCCGGCGGGTCCAAGGGCTTCGCGTTAACGCTGTTCGGGGTTCGGTTGCCGCTGCTTTAGCTGTCGCGCGGCGCTGCGGCGTCGGAAACGATGTCGATCCGCCAGCCGGTGAGCTTGGCAGCAAGCCGGGCGTTCTGCCCCTCTTTGCCGATGGCCAACGAGAGCTGGTAGTCCGGAACCACAACCCGTGCAGACCGGGTGGCCTCGTCAATGATGGTGACCGAATTCACACGGGACGGAGACAGGGCGCTGGCGATAAATGTCGCCGGATCCTCGCTGAAGTCCACAATGTCAATCTTTTCGTCATTCAGCTCGGTCATGACGGCCCTGACACGGGACCCCATTTCGCCGATGCAGGCGCCCTTGGCGTTGATGCCCGGAGTGTTTGCCTTGACTGCGATCTTGGTACGGTGACCGGCTTCGCGTGCCAGTGCAACGATTTCCACCGAGCGGTCAGCGATTTCCGGCACTTCCAGTTCGAACAGTTTCCGGACCAGGCCGGGGTGCGAACGGGACAGAGTGATCGAGGGACCCTTGGTGCCGCGGTGAACGTCAATGACGAAGGCGCGGAGCCGGTTGCCGTGGATGTACTTCTCCCCCGGCACCTGTTCCGGCGGCGGCAGCAGAGCCTCCACAGTGCCCAGGTTGACCTGGATCATGTGGGGATTGTTTCCCTGCTGGATGGTTCCGGCCACGAGCTCGCCCTCACGGCCCTTGAACTCACCCAGGACGTTGTCGTCCTCAACATCACGCAGGCGCTGCAGGATGATCTGGCGGGCCGTGCTCGCCGCAATGCGGCCAAAGCCGGCAGGGGTGTCCTCGAACTCGCCAATGGGGGCACCGTCGTCGTCGATTTCCACAGCCCAGATGGTGACGTGACCGCTCTTGCGGTCCAACTCGGCGCGGGCTTTCTCGAAGGCGCCCGGCGACTTGTGGTAGGCCACCAGGAGCGCCTGCTCGATGGTGGGGATCAGGAGGTCCAGCGGAATTTCGCGCTCACGCTCCAGGAGTCTCAGCGCGCTCATGTCAATATCCATCAGGCCTCCTCAGAAGGTCCATTGTGTTCAGGTTCCAGACCAGCTTCTTCGAGGTGGCTGAATTCGATCTCGACTTTTCCATTGCGGATCCTGTCGAAAGGGAGTTTCACGGGCTCGCCCTGCTTGGGCTTCATGCCCTTCTTGACGGCTATTTCGGGGACGATGGTCACACCGGAGTCATCCACGGACTGGACCCTGCCGGTGACGTTTTCGCCCTGGATGACGTTGACCTTGACCATACGGCCCCTGGCGCGGTGCCAGTGCCGGGGTTCGGTCAGCGGGCGCCCCACTCCCGGGGAGGAAACCTCGAGGTCGTAGGGACGTCCGTCGTCGCCGGGGTCGTTGTCCATAACGTCCGAGAGGACCTTGGAGATGTCCGAGATGACGTCCAGGTTCACTCCGCCGGTTTCCTCCTGCGGCAGGTCCACCACAACGTGGACCACTCGGTGGGATCCAGCCACATTAATTGTGACGTCCTCAAGGTACAGGCGGTTGGCCTGCACAGCGGGTTCAAGCAATGCCCGAAGCCGGGCAGCTTCCGGATTGTAGGCAGGCGCAGCTTCAGCCCTACCCGTTCCGGTACGGTCTGATGAAGTCGTGGCTTCTGCATTACTCACGATGCCGGCCGCCTCCCGATAGATGATGTTATGTGTACTAGCGTAGCGATTTTCCGGACGCCTTGGTGCACACCAGGGTGCACTGGACGTGACACCATGGTCTGTTGTGAACGATGACAGTCAGGAAAAGAGGCCCGGTAGGCGCTATTTCCGCTACGCTGTTTTGTCGCTCACAGCCCTCCTGATCCTCAGCCTGGGAATCGCCCTGATCCCCCATGAGCCGCCTCCGCCGCCCGAACCTCCATTCTCCGAGCAGGCCAGGGCCGCGGCGTTCGCTGATGCCATGTCATTGCGGGCATCAGTCATGGAGCTGGCAGGCCCCGCCGTTGCACCCGGCACCCCTGGTTCCGGCGCCCCTGGCCCTGGATCCGGCCAGGCATCCGGCAACGTGGTCCTGGACCGCGTTGTGACTTTGCTGACGTTCCAGGCCAGGGCCCTGATGCTGACTCCGGGCGGATCCTCTGCGGAGGCAGGAGCAACACCCGGCCCTGCTTCAACAGAACCTTCGCCCACGGCCTCCGCGCCGATGCCAGTTGCTGCTGCGGAACTTGCGTCCGCACTCTCCGCCAGCGGGGCCAGGCGCCTCACCGATGCGGAGACGGCCGACGGCGGAATGGCCCGTCTTCTTGCAGGGACCGGCACTGCCCAGGTCATGGCCGCCGCGGAACTTGCCGCCTACGCCGGCATTCCGGCCCCGGCGCTTCCGTCAGTTCTTCCCCCCTCTGAACCTTCTCCTTCCGCACTCCCTCCCTCCAAACCTTCTCCTTCTGCTGTCCTCCCGGGGGCAGACGGAACAGAGGACGCGGCTGAAGGCGCGCCCTGGGAAGAAGGCGCGCCTCAGGAAGAAGGCATGCCCGGCCGGGACAATCCAGCAAGCCTGGCCGCCACCTGTGGAACCGCGGAGCCATCGTCAGGAACAGAGCTGGCGGCCGCCCTCACCTCGGCCGTGCAAGCCGAGCTGGAAGCGGTTTACGGATATCAGGCAGCGCTCACCCGGCTGGATCCGGCATCGGCGGCTGCGGCGTCGGACCTCCTGGAACAGCACCACGACCTGGTCGAAGACGGCGTGCACTACAGCAGGATCCACTGCGCGGAGGTTCCACCCCAACAGCCTGGCTACATCCTCAGCCAGGCCTTCCTGGACGCGCCGGCGGCCGGGCTGGGGCGGATCGAGGCCGGTACGTTGCCGGTCTACGCTGACGTGGTGGCGATGAGCCAGGGTGCCACCCGCGAGTGGGCCGTCTCGGCGCTTCTGAATGCAGCGCAAAGGACAGTCCACTGGGGAGCTGACCCGGGTCCTGTTCCGGGCCTTACCCTGGACGAATCCCAGCTGCCGCAACTACCCGAGTGAAGTCAGGTACCCGAGTGAAGTCAGGCGCATGAGCGGCCCTGGCCCGCTTGAGCGGTGCGGGCCGACACCGTTCAAGCGGCTCGGGACCGTCCATGTGTCTTGGCACCGTCCACCATTGCCCGGGGCCGGTCCTGCGTGAATGAACTCTGGCGGCTGGCCGCGGGCCGCAAGTGGTGGTTTGCTGATTCCATGGATGCCCATGACCCGCCTGACTCCCCCGACGCGGCCCGCAGCGCGGACAACACCGGCTTGGAACGCCATCTGGAAACCGAGCCGCACGACAACGACATTGCCCAGCGCCTCAACTGGCTGCGGGCCGGTGTGCTTGGCGCGAATGACGGCATCGTCTCCGTAGCGGCCATCGTGGTGGGGGTAGCCGGCGCCACCGCCTCCACCGGGCCCATCCTCGCTGCAGGAGCGGCCGGGCTGGTGGGCGGCGCGGTTTCCATGGCATTGGGCGAATACGTTTCCGTCAGCAGCCAAAGCGACAGCCAGAAGGCCCTGATCGACAAGGAGCGGCGGGAGCTCGCCGAAGAGCCGGAGGAAGAACTCGCAGAGCTGACCGCAATCTACCGGGAGAAGGGCCTCAGCCCCGAAACCGCCCGCGCTGTAGCGGTGGAACTGACAAACCACGATGCCCTGGCGGCCCACCTGTCCGCTGAACTCAACATCGACGAGGCCGATATCGTCAGCCCCTGGAACGCCGCCTTTGCTTCCGCCGTGGCGTTCACCCTCGGCGCCGCCCTCCCGATGCTGGCCATCCTCCTTCCGCCGGCTGCCGTCAGGGTTCCGACGACGTTTGCCGCAGTGCTCCTGGCCCTGGCTCTTACCGGGGCAATGGGCGCGTGGATCGGGGGCGGGTCGAAGTGGCGGGCTGCGGCAAGGGTTGTGGTTGGCGGCGCCCTGGCCCTTGCGGCGACGTTCACGATCGGCAATCTGCTCGGGGCAAGCGGCGTCGTGTGAGTCGACGCCGCCTCTGAGTTCACGCAGCCTCTGGCACCATCGCCGGCGGAAGCCGCACGCCAGCCGCTTAGCTACTCTTCAGTGCCCCCATCGGCCGGAACTGCTGCCGGGTCAACTACTCTGGAGCTGATGAGCCAAAAGACCGGTGTGCCGATCCCTCCAGACCTCACTGCGCGGTACAGCCGCAGCAGTGCGGGCCGGGCGTGGCTTGCGTCCCTGCCGGGCCTGGTGAACGGGCGGCTGGAGCACTGGAACCTGGAAGCAGAGCTTGCCCCGGGCGAGCTTCCGTGGAACGGGCACGGAGGCGTAGTCATTCCCGTCCAGCGGCTCGACGGTAGCCCGGCAGCTCTCAAGATTGCCTTCCCCCATGATGAGGCCAGGGTTGAACGCCACGCACTGGAGCTGTGGGGAGGATGTGGCGCGGTGCGGTTGCTGGAGTCCGACGCCGGAACATGCGCCATGCTGCTGGAGCGCCTGGAAGCTGGGTCATCGTTGCAGACAGTTCCGATGGACGACGCCGTTACGGTGTGGGGCGGACTGATGCGCCAACTGAGCCTGCTTCCGGATGATCGGCCGCAGTGGCAGGAGTTCGATCATATTGCCGGGCGGGCCGAGCAGTGGAGCGATGACTTGCCGGCCGACTGGGAGCAGTTGGGCCGGCCCTTTCCGCGCTGGCTGCTGGAGGCGGCCCTTGAAGTCTGCCAGACCCGGGGCGCCGTGGGCCGCCGCTCCGGACGGGACGCGCTGGTGCACACGGATTTCCATTTCCTGAACATCCTGGCGAGGCCCGGAACAGGCAAAACAGGCATCATTGGGTCCATCGTGGAGCCGGACGTACAGATCGCCGGGGCCCTCCCGGACGGCCGGGCGTTCGCCGCGATCGACCCCCAGCCCATGATTGGCGAGCCGGAGTTTGCTGTGGCGCCCCTGCTGTGGAACCGGATCGCGGACCTGCCACGGAGCGCGCCGGAGGCCGGTCTGCGGCGGCGCTGCCGTGACTTCAGCTCCGCCGCGGGCCTGGACGCTGAGGTCGCGCGTCAGTGGGGCATTGCGCGGGAAGTGGAGAATGCCCTCTCGTACGCCTCCCGGCCATACCATCAGGGCGATTTTGCCCGCTCGCTGTGGGTCGCCAGTACGCTTGCCGGACGGACCCTTGACGGACTTCCTGCCGCCCATTCGCTGCCCGAACCCGGTGAGGAAAATTCAGCCGGGTGACTGCGGCCGGTGGCCGTCAGTCATGGCCTATATTCGTGGCCGTCAGTGGTGGCCGCCCTGTCAGAAGTCCACGAATCCCCGGCGTCAGTCAGCCGGTTTCGGCCCTGACAGCAGCGAAGGCCGAACTGACAGCGTCCACCGCGGTACCGACGTCGTCCGTGTTGGTGCTCCAATTGCTGACCGAGACGCGCAACACGTCCCGGCCCTGCCAGCGTGATCCGGACATCCAGACTTTTCCGTCCTGGATGACCCTGGCTGTCACGGCCCGGGTGGTGGCATCGTCGCCGAAGGCGAGGGAAACCTGGGTGTAGTCCACCGGATTCAGCACCTCGATACCGTCCACTTCGATCAGCCGCTCCGCGATCAGGGATGCCGCCCTCGCCAGACCGCGGACCTGCGCAGCCACACCGTCGCTGCCCAAAGAGCGGAGCGCGGCCCAAACGGGGACTCCCCGGCCACGCCGGGAAAGCTCCGGCACTTTCTCGAACGGATCGCCGGGGCCTTCGGCGTCGTGGACCAGATAGCTGGTGTGCAATCCCATGGCGCTGCGCAGTGCCGGTGAATCCTTCACCACGGCGACGCCGCAGTCGTATGGCACATTGAGGGTCTTATGGGCATCGGTTCCCCAGGAGTCGGCCAAGGCCATGCCTGCTGTAAGGTGCGCGAATTCCGGAACTGCCCCGGCCCACAGCCCAAAAGCACCGTCAACATGAACCCAGGCCCCGTGCCTGTGGGCAACCTGGATGGCATCGTCGAAGGGATCGAAGGCTCCTGAATGCAGGTTCCCGGCCTGGAGGCACACAAGGGCAGGGCCGGAGCCCTCAGCGAGCAACCTGTTCAGCTCGCCCGGAATCAGCCTCCCCTGCGCATCGACGGGGACGGCTGTGGGTTGGCCCAGGCCGAGGTACCGCAGGCCCAGGTCGATGGTTTCATGGCGTTCCTGTCCGACGAAACACCTGATCCGCGGGCCGCCGGCCAGTCCGTTCCGGTCCACATCCCAGCCCGCATCTGCCATCAGCCGCCACCGTGCGGCTGCCATGCCGGTGAAGTTCGCCATGGTTGCGCCGGTGGTGAAGCCGACGTCGGACTCTTCCGGCAGCCGCAGGAGCTGGAGCAGCCACTGCCCGGCCGCTTCCTCAATGGCGGCGATCGCCGGCGTCGCATAGCGCAGGCCCGAGTTCTGGTCCCAGGCACTCACCAGCCAGTCCGCGGCCAGGGCGGCGGGCAGGGTTCCGCCAATAACCCAGCCAAAGAAACGGCCCGAAGGCATGGCCATCAGGCCCGGCTCGGCCTTGGCGGCCAAGTACTCCACCACGTCAACCGGCGGCATACCCTCGGCAGGAAGCGGGCCTCCGAAATCAGCAACAAGGTCGTGTGCGGTCAGCGCCGGGCCCACATGCCTGTCCGGAAGGCTCTTAAGCCACTCCGCGGCGAGGCGCGCCGCTGCTGCCAATGCTTCCGAATAGGTTTCAGCGCCTGCGGACATACCAGCATGCTACGCCTGGGGTGGCGCCGCGACGAGGGGCCGCAGATCATCATGTGGTCCTGTGGACAGGTCCACAGCCCGTCCTCGGGGAAAGTGATCAGAAGAAGGAGCTAGGCGAAGTTTTCCTGCCAGACGTCGTAGCCCAATTTGAGGATCAGGGCGCCCACCACCAGCAGGAAAACAACCCGGATGAACCCGCTGCCCTGCTTCACCGCAGCCCGCGCTCCAAGGTACCCGCCCGCCATGTTGGCCACACCCAACACCAGGCCAACACCCCACAGGATCGAGCCGTGCGGCAGGAAAAACAGCAGGGCCCCGGCGTTCGTCGCCATGTTCACGATCTTGGCCTTTGCGCTGGCTTCGAGGAAGGCGTAGCCCATGGCCGAGACCAGCGCGATGACCAGGAAAGAGCCGGTGCCGGGTCCGATCAGGCCGTCGTAAAATCCGATGGCGCCACCGATCAGGCAGGCCACCACGTAGTGCCTGTGCCCGTTGTGCCGCAGCAGCGTGATGTCACCAACGTTGGGCTTGAGGGCGGTAAAGAGCGCGACGGCGACCAGCGCCGCCACGATGATGGGCTTGAAGACACTTGAGGGCAGGCTCGCCGCCAAGATAGCGCCTCCGAAGCTGCCGCCAAGGGCGATCAGAGCCATCGGGACGGCGGTCCAGAGGTCCGGCTTCACCCGTCCATAGAACGTGACGGCACTGGTGGACGTCCCGAAGATCGAGCCCATCTTGTTCGTGGCGAGGGCCTGGACAGGCGTTATGCCAGGCACCAGCAGGAGGGCCGGAAGCTGGATCAGGCCACCGCCGCCCACCACCGCGTCCACCCAGCCGGCAGCAAATCCAGCCACCACAATCAGGATGAGAGTGGTGAGCTGGATCGACTCAAAACCCGAAATCACCGGAAGGGAAGGTCAGCCGTTGCGGACGGCATTGACCACATAGTCAACTGCCTTGTCCACTGCCACGTTTTCGGCGTCACCACTGCGGCGGTCTTTGATCTCTACCACGCCGTCCACCAGGCCGCGCCCCACGGCCAGGATGGTGGGCACGCCCACCAGTTCGGCGTCGCCGAACTTCACTCCCGGGGACACCTTGGGTCGGTCGTCGTAGATGACCTCCAGGCCGGCCGCTTCAAGGTCCAGGGCCAGCTGCTCGGCCGTGGCGAAAATTTCCTCGCCGCGGCCAACGGCCACGATGTGGACATCGGCCGGGGCGACGGCGCGCGGCCAGGCCAGGCCCTTTTCGTCGTGGTTGGATTCGGCCAGGGCAGCCACTGCCCGGGTGACGCCCACGCCGTAGGAGCCCATAGTGACCACTACCTGCTTGCCGTTCTGGTCCAGGACCTTCAGCTCCAGGGCTTCTGCGTACTTGCGGCCCAACTGGAAGATGTGGCCCATCTCGATGCCGCGGGCAATCTCCAGCGGTCCGGAGCCGTCCGGGGCGGGGTCGCCTTCGCGCACGTCGGTGCATTCGATGACGCCGTCCCAGGTGAAGTCGCGCCCGGCCACCAGCCCGTACACGTGCTTTCCGGCCTCGTTGGCTCCGGTGATCCAGGCGGTGCCGCTGACAACGCGGGGATCCACGAGGTAGAGGATCTTGGTTGCGCTTTCGCTGCCCAGCAGGGGTTCGTCGACGGTCAGGCCGGGGCCCAGGTAACCCTTGACGATCAGCGGCTGCTTCTTCAGGTCCTCGTCGTTGGCTGCTTCCAGTCCGATCTCCCCGCCGATGGGCAGGAAAGAGCCGATGTTGGCCTCCACGCGCTTCAGGTCAACTCCGCGGTCACCGGGCAGGCCGATGACCACAAGCTGGCGCTCCCTGGTGGGCAGGGTGACAGCGAGCACCACATTCTTGAGGGTGTCGGCGGCAGTCCAGGCGCCGCCGTCGGCCTCGCTGCGGGGAGCCAATTCGTTGGAAGCGGCCACCAGTGTGTCGATGGTGGGAGTGTTCGGGGTATCCAGGACTTCCGCTGCCGGGGCATCCGTGAAGTCAATCTCCGCCGGAACCACGGTGGTGACGGCCTCAACGTTGGCTGCGTAGCCGCCGGCGGACCGGACAAAGGTGTCCTCGCCGATCTCGGTGGGGTGCAGGAATTCCTCGCTCTTTGATCCGCCCATGGCCCCGGCGGTTGCCGCTACCGGAATGACCTCCAGGCCCAGGCGCTCGAAGATCCTCAGGTAGGCGCCACGGTGAGCCATGTAGCTTGCGTCCAGGCCGGCGTCGTCCACATCGAAGGAGTAGGAGTCCTTCATGATGAACTCGCGGCCGCGCAGTAGGCCCGCGCGGGGGCGCGCCTCGTCACGGTACTTGTTCTGGATCTGGTACAGGCTCAGCGGCAGGTCCTTGTACGACGAGTACAGGTCCTTGACCAGGAGTGTGAACATTTCCTCGTGGGTGGGAGCCAGCAGGTAGTCCGCGCCCTTGCGGTCCTGCAGTCGGAAGAGCCCTTCACCGTATTCGGTCCAGCGGTTGGTGGCCTCATAGGGTTCACGCGGCAGCAGCGCCGGGAAGTGGACCTCCTGGGCGCCGATGGCGTTCATCTCCTCCCGGACCACGGCCTCCACCTTCCGCAGGACGCTGAGGCCCAGCGGCAGCCAGGTGTAGATTCCGGGGGCGGCGCGGCGGATATAGCCGGCCCGCACCAGGAGGCGGTGGCTGGCCACCTCGGCGTCGACGGGATCTTCGCGAAGGGTGCGCAGGAAAAGCTGGGACAGTCTGAGGACCACGGGTCTGTATCCGTTTCTGGGGAATGCTGCTGGAAAGCAGAGGGGGCAAATCGTCTGCGTACTAATCTACCGGCAAGCACGGCCATTGACTGCGGCGGGGGCTGCAGCCGGGACACACTGTGGCCCGCACCCAAAAGGAGAGCCCTCCAAAAAAGTGGGGCGCCCAAGGAGCACGGCCGAACAAAAGCAGAAGAGCCACGCCCGGGATGCAAAGCCCCTGGCCCCCCATAGGGCTGGTCATTGCATCCGGGCGTGACTCTGCGGCCGTTGACGCCTTTGACTACCGGAGGGGACCGCTGAGACCGCCCACTCCACTCCAGCGCAGCTAGATCGAACCTATGTGATAGCCGACACGTTGGCAAGCTTTTTTCATCGTGTGAACCATTGACCCCCTGACGCTGGAGGCTTAGTTTTAATTCACCACTTGGTGAATTCCTGCAGGGTTCCGAAGCCTTAGCGGTGGCCAAGCCTCCAGAGTTCCCAAGGCTGCATGGTTCCCAGAATCGAGGCGCTCATGTCACACTCAGCAACAGCACCGGCCCTGGCGGAGCACGGTCCCGCCGTGGTGGCACGCCATCTGCAGGTGACCAGGGGCAAGGCGCACATTCTGCGGGGCCTGGATTTTTCCATTCCGCCGGGCCAGATCACGGGACTGCTGGGCCCATCCGGCAGCGGAAAGACAACCCTGATGCGGGCAATCGTCGGAGTCCAGCGGGTGACGTCGGGAACGGTGGAGGTGCTGGGCCTTCCGGCCGGGCATCCCACCCTGAGGCACAGCGTCGGCTATGTCACCCAGTCCCCCAGCGTTTACCCCGACCTGACCGTGGAGGCCAACGTCCGGTACTTCGGGGCCATGTACCGGAAAGGCCGGGCCGAGGCTGCTGCAGCAATTGCCGCCGTCGGACTTGAACGGCAGGCCCGGCAGAAAACTGCCGATCTTTCCGGCGGCGAACTCAGCCGGGTATCCCTTGCCTGCGCACTGGTCTCGCACCCCAGGCTGTTGGTGCTGGACGAGCCCACTGTGGGCCTTGACCCTGTTCTCCGGGCAGACCTTTGGGACCGCTTCCGCACCATGGCGCAATCCGGAACAACACTGCTGGTCTCCAGCCATGTGATGGAGGAAGCCAGCCACTGTGCATCCCTCCTGCTGTTGAGGGAGGGAGAGCTGCTCGCCCAGCTGACACCACAGGAGCTGAGCCGGCGGGGCCGCAGCGCCGACCTGGAAAGGGCCTTCCTCCAGGTCATCCGCGACGCAGGCAAAGCGCAGGGCGCCGCGCCCCATTCAGATCCCACGGCAGGAACCGGCCCCGTTCCGGACCTCCCGCCCGAAGGCAATGCAACTTCCGAAAGCAGGGTTCGGTCATGAACGTGCTGATGATGCTGGCTACCACCCGCCGGGTTCTGGAACAGCTGCGCCACGATCACCGCAGCGTTGCCCTCATCCTGGTGGTTCCGGCTCTGCTGCTGACGGCCGTCTACTTCCTCTTTGAGAATGAGACCCTGCCGCCGGGGGTGCCTAGGACCTTTGACCGGGTGGGCCTGATGATGCTGGCGATCTTCCCGTTTGTGGTCATGTTCCTGGTTACCTCCATCACCATGCTTCGCGAGCGGACGTCCGGCACCCTGGAGCGGCTGCTGACCACACCCGTCCACAAGGCCGATCTGCTGTTCGGCTACGGGCTGGCCTTTTCCATCATGGCCGCCCTTCAGTCACTGGTTGCCACTGCAGTGGCCTACTGGGTCTTCGAGCTGGACATCCAGGGCAGCCCGGCGCTGGTGGTCCTCATCGCCGTGATCAACGCCGTCCTGGGCGTTGCCCTGGGACTGCTGTGTTCTGCCTTCGCCCGGACAGAATTCCAGGCGGTCCAGTTCATGCCCGTTGTGGTGGTGCCGCAGATTCTGCTCTGCGGGCTCTTTGTTGCCCGGGACCGGATGAACGAGGTCCTGGAGGCGATCTCAAATGTCCTTCCGCTGACATTTTCAGTGGAAGCACTGCAGGAGATCGCAGCCAACGCGGACGCCACCGAACAGCTGTGGCGGGACGCCGGGATCATGGTGGCCATCGTCCTGGGCGTATTGGTGCTGGCGTCGCTGACCCTGCGCAGGCGGACGGCATGACCGGGACGCCGCGTCTGACCGGCCATCAGAAAGATGGCACTGCCGAACGCCGCACCCCTAAAAAGCTGGCCGACGGCGGCCGCGCGTTTGATCCCGACGTCGGCCCGCAGGCCGTTTTGCAAGCCGGCACGGCGGCCGGTCCCGACGTCGGGGCGCAGGCCGGCACGGCGGCCGGTCCACAGGGCCGCCGGGAAACGGGCCCGGAGGCTGAAGGCCCTCGGGCCGATCCCGCCAGGAGGGGGCGGCGCGGCGGAGCTACGGCATCCAGGACCCACATCCTGAACACTGCCCGCAGGCTGTTCGCCGAGCACGGTTTCGAAGGCACCAGCCTGCGTCAGGTGGCCCGTGAAGCCGAAGTGGATCCTGCCATGATCCATCACTTCTTCAAGGGCAAGGACGAACTGTTTGCCCTCAGCGTCGCCCTTCCCGCCGACCCTGCGAAGGTGCTGGAAGGCGTGGACCGGTACGAACCAGGGCAGCGGGCCGAAGCGATCGTCTGGGCCGTATTGCGACTATGGGAAAGCCCGGCCCAGCACAGCCTGGTGGCGTTCCTTCGCGGGACGATCGGTTCGAAGGCAAAGACCTTGCTGCTCAGGGAAATGGTGACCCGCACCATCCTCAGCAGGATCATGGCCGGCGTCCCGGGAGCGCCCCAGGACGTCGCCTTGCGGGCAAACCTTGTGGCCACGCAGATGGTGGGGCTCATGCTGGTCCGCTACGTGGTGAGGCTGGAGCCCCTGGCCTCAGCCTCACCAGAGGACGTAGTGGCCCTCATCGCACCAAATGTCCAGCACTACCTGACGGGCGAACTAAAAGTGGGAGAACTCAAAGTAACGGGGCAGCCCACTACTTGATCTGGGCACCTGCCTGATCCAACATTGCCCCTGTCCTTGACAACGCGGCTTCCTCGGTGGTCCCACCCGAGGAAATGACGGTAATCAGCACGCCGTGGACTACAGCCTGCGCCGTGATCATCGACTGCTTCCGGCCATCCGGCAAGGTGCTGTCCGTGCGGTACGCCAGCGCTCCGGGAACCGTGCCCACTCCATCAAGCAGCGTCAGTGCGACGTCGACCTTTGTTCCTGCCATAACAATGGTCATGTTCGCGCATTTGGACAGTTGATCCGACTGGGCCATGGCCTGCCCCAGGTACGCGGGGTCCAGCCCGGAAGTCATGGCCACAGCCGTGGATGCTGCCTCAGCCGCATCCAGGCTTGTTCCCATCGCAGCCGTCGCGCCGTCAACTGAAGGGGCTGCCCCGGAGATGGCCATTTCCTGGCACACTGCAGGTTCCACAGTCGTGGTGGAAAGAACGGCCTTAAGCTGCTCGGCGGATCCGGTCAGGTCAGTGCTGGACATCACTGCGAGCTTGACTCCCTTGGCATCAGTCAATTGGCCGACCAATGCGGCCAGTTCCTCACTGGTGTATGACTTTGCCGGGGTGGGGGTGGGCGAAGGCGTTTCGCTCGCGGACGGACTGGAGGAGTTGACCGCACTTTGCGCCCCACTCTCTCCAGATGCGCCGGCGCAGCCCGTCAGCCCTGCCGCTAGAAGTATTGACGCCGAAAATCCGAGCAGCGCTGACGTGTTCAAGTGGTCCCCCAAAGTAAGAAAGGGGCAACACCTGCCCCGCTAAAAGAGAACTGTAGCGAATGTTCCGACTTCCCGGAATCCGACCCGCTGGTATGCAGCCCTGGCGCGCGAGTTGAAGCCGTTGACATAAAGGCTGGTGACCGGCGCAATTTTCCTGGCGTGGTCCACCACGGCAGCCATGTACCCTGCGCTCAGGCCCTGTCCGCGGTACAGGGGGTTCATCCACACTCCCTGGATCTGGGTGACGTCGGCAGTGACCGCGCCCAGCTCGGCTTTGAACACCACTTCCCCCGCAGGGTTCAGGTGAACGAGCGAATGACCCTGCTTGATCAGGCCCTCTACGCGCCGGCTGTAGAACTCCCGCCCGCCCAGGAACGGCGAATAGCCCACTTCCTCTTCAAACATGGCGGCGCAGGCGGGGAGGATACGGTCAAAATCTGCCAGCCGGCCCAGCCCAAGGTCCCTGTTGGGTTCCACCAAGGGAGGACCTGCCAGGGTCATGAGGGGCTGTTCCGCCCTGACCTCATGGGCCAGGTGTCCGAGCTCCGCCAATTCCGCGTACAACGCCAGGACGGGCTCGGAAGGGCCAAAGGCCGAGGCATAACGGCGTCCGGACCTGTTGGCTACGGCGGCCACCTGCCCCGCAAAGGCCGGGTCCAGCTGGATGGGAACCAGGTTGGCCCCCGTCCAGCAGGCACCCACCAGCACACCGTCGTCGAAGACGCCCAAAACAGCGGCTCCGCCGCTGGTGGGCGCAGCGGTCCCCGCTGCCCGCAGGTGGGCGAGTATAAAGACGTTGGCTACCGGGTCCTGGAGGGCAAGGCCGCGCAGGGCGGTGGTGTCCGATCCGCCCAACGTGCGGACAGTAATGCCCTCAACTGGGGTTTCGTCCTTACGAGACGCTAACCACGGGGCTACCTTTGACAGCATCTTCGCCATCGGCCTCCCCCATCTCTTCCGCGATACGCATGGCCTCTTCGATCAGTGTCTCAACAATTTCGCTCTCAGGGACAGTCTTAATGACTTCGCCCTTCACAAAGATCTGGCCCTTGCCGTTCCCTGACGCTACCCCAAGGTCAGCTTCGCGGGCTTCTCCGGGCCCGTTGACGACGCAACCCATCACCGCCACGCGCAACGGGATCTCCATCCCCTCAAGGCCTGCCGTCACCTGCTCGGCCAGGGTGTAGACGTCCACCTGGGCGCGGCCGCAGGAGGGGCAGGACACAATCTCCAGCTTGCGCGGACGCAGGTTCAGGGATTGGAGGATCTGGTTTCCGACCTTGATTTCCTCCACCGGAGGAGCCGAAAGCGAAACGCGGATAGTGTCCCCGATGCCCTTGGAGAGGAGGGCACCGAAGGCTACGGCTGACTTGATCGTTCCTTGGAAAGCCGGCCCGGCTTCGGTGACACCGAGGTGCAGCGGCCAGTCACCCTGTTCTGCCAGCATTTCGTAGGCAGCCACCATGATGACGGGGTCGTTGTGCTTGACAGAGATTTTGAAGTCATGGAAGCCGTGTTCCTCGAAAAGGGAAGCCTCCCAGACGGCAGACTCCACCAGTGCTTCGGGCGTGGCCTTGCCGTACTTTTTCATGATGCCCGGTTCAAGCGAACCGGCGTTGACACCAATTCGGATGGACGTGCCGTGGTCCTTGGCGGCCTTGGCGATTTCCTTAACCTGGTCATCGAACTTGCGGATGTTTCCCGGGTTGACACGCACCGCAGCGCAGCCGGCTTCGATGGCCGCGAACACATACTTGGGCTGGAAGTGAATGTCAGCAATAACGGGGATCTGGGACTTGCGGGCGATGATGGGCAGCGCCTCAGCATCGTCGGCTGACGGGCAGGCCACGCGGACAATGTCACAGCCGGACGCCGTGAGTTCGGCGATCTGCTGGAGCGTGGCATTGATGTCCGTGGTGGGCGTGGTGGTCATCGACTGAACGCTGACGGGCGAGTCCGAGCCGACGCCGACCGAACCGACCTTGATCTGGCGCGTCTTGCGGCGGGGTGCAAGGACGGGCGGTGGTGCTGACGGCATTCCCAGGCTGACCGAGGTCACGTGGACTCCTTGGGTAGTGAATTGGTTCGGTGGTGGGGCGGGTCCGTGATCAGGACGTGTGGGCGGCCAGAATGCCGATCACGGGAGTCCATTCGGTGGTCCGGATGCCTGCGATGGTGCCTGCGACGGCAAAGGGATCCTGTTTGAGCAGTTCGTTCAGCCGCGATTCGTCCTGGACCTTGAAGATCAGCAGCGCGCCTGCACCGTCACCGTAGGGTCCGCTGGTGAGCAGCCTGCCATCCTCGGCCAGATCTGAGAGCCAGGCCCGGTGCGCGGGACGGTTTTCATCGCGGGCTGCGGTGGAATCGGGGGCGTAAACGTACTCAACGGCAAAAACAGTCATACCGCTACCCTATCGCCCTGGCAGCCTTCCTTCCCATCCGGCAAGGGAACAGCACCTAGCCAAGGAACAGCACCTTGACGGTGGCCGCGATTCCCGCAGCCCAGAGCATCGATGTGAGTGTTCCGATGATAAAGCGTTCCGCAGCCACCGGGGTTTCCTTCAGCTCCGCAAACCTGCCCAGGCCCTTGATGGCCACGATATAGGCGATCGCCACTGGTTGACCGGTCAGGATGGCAAGGCAGACGCCCAGCCGCTCAAGGACGCCGATGATGGCGCCGCCGCGCAGGATCCGCTGGGTGGGGGCCGGGGGCTCAATACCGGGAACGCCCGACGTCGGGTGGCCGGTTTCCGCCGTCAGCTCGCCGTCGACCGTCTGGCCGGCGCCCGGAATCACGGCGCCCGGAATCACGGTGTCCACCGTGACATCGGCGGAAGGATCCTCCGCGGCCCTCCTCGCTGCCTCGTCGCTTGCGGTAGCGGCATCGGCCCTGTCGTCAATGGTCCTGGCCAGCCGGAAGACGAGCGCCGTTACCGGCCAGCCGGCGAATCCGGCCACCAACAATGCGGCTGCAATCCAGAGTGCGTTCACCGATCTCCCTTGTGAGGTGTTCCCTGATTCCCGGCAGCCGGCGCCGCCAGGACCTGGGTATGGGCGTATTCGAGCAGCATTGCGGCCGCGGGTCTGGCAGCCCATTCTTCCTGCCAGGCGGACCTGAGCACGGCACGGCTCACCGACTGTTCTGTTATTCCCAGTTCTTTGGCCACCTGCTTCTGGCTGCCGTGCCTTTCGCCGCTGCCCTGAATACTTCGCAGCCGGTCAACAATCCTCCACTGGGCTTCCGTACGTTCCTGAATGAGCCGGCCGATGAGGCGGAGCACCGCCTCTGCGTTGGCGCACGTGCTTACTCCTTCCACTGCATGCTTGGGAACATCCATTCCACGGCCAATACTGCCGGACACCACTGACAACGGAACGTGCCCAGCGGCACTCTTGGCCTGGTCTACCGCTTTCCGGGCAGCCACAAACCCGGTTCCGGTTCCCTCGCGCGGCCCGGCGCCGGGCGCCAGGTGTACCGTGCCTATTCCAATTCCGACGTACCAGTAGCCGCTGCGGAGCGCATGCAAAGCGGCGTCCACGACTTCCGCGGGATGTTCCACCACGCCCTGGAGTTCATCGCCCACCGACCGCTCGAAGCCCGCCGAACTAAGGCTGCGCAACTCTGAGATGAGCCCTGGAACACGGTCGACGTCGGTGCTGCTGCCACGCTGGTCGATGGTCATAACGTACATAGCTCAACCGTAAACGTCTGATACCCGATAATCAATCATTTATGGCTTAGTTTTAAAAGTAAGCCATTACTGGCTGATAGGGGGTTGGAAAGGAGCGTCTTTACCCGAAGAGATTTACTGGTTTGACGATGTCTGCGTAGATCAGGAGCGCACCCATGCCCATCAGAAGTGCCGCCACTACATAGGTCACGGGCAGGAGCTTGGCAATATCAAACGCCCCTGGATCCGGCTTGCCGAAGAGCTTGGCCACGCGGCGGCGGGCACCTTCGTACAACGCACCAGCGACGTGGCCACCATCAAGGGGAAGCAACGGGATGAGGTTGAACACTGCCAGCGCAAAGTTCAGCCCGGCCAGGAGCCCCACGAGGGCCGCCAGCCTTGACTGCACAGGCACTTCCTCCATGGCAGCTACCTCGCCGGCAACGCGTCCCACGCCCACCACGCTGATGGGCCCGTTGGGATCACGGGGCTCCTCGCTGAATGCTGCTTTGGCCACGCCTGCCACGCGGGCCGGAAGGTTAAAGACAACGCCGGCCACCTGGCTGATGTTTTCTCCAGCCATGGGCAGCACGGACGACGCCGGCTGGGGCACCAGTTCGGTCTGCGCGCCGATGCCCAGGAAGCCGACGTCCTGGTACAGGAGGTTTCCGGCGTCGTCCTTTGCCTGGCGGCCGTCCACACCCACGATGGGCCGGGCCGAAAGTACTGGGGTGATGGTAGTGGTAACCGGTGTGCCATCCCGTTCAACGGTGATGCTGACTTCCCTGCCGGCCGAAGCCCGGATCCATTCGGTCAGCTGTTCCCAGCCGGTTACGGCCTTTCCATCAAAGGAAGTGACGACGTCGTTGGGCTTCAGCCCGGCCGCCGCCGCCGGGGTTGGCTGGCAGTCCGGGGAGTCCGGATCCACTGTCTGGCCGGCTGCCACCTGGCATTTGGAGACATCGGAGATGGTGGTGGTGGCTGTGGCGATGCCAAAACCCATCAGGAGAACGGCTGTGAGCACCAGCCCGATCAGGAGGTTCATGGCCGGGCCGCCCAGCATGACAATGATCTTTTTCCATACGGGCAGCCGGTAGAACACCCGGTTTTCGTCGCCGGGCCCCACCTCTTCATGGGCGAGGGAACGTGCCTCACTGGCAAGGGTCTGGAACATCCCGGTGCTCGAGGGGCGGACCGTTCCATCCTGGCTGTTGGGCGGGTACATGCCGATCATGGACACGTAACCGCCGAGCGGGATGGCTTTGAACCCGTACTCGGTTTCGCCTTTGCGCTTTGACCAGAGCGTGGGACCGAACCCGATCATGTACTTGGTGACACGGACCTTGAACAGCTTGGCCGGAACCAGATGCCCTACTTCGTGCAGTGCAATGGACGCGGCTATGCCGATCGCCACAAAGACGACACCGAGGATAAAGAGGAGAACGGGGCTCATGTGGGTGGTTCTGCTGCTTCCTAGAGACTACTGACTGCTAAACGTTCGTGGGCGCGCGCACGTGCCCACCTCTCAGCATCCAACACCGACTCAACCGTCAGCCCGGAGGAACCTGAATGTTCGCTGAGTACGGTGTCGATGGTATCCACGATGTCCGTGAACCGGATCCGGCCGGCATGGAAGGCCGTCACCGCTTCCTCATTGGCGGCGTTGAACACAGCGGGGTAGGTACTCCCCTGCTTGGCAGCGTCCTTGGCCAGGGACACGGCCGGAAACGCTTCAGTGTCCAGGGGCTCGAAGGTCCACTTCGTGGCCTGTGTCCAGTCACAGGGCGATGCGGCCCCGGGCACCCTGTCCGGCCAGCCGAGTCCCAGAGCGATGGGAAGCCGCATGTCCGGCGGGGAGGCCTGGGCAATGATGGAGCCGTCCACAAACTGGACCATGGAATGGATCACGGACTGCGGGTGCACCACCACGTCGATCCGGTCCAGCGGGACGTCGAACAGCAGGTGCGCTTCAATCAGCTCAAGGCCCTTATTCACCAGGGTTGCCGAGTTGGTGGTCACCATCAGGCCCATGTCCCAGGTGGGGTGCGCGAGCGCTTCCAGGGGTGAGACGTGGTGGAGTTCTTCGCGGCTCCGGCCCCGGAACGGCCCTCCGGAAGCTGTCAGGATGAGTTTTTCAACCTCTTCAGCGGAACCGGAGCGCAGGCACTGGGCGATGGCTGAATGCTCAGAATCCACCGGCACGATCTGGCCTTCCCGTGCAGCCGCCTTGACCAGTGCGCCGCCCACAATGAGGGATTCCTTGTTGGCCAGGGCCAGCGTCGCACCCGATTTCAGGGCCGCCAGGGTGGGGGCAAGTCCGATGGAGCCGGTGATGCCGTTGAGCACAACGTCAGCATCCACCTCGGCGATCCTGGTGGAAGCATCCGGACCGGCAATGATTTCCGGGCTGTACCCGGGCCGCCCCGCGGCCTGTGCCGCGGCGGCGATCAGCTCCCTCAGGCGCCGTTGATCCCCGGCAGCAATGCCTATGGCAAGGGCGCCGGTGTGGACGGCCTGCCGGGCCAAAAGCTCCAGGTTCCCTCCACCCGCGCTGAGCGCCACCACCTCAAAAAGGTGCGGGGCGCCGTCGACGACGTCAATCGCCTGTGTGCCGATGGAGCCGGTGGATCCGAGGAGGACGATTCTGCGTGGCTGCATTGGTTAAGTATCCCGCACGGGGCGGGAGTGGCTGGTCAGCGTGAAGGGCGCGGGCTTGTCCGGCCTGGAGCTCCTAGACTGCGGCCAGCTCCACAAGTCCCTTGGCAAGGGTGGAGGCGGCCCCCAGATAGGCGATGCCCACTACGATCCTGCGGACCGAGCCGGGGTGCACCCGGCCCGAGAGCAGGTCGCCGGCGACGATGCCTGCCACCATTGCTGCCAGGATCCCAAGCCACTGCCAGCCCTCAAGGGCGGGGACATGCCCGCCGGACAGGATGTACTTGCTCACAAGGGAGCTCAAGCCGGTGGTCACAAAGTAGGGTTGAAGCGTGGCGCTGAAGCTTTTCTGTTCCCAGCGCGTAGCTATGGCGTAGGCAGTGATGGCCGGCCCACCCACACCGGCGGCGGCGTTCATGAGTCCACTGGAGAATCCCAGCCCCACCAACGGAACCGGCCCCCGGGCATGCCACGAACTGCGGGTCAGCCGCTGCGACACCAGCAACGCGATGAAGAGCAGCACACCGATGCAGATCTCCAGGGGCGCCTCAGGGACGTTGCTGGCCAGCCAGGCCCCCGGGAGCACGCCTGCAACCGCCGCGAGCGCCAGGCGGAAGTAGCGCTGCCAGTCCACAAACCTCCAGACCCGGGACAGGATCAGGAGGGAGGAAGCAGCGCCGCAGAGGTTGATGATCAGCACGCCGTCAAATGGGCCCAGGAGCACCACTAGGACCGGGGACACGAGCAGCCCGAAGCCCAGACCAGCCAGGCGTTGCGCCAGGGCACCTGCTACAACGGCGATGAGCACCAGAGCAAACATCACTCGATCCTAGTGGCGACGCCGTGATTGGCGGGCGTACCGTGGAATGGTGGACTGGGTTTCCTGGTTCGATGCGTCGGAGTACGAATTCGCCCGGCAGGTGCTGCAGCGTGGGGTCGCGGCACTGTACTTTGTTGCGTTCCTGTCATCCCTCAACCAATTCCCGGCACTCCTGGGCGAGCGTGGCCTGCTCCCCGTCCCCGGGTATCTTGAAAGATTTGGCGCCCGCGGCCGGCCTACCCTGTTCCGTTGGCGCTACTCAGACGCGCTGCTGCGTTCAGTCTGCACAACCGGCCTGATGATCTCAGCGCTGCTGGTGGCTGGACTTCCCCAGCTGGGGCCACCCTGGCTGCCCTTGATTGCTTTCCTTTCGCTCTGGCTGCTGTACATGTCCATCGTGAACGTGGGCCAGACGTTCTACGGCTTCGGCTGGGAGATGCTGCTCCTGGAAGCAGGCTTCACCGTAGCCTTCCTGGGTTCGGACCAGACGGATCCGCCGCGCACCATCCTGATCCTGATTGCGTGGCTGGTGTTCCGGCTGGAGTTCGGCGCGGGAATGATCAAAATCCGTGGCGGCCAGGAGTGGCGGGACCTCACCGCCCTGTACTACCACCACGAGACCCAGCCGATGCCCGGACCGTTGAGCCGGCAGGCGCACCTCCTGCCAAAGCCCTTCCATCGCCTGGAGGTCCTGGGCAACCACTTCGCCCAGCTGGTGGTGCCCTTCTTCCTCTTCGCCCCGCAGCCGCTGGCCAGCGCTGCCGCCGGCATCATCATCTTTACCCAGCTGTGGCTTGTAGCCAGCGGCAATTTCGCCTGGCTCAACTGGATTGCCATAGTGCTGGCCTTCGCAGCCGTCAGTGATCCGGTGGCCCATGCGGTATTTCCCGTCCTGCCCTTGGACTGGCATCCCGACAACGCCGGCCGGGAGACTCCCCTGTGGTGGCTCATCCTCACCCTGGCGGTAACACTCCTGCTGGCGGTCCTCAGCTACTGGCCCGTGCGCAACCTGTTCTCCAGGCAGCAGCTGATGAATGCCAGCTTCAACCGCTGGCAACTCGTCAACACGTACGGCGCGTTTGGCACGGTCACCAGGCATCGGATCGAGATTGTGGTGGAAGGCACTTTGGACGAGGACCCGAGCGACGGTGCGGAGTGGCGCGAGTACGGTTTCAAGGGAAAACCCGGGGACGTGCGCCGGCTGCCCCGGCAGTGGGCCCCGTACCACCTGCGGCTGGACTGGCTGATGTGGTTCCTGCCGCTCCGCACGGTGCACGAGGAGTGGTTCTACGCATTCCTCACCAGGCTGCTGGAATCGGACCGGCAGACGCTGCGGCTGCTGCGGCACGATCCGTTCGACGGCGAACCGCCCCGCTGGGTGCGCGCCCGCAGGTACCTGTACCGCTTCTCCACCCGGGCCGAGTTCCGCGAAAACCGCGAGCGCTGGGTACGGACTCCGCTCCCGCAGGCCATCCCGCCCCTCTCCCTCCGGCGCACTCCAGGACACCAAAGGTAGGCACGGCGGGCAGCTTCAGGCGTGGGCCAGGTGAATCAGGCGTGGGCTCCTGCGCGGCGAATGGTGGCTTCCGCATGTTTGAGGATGGGGCCATCGATCATCTTGCCGTTGTACTGGAAGACTCCTGATCCAGCCGTTGCAGCCGCCTGCAGCAGGTTGGTGGCCGCCGCAACGTCAGCCTCGGAAGGGGCGTAGGCGCCCCTGACAACATTTGCCTGGGTGGGGTGGATGCAGGCCTTGGAGCTGAATCCTGAGGCCACAGCATCTGCCGCTTCAACGGCCAGGCCCTCGAGGTCCGGAATATTGACGTACACGGCGTCCACTGCTTCTTTGCCAAGGGCGCGTGCGGCCAGCAGTACAGCGGAGCGGGCATGCAGGGCGACAGCCCGGTAGCCGCCGTCGTCCTTCCGGCTGGAGATCCCGCCCAGGGAGGCCAAAAGATCCTCAGCCCCCCACATCAGCGCCACAACGTTGGGGGCAGCAGCGATGGCGGGGGCGTTGAGAACTCCGAGGGCAGTCTCGCACAGGGCCACCACGTGGTAGTCCTGGAGGGCTTCCAGCTGCGCGGCGCTTTCCGCCTTGGCCAGCATCACGGTCCGGTAGGGCGTGTGGGCCAGGCAGTGGAGGTCCTTTTCGAACTCTTCGGTGCCGGCCGGATTGATCCGGATGATGGTGCGGCTGGGATTCAGCTCGGGCACGTCGGCGCCGGCTCCCAGTTGGGCAAGGATGGCGCCGCGGGCCCTTTGCTTGTCGGCCGGGGCCACCGCATCTTCCAGATCAAGGATGACGGCATCCGCGCGTTCGGCGGCTTTCTGGTAGCGCTCGGGCCTGTCGGCCGGGCAGAACAGCAGGGCAGGTCCCATCACAAAGCTCATATGGACATTGTCCCCTTTTCGTCCCCCTGCTGACTCCCCTTTTCGGGCGCCTTTTGGTCCGTTTCCAGAGGGTCCTCGCGGCGCTCCGGCTGGCGCTCCTGCTGGCTGGCGCCGTGGGCTTCGCGCATCCACATCAGGCAGCTCCGCGTAGCCAGGGCCACCGGCGTTCCGTCCTGGTTCCGGCCAGTGTGCATCATGGTCACAATGCCTTGTCCGGGCCGTGACTCCGAAGCCCGCTTGAGGATAATCACCGTCTCCGTGTAGAGCGTATCGCCGTGGTAGAGCGGGTTCGGGAACGAGACATCGGTCAGTCCCAGCTGGGCAATGATGGTGCCCTGGGTCAGCTGCGAAACGGACTGGCCCACCATGGTGGCCAGGGTGAACATGGAGTTGACCAGCCGCTGGCCGAAGGGTTGCCCCGCGCTCCAGGCTGCGTCAAGGTGCAGGGCCTGGGTGTTCATGGTGAGCGTGGTGAACAGGACGTTGTCAGCTTCCGTCACCGTCCGGCCAGGCCGGTGGGCGTACACCACGCCTTCCTCGATTTCGTCGAAGTAGAGGCCGCGCTGCTGGATCACACGCGCGTCCGATCCTTCGGCCTTGTTCGGGTTCGGCCATGAAGTATCACTCATACGGTCAGTTCCCGGTCCTCTTCAAAAAGCTCTGCGCCGGTCGCCGCCGCCACGTCCTCAATCGAAACATTGGGTGCCAGTTCACGCAGCACCAGCCGGGGTCCGCCTCCCTCGTTTACGACGTCGATCACGGCCAGGTCGGTGATAATCCGGTCCACGCAGCCTTTTCCCGTGAGCGGCAGGCTGCACTGCTGCACGATCTTGGGCCTGCCGCTGCGGTCCACGTGCTCCATCATCACGATCACTTTCTTGGCGCCGAACACCAGGTCCATGGCACCCCCCATGCCCTTGACCATTTTTCCCGGGATCATCCAGTTGGCCAGGTCCCCGTTGGCGGCCACCTCCATGGCACCCAGCACGGCCACGTCCACGTGGCCGCCGCGGATCATGCCGAATGAGGACGCTGAGTCAAAGAAGGCTGCCCCCGCTTTGACGGTGACTGTTTCCTTGCCTGCGTTGATCAGGTCCGGGTCAACCTGGTCCTCCGCGGGATACGGACCGACGCCGAGAATCCCGTTTTCTGAGTGCAGCACCACTTCCACACCGGCCGGAATGTAGTTGGGGATGAGCGTGGGCATGCCAATGCCGAGGTTGACGTACTGGCCGTTGCTGAGTTCCTGTGCGACGCGGGCTGCGAGCTGGTTCCGTGTCCAGCCCTTACTGTCGGCAGAGCCACCCTCCTGCTGCGCGGCAGCGGACCGCCGGTATTCGGGGCGGACGCCTTCGGGACGGGGAGCCTGCGGGCTGTTCGGGTCCATGGCTACGCTCCTTGCTGGGGTGCTTGTTGTGCCTGCTGTTGCTGTCCCGGTTGTAACTGTTGTGGCTGTGCCGGTTCCGCTCCTGACCCGCCGGGGCCGTATCCGGACGGGGCAGTCAGCGCCACGGTCCGCTTTTCAATGCGCTTCTCAACGTCCGGCACAAGAACCACCCGCTGGACGAAAATGCCGGGCGTGTGAACGTGCTCGGGGTCCAGCTCTCCGGGTTCCACCAGCTCCTCCACCTCCGCGATGGTGATCCGCCCGGCCATGGCACACAACGGGTTGAAGTTCATTGCGGTGGCGTGGAAGACCAGGTTTCCGTGGCGGTCCCCCTTCCAGGCGTGGACCAGGCCGAAGTCCGGGGTCAGTGACTCCTCCAGGACGTAATCGACGTCGTTGAAGGTGCGCACCTCCTTGGCGGCGGAGGCAACGGCGATGCCGCCGTCGGCGTCGTATTTCTGCGGCAGCCCGCCGTCGGACACCTGGGTGCCGACTCCCGCCTTGGTGTAGAAGGCCGGGATGCCGGCGCCGCCGGCCCGGAGTTTTTCAGCCAGGGTTCCCTGCGGCGTCAGCACCACCTCCAGCTCACCGGCGAGGAATTGGCGGGCAAACTCCTTGTTTTCGCCCACATAGGAGCTGATGGTTCGGCGGATCCGGCCGTCGCGGAGCAGGATGCCGAGCCCCCAGTCGTCCACTCCGCAGTTGTTGCTTACCGTTTCCAGGTCCGTGGTGCCGCGGCGGTGAAGGGCATCGATCAGGGCCACCGGAATGCCACACAGGCCGAACCCGCCCACGGCCAGGGACGCGCCGTCGGGGATATCCGCAACCGCTTCCTCCGCGCTGGCAACAACCTTGTTAATCATCGGTGATCCTTTCAGGCCGGCTACAGTCCCAGTTCGCGGGCGATCAGCATCAGCTGGACTTCCGTGGTGCCTTCCCCCACTTCAAGGATCTTGGAGTCGCGGTAGTGGCGTGCCACAGTGAATTCGTTGATGAAGCCATAGCCGCCGAACACCTGGGTGGCATCCCGCGCGTTGTCCATGGCTGCCTCGCCTGCGACCATCTTAGCGATGGCCGCCTCCGTCTTGAACGGCTTACCCGCCAGCATCCTCGAAGCCGCATCGTAGTAGGCCAGCCGGGCTGTATGGGCCCTGGCCTGCATGCGGGCGATCTTGAACGAGATGGCCTGGTACTTGCCGATGTGGTGCCCAAAAGCGCTGCGTTCCTTGGCGTATTTGACCGACAGGTCAACGCAGCCCTGCGCCGCCCCCGTGGCCAGCGCGGCGATCGCGATCCGGCCCTCGTCCAGGATGGACAGGAAGTTCGCGTAGCCGCGGCCCTCCTCCCCGAGCAGGTTCGCTTCCGGAACGCGGACATCCTTCAGGGTCAGCGGGTGGGTGTCCGAGGCGTTCCAGCCCACCTTGTTGTACGCCTTCTCGGCCTTGAACCCCGGCGTGTCAGTGGGCACCAGGATGGTGGAGATCTCCTTCTTCACGCTCCCGTCCTTGCGTTCCTTCTGGCCCGTCACGGCCGTGACGGTCACCAGGCGGGTGATGTCCGTCCCGGAATTGGTGATGAACTCCTTGTTCCCATTGATCACCCAGTTCCCCGCCTCACGCCGGGCGTGGGTCTTGGTGCCGCCTGCGTCGGACCCGGCTTCCGGTTCCGTCAGACCGAAGCCGGCCAGGGCCTGCCCCGATGCCAGCATGGGCAGCCAGTCCTCCTTCTGGGCGTCAGTACCGAAGCGGTACACGGGCATGGCACCCAGGGAGACGCCGGCTTCCAGCGTGATGGCCACCGACTGGTCCACCCTGCCCAACTGCTCCAGTGCCAGGGCAAGGGCAAAGTAATCCCCGCCCATCCCGCCGAACTCCTCCGGGAACGGCAACCCGAACAGCCCCATCTCGGCCATCTGCTTCACCACTTCATAGGGGAAGCTGTGCTCCTCGTCGTGTTTTGCCGATACCGGTGCCACCACATTGTCCGCGAAGTCCCGGACGGTGTCGCTGAGGTCCTGGTATTCCTCGCTGAGTTCAAAATGTGCCATGTCTAGGCTCCCTTGCCAGTAATGATCGGATCGTGTTGGGTCTGCCCCGGGGCCTGGTGTAGCTCAGTCTCTGACTCCGGGTCCGGGTCCGGGTCCGGGTGGATCGTGGCGAGGACCTGGTCCACTTTCACAAGGTCGCCCGGGCCCACGCCGAGGAGGACGGTGCCGGCCAGCGGCGCCAGCAGTTGGTGCTCCATTTTCATGGCTTCCACCGAGAGCAGCACCTGGCCGGTTTTTACGTGTTCGCCGTCGCCGACGGAAACGGATACCACGGTGCCGGGCATCGGAGAGCGCACGGCCGGATCCGCGGCACCTTCCTGGCGTTGGATGGCCGCAAGTACCCGGGCGAGCCGCGATTCCCGGGTCAGCACCTCCAGGCGGCAGGACCATCCGCCGGTTCCCAGGAAGAGTTCGGTAGGCCAGGCTGGAGTGGGCTTATCCCAGGTGGGAACTACCGCACCCCGGTACACCGGCGCGAGGGAGTACTGCACCGTTTCCCCCGCAAGGCTCAGCACCGCGTCCCGACGGGAGCGGAACTCCAGTGACGCTTCGCGCCCCGGCCCGTTGTCCACGGTGACCATGACTGGCCCGTCAAGAACCCGGCCGCCGGATACGCGCACCGTTGCGACGCCGCCGTCGGGCGTTCCGAGGCTGATCGGCCGGGGCGCCGCTGCGCCGAGCCGCCAGCCGCTGCGGGTATGCCAAAGATCCGATGGCGCTTGGCGCGTGTCCTCTTCTTCCTTCGCCATGGCATAAAGGGCCGCGGCCACCAGTTCGGCGTCGTCCACATGGCGAAAGGTGAAGCCCGGCAGCTTGCGCTCGATCAGGCCGGTGTCCAGGTGCCCGGCGCGGACGTCGTCATCGTTGATCAGGAGCCGGAGGTATTCAACGTTCGTCTCCAGCCCGAGCGCCGTATAGCCGGCAAGTGCTTCATCCAGCGTGTCCAGGGCGGCCGTCCGGTCCCCGCCCCAGGCCACCACTTTGGCCATCATGGGATCGTAGTTCGACGAGATTTCCAGGCCCTCGCGCAGGGAGGAATCCACCCGAACGCGGCCCTCGCCGGTAGCCACTTCCGTGCGGGCCGGGGCGCTGGGGCGCTGCGGCCGGGCCGGCAGTTCGTCCAGCAGCAGGACGGTGCCGGTGGAGGGCAGGAAGTTCTTTTCGGGGATTTCGGCGTAGACCCGGGCTTCGACGGCGTGGCCCTTGAGTTCGACGTCGGCCTGGGCCACGGTGAGCGCCTCACCGGCGGCGATCCGGACCTGCCATTCGACCAGGTCCACGCCGGTGACCATTTCCGTGACGGGGTGTTCGACCTGGAGGCGGGTGTTCATTTCCATAAAGAAGAACTCGTCCGGGGCCTCGTCGGAGACCAGGAATTCCACCGTCCCGGCCCCGGTGTAGTTCACGCTCCGGGCCGCCTGGCACGCGGCCTCGCCGATCCGTTCGCGCACCGCGGCGCCGTCGGCGAGGGATTCCAGCAGCGGCGACGGTGCCTCCTCGATGACCTTTTGGTGCCGGCGCTGCAGCGAACACTCACGCTCGCCCAGATGGATCACGTTGCCGTGGTTGTCCGCGAGGACCTGGACCTCGATGTGCCGCGGCGTGCGGATCAGCCGCTCCAGGAACAGCGTGTCGTCCCCGAACGCACTGGCGGCGACGCGCCGGGCGGTGGCAAGGGTGGCTGCCAGCTCCCCGGGGCTTTCCACGATGTGCATGCCTTTGCCGCCGCCGCCCGCGGACGGCTTGATCAGCAGGGGGAAGCCGACGGCGTCCGCGGCCTCAACCAGCTGGGCGTCGGTCATGCCCGGCTCGGCGATGCCCGGGACCACCGGGACGCCGTAGCCGGATACGTGGTTCTTGGACCGGATCTTGTCCCCCATCACGTTCAGGGACTCCACGCCCGGCCCGATGAACGTGATTCCCGCGGCTTCCAGGGCACGGGCGAAGTCGACGTTCTCACTCAGGAACCCGTACCCGGGGTGCACCGCCTGGGCGCCGGTCTCCCGGCACGCCCGGATGATGGCCTCGATCTTCAGGTAGCTCTCGGCCGCCGCGGCCGGACCGATCCGGACAGCGACGTCCGCTTCTCGCACGTGCCGGGCACCGGCGTCGGCGTCGCTGTACACAGCCACCGAACGGATCCCCAGGGCACGCAGGGTCCGGATCACCCGGCAGGCGATTTCGCCCCGGTTCGCCACGAGGACGGTACCGAACAGTGCCGGCGTCACGGCCGGCTGAGTCAGTTGGGGTGCTTCAGTCATCGCTGGGCTCACATCCTGAAGAGGCCGAAGGAGGTTTCCGGCAGCGGGGTGCGGGAGACGACGTCAAGCGCCAGCCCCAGCACGGTACGGGTATCGGCCGGGTCAATCACACCGTCATCCCACAAACGCGCCGTGGAATAGTACGGGCTGCCCTGGTCCTCGTACTGCTGCCGGATCGGGGCCTTAAACGCCTCCTCATCCGCCGCGGACCAGTCCTGGCCGGCGGCCTCGTACTGGTCCCGCTTCACGGTGGCCAACACACTGGAGGCCTGGTTCCCGCCCATGACCGAGATCCGCGACGCCGGCCACATCCACAAAAACCGCGGCGAATACGCCCGCCCGCACATCGAATAATTCCCGGCACCGAACGAGCCGCCGATCACCACCGTCAGCTTGGGCACCCGTGCCGTCGCCACCGCGGTGACCATCTTCGCGCCGTTCTTCGCGATGCCGCCCTGCTCCGAATCCCGGCCCACCATAAAACCGGAGATGTTCTGCAAGAACACCAGCGGGATCCCGCGCTGGTCACACAGCTCAATGAAATGCGCGCCCTTCAACGAAGACTCACTGAAAAGCACCCCGTTATTGGCCACAATCCCCACCGGGTGCCCGTGCAGCCGGGCGAAGCCCGTCACCAGGGTGGTGCCGTATTCCTTCTTGAATTCATGGAACCTGCTGCCGTCCACCAGCCGGGCAATGACCTCGTGGACGTCATACTGCGCGTTGACGTCCGTAGGCACGGCCCCATACAGTCCGGCCGGGTCAGCGACGGGTTCGACGGCGGTTTCCACGTCCCACGCCGGGGCCGCCGGTTTCGGCAGCGTCGCCACGATGTCACGGACAATCTGCAGCGCATGCTCATCGTTTTCGGCCAGGTGGTCCGTCACCCCGGAGACCCGTGAATGAACCTCCCCGCCGCCAAGCTCCTCGGCCGTCACAATCTCCCCGATCGCGGCCTTCACCAGCGGCGGCCCGCCCAAGAAAATAGTCCCCTGGTTGCGGACAATCACCGTCTCATCACTCATCGCCGGAACATACGCACCGCCGGCAGTGCAGGACCCCAGCACCGCCGCGATCTGCGGGATCTTGGCGGCCGAGAGCCTGGCCTGGTTGTAGAAGATCCGGCCGAAATGCTCCTTATCCGGAAACACCTCATCCTGCTTCGGCAAAAACGCCCCGCCCGAATCCACCAGATAGATGCACGGCAACCGGTTCTCCCACGCGATCTCCTGGGCGCGGAGGTGCTTCTTCACCGTCATGGGATAGTAGGTGCCGCCCTTGACCGTGGCGTCATTGGAAACCACCAGCACATGCCGGCCATGGACCAGGCCGATGCCGGCAATCACTCCGGCGCCAGGAGACTCGTTGTCATACATGCCGTTGGCCGCAAGCGGGGCGATCTCCAAAAAAGGACTGCCCTCATCCAGCAACTGATCGATCCGCTCCCGCGGCAGGAGCTTGCCCCTGGCCACATGCCGTTCACGCGACTTCTCCGGACCACCCAACGCCGTTTGGGCCAGCGTGTCCCGCAGTTCGCCGGCGAGCGCGGCCTGGGCTGCATGGTTTGCGGCGAACGCTTCACTGCTGGCGTCTAGCCGGCTGACGAGGGTCTCCATCGACGGGTCCGTTCCTGTTTTCGCAGTGCCCACAAGCAGACTGGGTTAGTGTTCCGTAACTGAGATTTAGGTTAGTCTGTATTAACTGTGATGTCCAACACAGTGCGGCCTTGCTAGAATTTCCAGGTCCGAGGAGGAAATGTGCCCACCACACAGGCCGCGCAATCTGTCCAGCCCAACCCGTCAAACCAGCACAGCCAGCGCGCCCAGACCACCCAGCGGAGCCAGGCCAAGGAAAACCGGCGGCAGGCCCTGCTGTCCGCCGCCGCATCCCTGTTTGCGGTGAACGGCTACAACCGCGTATCCCTGGAGGACCTTGGTGCTGCGGCGGGGGTCAGCGGGCCGGCCGTGTACCGCCACTTCACCGGGAAGCAGGCAGTCCTGGGTGACCTGCTCCTGACTGTCAGCCGCGACCTCCTCGATGGCGGCCGGAATGTGCTGGCCGAGACGACGGATCCGCTGGCCGCCTTGGGCCGCCTGGTGGCATTCCAGGTGGACTTTGCGCTGGGCAAGCCGGACGTCATCCGGGTCCAGGACCGGGACTTCAGCAACCTCACCGAGCAGGACCAGGCGGAGGTCCGGGCCCTGCAGCGCAGCTACGTTGAGCTCTGGGTGGAGGTGCTCGCCGCGCTGCACCCCTCAACCGATGCCGCGGAGCTGCGGATGCGGGCCCACGCCACGTTCGGCCTCATCAACTCCACGCCGCACTCCGTGCGCAGCCACGGCCGCCGGGTGGCCCCCAAGACAGCCCGTCCGCTCCTGGAGGGCATGGCGCTGGCGGCTCTGACCGCGGACGTCCGGACGAACTAGGGCTAAGGACGGCTCTGGCCCGCATAACCGGTGCCGGGCAGCAGCGGTCATGCGGGCCAGATGCGTTCATGTACGCCTAGACCATGGTCAGGACCATACCGGGCTCGGCCAGGATGGCGCCGACGTCGGCCAGGAACCGGGAGCCCTGCTCCCCGTCCACCAGCCGGTGGTCAAAGGACAGGCTCAGCGTCATGACCTGGCGGAGGGCAACCTCCCCCTGGTACTCCCACGGCATCCTGCGGACCGCACCCATGGCCAGGATGGCTGCCTCGCCCGGATTCAGGATGGGAGTTCCGGCGTCGATCCCAAAGACTCCGATGTTGGTGATGGACACAGTTCCCCCTGACAGGTCAGCGGGTGTGGTCTTTCCTGCCCGCGCCGTCTCCGTCAATCCGGTCAGGGCCTCCGAGAGTTCCAGCAGGGACAGCCTGTCCGCATCCTTGATATTGGGAACTGTGAGGCCACGCGGGGTTGCCGCTGCGATTCCCAGGTTCACATAGTTGAACTGCACGATCTCCTGGCGCTCTTCGTCCCACCGTGAGTTCAGCGAGGAATTCCGCCGCAGCGCAATCAGGACGGCCTTTGCGACGAGCGTGAGCGGCGTGAGCTTGTACCCGGCAAAAGTCCGGCTGGCCTTCAACTTGTCGAGCAGCTCCATGCTGGGCGTCACGTCCGCCGTCAGGAACTCGGTCACGTGTGGTGCTGTGAATGCGCTGGAGACCATTGCCGCGGCGGTGAATTTGCGGACACCCTTGATGGGTGTGCGGACCTCCCGCTCGCCTGGTGTACCCGCCTGCCCCGCTGTTACTTCCCTATCCCGGGCTTCCCTGTCGGGAACCGTGACGGAATGGTGGGCTGCCGCCAGATCGCCGCCGTCCACAAAGTTCTGCACGTCTTCCCTGGTGATCAGTCCGCCGGGTCCGGTTCCCGTCACGGTGCCCAGCTCAACTCCGAGGTCCTTGGCCAGCTTCCGGACAGGAGGAGTGGATTTGGGCCGTTCGCCACTTGCACCGGGGGCGCCGGCCGCGGGTGCCGAGGTTTCAGCAACATGCTGTGAGGGCGCGGGAGCGTTGACCACAGTCATGTGGGAGACCGGATGTTTTGAAATCATCGTCCGGGGCCGCCGGGCGGGGCGGCTGGAACTTTCGACGACGGCGCCGTAGCCAACCAGGTTCGGCTGCCGTTTGGCGGTGCCCGCCTCAGCCGCGCCCGCCGCCGCAGGTTCAGTCACGCTGGGCGCGGGATTTTCATTGACGTCGAATTCCGCAGGTACGTCCCCGGCGTCCCGCTCAACGGGCGTACTTGCGGAAGGTGACCCACCGGCGTCGTCCGCTACTTCAAAGGAGACGATAGGCTTGCCCACCTCCACGATGGTGCCGGGTTGTTCGTGGAGGGCGGTGATGACGCCCGCGAACGGGGAAGGCAGTTCAACCACGGCTTTGGCGGTTTCAACCTCGGCGATGACCTGGTTGAGTTTGACCGTGTCCCCAACACCGACTTTCCAGCTGAGGATTTCGGATTCGGTCAGTCCCTCGCCGAGATCCGGAAGCCTGAATTCCTTGATCATGGTGGCGCTCACCCTTCCAGCCCGCTGAGCGAGTTGGGGCGGCCCAGGGCGCGGTCCACACCGTCAAGGATCCTGTCCAGCCCCGGAAGGTGGTGCATTTCCAGCTTGGAATAGGGGTAGGGAATGTCAAAGCCGGTAACCCGGACCGGCGCTGCCTCCAGATGGTAGAAACACCGTTCGGTGATGCTGGCCGCAACCTCGGCCCCCAGCCCGCCGGACTGGCCTGCTTCATGGGTTATGACCAGGTGGCCCGTCTTCCGCACCGAGGCCTCCAGCGTGGCGTAGTCCACGGGGGCCAGCGAGCGCAGGTCGATGACTTCGATGGACACTCCTTCGTCCGCGGCGGCGATGGCGGCATCCAGCGCGGTCTTGACCAGGGGGCCATAGGCCACCAAAGTGACATCCGTGCCCTGCGTGAGCACCCGGGCTGCGTCCATCGGCAGCGCGGTCCGCGGATCGAGCGACTCATCCACTTCGCCCTTGTCGTGGTAGCGGCGCTTGGGTTCGAAATACAGCACCGGATCATCGCAGGAAATGGCCTGCTGAATGACCGTGTGGGCGTCCTGGGGGTTGGATACGCTGACCACGCGCAGGCCTGAGGTGTGGGTGAAGTAGGCCTCCGGAGATTCCGAGTGATGCTCGGGCGAGCCAATGCCGCCGCCAAAAGGCACGCGGATGGTGATGGGCATTTTGACAGCACCCTGGGTCCGGTAATGCAGCTTGGCCACCTGGCTCACGATCTGGTCGAACGCGGGGTAGATGAAACCGTCGAACTGGATTTCCACCACAGGACGGTAGCCCCGGTAGGCCAGGCCGACGGCGGTGCCGATGATCGCGGATTCGGCCAGCGGGGTATCCACCACCCGATGTTTGCCGAAGTCTTTTTGGAGCCCGTCCGTCACCCTGAAAACACCACCGAGGGTGCCGATGTCCTCCCCCATCAGGATGACCTTGGGATCGTTCTCGAGGGACTTGCGCAGGCCGGCATTAATGGCGCGGGCAAAGGTCATCTGGGTCATCAGCGTGCACCTTCTTCTGACGGGGCTCCTGCGGGGTCGCCGAAGGAAGCCAGGTAACGGGAGTAGTGGTCCTGCTGCCGGTCGAGCCACGTGTTGGGCGAGCTGTAGACATGCTTGAAGACATCCAGGGGTTCCGGCTCGGGCAGGGACGTGCAGGCCAGACGCATCTCGCGGGCTACGGAGTCGGCTTTGTCGTCCACGTGCCGCTGCAGCTCTTCCGTCAGGAGGCCCTTGCGTTCCAGCAGGGATTTCACCCGCCAGATGGGATCTTTGGCGGCCCAGTCCTCGAGTTCGTTGGCATCCCGGTAGCGGGTGGGGTCATCGGCCGTGGTGTGCGGGCCCATGCGGTAGGTGACGGCTTCAATAAAGGTGGGCCCGCCCCCGCGCCTGGCCCGGTCCAGGGCGACGCGCGTCGCCGCCATCACGGCCAGGACATCGTTTCCGTCCACCCGCAGGCTGGGAATACCGAAGCCGGTGGCCCGGTCCGCAAGGTGGACGTGGGACTGCAGCCGGACGGGCTCCGAGATGGCCCAGTGGTTGTTCTGGCAGAAGAAGACCACCGGCGCCTGGAAGCTGGCAGCGAAAACCATGGCCTCGTTCAGGTCGCCCTCGCTGGTGGCGCCATCACCAAAGTAGGTCACCGCCACGGCGTCCGCGCCGTCGTTCTGGATTCCCATGGCATACCCCGTGGCGTGCAGGGTCTGGGCGCCGATGATGATCTGCGGAGTTGCCATGTTGATGGTGTACGGGTTCCATCCGGATGATGCGTTCCCCCGCCACACCCGAATGATGCTGGTCAGGTCAACCCCGCGGCAATACGCCACGCCATTCTCACGGTAACTGGAGAAGACAAAGTCATCCTGGCGCAGGGCCCTGCCCGAGCCGATCTGCGATGCCTCCTGGCCCAACAGCGGGGGCCAGAGGGCCAGTTCACCCTGCCGCTGCAGGGCGGTGGCCTCGACGTCGATCCGCCGGATAACCGTCATGTCCTCATAGAGGGAACATAGGTGCTCGTCCGTGATGTCCTGTAGCCAGGGATCGAATTCCGGATGGCTGATCCGCTCCCCCGCGGGGGTGATCAGCTGGATCAGACTCCTGCCGGATCCGCCGTGGTGTTCTGCACTGTTGCCCTGGCCACGGGAGCTTGGTCCGCCCTGGCCCGCTTCGTCTGTAGACACGATCGCCCGTACCTTCTCACGTCGTTTGACCCGCTCCTGGGGACTTGTGGTCCCGCCGGATGCCGGCCGCCCGGGCGCCGTTGCCCCGGATAATTGTGACCATACTCACAATGCTCAGGGGGTACAACCACTTCGGCAAAAACTGAGCATAATGCTCTATTCCGGTTGTTCAGACCGTGCTAGCGTTGCGCATTATGCAAGCTTTGGATGGCACAGACACTCGCCTGCTTTCAGCTTTGGCGAACGACCCCCGCCGCACCGTTGTGGCACTCGCGCAGAAGCTGGGACTGTCCCGAAACACCGTGCAGGCGCGGATGGCGCAGCTGGAGAAGAAGCACGTCTTCCTCTCCTTCGAGCGGCGCATCAACCCGGCGTCGCTGGGCTACCCCCTGATGGCGTTTATCTCAGTGCATGTCCAGCAGCAGAAGCTGGGCCAGCTGGCCCATGACCTTGCCGGCGTTCCCGAGATCCTGGAAGGGTATGGCCTCACCGGGTCCGCCGACCTTCTGCTCCGCGTTGTAGCCCTGGACGCCGAGGACCTGTTCAGGATCAACGGCAAGATCCTGGCGTGTGACGGCGTGGACCGTACGGACACTGCCCTTGCCATGGGTGAGCTTATTCCTTTCCGCATCCAACCCCTGCTGGACCGGGGATCGGGCGACGGCTGAAACTCCGGCAGCCCTCTGCCGCGCAGGGCGCCCCCGTGCCATGCCTCAACGGGCCCCGGCTTAACCTGTCCTTGCCGTGTACGGGAGCCTTCGTGCCGGGTTATAGGCTGGTCCCAGTTGAATCGATGGGGCGCCGGTCAGCGGGTCCCTGCAAAAAGGCAGTGCGAACTTACGCTGCCGGAAAGGCTCCATCTTGAGCATTCCTCGGGAACCGTACCAGCCCGACGCCGGATCGCCGGCAGCTCCGGCGGCACCGGCATCGCCACAAATGCAGCCGGTATCGCCACAGATGCAGCCTGCGCCTCCGCAGCATCAGCCTGGAGGCACGTATCCGGCTCCGGCCCAAAGCGGGAACCCGGGCCGCGACCCTAACCCCTTCGGACTCCCCGGCCAGCAGCCTCCCGTCAAGAGCCGCAGGAAGCTGTGGATCATCCTGGGAAGCGCCGGTGGGGTCCTGCTGCTGGTCATCATTGGCCTGATCATTCTGGTCAACGTTGTGGGCAGCGCCACGAATCAAGCGCGGGGACTCGCGGACGACTTCACCAAGCTGGTCATTTCCGGCGACACTGACCAGGCCTATGGCTACCTGGACCCCGCCCTGCATGACCAGCTGACGAAAGAGACCTTTATTGAGGGGATCGCCAGCCTGGAGCTGAATGACTCCTGCAAGCCGGAGTACAACGACGTGCAGGTTACGTCAGAGAACGGCACCAAATCCGCGGACATCGCAGGCCTCATCACCTGCGACGACGACAAAAAAGTTGACCTCACCTACCGCTTTGAAGGCCAGGACGAGCTCAAGATGATCAACATCAAACTGCGCCCCCAGGAATAGCAGGTGGAGCGCCGTTGGAACTCGCGGGCATCACGATCGAAAAGCAGGGCCTATCGATGAGATCGTTCAAGCAGATAGCGTGCAGTTCCAAAGCCCTCTGCTGAATACATCGCAGCGGCGGCGGCATTTGCGCTCACAGTCACTCTCGGCACGCCTCGCTCGTCTGCCGCGTCGATCAATGAGCGGACCAGCGCGCGGCCGATCCCCCGCTGCCGGTGTTGCGGAAGCACGTACACGCTCTGAATGTCACCTGTGAGGCGAGTTCGATCATGGATGTCCGGAACCCGCTCGAAGAGCACCAGCCACGCCATGCCAACAAGCTGACCGTCGGCTTCGGCCACATGGCACAGTAGCGCCTGCCCCTGTGAACGCATCCAGGCAGCAAGGTCTTCAGCAAACTCTCGCCGCTCGGACTCGGATACGGGGTGGGACAGTTGGGCCCAGGCTTCCTTCAAGGCGGCCAATCCCGGAACGTCTTCGGGCTGGGCCGATCTAACGATCACGTTGTCCTCCACGTCTCGAGCATCGCCGCAACCACCGATTGACCGCAAGCCAGCCCACTATCGGACTGATGCAGTGATCTGGCGCGAGGGCATGACGGCGGCGTTCAGAATGGCACGGTGGCCAAGCGGCCGCTCGAGATCGACCGTAAATGGTGTGGCCGGATTTCCCTGACACGAGGCCACCTGCGCACCCGATGCCCGCACCCCAATGACGATCTCGACCGTGGACTCGGTTTCGGCGAGCTTAATGACTTCGATCCGTCCCTCGGCGCTTTGACCCGAATTGCAGTCGAACTCCGTGACTAGCAGTGCGAGGCGGTCGGACTCAGGAGCGGGCGGCAACGAGGGATCGAGAGTGACCGCCCCGGCCCTAATGTCGCCGAGGTCCAGTGTGGGCGAGCAGGTCGATGCCTCGACGACTGCCCACACCGGCTTGCCTGGTTCTGATGCCATGGAGTTGGTGGAGATGACAATGTACTCGTACTCGCGGACATCGCCTTGGCCGTCATCGTCCGGAACTGCGAGCTTGTTCATGAGCATCACCCGATCACTGCTCTCCTGCGCAATCAGCCATTCGACTGGGTCGAACTGCGGGACATCGCGGCCGTCCAGGGCCGGTGCGGCATCGGGTGGGAGCTCGCTCGCCGGTCTCGGGTTCTCCAGCGCCTGCAGCGGCACCTTGTTACCCTGGCACAGCACCACATCGGGTTGATCGTCTAAGGCCGTGGCGGTGGCCGGGCTATCAGCGGACTGTCCGGACGGCGCGCACCCGGTCCCCAACGAGATCACGGCCCCGCTGACCACCGTGAGTCGCACTACGGCTGTTGACAGTTTCCCCATGCCGGTAAGGCTACGCCTCTAGTCGGCAGAGGTCGCATCTTCAAGCGTTGCCCGGCCCGCACTATCGCTCCGGTTCGATGACATCCCGGAATAGTTCCAAGGAAAATCACATCCTCACCCATCCGCATCAACCCATGGTCCGAATTGCCTTCTGAGGGTCCCGTCCGGGATCCCACAGTCTGGCTGGGATGGCACATCCCTGCCCTACCGGAAGGATTTCGGGCCATGCGCACATCACCGAACCGTCTTATCGCCACCGTCTTCGGCGCTGTCTACCTCCTTGTTGGTCTCCTCGGCTTCGCCGTGACCTCCGGGATAGGCTTTTTCGCCACCGAAGGCGCCAACCTCATCATTTTCGAGGTCAACCCGCTGCACAACATCATCCACCTGGCCATCGGCGCGGCTCTGCTTTATGCCGGGCTGAAGAGCACCGCGCTTGCCCGCACCGTGAACGCCGGGGTTGGGGCTGTGTACCTCCTGGTGGGCGTTCTTGGTCTGTTCCTGCTGAGTTCGCCGCTGAATATCATTGCCCTTAACGGCGCAGACAACGTGCTCCACCTGGCCAGTGCCGTGCTGCTCCTGGGCGTGGGCCTCTCGCTGGACAAGTCCCCCGCCACCGCCCGGGCCTAACTGCCATGGACACAGCTGCCGTTTCCCAGCCTGCAACATCCCAGGCTGTGGCCAGGGAACCTGTGGCCTTCGATCCCGCCGCCGGTTCCACGGCAGTGGTCCGGCTCTTCGCGGGCTTTGCAGGTTTCGGGGCGGGTTCGGTAAACCTCGCCGTTTCCTCAAGCCTGTTTGCCGGTCCGGACGGGTCCGGCGACTCGGCCCAGGTCGTTTTCGGAGTCCTTGCCGGGCTGTGGGGAACGGCACTGATCGGTGGGACTGTCCTGGCCCTTAGCCGGGGGCGGATCCCGGCGCCGGGCCTGTCGCTGGTGATGCTGATGGTTGCCGCCGCGGTCCATGCCGCCGCCACTATCTGGCGAGGGGCCACCGGGTCCAGCCTCAGCCTGAGCCATCTGACGGCGCTGCTGCTGACACTCATGATGGTTGGATCCCTCGCCTGGCTGCGCCGGCGGGATCGACGGCTGGGCCGCGGGAAGGTTAACGGTGTCGACGACGGCGGGGCTCCCGCCGCCGTCCGGCCGGGACGCCTCCTGCTCGGTGCCTTCGCCGGTGCCGTGCTGGTGGCAGGAATCGCGACGCCGGGCCTTGCCGCCTCCACGGCCGGACAGTTTGCGGTCCCTCACGGTCAGCATGGTCAGGACAGCGGGCCTGTATCCCCCTTTGACCACAATCAGTCTGGCGAGCATCGTCACTAAGCGCAATCAACACTAAGCGCGCGAAAGGAGTCCCCGTGCCTTGGCACAGGGACTCCTTCCGTTGTGAACAGCTGCTAAGCCGCCGGGCGACTCAGTTTCTGTGGACACTCCTGGTGGTCAGTGGTTGGAGGCCTTCTCGGCGCCAACCCCGGTGAGTGACCTGACTTCCATCTCGGCCTGCTTGCCGCTGTCCTCGCGCTTCTTATCAAGCACCGTGCCCAGCCAGCCCAGCAGGAAGGCGAGCGGGATGGAGACGATGCCGGGGTTGCTCAACGGGAAGAGCGCAAAGTTGACGTCCTTGATCATGGAAGTGGCCGCGCCCGAAACCACGGGCGAGAAGATGATCAGGACAATGGCCGATCCCAAACCGCCGTACATGCTCCACACCGCACCCTGGGTGGTGAACCGGCGCCAGAAGAGCGAATAGATGATTGTGGGAAGGTTCGCCGAGGCAGCCACCGCGAAGGCCAGTGCCACCAGGAAGGCAACGTTCTGGCCGTTGGCCAGGATGCCGCCCAGGATCGCCATGACTCCAATGACCACAACGGTGCGCCGTGCCACCTTAACTTCCGTGTCGGCGTCGGCCTTGCCCTTGGAGATGACACTGGCATAGATATCGTGGGCAAAGGAGGCTGCCGCGGTGATGGTCAGGCCGGCCACCACGGCCAGGATGGTGGCGAAGGCGACGGCCGAGATGAAGCCCAGCAGGAGCGGCCCGCCGAGGTGGAAGGCCAGCAGAGGCGCGGCGGAGTTTACGCCGCCCGGAGCGGACTTGATGGTGTCTGCTCCTACCAGCGCAGCGGCGCCGTACCCGAGGACCAGCGTGAACAGGTAGAACAGGCCGATCAGCCAGATGGACCAGACCACGGACTTCCGGGCTTCCTTGGCCGTGGGGACGGTGTAGAAGCGCATCAGGACGTGCGGAAGGGCTGCAGTGCCCAGGACCAATGCAAGGCCCAGGGACATAAAGTCCAGCTTGGAGGTTTCAGACTTGCCGTACTGCAGTCCGGGATTCAGCACAGCGGGGTTGCCGGCGGTGTCCACTGCCGCCCCCAGGAGGCTGGAGAGGTTGAAGCCGTAGATGGCCAGAACCCAGAACGTCATCACTGCGGCGCCGGCAATGAGCAGGATCGCCTTGATGATCTGGACCCAGGTGGTGCCCTTCATCCCGCCGATCAGCACGTACATGATCATCAGGGCGCCGACGACGATGATCACCAGGGCCTGGCCGCCCCAGTCGCTGATGCCCAGCAGCAGCGAAATCAGGCTGCCCGCTCCGGCCATCTGTGCCAGCAGGTAGAAAAAGCAGACGGCAAGCGTGGAGATGGCTGCTGCGATGCGGACGGGCCGCTGCTTCAGCCGGAAGGAGAGAACGTCGGCCATGGTGAATTTGCCTGTGTTCCGGAGCAGTTCGGCCACCAGGAGCAGCGCCACGAGCCAGGCCACCAGGAAGCCGATGGAGTACATAAAGCCGTCGTAGCCGTTGATGGCGATGGCGCCTGTAATGCCCAGGAACGATGCGGCGGAAAGATAATCGCCTGCGATCGCGGTACCGTTCTGGGATCCTGTGAAGGAGCGGCCCGCGGCGTAGTAGTCGGCGGCTGTTTTGTTGTTCCGGCTGGCCCTGAGCACAATAACCATGGTCACCGCGACGAACAGTCCGAAGATCCCCATGTTGAGAAGCGTGGTGTCTTTGAGGGCGGCAACATCCACCACTGCTGGTATCCCGATCATTTGCTCACTCCTGCGATGACGTTGCCGTGCCTGTCGAACTCATGGCCTTCGATTTCGTTCCGGATCTCCGCAGCGATGGGGTCAAGCCTCCGGTTGGAGTAGCTGACGTACCAGCCTGTGATCGCGAAGGTGGAGACGAACTGGAGCAGCCCCAGGATGAGGCCGATGTTGATGTTGCCCCACACCTTGGTGGACATAAAGCCGACGGCATAGTCCGCCAGCAGGACGTATGCGAAATACCACAGCAGAAATGCAATGGCCATGGGAAAGACAAAGCTCCGGTGACGTTTGCGCAGTTCCTGGAACCGCTCCGTCGACTGGACCTGTTCGAAGTCCACGGCCGCCGCAGCGTCCGGGGTGTGGGCATCATGACCCATCGTTCCTCCTCGTTGAGATTTGCCTGGTTCACATCGGCCGGCCCTGCAGACAGGAGTGGCACTGCGCAGGAGGATTGCGACGGTCGATGTGACTGCAATCACTGTGCGCCGCGGGAGGCGCCGCTACCAGACCCGGCGCCGAATGGGTCGCTCAACGGTTGCGATGCTGCGGCAAACGGCGCCCGCCGCTACGCTGGGCAGCATGCCGGACTCCCCTCTCCTGACCGCCGCCGCCCTTGCCGTGATAGCGCTGGCGATCGCCGCCGTCGTCGGTGTGGGACTGAAGGTGCTGCGGTCATTCCGTGAGTTGGGCACCGACGCCGAACGCGCAACCTACACCACCCTTCACGCCGCGTCCCGGGCGGGACAGCATCTGCGCGCCGGCCTCAACCCTGCAGGGGCCGCCAAGGCCGCCCGCCAGTTGCGCAGCCTGCTGGGCTGCGATGCCCTGGCCATCACCGACACCGCGGGCGTGCTGGCCTGGGACGGTTCCGCCGAGGACCTGAAGCCCCTCCTCATGGACCTCGCGGCAGGCGTCCTTGCCGGCGGCAGGACAGCCATGGTCCAGTCGCCAGCCATAGTCCAGGCGCGTGGCGCCGTTCCGGCGGCCGGGGGCCCCCCGATCCGCCTGGAAGCCGTGATCGCCCCGATCCGGGCCAACGCACGGGTGGTTGGTGTGGTGGCGGCCTTTGCCCCGTCGGTGGGTGCCGGGCTGGTCCGGGCCGTCAGCGAAGTGGCCGACTGGGTTTCGGTCCAGGTTGAGCTGGCGGAACTGGACGCGTCCCGGACGCTCCTGATGGAAGCCGAAGTCCGCGCCCTCCGGGCCCAGATCAGCCCGCACTTCATCTACAACTCGCTCAACGCCATCGCGTCGTTCATCAACACGGATCCGGCACGCGCCCGGGAGCTGGTGGTCGAGTTTGCCGACTTCACGAGGTACTCCTTCCGGCGGCATGGCGACTTCACCACCCTCGCCGAAGAACTCCGCTGCATCGACCGGTACCTGCTGCTGGAGCGTGCGCGCTTCGGGGACCGCGTGCAGGTCAGCCTCCGGATCGCACCGGAAGTCCTGAGCACCGTTATCCCGTTCCTGAGCCTCCAGCCCCTGGTGGAAAACGCCGTCCGGCACGGCCTGGAGGCGAAGGAAGGGCCAGGCCGGATCAGCATTGCGGCCCATGACTCCGGCGCCTATGCGGAAGTCACCATCGAGGACGACGGCGTGGGCATGGATCCTGCGCAGCTCAGGTCAGTGCTGGCCGGGCACAGCGACGGCGAGCATGTGGGACTGCGCAACGTGGACGCCCGCCTCCGGCAGGTTTATGGGGAAGGCCATGGACTGGTGATCGAAACCGCCCCCGGCGAGGGGACCCTCATCACCATGCGCGTGCCCAAGTCCCAGCCGGGCCATGACGCCTGAGCTGTTTGACGGACGCAGCTAATGTAGGAACCATGATTAATGTCCTCGTCGCCGATGACGAGCTTCCGGCCGTCGAGGAACTGGCTTACCTCCTGGGCAGGGATGACCGGATCGGGATCATCCACCGGGCCTCCTCCGGCAGCGAGGCCCTGCGCGCGCTCACCACCCATGCCGTTGATGCCGTTTTCCTGGACATCCATATGCCCGCCGTTTCGGGTCTGGACATTGCCCGCGCCATCGCCCGCAGCAGCAACCCGCCAGTAGTGGTGTTTGTGACCGCTGACGAGGACTGTGCCCTGGAAGCCTTCGAGCTCGCCGCCGTGGACTACCTGCTCAAGCCCGTACGCGCTGAACGGCTGGCCCGTTCGGTGGGCCGGATCAGTGAACTGATGCGCGACGGCGGGGAGGCCCCTGAGATGATCACCGTGGACCAGGGCGGTACCACCCGGATGATCCGCCGGGACGATGTCACATACGTCCAGGCCCAGGGCGACTATGCCAGGCTGCACACTTCCGAGGCCAGCTTCCTGATCCGGATTCCGTTGGCGGACCTGGAGCAGCAGTGGGCCGAAGCCGGATTTATCCGCACTCACCGCTCCTACCTGGTTGCACTGAAGCATGTCACCTCCATGAAGCTTGCGGCGGACAAGCCCAGCGTCACCGTGGCGGGCGCCGGGCTGCCCATCAGCCGCCGCCACCTTCCCACCGTCCGTGAGAAGCTGGAAGCCACCCGCCTCCGGCCACAGGCATGACGCGCATCCGGGTCACGGCGCCACCTTCAGCGGCCCGTCCGCCGCGGGAGACCCCCGAGGCGGCGCAGGAGTCAGACGTGGGCCAGGTATTTGTCAGGTCCCTCATCCGCTCCCAGCTGCGGCTGGCCCTGGTGGTGGGTCTGGGGTTCCTGCTGATCCTCTGCGCTTTTCCGCTGCTCCTGATAGCTGTTCCGGGGCTTGCAGAAACCAGGGTGGCCGGCATCCCTTTCGACTGGATCCTGATCGGCGCCGGCATCTATCCGCTGATCGGACTAAGCGCCTGGCTGTTCATCCGCTCCGCCGCCCGGAATGAAGCCCGGTACCGCGAGTTGGCCGAGGACGCGTGAGGCTGCCGTGAATCCGGCCGCTGATCCTGCCGTGAATCCCGCCGTGGGCGTGGTGGCCCTGGTGGTCGTTTCGCTTGCCACTGCGGTGATCGGCTTTTACGGCCTCCGGATCTCCCGCACCACCGGCGACTTTTACGTGGCGTCCCGGACCGTGCCGCCCTGGTGGAATGCCTCAGCCATCGGCGGCGAGTACCTGTCCGCCGCGAGCTTCCTGGGCGTGGCCGGGCTGATCCTGCTCTCGGGGACCGATGCGCTGTGGTTCCCCGTGGGCTACACCGCCGGGTACCTGATGCTGCTGCTTTTTGTGGCCGCCCCGCTGCGGCGTTCGGGAGCGTACACCATCCCCGACTTCACCGAGGCACGGCTGGATTCGCTGGCGGTCCGCAGGGTCACCAGTGTGGTGGTGGTTGTGGTGGGCTGGCTGTACATCGTTCCGCAGCTCCACGGTGCGGCGCTGACCATCCGGATTGCCACCGGGCTGCCATCCTGGGTGGGCTCGGTGTCCGTGGTGGTTGTTGTGTGCCTGACAGTTGTGGCCGGCGGCATGCGTTCCATCACTTTTGTGCAGGCCTTCCAGTACTGGCTCAAGCTCACTGCCCTGGCGGTGCCCGCCGTTTTCATCATGTTCGTCCTGGCCGGAAGCGGGACGCCTGCTGTTGCCCAAGCCGCCATCAACCCCACCGGGCTGTCACCCGCCGGCCCCTACCAGAACATCTCACTCCTGGTGGCGCTCCTCTTCGGGACGCTGGGACTGCCACACGTCCTGGTGCGCTTTTATACCAATCCTGACGGGCAGTCTGCCCGGCGGACCACCCTGATCGTGTTGGGCCTCCTCTCGGTCTTCTACCTGTTCCCCACGGTGTATGGTCTTGCGGGCCGGATGTTCGCCCCGGAGCTTGCCAGGTCGGGACAGGCCGACGCCGTAGTGCTCCTCCTGCCGGGCCAGCTGGTGGGCGGAACGGCCGGCGACCTGCTGTCTGCGCTGGTGGTGGGCGGCGCTTTTGCCGCGTTCCTGTCAACCACCTCCGGACTGGTGGTTTCGCTGGCCGGTGTCATCAGCCAGGATGTGCTCGGTGGCAATGTCCACGGTTTTCGGCTGGCCGCCGTCATCTCGGCGGCGGTCCCGTTGGGTTTCGCCCTGATGACGGACTCGCTTGCGCTCGCAGGCAGCGTTGGCCTGGTGTTTGCGTTCACCGCCTCCACCGTTTGCCCCGTCCTGCTGCTGGGCATTTGGTGGCGGGGCCTTACCGACGCCGGTGCCATCGCCGGGATGGTGACGGGGGCCCTGCTTTGCGGCGGTGCCATGATTTACGGCGCAGCGGCGGGGGCGGCCGGCACCCCGTTTTGGCTGGCCCAGCCGGCGGCGTGGACTGTGCCGGCTGCGTTCGCCGTGATGGTACTCGTCTCCCGCGCCACCAAGGGCCGTGTGCCCAGGACGATGTCGCGGATCATGACCCGCCTGCACACCCCTGAGAGGCCTTTGATCACCGAACGCTAGATTTGGTCGCCCGAGGCAGGTTTGCGCAGAATCAGGCTTGCCCGGTGCGGACTGCATGGGGCAGGCTGCATGGTGCAGGCTACAACGGCGAGGCGTGGGTCAGTCGATGGCAGCCATCAGTTCAACCACGCGGTCCAGGAACGCATCCACCTGGTTTTCCTCGTACCCGTCCTGGCCTGTTGCGGGACGGAAGACAGCGCGGCGGACATTGTCCACGCTGAGCGGCTTGTCCTCTTCCAGGTAGCCGATCAGCTCGTGGCAGAGCTTGTCCACGTCCGCGGTGTTGTAACTGCGGGCCTTGTTCTTCGACGGCCGGCGGAAGCGTTCGCCGTCGGGCCGGTGCAGCCTGCCGCGCAGGATCCCGGAGAGCCGTCCGATCTGGCGCAGCCAGGCTTCTTCGCCACTGGAGGCAATCAGTTCATCGCGTTCACGGCGGGCGAAAGCGTCTTCCAGCCGGTCCAGGGCGGCATCCACGACGGCGGCAGAGTACCCGCCTTTGACGGGGTCAAAGGAGACTGAACGCACATCGGAGCTCGTAATGACGTGGACGGCCGCCTTCGGCGATTCCAGCGAGACGCGGGCGCGCTGGAGGAACTGGTCCACCTGCTTGGCGTTATAGCCGTAGTCGTTGCGCTGCACGCGTTCAAAGGACGCGGGAATCTGCCGTTGAAAATCCACTGCCACTGTACGTTCCTTCAATGTTCTTCAGCCGGATCGCTGTGGCACCAGTCTATGGCGCCGCCGGCGTTCTGTTGGGGCATGCGGGCTTGGTGCTTCAGTCAGGCTGCTGCGACCAGCCCGTAGAGCACAAACGCCACTGGTGCTGCGAAAACGATGGAATCCAGCCGGTCCATCACTCCGCCATGACCGGGGAGGATGCTGCTCATATCCTTGATTCCCAGTTCGCGTTTGACCATGGATTCCGCCAGGTCTCCGGCTGTGGAGGCGGCAACAAGGCCCACTGCCAGGACCACGCCTACCCACCACGGTTTGCCGAGCAGGAAGATGCTTGCCAGGATCCCGATCAGCATGGCGCCGGCAATGGATCCGGCGAAGCCTTCCCAGGACTTTTTGGGACTGATTTTGGGCGCCATGGGGTGCTTTCCGAGTGACGCGCCGACGAGGTAGCCGAACGTGTCGTTGGAGACAACCAGAAGCAGCATCACTGCTACTTGCCAGGCCCCGTGTGGCACAGTTCCCCCGGGCCACAGGCCCACGGTGATGGCGCCGCCCGAAGCATGAAGGGGCAGGGCCGCGAAACTGATGAAGAACGGAACCCAGCCCAGGGTGAAGACGCCGGCGAAGATACTGTTGGCCGATCCCGCGGCTGATTCCACCGAGCGCCAGAGAAGCACTGCCACGCAGCTCAGCAGCATGGCGAAGAGAAGGCTCTCCAATCCGCCAAAGTAGGCAGCGAAAGGCATGGCCAGCGTGCCCGTCATCACCGGGACGATGGGCATCCTGGTGCCGTTTGCCTCCAAGGCGCGGTAAATTTCCCAGACCCCAAAAACAGCGAAGGCGGTGGTCACCGCCACAAAGCCGAGCGGCAGGAAGACGAGCCCGCCCAAGACCGCAAAGAGCATCGCCAGGCCCACCACGGTGGCCGCAGGGAGGTTCCGTCCAGCCTTGGGCGTCGGGTTCCTCCGGGGCTGCCTCCCCTTCATGCGCGCCCGTTGAGCGGGAGCCTGCTCTGCCTGGCTCATTAGACTTCGAGTAGCTCCGCTTCCTTGCGCTTGAGCAGTTCGTCGATGCCGTCCACGTGTGCCTTGGTCAAAGCGTCCAGTTCCTTCTCAGCCCGGCTGCCCTCGTCCTCGCCGGCTTCGCCGTCCTTGACCAGCCGGTCCAGCGTTTCCTTGGCCTTGCGCCGGATGTTGCGGATGGAGATCTTGGCGTCCTCGCCCTTGGTCTTGACGATCTTGACGTACTCCTTGCGGCGTTCCTGGGTCAGGTCCGGAATGGTGATCCGGATGACGTTGCCGTCGTTGGAGGGGTTAGCGCCCACCTCGGAGTCGCTCAGGGCACGTTCAATGTCCCGGAGAGCAGTTTTGTCGAACGGGGTGATGAGAATGGTGCGGGCGTCAGGAATGGCGAAGGATGCCAGCTGCTGCAGCGGGGTGGGTGCACCGTAGTAGTCCACCAGCACCTTGTTGTAGAGTCCGGGGTTGGCCCGCCCTGTACGGATCGAGGCAAAATCTTCCTTGGCTACCTCAACAGCCTTGTCCATCTTCTCTTCGGCTTCGAGCAAGGTATCTTCGATCACGGTCTCTCCTCAGAAGTTGGTGCAGTCCGTCGGTGCCGGGTCCATGCACAATCTCGGTTCAATGTTCCTTGTTGATCCCCGTTCCATCCTTAGGGGATGGCGGGGAGGAACTGTCCTAAAAACATCCTAGCCGTAGCTAGGGGGTGACCAGCGTTCCCAGCTTTTCGCCGAGAATGGCGCGGGTGACGTTCCCTTCGCCTTCCATTCCGAAGACCACCATGGAGAGATTGTTGTCCTTGCACATGGTCATGGCTGTCTGGTCCATGACCCTGATGTCACGCCGGAGGGCGTCGTCGTAGCTCAGGGTGTCCAGCTTCTCAGCGGTGGGGTCCTTTTTGGGATCGGCGGTGTACACCGCGTCCACGCCGCTCTTGGCCATCAGCACCACGTCCGCGTGGACTTCCAGGGCGCGCTGGGCAGCCACGGTGTCAGTGGAGAAGTACGGAAGCCCGGCTCCCGCTCCAAAGATGACTACCCTGTCCTTTTCCATGTGCCTGATGGCGCGGCGGGGAATGTAGGCCTCGGCAACCTGGCCCATGGTGATGGCACTCTGTACACGCGTTTCAACGCCGGCCTGCTCCAGGAAATCCTGCAGGGCCAGGCAATTCATGACGGTGCCGAGCATGCCCATGTAGTCTGCCCGCGACCGGTCCATACCGCTTTGGGACAGTTCGGCGCCGCGGAAAAAGTTGCCGCCGCCGACGACGATGGCTACCTCCACTTCCGGGATGGCTGCAGCGATCTGCTTGGCGACGTCGCGGACGGTTTCGGGATCAACGCCCAACTTTCCGCCGCCGAAGACCTCACCGGACAGCTTGAGGAGGACACGTCGCCTGCTCTTCTCTGGCTGGATTGAACTGTTGACGGCTTCCATGGTGCCTTCCCGTTGGTTAACTCTGAGCTAGGTTATCGTGCTGGGTGGCCAAAGGTCTCATCTGACGTTTAGCCGGTGCATGCAAAAGGGGCGGCCACCGAAGTGGCCACCCCCTTGCAGATTCGACTAGGAGCCGACGCGGAAACGCGAGAACGCAGTAGCCTTGACGCCGGCCTCTTCGAGGACCTGGGCCACAGACTTCTTGGCGTCCTTGGCGAATGCCTGGTCAACCAGGACCTCGCCCTTGTAGAAGCCGGTCACGCGGCCCTCGACGATCTTGGTGAGGGCAGCCTCGGGCTTGCCTTCAGCCTTGGCCGTCTCTTCAGCGATGCGGCGCTCGGACTCAACCAGCTCGGACGGAACGTCTTCGCGGGTCAGGTAGTTCGGCGCCATGGCTGCAACGTGGACTGCAACGTCGTGGGCTGCGGTGGTGGCAGCTTCGCCTTCGCCGTCAACAGCGAACAGGACGCCCACCTGGGCCGGGAGGTCCTTGGAGGTCTTGTGCAGGTAAGCGTCAACCGTGCCGCCCTCGATGCGGGAGATCCGGCGGACAACAACCTTTTCGCCCAGCACTGCGCCCTCTTCGACGACGACCTCGGACAGCGGCTTGCCGTCGACTTCGGTGGCCAGAAGGGTGTCGAGGTCGGCAGCGCCGGACTCAACGGCAACGGCCAGGACGCGGTCGGCCAGCTGGATGAACTTGTCAGCCTTGGCAACGAAGTCGGTCTCGCAGTTGACTTCGATCATCACGCCGACGCCGTTGTTGACCTTGGCGGCCACCAGGCCTTCGGCGGTGGAGCGGCCTTCGCGCTTGGTAGCGCCCTTCAGGCCCTTGATGCGGATGATTTCGATGGCCTTCTCGGCGTCACCGTTGGCCTCGTCAAGAGCCTTCTTGACATCCATCATGCCGGCGCCGGTGCGCTCGCGCAGAGCCTTGATATCAGCGGCAGTGTAGTTCGCCATGTGAACCCCTCTGTCTAGAAAATGTATGTGGTGTACGGACCGACAGGACAGCGGCTCACCGGGTGAGCCGCCATCCTGTCAGGTGTTCCAAGCGCTGCTGGAGCGCCTGAGAATCCGGATTTACTTGTTACTTGTCGGCGTCGGCGGCGGGAGCTTCGGCAGCGGCCGGAGCTTCCTCGGCAGCCGGAGCTTCCTCGGCAGCGGGAGCAGCCTCAGCGGCCGGAGCGGCCTCTTCAGCCTTGCTGCCTTCGAGGAGCTCGCGCTCCCACTCGGCCAGCGGCTCTTCCGGAGCCTCGGTGGTGCCGGTTGCACGCTGGTTGCGGGCGATCAGGCCCTCTGCAACAGCATCAGCAACGACGCGGGTCAGCAGGTTCACGGAACGGATGGCGTCGTCGTTGCCCGGGATCGGGAAATCGACTTCGTCGGGATCGCAGTTGGTGTCCAGGATGGCAACAACCGGGATGTTCAGCTTCTTTGCCTCGTCAACGGCGAGGTGTTCCTTCTTGGTGTCCACGATCCAGAGCACGGAGGGTGCCTTGGTCAGGTTGCGGATACCGCCGAGGTTGGTCTCCAGCTTGGTGAGTTCACGGCGAAGGAGCAGCAGTTCCTTCTTGGTGTACGCGGAGCCGGCGACGTCGTCGAAGTCGATCTCTTCCAGTTCCTTCATGCGCTGGATGCGCTTGGAGACGGTCTGGAAGTTGGTCAGCATACCGCCGAGCCAGCGCTGGTTCACGTAGGGCTGGCCAACACGGGTTGCCTGCTCAGCAATGGACTCCTGAGCCTGCTTCTTGGTGCCGACGAAGAGTACGGTGCCGCCGTGTGCAACGGTGGCCTTCACGAACTCGTAAGCGCGGTCGATGTAGGACAGCGACTGCTGAAGGTCAATGATGTAGATGCCGTTGCGCTCCGTGAAGATGAATCGCTTCATCTTCGGGTTCCAACGGCGGGTCTGGTGTCCAAAGTGGACGCCGCTGTCAAGCAGCTGGCGCATAGTTACGACGGGCATGCCGGCGCTCCTTCCGGCAGGTCATTCATGAGAAAACCCGGAGGCTCTCTTACCCTGCCAATAGTTGACGGTTGTTTAGCCTGGCCCAAGGCGGGCCGTGCTCCTGGCATCCATTGCGCTTCTCATCAGGACACAGGGCCCTGACCGCAAGAGGCACAATCCTCCTCAGGCAAAGCCATTGGCTTTGGACGAGGAGGGCTGGATGCGCGTAGTCAGCCGCTGTTCCCCCGCACTTCTGAATGAGACGTGCTGACGCGAAATGCGTTGAGGGCACAGCAAACTGCTCCACCAAGTGTACTACAGGCGCTCCCGCCCGCCGGACAGCAGGGCCACCGTTTTAGCTCCGCCGGCAGAGGTTTTCCACATGGGGCAGATGAATGCTCGCGGCGCCTCTTCAGCCGGAGGAAGCTGGGCCAATGAAAGCGCCAGCACTCCTCGCCGCCCTGCTTCTGCTGCCCGCATCGGTGGCGCCCTCAGGCGAAGTCCTTTCCACGGGCGGAATCACGTCAGGAGCACAGTCCCCGGAGCTGCGGCAAGGTAGTGACCCGGGCGCGGCACGTCCCTCCTGGGCCTGGCCGCTCGCTCCGAAGCCGTCGGTGCTGCGGCCCTTCGACCCACCGGACAAGCCGTGGATGAGCGGCCATCGCGGCGTGGACCTCGCCGCAATCCACGATGGCGCCGAGCTCACCTCCCCGGCTCCCGGAACTGTCAGCTTTGTGGGTGTGGTGGTTGACCGCCCGGTCATCACCATCGATCACGGGAACGGACTGCGCAGCAGTTTTGAACCTGTGCAGAGTGACCTGGCCACCGGGACTGTCGTCGCTAGAGGCCAGCTCATCGGCACGCTGCTCCCGGGGCATTGCCGGTCCGGCCCGTGCGTGCACTGGGGCGTCAGGCAGGGGGATGAGTATGTCAATCCGCTGCAGTTCGTCATGGACCTCCGCCCGTCCGTCCTGCTTCCCCGCAGCGGAGCTCCTTAGCCTGGCTCCGTCCAGGGCGGCTGCGGCTCCGGCCAGGGCTTGCCCCGCCGCCAACGTTCCGACAGCTAGATGGACTACCCAGCTAGACGATCGCGGAGATGCCGGTGATGGCCCGGCCCGTCACCAGGGTGTTGACCTCGTGGGTCCCCTCATAGGAGTAGATGGCTTCCGCATCCGCAAAGATCTTGGCCATCTCAAAGTCGGTGACAATGCCATTGCCGCCCAGCAGGCTCCGCCCGATTGCCACGCTTTCGCGCATCCTGGCGGTGGTGAAGGCCTTGGCCAGCGCGGACTGTTCGTCCTTGGCCAGGCCCGCGTCCTCAAGCTGGGAGAGCCGCACCATCATGCCCATCGAGCTCACGGCGTTGCCGAGAATCTGGACCAGCTGGCTTTGGACCAGCTGGAAGGACGCCAGCGGACGGCCAAACTGATGGCGCTCCACGGCATAGCGCCGGGCGACGTCGAACGCGGCCAGCTGCTGCCCCACAGCCTGCCAGCCAACCCCCAGGCGGGTTACCTTGAGTACCTTGTTGGTGTCGCGGAAACTGTTGGCGTTGGCAAGCTTGAAGAAATCGGGAACCACCACGTTATTCAGGACGATGTCCGCGTTCTGGACCGTGCGCAGGGAAATCTTGTTCTCGATCTTTGTAGCGCTGAATCCTTCGAGCGAGGTGTCCACCATAAAGCCCTTGACCTGGTTGTCGGCCAGGTCCCGCGCATAGATGACCACCCAGTCGGAGAAGGTGGCGTTGCCGATCCATCGTTTGGCACCATTCAGGATCCAGGCATCCCCGTCCTTCTGCGCGGTGGTTCGGGTACCGCCGGCGACGTCGGAACCACCAAGCGGCTCCGTGAGCCCAAATGCACCAATCTTCTTCAGCGAATAGATGTCCGGAAGCCAGGCTTCTTGCTGCTCCTGCGAGGCAAGCGCCTCTATGGACCCTGTGAACAGACCGTCGTGGACACCCATAAAGGTCGCTATGGACGTATCGGCACGGGTGGCCTCGGCATGGACCAGGCCGGCGAAGAGGTTCGAATTCCCCTGCCGCCTGACCGGACTGACCAGATCAATCTCGGCAAGCTTGGGAATGAGCTCCATCGGGAATTCGCCCCGGTTCCAGCAGTCCACGGCAATGGGGCGTACTTCACGCGCCAGGAACGCGCGAATCTCGGCGAGCCGGTCCTGCTCCTTGGCAGTGAGCAGCTGCTCGAAGGCAAAGAAGTCACCGTCGGCATACGGAAGGCTGTTGATGTCAAAAGCGGCTTTGGACATGGTTTCCTCACACAAGGATCAGCAGTGCCGGGCTGGGCCCGGGCTTAGCAGTATCGATAAGTTACTGGTCAGTAACATACCGCAACTGCGGCTGAAAACAAAAGAAACCATGGCCGGCTGTGAGTCGGTCATGGTTTCTTTGGTGTTATTCAGTTGTGGCAATGGATACCTGCGGTAGGGCTACTCGGACTTGAACCGAGGACCTTAGGATTATGAGTCCCGCGCTGGGCGCAGCAGGCAGATCGCACGCTGTCAAGTACCCCCGAAGGCATTGACTACCAGAGCGGGAAACCAGCCACATGGTACCGCGATGCGCAACCTCGACGGCATGGTCAACCGTAGTGACACCGTAGTGCCACGGACGAGCGAACGTAGTGACATGGAGTAGGGGGTTCCTATCCCTTATTTGACAGGCACGCCGCTCTTAGAATCATTCCCGACGAAGCGACAACATGAAAAAGCCCGTAGTGCCATGACACTACGGGCTTTTCTTCTCCTAGATTGCTGGTCCTACGAGACCAGTTCCCCGTCCTCGTCCCATTCGTTCGGAGAGATATTGTTTTCGATCATCCATGCGCGCCCGTGTTCTTCTTCGAGACGTTCTTTCCACGCAAACACACTGTCTACAACCGAGTTACCCATGGCATCAATAACACTCCGCTTCTTGCCTTCAAGAGCATGGGAGTACTTCCGCCACGTGAAGCTTGGATCAGAGTGCCCAAGGATGGAGCTGACCGCGATGTGGTCTACCCCCGGCTTAGCCATCATCTGACTGGCGGCATCATGCCTAGCCACATAGCGACGAACTTCCGGCACACCGGCGGACTTGAGGAACCGCTTCCAGTTGGTGTCATCGAGACGCTGTGGGATGCTTCGTCCGTTTAGCTGCGTGAAGACGAGATCGTACTCTCTGCCATCGAACTCATACTGGGTCCAGTTCGGAGACCGCTTTTCGCGGCGCTTCCGTCGTGATGCTTCTTTGAATAGCTGGAGGGTGTCATCGCGCAAGGGGATAGTTCGCTTGCCTGAGGGCGTCTTTACACGAGGGACAAGTATGTTGCCTCGTCCGGTCACCGGCTGCAACTGACGGCGGATCACCAGCTCTTTGGTCCCGTAGTCCACATCTGAAAAACAAATTCCAAGGGCTTCACCGGGACGGACGCCGTATATAAGGGCGAGGGTCCAACGGAGCTTCATCCGAGCGTTCACTGGCTCATCGAGTGCAGCCAGTACTTTCCAGCGCTGGAGATCAGACAATTCGTATCCGTGCCGCTCCTCTTCCCGCGTGAGGTGACCAGCGTCCCGCTGGGAGTTGGTCTGCGCTCCCGGCGCGGCGTAGTCAACAGCAACATTTCGCGAAACGAGCCGCTGGGCGACGGCAAATTTCAGCGCGTCCCTGATCACCGCATAACACTGTCTCTGAATTGAGGTCCCGTATTCCGTGCGCTTTGGCATCTGCGCCGTGATCCGTATTCGCTTCTGACTTTGCAGTGGATCAGTGATCTTGATGGAATTCAGTTCTTTAGTGAGGGTCTTAGTTTTGTGCTCTGCAAATTCGCCATTTGCCAGTGACCGAATGAAGGAACCAATGTGCTCGGCGGTGAGGCTGTTCATTCTAATATGCGCGATCGGCGCGTGGGCGATGTAGGCGTCAGTCTTCTGGCGGTACCCCTGAATGGTACTGATGGCGAGGTCTTTGTGGTTCGGGTTGTCTTTGCAGCCCTCACGAAACCAGCCCTCGATGACCTCGATCAATTCTGACTTCGCGCCCGAGATGAGCAGACCTTCATCGGACTGGTTCTTCCACGCCCTGACCTGATCGCGCCCTTCTTTGGGCGTAGCCACAAGTTTGGACTTCTTGACGCCGTTCACGGTGAGGCGCACGCGATAACCTCCCCCGGAGTATGGCTTGATGCTGCCTTCCCCGCGCGGGTTCCTAACTTCCTTTGCATCTTCCGTGTTCAACATCTGGTCTGTCCTCCCCCATGGCATCCGAATCCCTTGCTGGTCCAGACACTACGTTGACAGACAGACATTCTGGGTTCATGACGGCTGGTGGTGTCACCGGGTGCTTGTCATCGGCTGCACCTACGTCTTCTTCGTGCACACGACTTTCGCCAGTTTCGAGCCCTAAGTAACTGTCGAAGTGGGCGACCTTCACTGAGCACCTAAAGGGGACAACGATCTATTTTGCCGCATAGTATCCCTGATTCCTAATGATGGCGCGGAAGTTCATGTAAACCTCGTTGTCGCTTTGAGAGAGACGCTCCGAGAAACGCAGGGATGGTCCAAACCGTTTCTCTTGTTTGTCGTCACTGCACTGAAGAAACGTTGATGAATTCATCCGCTAATGTTGCCAATGTAACTAAAGCGAGCTATTCGGAAGCTGCAGGTTTCGGGAAAGCGAATGCAACAGCCAAGACAAGATGAAAGGAAAGGAGGTGACCATGAAGACCTGCAAACGACGTCACGTTCACAACGAAGCATTCTGCCCCGAATGCCGCCGGATCACACTGGCTGCTCGCTACAGGCGCAATGCCGACAGCATCAAGGCAAGGAACAAGGCGCAAGCCGAGGAGTACAGAATCCTCAAGGCTATTGCCGCGAAACATGGAATCGCCGCCAGCAAGTAGCTATCGATAGCCAGTGACGACGATCCGAAATATAGAAACATATCCTCAGTAGCTTGAGCTTCTGGAGCGTTCCGAGTTCGCTTCGCTCCCGGCTACCCCCACTGATTCATGCGAAATTATCCCGGAAGGGGTGCCCCATCATGTCCTCTGTCGCAACTCCTTGCCTGTCGGAACGCTCCAGCAAGTTCACCATTGATCCCATGTCTGAGCTGCTTGCCTCATACGTGGCGTCCAATAGCGCTGCTGAACGTGAGACGCTGCGCTCCGCAATGTTGCACCTGCACGTAGTCGAGGTTGTGAAATACCACGGTATCTTCTCCAGCCTTGATCTCGTCGCCTTCGATGAGCATTTGGCTGAGGGTTGCGAACCGATGTACTTCCGCCGGACGCGCACTGAATTGGTTGCATTTATAAACCGAGTAAGCCCCACTTCTCAGCGAAGCAAGAGTGTCAACAAAGTGACACCCAAAGCGGATATCAGAACATCCGATATCCCCCGCCGTTCTGGGGAAGTTGTATCCGGTGCTTCCCTCTGGAATTCCACAGGGACTATTAAGGGCACTTCTTCAGCCCCCTTTGTTCCCTTGCGCAGTACATCCAGTACCACCCTGATTCCTCTTACTTCAGCGTCATCGGGATTTCTTGATGAGTACAATCTGGTTCCAGCAGCAGGAACTCAGTCTGATGCACCTTCTAATTCAGACAGCATGATTCCTTCTGTTTCCGTAACGGGGCTCCGTGATGACATTCAGGAAGCAGAGCAGGTTGAGTCCCTTGATTCTGTAGCGAACATCGACCTCCGCAAGCTGACTAAGCGTGAGCTGGAACAGGAAGAGTATGCGGCGCTACTAGCCAAGTACGACCACTTAAAGCGAGTGACGGTGAAGTTCAGCGCTGATACTGCTCGCAAAATGCGAAAGGTACTGGGGAAGCGTGAGCTGACTCCGATCCTTGAAAATCAGGTTCTGGCTACGTATGTACTGCTGGAAGAAGGAATGGCTGATGAATTCACTGGCAACCTGAGGTACCGGATCAACAAGTTCATTTTCGAACAGTTTGAGGTTGCGTTCGGCACTTCCATGCAGTGCATCTGGAAGCTGGAGTTCACTCCGGTCGCAGGAACCAAGATGGTCTGCGGTCACATGCAAAGCGGTACTGCTCATGTTCACTTCTACCTGAGTGAGCCGGACGGATTGTCGTCTTACCCGAGGAAGTCCCCCTACTTCTCCCGACTCTCGGGATACACGTTCGCTCAGTGGTTTGAACGTGTAGTGAGAATCGCAACCAAGACGGTGTCCCCGAAGAAGCGCAACATGACCCATGTACCTACGGGGTCTGCGCGTCCTGAGCGTCCTAAAACTATCGATGATCAGATAGCCCAGATGCTCGGGTATTTCGCAAAACAAGGCAGGACCGCGGCGATGCGAGCGAAGCAGATTCAGAACCACATTCCCTTCGACCTGCTGGACAGAGGAGAGACGAACTTGAGGATGTACGGATTCAACGCCCTTGATCGCATTTGAGGCGCTTAGAGCGGCAGACAGCGGCTTTCACCAATAACACTTTGAGAGGAGATAACCATGGATAACCAGACGGCAGTGGAGGGCAAGAGCTTGTTGCTCAGGACGGAGGTGTTCTTACTGTGGGGTGGACGACACACCAAGACGGACTTGGACGCTTCCTCGTTGCAGTTGAAATGCTGGTTGGCACTCGACTCCCACTTGTTCAACTTGCAGCAGGGAGAGAACGGTTCGGAGTTCAGGACGCTGCGGCTCTCTCGCAACGATGAGGTTCTTGTTACCGAAGTCGAGCGCGGTAGGGACGGCGCGCGTTACACGGTTCTTGGCAAGCTGGTCGCTCGTCCTGCGGCGGTGACGGCATGACGCGCGAGATCAAATTTGCTATTGGCAACCATACGAACATCAGAACCATGCTCGTCCACAACGGCATCCATCCCGCCGTCGTCGACAAGGACCGACCCCTGTTCTATGACGACGAGACGTCGGTGTTGTCCTTCGGGATACTGCCCTTGCGAGAAGACTACGAGTGGCGTCAATACCAACCGAAGGTCAACAGGAGCAGCTACGAACCGTCCGCGCTGAAGAACGGGCAGGACTTTCCAGTAGTGGAGGTCAAGCTCTGGAAACAGCCATGGGAGTTCGGTGTTCTCCTCCGTCTTCCGGAGCATGAGTCGCTGCTCGCTGGTGGCACTACTGCACTAATGGAGGGAGCGCTCTGATGGGGGTTAGCCGCTTTCTGGGCATGTCCACTTTTGCGGGGGTACGGGCTAGCAATCTGTCAGCATTTATTGCTGCACGGCAATGAATGCTGCTTCCCAGCCATTGGAGCACGATGCGAGGTGAAGGCGGATTACCGCCACGGTATCCCTTTCGCCTTAAAGGTGAGTTTTGCCCTAAGGTTCCTGATATTCCCCGCCGAGAGAAACCCGAACTCCGCGACAAATGGTGCTTCGCTGATGTGAATGCGGTGGGTGATGCCCAGCGAGCCTGCACCACTCACCTCTTCGCTGGCTGTCGAGTGGGACGGCGGCGCTGCGCGCGGCTCAGCGGCAACGAGCGGAAATTTCGAGCAGGTCACAGGCGCTACTTTCATTGAGATAGCAGCCATCAAGGAGCGGAACATGAGTCGTATCGGAAAGTCCATCCCGTGGGAGCAGAGCTGGAAAGTTGATTCAGAGTTCCTTGCCGTTTCTAACCTCGACCGGCAGCTCATCTTGCGTCAATTGTCGACGGGACCCAAGTCCGGCAAAGACCTGTGCGAACTAATCGGTGACATCTCTCAGCCTGAAATGTCCCGGCACTTGAAGATTCTGGTGGAAGCCCGGCTCGTGACGGCGGCGCGTGTTCCAAAGAAGGCGACGATCTTGTACACCTACCAAGACGAGATGGTCATGGAAATGATCGACTCCCTGTCCCGGCTGAACGAACCCCGCTATACGCGCATAAAGGCAAAGATGGATGCACGGAAAGCAAGGCTCAGCGATTCCGTCTGACCCACCGGGTAACCTGCGGCTATGACTCTTCCAGCAGCGACAGCAGAACAGGTTTGCCTTCGCGGACCGGCGGACGGAACCTCGTTCGAACCGGACGGCGCACCACCACCCAAACAGTTCATAGCCGCCGTGCATCACGGGACGTTGTGCTGCGGTGAAGGCTACGACGAAGCGGAAGATCATGGCGACGGACCGTGCGACTGCATGCCGCCAACACGGGGGCTCTACGCGCTGGACCTTGACCGCAGCGTCGCCAACGGAACGCAGTGGGTTTACGTTTACGAGCGGGAAGTACCGTGACCACGCTGACGGAGTTGCTAATGTCCGGCGGCGGACTAGAGGGCGCAAGCCCACGGCAGGTCAAAGCGATCCTCACCAAGTTGGAAAAGTTGGCAGTCGTGGTCGAGCACGGGACTTTGCCGACTGCCGTATTTGGCGTTGCAGAGAATGAGCCATTCGTTGCTTTCTGGAATAGCAGCGGCGCGATGAACACGACTGCGGACTTTTCCCATGATCATCTTTCCGACCGTCGCGCCTTGCGTGCAGTGCGTGAGGCTATGGCAGTTCATGCGGCAATCAAATCTGATAACCCGTACCGAGCGGACGAATACGCCAAAGCGCGGGAGCAGTACCTGCGCAACCGACTGGAAGATAAGTCAGTAGCTGCTGGCGGCTCGCAGGCACTTGCCGATGGCGCGCTCTGATGAGCGTTGCTCCCGGTTATCCAATCCGTAAGTGGACCGATGAAGAGCTGGACGTGCATGCAACGGCTGGACGGCACTCACCACTGACGTGCCAAGGATGTATTCAAGTGGAGCGTCGGGAGTTCGAGCGCGCGGCTGTCGCACGCGGCGATGTCATTGCAGGGTTAGCAGACGGGTGGCTCTGAATGGATGTTCGAATTGCCAACGCGCAAATGGTCAAGTTCCTTGGGACAGCGCTCGCCAATGACCTTGCGGATGCCGTTGCTATTCGCAGAGAAGCGGGGTCGTATTGGGAGGTTCTGGAGCGCGAGTCGGTCAAGGATGGCACCGCTTGGACCCAGATTGGCAGCAAGATTCTTGTAGCGGACGGGTCACCGGAATTCGTTGACTACATAGTCGTGAGTGGTTGTCCCGACATCTACATACGACGTATGCGCGCCCAGAGCGCAACTCTCTCAGAAGTCGTCAAGATCGGCGACCCTAAGGCGAAGTACCTACTCCTGTTGTCGATGGCGAGGGCGTGGGAAACGTGCGAAGGCTGGGACCCGGAATGGGAGTCCGTTCCGATTCGGAAGTCCGCGATTCACTACAGCGACGATCTGGCTGATGCACTGGAGCGGGGAATGCCTGACGGTGCGGCAAGCTCGGGGATCATTGCTGGCGGCTGGCTTTAGCAGTCAACAGAAGGTCTGGTCGCGTTGACTAGGCACTAGCACGAAAGCCAGCAATATTTGGACGGCGACATGAATTGCACGATATCTCAAGCTGCTCATTCGACCCGAACTTGGTACTTTGTGAAGACCTCTTCCATTAGCCTGAGCAAGGTTCGGGTGACTTCCGAAATCTCCGCCAGACTTGCATCCAACGGGAACTGGTAGCATCCGCCGAGTTCTGTATATCCATTGCCGAGGTACCCGTAACTCCATTCGCTCGGAATATTCTGCTCGAAAAAATTGCGCTTGAAGTGCCCCTCGTATTTGGCTGAACTCTTTCCCGTTCCACCTCTAGTTTTCCAATCAAGCCGCCCATGGAGGATGGTCTCGCCTATTTCCCTGAGGACGGGCAGATTGAAAGACTCTGGGACTTCGTTCAAAGTCCTCAAACAGAACTTCGCTTGCAGGGCGCTAGGCTTTTCCTTGTCCCGACTGGCGTTCTGCAACTCGACGCGGATGTGGTGGTCGTCATGGAGTGGAAGAGCTGGGCTGAAGAACTGCATGAGTGGATAACCGGAGTCACCGACAGACTGAAGCATCTCTTGAGCCCCTAGGTCTTGTTGAACCGTGCTTCCGAGGTACGCCAGCTTCGCCACCGGATGTACGTCAGTTGAACTCCAAACGGTTTCTGCTCCGGCAGACGAAAATGTTTGCTCGTGATGGGCTTGCCATTCTCGTGCCACGGATCGAACATCTACGATTTTGGACTTAGAGAACGCCGCAAGAACGGTAGACCACGAAGCCGACGACCAGCGCAGCCGATCTGACTTCGAGACCAAATGATCACTAAACGGGGCAATCAGTAGCCGGTGAGACGCGTGGTCAAAGACGTCGGCGTAGTTTAGAAGCTGGTTCACCGTAAATCCCGCCAGAAGTTTACTTTCGATGATGGCAGTTGTGGGTGCAGTAGAACTATCCACGTAGAAGTCCACTTCAAGATCAACTTGGGTTAAAGTGCCTTCGTCGGAGGACCGTCGCGATTCTCGGTGGACGACTGCCGTAACTGAATCCGCTACAGTCACGCCGAGCAGAATTGCAGCCACCCTCGGGTCACGTTCGATCAGGTAGGCGAGAAGGTCCGACCACTTCGTTTCGCGCAGTCCAACTAAATGACGGACAGCCAACATAATTCCCCCAATTCGATGCGGTCGATGGTTCCCAAGCCATGTGCAAGCTGCGACGCTATCTTGGATTTTGACACTAGTAAAGTTCAACCCTGACAGGCTTGCCACATGCCCTAATGCCGGTTCGGAGGGAAGCGTCCGGTGTTATCGCTTCTTCATCGAATGAGGAACTTCTCGAATACCGAAAATGCCGGAAGCGAAACGAAGCACGACAACTATTGTGACCAAGCCGGCGACAACAAGGGCGACAAACAGGGTAACGGGCGTAGCGCTCACGGCGTCGCTCTCCGTCTGACTGGCAGCCACGATCGTTCCTGTGTCCTCAACTTCCTCTACCGGCTTCAACATTGACTCCACGCTGGCAGTAGCTACGGGACTTGCTGACGCCGTAGCCGAGGCTGTGGGAATTGTCGACGCCTCCGTAGCCTGAGGGCTCTCTGGGACAGCATGGACTTCGGCAATGACTGCTGCTGGTGCTTCTGGTGGCTGATCCGGCGTTAGCGCTTCCTGCCCTCCTGCTGGCACAGGAGCAACATAGACGGGAGGTGGTGCGGCTGGAGCGTTGTAGACCGCTGCTGGGGCTACAGTGGCTGGCGCCGGGGCTGCTGGAGGAATGTAGGGAGCCGGGATCAGATCGGCTGGACCGATGCCCGGAGGGGTAAGTGCCGGGAGGTCGACCACGGGCGGCGGGGGAACTGCGCCCGGAGTATTGCCCCCTCCCCCATCGACCGTGCCACTGCCGGTGTTGCTACCGCCGCCACCGTTGCCCGTGCCATCACCCTGTCCGTTGTCGTAGCAAACAAGTGCGCCGTTGGGAGCAGTCACGCAGACGGTAGCAGCCTGCGCTGGTGTCGCCATCAATGGCAGACCGATGAGCAGTAGACCTGATGCAACAAGAACCCGACCGATGCGAACCATGATCAGCCGCGTGCGCAATCGAGAATGGAATCGTCCTCGTTGGTCAACTGGAATCCTCCGCCGACCATGCGCGCTTTGACCTTCGTCCGATCCCCTGAATACGTAGGGTGCGCGATGACGAGCGTGCTGCCAGTAGACGCCGCCGTAGCTGTGTCAGGGAATCCGGGAATGTCTACCGACTTGGACACGCCCTCATCAATCACACCGATGGTGATCGTGTTGCCTCGGAGGAGCCAAGTCCCTGCGCTTGTTGGAGTCGCCCAAGTTCCATCAGCACCGATGGTCAAAGCACCGCCGCCGGAATAGTCGAATCGTCCTCCGGGGAAGAAATCGTCAATTTCGAATCCTGAGCCGCCGGATACTGCGCACTGATAAGACCCCACGAAGTACGCAACAGCCGGTGACGGACTCGGATCAGTTGTTGTGCCTGACGTTGCACGGGTCGCTGAGGCACAACTGGCAAGCATGAATGCTGATGCCGCGACAGCGATAAGAGCGATGGGTCTTTTCACGAGAACTCCTTTTAGTGGGTCCTCGCAGCCTATGGAATGGGTACGACAACATACCCCCAATGGGTATTTTGGGTGATTAAGGGGCGGAAGGAGACCGAGGCAAACCAGCACTATCGCTCTGTTCCTAGCTCGGACCGCACCTGATCAACCAAACCTTGAAACGTTTTGAGATTCTCCTCTCGTCTTAGCTGCAAATCTTCCGGTGTGATCGATCCATGAGAGAGATCGCTGTGCCACAGGCGGAACGAGGTGTCCACTTCATTTTCCACGCTTCCCGACGATCCGGAGGGGCGTTGCCTTCAACCCATTGATGCTTGTCCACGCTTGCGAGAGCGCTTTCGCTTCGCCACTGGTGGCACGTGTCAGGCGACCGAAAGAGACTTCAAACTGTTCAATGAGGCTCAGGTACGTCTGATACTTGAGGTCCGTTGCCCATGTCTGTTTGTCTCGCTCATGAGTAGCCACAGCCGAAAGCCTGCCGTTTCGCCCTGCCAGCCACTGACCAACTAAGCCAGAGGAGATTACAGCTACAGCGCCGATGAGGATTTTCAAAATTTTCCGCGTCCATGCCACAAAACTAAACACCGGAGACCTTGACGCGATAAAGCGTCTGAGTCAGGCAAGAGCCTTGATCCGACCATCCTCTTCTTCACTGTCCACATCTAAGTCCTCGCGGATAGTTTTGATGCGTTCTCGGTTTGCAGCGTTCAAAGCCTCATCTTCGGGCGAGACGGTTCCCAAGTCGTCCCTTACATCCATGACGAATTGGTTCGTCAAGCGGAAAAAGTCTTCTCGGGTATCCCAATACTCCTTTTGGGTCTTTCGGATCAACTTTCCGATGTTCTCAACTCTTGGACGGTCTTGGTCAGTGTGCTCCTCCGAAGTTAGCTCTGAGCGCTTCTTATTCAGTTTGCAAATGAACGTGTGAAGGTCATAGCTAAGAGTTACATTCTGGTTTATTGCCAAGGCTGTGTGCCTTACGACTGGCGTGCCAACCAGCATGATCCTGCTTCGCTCAACTTCAAGCTCTTGACGGTTGACATCCAAAGTCTCCGTCACTGCTGTCGCAAAGATTTTCTGACGCATATTCTGTGCAAGTAGCAAGAAATTCGTATAAGCCTCCTGCTTCTGATCCCTGACCCAAACAGCGTGCTCTCGGTTCTGCATCTCCCTTCGCTGTTCTTCGGCAACCTCACGGGCAGAAGCTAGCGTGTCCTTGGTGTTCTTACGATTGATGACTGCCGTAAGGGTAGCCGCGCCGATACCGGCAACAACAGCGGCAGCGGCGGTGATAATCAATCGAATAGTTTCAGCATCCATGCCACAAAACTACACAGGAAAGCCACTAGCAGGAGGCTAGTGGCTTTCTGTCCGGGAAGGCGATGAGAAGGGACAGCGGCTAGTAGAGTGCCGTGGTCCAAATCTTCAACTTTTCCACACCCTGCGCACCCCGAATGCTCGCAAGGTACGACGTGTTGTGCGCAGGCACCTTACGGAAAATCTCATACTCGCGGCTGTAGAACAGCAAGTGCACGCCGACGCTTGCAGTATCAATACGGAGCAACTCCTGTGAACCGCGCCTGAACACCTTCGCGGGGAACGCTGCCGGGTTGAGCCACCCGACCTGTACGACGTCACAGAGGGCAGCCGCATCTACACCGGAAATGGTCGCCGGTCGCCGGTGGACTCGCTCAAGCAGCCAAATCTCGTCTTGGACCTTTGTCAGCCGCCAAGGCTCTTCGCGACCGACCTGATGGTAATCCAGATACGCAACGCAACCAGCACCCAGCGCCACGAGCAGGCTCACCATAGAGACAATCAATGCCCATAGCGCCAATGGATCAGCCAACGGTGCCGGCGCCCATCAGTTGGTGAACTCGCTTGCGAACGACTTGAGCACTTCCCATGATCCGTTGGCTTCCTTGATCATCGTTTCGGAACAGAACAAATACTGCCATTGCGGGAACTCCCCGGAATCGTTGACGTGGTTCTGCCAACGCTGGGCAGCAACCCGGTTTTCCGTGACTTCTTGTCGCGTGAGGTCCCTGTCCGCTTTGCCTTCTATGAGGTAGTGGACGTTGTCCTCATCGACCGCGATGAGGTCAGGGTAATAGCTCCGTGCGCCCACATCGATGCTCACATCTCGGTCGCCATTTACGTAGAGCCGGGTCCAAGCGGCTACCTCGGGTGTCGCATCAATGAGCCGCGCTAGTGCCAGTTCGGTAGTTGCTGCGTCAAAGGCGACCAACGGCATCGCAGAGCGCTTCCATCCGTTGTAGTAGCGGTCTTTGACTGGTCCAGCCATGTCTTTGTGCACGATTGGCTTGTCGGGGAAGATGACTGGCGACAGAGGCACTTCAACAAGTTCAAAACGAAACGAGGGGACGCCAACGGACGTTTGCTTCGCGTAGCTGTCATCGATGAGCCTAAGCAATCCGTTGACTGCCATTACCGTACGGTTCACGCCCCACTCGATGCTGTCTTGGTCCTTGCCTACTCCAGCGCCGAGCAGAAACTGATCAACGAGACGGTTTAGAGCGTTCTTCTCCGCAGTGGTCCCGACAAACAGGTCTTTCTTTCTCAGCCGCGCGATCACCTCAGACTTAACCTCCGAGACCGGAGCTTTCTCCTGATAGCCCTCAAGGTAATCCTGTTGAACCTCTTGGATAGACACCGTTCCGGCTTCATCCCGCGTTGCCTCCAGTGCCTTACGAGTCAGGCGGTCAGACACTTCTTGGGTGTACTTGGCGCCGACGCTGAATGCCTGAGCGTTATTGACCGCCGAGAGACTAAAGGCTGCCGGAGTGATTTCCGTTCTCTGCGCTGGGAAGTAAATCTCCTTGAATTTTGCGTCTTTGTACATGTGTGTCGGCTTCTGCGCCTGCTGAACTCGTTGTCCAATTTCCTGAATCAGGAAAACTTCCGAGGCGTCCAACACAGTTGCGTCATTCTCTGCGGCGGGTGCACCGGGGCTCCAAGCAAAAGCAATACCATCCGGTCCTGCTGCCGGGTCTCCAGCACCAGTACCCGTCGACGAAAGGGAATCATCCTCAGTGTGGTTAGCCACCACTCCCGCTGTGGGGCTGTCCGTCTCCCCCGGCTCGGTCTCATGTTCTTCCCGGACGTGGTTCCGGACGTCTTCGTCTGGGATTAGCTGTTCCAGCAGAAGGTTCTTCTGGGCAAGAAGCTTCTTATAGCTCTGGTGGTCGATGATGTCGAGCTGATCGATCAAAGGAATGCCAACACGGCGACCAAAGGGAAGTCTCAGCCCGCGTCCCATAATCTGCTCAGTTAGAGTTTCAGAAGCCAGCTTTCGTGTCACCATGATCACTGCAACTGTCTTTACATCCCAGCCCTCTTTCAGCTTGCTGACGCTGACAACAGCGCGCACAGGCGAGTCCGGGCGTTCAACAGTTTCCAGTGCCTGCAAATCAGCTTCAGAAGACTCGCTGGTAATGCAGAGGACAGCACTCTGGTCACCGCCAAAATGTTCACTGACCAACTTGTCGGTGAAGTCGGTGGCTTCGCTGATGCTTGCACAGACGACTAGCAGCAAAGGTTTCCGAGCGGGAAGGTTTTCCTGAACGGCATAGTCCAGATAGACAAGCTCTTTGGCATCCCGAACTGCACAGGCATCTGCCAACTGAAGATCGACTGAGGCATGACCATTGAGGCGGTAGGCAAGCGTGGGGATTTTCACGTACTCGTCGACGATCGCATCAGCCAGTCGATAACGGAAGATGACCTTTTCAAGGTCGGCTTCGGCTGGGGTCGCAGTCAGCCCAACGAGCGCACGGGGGCTGATCTCCCGGACAGCTTTCGAGAACTTGGCTGCTTGCTCGTGGTAAGTGTGGTGCTCATCTGCAATGACAACCAGATCGTCGGCTGTCTGAAGGTGCTCATACAACCCGGTGCCGATGAACTCATTAGGCTCGAATGTCGCCCTGTTGTCCTTGATATTGGGTTTGAGAAGCTGGTGGACGTTGAAGATGAAAATCTTGAGCGTGTTCGGGTTATGGAGGGCATCGCCCACCTCGGAGCGCTGAAAATTTTCTCTCGTCACAACAAGGGGCTGGACTTCCAAGTTCGGTATGTACTTGGGGTGCCCCGGAGTGAAGTTTCCTACCGTCTTCTCCAAGACAACTTTGCCCGGAGTCATAATCAGGACATTTCGAACACCCTTGGCAAAGAGATACTCGACCAATCCAGCGGTGATGTAAGTCTTGCCCACCCCGGTCGCCAGATCGCAGACAACCTCGCGGAAATCGTCCGCACCGATATTATCGACGATGGCGGACAGCGCGCGGCAGTTGGGGTCCCGGAGCCCGACCCGGACACCGATTTCCGCCACAAGCTCCTGATCGTTCTCCAGCCAACTCATGAGCGAACCGCCTTCAGGACGTCAAAGGATGCATGCAGTGGAAACTTCTTTATGTGAGAACCGGGAGACGACGCGCGGAGTAGCTCCGAGGCTCCCGGTGCAATACCTTTGCTGGCTACGATGACTCGCTCATCCTCGCGAAGGGATCGGACGATGTCCCTGACATTGGCTGCACTGACAATCCCATCTACCACTGCCAGCAGAGTCGTGTCTCGCTGACCAGCAAAGGGGTACCTATCAATTGCGTTCTTGGCGAAGCCAAGCTGCACCCGTGCCCCCTCTGTAAACACTCCGTTGAGAGCGTGGTCGGCAAAAAGCGGGTACCCGTCTTCATCCAGCGTGTACATGCTCGGGGCAATACTATAGACACCAAACGAGCCGCCGCCTGCCCACCGCTCTTCCGCAGGAATCACCTTCGATTTGGTGAGTCGCTTGAGTTCTTGGACGGCTGCATCGTTGGAGTTCAGCAGTCCGGCGTTGACTAGCTCCTTCAGCACTTTGTTGGCGGTTTTGTACTCATCGAGCACCCCGCCTTCGGGGAAATCGTCTTCCGTGGGTACTTCTCTCGGCGGCAACATAGTTATGCCGCCGGGGTCCTCGTTATTGGTGACTCTCTGGAGACGCGGTTTCGTGAACGTGTTGACGGTATTTTGCGAAAGCTCAACGGTGACCCAGTGCCGTCCCATCTTGTGTGCAACGGCCGCGGTGGTCCCAGACCCGCCGAAGCAGTCCAAGACGATGTCGCCGGGGTTGCTCGCAATGTGAATGATTCGTTCGAGCAGCAGCTCGGGCTTGGGCGTGGAGAACTGTGTTCCTTCTTCAGGGAACATGGTCTTCAAATGAGCTTTGGTTTGTCGGCTCGTGTGAACGTCAGTCCAGATAGTTGCCCATGGACGCTCTGGAACGTCGGGCGCATACTCCCGCGTGTACGGAACCCACTTTTCGACTCCAGCGTCATCGATCCGCTTGGTCCAGATCAGGCGACCTTCAGCCTCGGCTCGCTGAACACCCTCAACACCTGCCGCCCATCGTCCCTCGCGACCGTCATCACGAATCGGATAAACATCGTTTCCGTCTGGATCGGTTAGCTTGAAAAACATCGTCTCCCGGTCTGACCGGAGGCTGCTCTTCCCGTTCTTCCTGAGCAGCCTGTCCCGATAGCGGCGTCCAGACTCATCAACCTTCCCGTAGGCAGCCGCCAGTGCGGGATCAATCTTCCGATTGAATGTGTTCCGTGTGGACGGATTCTTGGTGTAGCAGAGGATGTTTTCGTGATCAGGGGTGACAGTTACTTTGTTATCGTTCGGGCTGTCGACCTTCCTCCAGATCACCGACGTGACGTAATTTCGTCGTCCAAACACCTCATCCATGATGACTTTGAGGTAAGCCATTTCGGCGTCGTCAAGGTGGACCCAGACCGAGCCGTCTTCGGACAGCAAATCACGAATCTGAACCAGCCGATCCCGCATCACCGTCAGCCACACCGAGTGTTCCAGACCATCGTCGTAGTGCTCAAAGGTCTGACCAGTGTTAAATGGCGGATCGACGTAGACGAGCTTCACTTTGCCCCGGTACTTTTGCGCGTAATCGGGATGGTGGATCAAGGCGCGGAGCGCATCAGATGAATCCCCAATGATGAGCATGTTGTCATCGGTGGCACCGGGCGTCGGTTCGGCAACAGAGGACGAGCAGTGATCTTCCGGCAGCAATCGCCTGACTTCATGTACGCGGACGTCGTCTTGTGCCACCCACTCGTACCCCCCATCAGGGGCGTTTATCAGGGAGGCGTCTTTGCCGGTCCATGTCAGTGTCAAGCGTCCGTGGGGCTCCATGCAGTGCTTTCTCCAGATTCTCAATGCGTCGTTCTGATCCTAAGCCAACCGATCTGCCGGATACGCAGTGTATTTCGGTAGGCTCTGACTTCTTGGATGGTGGCAGTGAAGACCACTGCCTGTGCAGCCGACAATCGACGCCGTGCTCCGCCTGAGCAACGCGCAGCAGATTTGTTCTAATTGGCAGATATCTTCTGCCAGTCAGCGGCTTTCAGCCACTCAACAATGGCTGAACCGCTCCGACACAAAGGGGCGTTCTTGAGTGAACTGGCGAACCGAGAGGCGTCTTTACTTCGAGTCCTCCCGTATGAGTCCGCCACAGACTTCGAATGTAAGACCAGCGCCCCATGCCTAGCCCGCGAAATCATGACGGAGAGAACGCGCGCTTCTTCAGCTAGTTCCTCGGAGGACGTCGCCTTGAAGAACGGGAGCACGCCTTCTTCAGCCCCAACCACGCAAACCCAATCAAACTGCTGCCCCTTGCCCGCGTGCCCGCTCAGGAGATGAACGCCGGGAGCGCTGATGAATGCAGATGAGTCACCGACCTTGATCCGGGCAAGCAAGTCCGTTGCTTCCGCGCCTCGAAGCAGTTCATCATGCACCCACTCCAGTGCCTCTCGCAGGGAGGTACGCGTATCTGGGTCGTGAAGTGCCTCTGCATCTGCCATATTCATGAGGAACTCGGTGGGGTTTTCGGCACGCTGCCACGACGTGCGCTTAAGGTCGGACAGAATTCGACGAGTGGCGTTCGCAGTTTCCCTGTCCAACAAAGGGTCGTCCCATCGGTGCCATGGCAGGCTTCCCGCTTTGAAGGCTTCGTCCACAAACCGGCGTCTCCCTGCCGTCCGACAGATGACCCCGACGCGATGAGTAGGAGCACGTTCCAGTACATAGGCTGCGAATTTGTAGACCCACTGCGCCTCAGTTTCCGTGGTGGTGAACGAAGCTACGCCAGCCAGCCCATTTTCAGACCAAGCTTCCGGCGCTGCACATGTTAGGTGTTCACCGCCAGTGAAGTTACGTAGAGCGTTGACAAGTTCCAGAACGGCAGGGGATGACCTATGGGATTCCGCGAAAACAATCTGTTTCTCGGCATACTCCAAGATTGACTCGTAAACGTCGTTGGGGGCAGCACCGGAGAACGAGTAGATTCCCTGTGCGAGGTCTCCGGCGAAAGTTACTTTGTCCCCTCCGATGCTCCTGACAAGTCGAAGTTGCTGGAGTGTCAAATCTTGGAACTCGTCTACGACCACACATTCGAAGTGTTGTGCGTAGATGTCGGCAACAGATTCGTTTTGGAGGATGACTTCGGCGTGGCGCAAGAGGTCTTCGTAGGTAAGTCGTCCCTCCTCTCGTCGCTTGAATTCAATTGACTCCGCTATCGTGTCACCGTGCTCTCGGAGCGAGTGTAGGACTTCCTCGTCCGTGAACGGCTGCAATTTGGTGTTGCGAAGAACCCGACGCACATCGTCTGTCCGATCGTAGCCGAGCCCACGCAGTCGGCACTCGGCGGCAACCCAGTCAGAATCCGGAAGCGCAGCGTCCGCCTCAACACCGATGACGTTGCCGTGAGCACGGACTATTCTGGCTGCCAAGCCATGGAAGTTAGCAATCGTGACCATGTCTTGAAGCTTGCGGGAATCCACGTAGTACTTGAGACGCTCGCGAATATTATCTCGCGCTCTTTTGGAAAATGTGACGACGAGGATTCTTCGAGGTCTACGTACCTGATCACGCTTGATGAGTCCTGCAATCCGGAGTGCTAGGGCTTCGGTTTTGCCGCATCCCGCAGGGGCTACGACCAGCATGCTTAGTTCCGGCGAATCGCGAATAAGGGCTTGCTTAGCAGTTGGCACTACCATTCTGAGCGCTCCATCACGTCGGACAGCAATGCATCAACGCTGCCCACTTTTCGCGCCGACGCCTCATCCATAATGCTTGCCGCGACCAAGGCAGCTCGGACCTTGTAACTTGATTTGAACCTGCAAAACGCGGCGACGTCAGCGGGGAGAACTGTTCCGCCTGTCCCCGACCGCGTACAGTTCCTCAGCTCGTTCTTTGTGAATAGCTTGGAAGACTCCAAAGCCGCAAAGAGTTCGATGTGACCAAGTGCGGAAGTGTACTCGTCCTCTAAGTCCGCCTCTGACACGAATACTGAGTTCGACGCGAACTCAGATTCTGTCAAACCTAGGTGAGTTTCAGTCTCGCTTACTGCATCGCGATCAATCAGGATCGACATCGCCACGTTGAAGCCCGAACTGCCGAACAACTTGTGAACGTACTTCACATCGCCCGCGCCGCCCAGTTCCACTAGTGCGACGCCCAACCGGTCGAGGTCCCTGTCCGTCAGCTCCGCTGCCTTCTGAATGATGATCCGATCAGCCGGTCCCTCAACCAGCGCTACCCGTCTGGAGGTTAAGGGCTCTAACTTATTCGCCACCCACCAATGTGCAAGTAGCCGTTCCTCATCGTCGAGAAACCCGGCTGACGGCTGAACCACGACGCCACCGGGCTTAACGACAACGACGTCGTCAACGTCAAAGATGCCGACGATATCCGGTGAATGAGTTGCCAAGATTTTTTGGTTTGCCCCATCGCGGAGTAAGCGCCCTAGGCTTCGTTGGCTGGATGGATGAAGATGTATTTCTGGTTCGTCGATGGCAACAATATTCGCCGACTCAGCAACGAGATCGTACAGCGCGATAGCAAAAAGAGCCCTTGCCCCGTCTGACTGTTCCGTCATGTTCCGCAGCTCGCCCTTCCGACGAATTTGGAGTCTGACGTCACTCAGCAAGTCGTCCGTGGCAGTCGAAACGAAACTTAAGTCGTCCTGCTCGATGCCTTCAGGGAGCGCCTTCTTGAGCTGATTGGATAACCGTGATCGAAGCTTCCTTAGAACAGCGGAGCCATCAAGTTGACCTTGAAAAGCTGCGGCAATCGACTCAAATTGCGCCTCCTCGTCTCCAAGCTCGATCGCGGAAATGATGTCGTCCAGCGAGGTGTTGCGGTCGTCTCTGAAGTCTCGGGACGTCGAATGCGCTGCGCCTACTGTCTTCCAGCCCAAGCCCGCTAACTGATCCCGTGACATTTGCCTGCCTGTCGAACCGTCCGGCGCAGTTCTCGTGGCGCTGAGCGTCTCCTCGGAATCAAGGCTCACGCTCAACTGCACTCGCAGGTGCCTCTCCCCAGTAACCGGATCGACGTAAATCTCATCCGGAAACAGGGCGTAGTCGTCCGGCTTGAGATCAGTCAAGGTCGCGTCGACAACGAACGGAAGCGACTTATCCCTAAAATCGGTGGCGTCTAGTCTGCCGTAGAGTGCGGCAGTTGAAGCACCAAGCAGTAGGTCAAGGCATCGGAGTAGCGAAGACTTCCCAACGTCGTTTGGACCCACGATTACGAGATGTTTACGTACCTCGATAGTGCAATCCGCCAACCGGCTATGATTCTCAATTTTGAAAGTGCTTAGTTTCACTGGTCCCCCGTCAACGACACAGGGGCTAGGAAGGACGCCCCAACGCTTCAGCTCCTCATTATGACAACGCAGCACCCCCATCCTCCGCCCGACATGCTGAAAGGCTACGGACTTGAGTTGCCTTGCCGGTATCAAGTACCCCTGTGAAGCCCGCCGGCCTCCCTCACGCGGCGCTCTGCGGTCCTCGTGGCGTAGGCGTGCAGCAGAGTCCAGACTTCACCTGCCATACCCTCAGAGCGATCCCTGATGCCTTTGATCGTGGAGAGCGGCGTACGGGGATGAGCGATGAGCCGATTCAGCATGTGCGCATCGTCCGTTTCAGCGCACCATGCCAACTGTTCCGGCGTGACATCTGGACGCATCGCCAAAGCAAGACGTACCTCGATGTGGGCATCCTCTGTCATGAGAACGGACAGTACTTCGGGTTTCAGTGATGCACGGGACAGCACGCTGATTGCGGCTTTCCAGTCACCGGCGATGGCTCTCCGCTCAAACTCTTCGGCATCGTATCCAGTCATGAAGCCAGCCTAGGCTTTACTGGACATACACCCGTCACGGAAGCCTGAGGATCGCAGTGAACGAGATTGAGAACTTGGAGCATCTGTTGGCGGACTTCATCGCCGCCGTTCACCGGGTCGAGTGGAAGCCGCCAATGGCGGTCATGAACTTCTTTCCCACAAACTGCTGCTCTGTCGCTTCGTTCTTCCTCGGCAACCTGCTCCAAGCGAGAGGGTTAGGCAAGTGGCATATCGTCAACGGAGTGTCTGCCAACGGAAATCACGATTGGCTTCGGTCTGAGTCGGGGATTCGGATCGACGCAACCTCGCACCAGTTCGGTGTGGAGCCGTTCGTCGCCCTCGGTCCGTCGCCGTTGGAAGAAACCTTTCAGCCCCAGCAGGTCATCGCCCTGACCCGGTGGACGCAAGCTCATCGAGACGCTTATGCGATGTTGCTGCCGGAACTCCCTCCACGCGAGTCGTGTTCGCCCCACTTCGAAGGCGGATCATGACTCCCGGTAGCTTGCGCGTGCCTCGGCGCTGAGCATCAGCATGCCGGGATCAGGTTCCTGCCAGTCGTCTTCCATGACCTTGACGCTGACGATCCGCATAATCCCGTCGGTTCCTCGCTGGTACTGGACGGAGCCGATGTCCTCAGCAGCAACCTTCCGGCAAAGATCAATGAGACTTTCAACGGGGAGGAAGTACAGATGCTTGTGGCGTTCGTTTTCTGAGGCGACGAACGCGCCGTCGAATAGCTCGGTGTCCTTATTGCCGCTGATGATCCAAACAAAGCTGTGGATCAATTGGTTGCAGAGGTGCGGAATCGTGATCTGGTCACCCTGTCCGTTTTCCAGATCGTAGTGTTCCCAGAATTCCTGCCGATTCCAGATGTCTGGCACGCCTCCGATCCGGGCGTATCGGATCACCGGCACCCGTGTCTTCGCCAAGACGTCAGAAATCTTGTGCGCTTCGTTGAGTCTCCGGATGGCGTAGGCACTCGTCATCATGTCCCGCTCGACGAGGAAGCTGCTCCGCTCGGTCCACCGCTGTTGCTTGGACTTCTTTTCCAGCCTGTCGGCTACACGCCAGAGTTCCTCACGCCACGGGATGGAATCGGAAATCATCGTGCAAGCTCGCAGTCACCGGCGATGGCTGCTGCTTCGAAGCTCTCGGCGTCGTAGTCACTCACCCGGAGCGCCTACTGGTGCCAAGTCTGCCGACGTTCCGTCTGCAATGCGGAGGAGGTCAGCGGCAAGCATGAAGCTCCAAATGACACACTGCTCAGCCTCAGCAGCGGTGACATCGCTGTGCACGCCCTTGCTAGCCATAGAGTCCAGATTCGTGATGCGCTTGCCATAGCTAGCAAGGGCGTCACCCATGACCTTGCCTTGAAGGCGCTTGCCGAGTTTCTCTTTGGCGAACTGGATCAACCGATTGCGGTATGCCTCGTCGTCCATAGCGCGCTCGACTTTGTCTACGCCGACGATTGTTTCTCCCGTTGCCGGGTAGAGCGCGTCGGCAAGAGCCTTGATCATCCGGCGCGTGCTGGTTAGGGCATGAGACAGGTCCTCGGGAGTGCCTGCCGCAAGACTCGCTTCCGCCGCCGAGAACTTTTCGAGAGCTGCCGGAGCGCGTTCAGCCAACGAAGCCCGGACGTACTCCAGCCCGCGTTCGAAAACGCTGCTGGTCGGCTTGCCGCTGTGCAGGTTGGTTTCGGTGAGCAACAGGTAGCTATGTACGTCCTGCCGAACGTGCTCAACGATCTCCGAGTGGGCTTGGATCATTGGGAGCAACTTGGCTTGCTGCTTGTCAGCGGCGATAGCCGCCTCGTGGGCGTAGTAGCTGCTTCCCTTGTCAGTCACGGAGTACTCGGCGTACACGCTGTGGAGCTGTGCGAGGTTGGCTTCAATCTGGGCGATGCTGATGACGTTGATGTTCTCGGTGCCAGTCATTCGGCGTCCACGCTCATAGCCGTAGTACGCCGTCAACACCTGCTTCCGCGCGTCCTCAACACCGAGGAGCGTGATGAGGTTGTTGTTAATACCGTCAATGGTCGGGTCGGTCTTTGCGGCACCGGAGGCGACATCCAGCAATTCTATCTGGAAGCGGTACTGCGCTGCGAAGTCCTGCCGCAATGATGCGATGCGGGCTGCCTGCCGCACGAGGGAGGCGAGAGATTTACCGGGGTTGTCGAAATTATCGAGGGCGGTGCTTACCAATCGTGCTACTCGATCATGGTCCTGCATACTGTCCCTTGTCCGTCGGCGTTCCAGAAACCTTATCGGACAGCGATGGTGAACCGTGTCAGGCGTCCCAGCCTGCTGCACTTCCGCAGCGACTCGCCCAGTTGTCGTAGGGTTCCGGCTAGCCTTTAGAAGCCGCTCTACCGCATCAGAACGCTCCGTGCAGAGCCAGACTCCCGAGCGGCGCTTTCTAGCGTCCGTGTGGCGTACTCAGCGAGTCTCACCCATGCCTCACCGTCGTGCTCCGAAGCCCTCGTGCGAATGGAACGGATCGTGTTTATCCACGCCTTCGCGTGCGCCACCAGCCGGTTGAGGATGAACGCGGAGTCTCCTAAGAAACCAGAAAGCACCTGACGGTGAGGTCAAAACGGGCGCCTAGCCTGTGGATAACTTCCCGTAGTGACAAGTTAGTGACACAGGTCGATTTCGCGGAAGCCTGAATCAGGCTGAAACCCGCAGAATCTAGCTGTAGGGCTACTCGGACTTGAACCGAGGACCTTAGGATTATGAGTCCCGCGCTCTAACCAGCTGAGCTATAGCCCCGTGTGCCCGGCGGGGCCTGGTCCTGGGGACTTCAGCGCCCGCGGGGCAAAAACACTCTAGCAAACAGAGGAACCCCTCTAGACCACTTTGTCCTCGAAACCGGCACCCCGGTAGAGATCCTCGAAGGTTTGCAGAGTGCCCTGCATGCTGTGAGGTTCCACCAGCCTGCGGCTGGCCCGGCCCATGGCGGCGAGCTGCTCGGGCGGCAGCTGGAGGATCTTGGTGACCTTGGCCGAGAGGTCGTCGCTGTCGTTGGGCGTAAACAGGAAGCCGTTCTCCCCGTCCCGCACCAGGTGCGGGAGGGCCATGGCGTCCGCCAGCAACACAGGCGTTGACGCGGACATCGCCTCCAGGGTCACCAGTGACTGCAGCTCGGCCGTGCCGGGCATGCAGAACAGGTCCGCCTTGATGTAGGTCTCGCGGAGTTCCTCGTCGCTGGCAAGCCCCAGGAACGTCACCCGCTCCCCCAGGCCCAGCCTGTCAACCAATGCCTCAAGCGCCGGGCGGACCTCGCCGCCGCCCACGATTTCGAGGTGGACGTTGAGCTCGGGCGGCGTCTTCGAGACAGCCTTGATCAGCACATCCACGTGCTTTTCCTCGGCCAGGCGTCCAACAAACACCACTGTGGGGTAGGGATTGCGTTCAATGACCTCCCCCGGCTTCAGTTCATAGGCCGAAGAGTCAATCCCGTTGGACAGCGGCAGGACTTTACGAAGGAAGGCGTGTTGGTGCATTGCCTTCGCAGCGAGCGGGGTGGGCGTGGTGATGACGTCCGCCTTCCCCATGACCTTGCCCATGTCCTTCCAGGAGATTCGCCCGATGATGTCCTTGAACCACTGCGGGAAGGGCAGGAAAGGGTTCAGGTTCTCCGGCATGAAGTGGTTGGTGGCCACGATGCGTATGCCGCGCTTTTTCGCCTCATAGAGAACATGCTCGCCGATCATGTAGTGGCTTTGGATGTGCACCACGTCCGGCTTGATCCGGTCGAACAGGAGGCTGATTTCCTTCTTGATTTCCCACGGGAAACAGATGCGGAAGTACTCATGGGTCCACACGCCGTGGGACCGAAGCCGGTGCACCGTGGCCTCGGACCGGAACTCCGTGAAGCTCTTACCGTCGTCGGCGCGGCAGGCCAGTACGTGCACGTTGTGCCCGCGCCCGGTCATACCCTTGGCCAGGCGATAGCCGAAGGTGGCGGCTCCGTTGATGTGCGGCGGATACGTATCCGCGGCAATCAGGATAGTCAGGGGTGGCTGGTCAGCGGGCGTTGTCACGTGGAGAGCTCCTGATGGTCACGGCACTGTCAGCTGACGCTGCAGCACCGGTTGGCCGCTGGCACGGTGGCCGGGCCTCTTAGTGAAAATCGGCAGAGTGAAAATCGGTCTGGCAAATACCGGCATAAATCGGCTTGGTACGGGTTGAATCGGTGGAAAAATCGGGCGTGTGGATCGGCGTTGAGGGGACTTCGGCTAGCGGGACGCCCTGCCCACGGTCTTCCGCGCGTCTTTCCTGCGCTTGGTGACCTCGGGATGGTGCCTGGAAAGGGCGATTACCCCAACGATAGCAAGCGAAGCAGCAGCGGCCATCGCAATTGCCGTCACGGCATGGACGTCCGGACGCAGTTCGCCGAGGATAACGATGCCTATGGCGATGCCCACAATCGGATCGATGACAGTGAGCCCGGCAATGACCAGGTCCGGCGGTCCGCCGGAGTAGGCGTTCTGCACAAACCAGGAACCAAGCCCGCCGGCCGCCGCGATGGCCACCACCGAATACCACTGGACATTTAGCAGTGCCAGGCCGTTGGGGTCCAGGAGGTGCTTGCCGATAATCCGTGTCAGCACAGCCACAAAGCCGAACAGGACGCCGGCCCCAATAATGTAGATGAAGGCACTCATCCGGTGCCTGAACATCACCGCAAGCGTGCCAAACAGACCCACCGCCAGTGCCAGTAGGAGCACAATGGTGAGCTCGTCCGCCTGGCCGACGTGATGGTTTTCCTGGGTCGCATTCACGGCAAGGAGCACAAAGAGGGCGGACCCCGTGACGCAGCCCGCGATAGCTACCACCGTGGCCCGGTTAATCGTCAGGTCCTGGTCCCTGGCGTTGACAACGGTGGTGATGACCAGGGCAATGGCGCCGATCGGCTGGACAACCGTCAGCGGCGCGGACACCAGGGCAATCGCGTTCATGCCCATTCCGGTGCACAACAGGAGCAGGCCCAACATCCACCGCGGATTGCGCAGCAGGCGAAGAAAACCGTTGGAGCTCAGCGCCAGGCCGCCTGTATCGGCCTTGACAGCACTCCCCTGTTTTTGGGCTCCGAGGGCAAGGAAAAAAGCGCCAAGCACCGCGAGCAGGACAGCTACCCAGACCATCAGGCGGTGCCGCCGTCGTGATGATGTGATTGCATTCTGCCCTTCCGCAGGATGGCCCAGAAATAGTTGTACGCGGCAATCCAGTGACCGGTCAGGCCCAGGCCGAGCACTATCCAGGCTGCAACAAAAAGAGCATCGGCAAACGGCACATCCAGCCGGGACAGGACCAAAAGAGGTGTGCCCAGGAGCAGGAGGCCGGTCCGGATCTTTCCGATCAGGCTCACTGGCAGGTCGGGGTGGCCGTGGAAGTAGGAGAGGGTCAGGACAAGAAGAACAGCATCCGGTACCACCAGCGCGGCAAGGTAAAGCCAGTGGACAATGCCGGCGATAACCAGCGTGATGGCAACTGCAATCAGTGCCAGCCTGTCAGCGATCGGATCCATCACGCGGCCGAGCTTGGAAGCCTGGTCAAAACGGCGGGCCACGTACCCATCCACCCAGTCCGTGCCGGCCATGATGGCCAGCACCAGGACCGCGAAGCCATACTCCTGCCGGGCCAGTACCAGCCAAATGAAGATCGGCACACCCATAAAGCGCAGGACGGTGAGCACGTTGGGCACGGTCAGCACGCGGTCGTGGTCAACGTGCGGGCGGCCCGGACGGGAGCCAGCGCCAATAATCCTCATCCCGTCCCCCTTCCTTCCCGCTGCCTGTCAGGGCGTACGTTTTTCTTTTTTGCTTTGCCTGTTGTGTCCGGCTGTCTCTCTTGTCCGTGGCCGAAAGGCTAGGTGCCCGTCCGTTCCGCGTACCCGCTTCAGCTGGCCCGCTTACAGATCCCTAAGCAGCTTGCGGAGCAGCACGGCGAAAACTGTGGCGGCCGCAGCAAAAGCTGCCAGCGGCTTCCACCGGGGCGCGGCCCCGCCTGTCTTTTCGGACAGCGCGGCCAACTTCTGGCCGGCGAAGTCCTTGCCGTGGTCCACCAACGACTGGCCCTCCCTCAGCTTGTCCTGCGCTGCGGCCAAGAGGAAGCTGGCCTGGGTCTTGACGTCGAGCTCACTGTCAAGCTCATCGCGGGCCTGGGCCAGGTGGTTGCGCCGCTGATGCAGGCGGCGGTGCAGTTCAGGTTCGGAAGCGTGCGGGTATTCCTTGTCGTGGGCCTCTGCCTTGGCTTTCTTCTCTGCCTTCGCCTTGGCTGCAGCTTCATCCTTGGCGGCCTTGGCGGCCTTAGCCTCGGGGCTGGCGGGATCAAGGATGGCGGCGTTGAAGTCTGACCCTTCCTTGGCTACGCCGATGTCATGCCGGATTCCGCGAAGCGTCTCCTCAGGCACCAGTGGCATGGCTTGCTTGAATTTTCGGAGGCCGATCAGGCCCCCGATCGCGGCAATCAGCAGGAAGGCAGCACAGACCAGCAGGGCGGCCAGCCAGGCGGGCATGATGGTGGCCAGCCCCATGATGGCGGCAACAATGAGACCCACCACAAGGAACGCGACGAAAATAAGGGCAACGCCCATAAACGCCGCGGCAACGCCGAGCTGAATGCCCTTGCGCTTGATCTCCACCTTGGCGAGGGCGATCTCGTCATTGAGCTGGCGGGGCGCCAGCCGGACGAGGAGTTTTAGCGTTTTGGGCAGCGCGGTGAGGCGCAGCCCCTGGCTGGTCCGCCCGCTGTGACGTCCGCTCATCGGTTCCGCCTAACTGGTTTCATGGTCGATTCAGCTTCCCTGTGCTGCGGGAGAGTGCAGCTGCACCGCCCCCGCCCCCAAAACTATCATTCAGGTTCAGGCCGAACTTCGGTCATCTGCCGCGGCGTGCCCTCCAACGCTGTAAATGCTGGTTGTTTCGGGCCTAGGATGGATCTCCGTGACCATTCCCACCAACCCGGGCGACTCGCTGAGCCGCCGCCGGAAACTCCTGTACATCCTTTTGCTCGGTGCACTCACCGCTTTGGGCCCCTTCACTATCGATCTGTACCTTCCGGCTTTTCCGGCGCTCGAGGCCAGCCTGGGAGTATCCGAGGCCGAGGTCCAGCTGACCCTCGCGGGCACCACGGTGGGCTTTGCCCTGGGCCAGCTGGTGGTAGGACCGTTCAGCGACAAGTTTGGCCGGCGGTTTCCCCTGATCCTCGCCACCGCGGTGCACATCGCCGCTTCAGTGGGGGCAGCCATCTCCACCGACATCGCCTCCCTGGGACTCTTCCGCGTCCTGATGGGGGTGGGCGCGGCCGGCGGCGGAGTTGTTGCCATGGCGATGGTCCGCGACTTGTTCTCCGGGTACGCGATGGTGCGGATGTTCTCCCGGATGGCACTTGTCAACGGACTGGCACCCATCCTGGCTCCGGTCATTGGCTCGCAGCTCCTCCTGGTGATGCCCTGGCCGGGGATTTTTGTGTTCCTGGCGGCCTACGGCACGCTGGTGGTCATCGCCGCCCTCTTCCTGGTCCGCGAAACCCTGCCGCCGGAAAAACGCGGCCAGTCCGGCCTGACGGCCGGCCAACGCTACCGCGTCCTTTTCACCGACCGGATCTTTGTGGGCCTCCTGCTCCTTGGCGGCATGAACTTTGCCGGCCTGTTTACCTACCTCTCCGCCTCACCGTTCCTGTTCCAGGACATCTTCGGCTTCTCGCCACAGCAGTACGGACTCCTGTTCGGCATCAACTCGCTGGGCATTGTGGCCGGCGTGCAGACAAGTTCCAGGCTGATCAGGCGGATCCCGCCGCAATGGATCCTCGCCTGTTCCACCGCCTGGATGTTCCTGATGGCCCTGCTGATCGTGATTTTCGATCAAATGGGACTGGGGCTGTGGGGCGTGATGGTGCCGCTGTGGTTCTACATCCTGGGGACGGGCTTTACTTTTCCCTGCGTGCAGGTGCTTGCACTGGCAAGCCACGGCGACAAGGCCGGCACCGCGGCCTCCCTGCTGGGGGCCGCAACATTCCTGATGGCCGGGCTGATCTCGCCGGTAGTGGGCTGGCTGGGGATTGAAAGTTCCACCCCCATGGGCGCGGTCCAGGCCGCCTGCATCCTGCTCTCGATCGCAGCGCTGTGGCTGGTGGTCCGGCCCCGGACCGTTCCCTCCATTCACTAGTCAGGCCATCCGCTAGTCAGGCCATCCACTGATTGACCGGCGGCCATTATTTAGGCCGCCAGCCATTTGATCTGGCCCCCAGTAAGGTGGAACGATGAAACGCAGACCGCACCAGAACCGAAGGGGACTCTTCCTCGGAGCGGTGCTGGGCGCCGTCGCGGGCTATTTTGCCGGCCGGGCCCTGGGCAACCCGGCCATCGGGATAATTCTGGGAATGCTGGCCGGCGCTGCCCTGCTGTACCGCGTCAACCCGGGCCCGTGGAACCGGCCCTGACCTCCCCCTGACCTCCCCCCGGGGGCCGTTCCCGGGATAAAATGGGACCGTGCCCAGCTGGCAGGACCAACCGCCACTCCCGGCCACGTGGCAACGGTGCGACTCCGGCATTTTGCCTCTGTGGTGGGAACGCTTGTGCGCCCAAACCGGAGAACAGTCCGCAGCGCTCTACGCGGCCGGGCTCTTCACCGAAGACCGTAGGCGGCCCATCGCCCAGTGGTACAACCCGGCCTTCAATGCCGCCCTCCTGGTGGCGCCTGAGACCTCACCGGAGTGGCCTGTGCAGCGATTCGGCATCTTCTACGCTCCCCCAGATTCCGGTTTTGTCCGGGTCCATTCTGCTCATCACGAATGGCATCCGCGCCAGCCGCGAAAGTCCCCCACCGAGCAGGAGGCTTTCCTGGCAGCCATAGCCGAGGCGGAGCGTTTCCTGCAGGTCGAGATGGACTTTGTGTGACTCCGCGTCCATATCCCCAACAACGAAAGATCCCCGCCCTCAGAGCTGAGAACGGGGATCTTTCTTGTGTTGCTCCTCCTGCTGGACTTGAACCAGCAACCCTTCGATTAACAGTCGAATGCTCTGCCAATTGAGCTAAGGAGGAAGGAAGCAGGTATGACATTAGCAAAGGTTTCGGGGGTAAGGGAAATCGAGGATCCGTGAAGGCAAAATACCCTCCCCGGGTATGAAAAAATCCCCGTTCCGGCGGACCGGAACGGGGATTGTGCGCTCCTCCTGCTGGACTTGAACCAGCAACCCTTCGATTAACAGTCGAATGCTCTGCCAATTGAGCTAAGGAGGAATGAAGCGGCTACTAGCCTAGCAAGCCCCCGCAGGGAAGTGAAATCGGGAAGTGAAAGCGGGAGCGGCAATTGGTGCCGGTTCCTATCCCGGATCCCCCGCGGGTTCCTCGTGGCAGGGAGCGTCAGGCCTCCGAGCGCAGCGCCCGGCGCTCCATCTCAAGCATCATCAGTTCCCGGTTCAGGCGCTGGAATGCCTCCGGGTCAGAGGCAGGATCGAGCCGCTGCAGCTGGCCCATCTTGTCCGCCTTCACCCGGGTGATCTGCAGCTCGAACAGCCGCGACAGGATGTCCTTGCAGTATTTCTGGACGGCCTCGGCGGTGCTGGCCGGCAGCGGAACTACGGCAAGCTCCGAAACGAGCCCTCGAAGCGGCTCGGGCACTTCATGCATGATCTGTTCCACCCAGCGGACGGGATCTTCCGTGAGGCCGGGCCCTGTTGCCCGCATGGCATCGTGGACTGCCTGGAAGGCCGGTGTGGCGAACCTCACGGCCGCGAAACGCTCCCAGATGCCGCCGCCGAGGTGCGCGGGCTCCTGCAGCGCCACCTCAAGGGCCTGCCGCTCCATGGAGGCAACGGGATCCCGTGGATCCGGACGGTGATAGGACGGCACAGCGCCCGACGCCGGTCCCGCAGCCACGCCGGGTCCCCCGGCCTGCGTGGGCCTCCCCTGGGCCTGGGCACTGGCGGCTGAAGGGCTGCCAGCGCCGGCGTGGTCGCCGCGCTTAACGGCGGCACTGACCATCCGCAGCACCTCGTTGGGATCCGGCATTCCCAACCAGCCAGTCAACGCCTGGCAATAGCCTGTCCTCGTGGAGGCATCCCTGATGGCTGCCACTACCGGCACCGAGGCCTTCAGGCCCTGCACCCGCCCTTCCACGGTGTCGAGGTTGAACTGCTTGAGGGTGGTCCGGATGGCGAATTCGAACAGTGGCCGGCGCGACTGAACCAGCGCGTGCACTGCCTCGTCGCCCTTGCTCTGGCGCAGGTCGCAGGGGTCGGCCCCGGTGGGCTCCACGGCCACGTAGGTCTGTGCGGTGAAGCGCTGGTCCTCTTCGAAGGCCCGCAGGGCCGCCTTCTGCCCGGCGGCATCGCCGTCGAAGGTGAAGATAACTTCTCCGCCGGTGCCGTCGTCGGACAGCAGGCGGCGGGCGATCTTGATGTGTTCGGTGCCGAACGCTGTACCGCAGGTGGCCACCGCCGTCGGGATTCCCGCCAGATGGCAGGCCATGACATCGGTGTAGCCCTCCACCACCACCAGCTGGCGGTCCTTGGCGATGTTCCGCTTGGCGAGGTCGATCCCGTAGAGGACCTGGGACTTTTTGTAGAGCGTGGTTTCCGGGGTGTTCAGGTATTTGGGGCCCTGGTCATCCTCGTAGAGCTTGCGGGCGCCGAATCCGATGGTGTCGCCGGCGATGTCCCGGATGGGCCAGATCAGGCGGCCGCGGAACCGGTCATAGATGCCACGGTTTCCTTCGGAAAACATCCCGGTCAGCTTCAATTCCTGGTCGGTAAAGCCGCGGCCGCGGAGGTGCTTGAGCAGCGCGTCCCAGCCCTGGGGTGCATAGCCAACGCCGAACTGTTCCGCCGCGGCCCGGTCAAAGCCGCGGCCGTGCAGGAAGCTGCGGCCCTCTGCGGCGCCGGGGGTGAGCAGCTGGGCGCGGAAGAACTCGTCCGCAATCTTGTGGGCGTCCAGGAGCCGCTGCCGCTTGCCCACTTCCTCCCGGTTGGGGCCGGTGCCGCCGTCTTCGTAGCGGAGCTCGTAGCCGATGCGGGCGGCCAGCTTCTCCACGGCTTCCTGGAAAGAGGTGTGGTCCTGCTTCTGGACAAAGGCGATGACGTCTCCGTCCTCGCCGCAGCCAAAGCAGTGGTACCTGCCTACCTGCGGGCGGACAGTGAACGACGGCGAGCGCTCGTCATGGAAGGGGCACAGTCCCTTGAACGTTCCCAGGCCGGCACTCTTGAGCGTGACATAGCCGTCAACCACTTCCTTGATGTCCGTGCGCTGGCGTACTTCGTCGATATCTTCACGTTTGATCAGGCCAGCCACAAAGCCATCCTAATGCGGGGGTACAGCCTCATGCGGAGGTGCGACGGCGATGGCCACTTTCCGGCGTTCCTCACCACAGCGAGGGCAGGCTGCCCACCAGCCGTTCGTACATGGCCAGAGCGGAACCGTCGGTCAGCGACGCCACCTGGTCAATAACCACCCTGAGCCGCGCGCCGTCGTCCGCTGCGTCCCGCCAGTCAGCGGCAAACATCGGCTCCAGGTGCCTGTCCCCGGTGGCGCTCAGTGCCGTGACAAGCGCGTGCAGCACTTCGCGCTGGCGCTCGTAAATGGGCTGGCGGTGTTCGGTGGTCATCACAAAGGTGGTGGCCAGGCCCTTCATCACCGCGATTTCCATGACTGTCTCGTCCGGGACCATCAGCTCGGCGTTGTACCGGGTGAGGTTTTCCGGTCCGTACAGGGCGCGGGTGGTCTCCAGGGCGCTCTGGCAGAACCGGCCAATGAGCTGGCTGGTCATGTTCTTCAGGGCAGCCATGGACTTGCGGCTGCCGTCGGCCTCCCGTACCCAAACGTCGGTGGCTTCAAGGCGGGCCAGGGCGGCGTCGATGGCCGCGGGATCGTTATGCGGGAGGTACCACTGTTTGGCATAGCCCACCACGCGGGCGCGGTGGTCCGGGTTGTCCATCCAGCGCAGCTGGAAGTGCCCGGCAACGATCGCATCCTCGACGTCGTGCACTGAATAGGAGATGTCGTCCGCGAGGTCCATGACCTGCGCCTCCAGGCAGGACCGGCGCACCGGTGCTCCCTCCCTGATCCAGTTGAAGATGGGGAGGTCGTCCTCGTAGGCGCCGAACTTGCTGGTGCGTTGCCCATGGATGACGGGCGCATCCAAAGCCGACCAGGGGTATTTGGCTGCAGCGTCAAGGCTGGCGCGAGTGAGGTTGAGCCCGGCTGGGCGGCCGTCCGGGGCCAGGACCTTGGGCTCCAGCCGCGTCAGCAGCCGGAGCGTCTGGGCGTTCCCTTCGAACCCGCCGATACCGTGGGCCACCTCGTTCAGGGCGGACTCGCCGTTGTGCCCGAAGGGAGGATGCCCCAGGTCATGGCTGAGGCAGGCGGTGTCAACCACGTCAGGGTCGCAGCCCAGGGCACGGCCCAGTTCGCGGCCCACCTGCGCCACCTCCAGGCTGTGGGTCAGCCGGGTCCGGACAAAGTCATCGGTGTCAGGTGCCACCACCTGCGTCTTGGCACCGAGGCGGCGCAGAGCCGAGGAGTGCAGCACCCGGGCGCGGTCCCGCTCGAAGTCCGAGCGGTAGGTGTTCTTGGGAGGTTCCTCCACCCAGCGGGCGAAGTCATGGACTTCATAGCCGGGAAGGACAGGTGCTGTGGTCCTGGTCTCAGCCACCGGAGACGTCCAGTTCCGCGGCGGAGATGTCCTGGGACTGGGCCTCGTTGAGGGCCCGTGAGTCAAGCCAGTCCTTGGGCAGCGCCGGCTTCTTGGGTGAGCCCGCGCGGCCGCGGGGGCCTTCGGCGTCAACGCCAGGGTAGGGCGACTCCAGGTCCAGTTCGTCCAGGGTATCCTTGAGGCCCTCGAGGGTGGCCACCATGGCAAGCCGGGTGCGCAGTTCGCTGCCTACCACGTAGCCCTTGAAGTACCAGGCCATGTGCTTGCGGATCTCGCGGAGCGCCTTGCCTTCGTCGCCGGCGAAGGTTTCGATCATGAGCTGGGCGTGCCGGTACACGCCGTCCGCCACCTGGCGCAGTGCCGGCTTGTGGCGTTCGTCGCTGCCCTCGAAAGCGGCCATCAAGTCCCCGAACAGCCACGGACGGCCCTGGCAGCCGCGGCCTACCACCACGCCGTCGACGCCGGTTTCACGAACCATCCGGACAGCATCCTCGGCCGACCAGATATCTCCGTTACCCAGGACGGGGATGTCCGGCAGCGCTTCCCGCAGCCGGGCGATGGCATCCCAGTCGGCCTGGCCAGAATAGAACTGTGCAGCAGTGCGGCCGTGGAGCGCGACGGCGGCCACTCCTGAATCACGGGCGATCCGGCCGGCGTCGAGGTACGTCAGGTGATCCTCGTCAATGCCCTTGCGCATCTTGATGGTCAGCGGCACGCCGCCCTTCGACGCCTCCCTGACAGCGGTCTGGACGATGGAGGTGAAAAGGTCGATCTTCCACGGCAGTGCCGAGCCTCCGCCGCGCCGCGTGACCTTGGGCACGGGGCAACCGAAGTTCAGGTCGATGTGGTCCGCACGGTCTTCCTCGACCAGCATCCGCACCGCCTGGCCCACGGTGACCGGGTCCACGCCGTACAGCTGGACGGACCGGACCTTTTCGTCGTCGTCGTGCGAAATGATCCGCAGGGATTCCGGGGTGCGCTCCACCAGGGCGCGCGAGGTGACCATCTCCGCCACATACAGGCCGCCGCCGTACTCGCGGCACAGCCTGCGGAACGCGGAGTTGGTGATGCCGGCCATCGGGGCAAGGATCACGGGGGTATCCACCGTGATGGGACCCAGTTTCAGGGGCGGGAGTTCCAGCTTGGGGGCAGGAGGCGTTGCTACAACAGTCACCTCACCATTGTTGCAAAGCCGGGCAAATCGGCGCCCCCCTTCAGGAACCGGCCGGTAACCGGCAGGGAACCGGCCGCCGGTCAGCCGCGGTCTGCCCGCCGGCCGCGGCGGGTGCCGGCCGCCTCGGCAGGATCTGACGTTGCGCGTCTGGACCGGCTGCTGGCTGCCGCCGCGGCAAGCGCGCCGGTATCGTCGACGTCGTCGGGGTTGACAGCGCCCGGGCTGATGGCACCGGGGCTCACAGTGCCTTGTTCGCCCGTGGCGCCGTCGGCGGGCAGCGCAGCCTCCGGCTGGCCCGCTGTCCGGATACCGGTGGCCTTGACCACCAGCACGGCAATCAGGGTGGTGACGGGAATGGCCAGGACCAGTCCGATGGAGCCCACCAGGGTCCGGATGACCTCCTCGGACAGCTCCGCGCTGGTCAGGGTCTCCCCCAGCGGACGGTTATACAGCATCACGATGATGAGGATGGGCAGGGCTGCACCGGCGTAGGCGAAGGCGATGGTGTAGACAGTGGAGGCAATGTGGTCGCGGCCGATCCGCATGGCTGAGGTGAACAGTTTGCGGGCGCTGGTGCCGGGGGCGAGTTCGTAGAGTTCCCACACGGCTGAGGACTGCGTGATGGTGACGTCATTGAGGACACCCAGGCCGGAGATGATCAGGCCGCAGAGAATCACGCCGCTGATGGAGATGTTGGCGGACGTGTTGATCAGGGTGGTGGCATCATGGCTGCCCACCCCGGCAAGGTTGGCGGCATCCGTGGCCCAGGCCGCCAGCAGTGCGGTAATGCCCAGGCCGAACATGGTTCCCAGGAGCGCGGTGGACGTCCTGGCCGAGAAGCCGTGGGCAAAGTACAGGACCCCGATCATGATCACCGTTGACCCCACCAACGCCAGCAGCAGGGGCGGCTTCCCCTCCACCAGTCCCGGAAGCATAAAGCTGACCAGGACAAAGTACGCGCCCACCAGTCCGATCAGGGCGCGGAGCCCGCGCCAGCGTGCCACTGCTATCACCACCAGGGCGTAAAGCAGCGCCAAAAACACAATGGGCATGGTCCGGACAAAGTCCACAAAAATGTAGGCAGGAGACCCTTGCGACGCCGATGCGCCCTGGGCGTTGGAAAGGTTCAGGTACCTGATCTGGTCCCCGGCCTTTACGCCGTGCGACTTGGCCACATCCGGGTTAATGACTACCTTGACCGGACTGCCGCCCTGGTCAGGCTCCGTGAAAGCGAAGGTACAGTCCGAGCCCTGCTGGCCCGGCTCCTGTTGGCCCGGCTGCGGCTGGCCCTGCTCCTGTTGGGCGCCGGAAGAACCGGACGACGGCGTTCCCTGCGTGCAGCTTTCGACCACCACGCTCTGGATCTTCCCGGTGTCGAAGGTCACGCCGGGCGCCGCCGAATACGGGTTGGCCAGGGAAATGCCCTCTTTGGTCCCGGAGGGCCACAGCATGGCCATTCCCGCGAGGGTAAGCAGTGTGAGCGGAATCAGCACGGCCGCGAGGATGCGGTTGGCTTTACGCCGGGCGGCAACAGCCGGGGCCGTCGGCTCCGAATGACCTGTGGAAGCGTGGGAGTGACCGGAACCCATCAGCAGTTAAACCTCATACCTTGAACTCTACGTCCGGCACCTTAGTGTTGATAAATGGACCAAGAGGACCACGAGGAACTCGAAGAAGGCGGCACGAGCGGCCACAGGAGCGGGCAAAACGATGGGAGTGGCGCCCCCGCCATCCCGGCGAGGCAGGCGGTCATCACTGTGCTCCCGGCATCCGGACCCACACTCGGCGTGGCGTTGGTGCTGCACGGCGGCCGGTCCCGGAGCTATGAGCCCGTGGAGACCCACCACCTGAGCCCGGCCAGGATGATTCCCTTCGCCAGGCACCTGCACCGGGCCGGAAAGAGCTACGGACTGGCGGTATGGTCGATGCGGAACAGTGTGCGGGGCTGGAACGGTGAGGCCATGACGCCCCTGCAGGATGCGCGCTGGGCCCTCAACCGGATCAGGCAGCAGCATCCCGGGGTCCCGGTCTACCTGCTGGGGCATTCCATGGGAGGGCTGACAGCCCTCTGCGCCGCCGACGATCCCCAGGTGGCCGCCGTCGTGGCCCTCGCACCGTGGTTGAATGCGGCGACGCCCGCCTCACGGGTTGCCGGCAGTCGGGTGCTCATCGTGCACGGCACCGGTGACCGCTGGACCAGCCCCTCGGAGTCCCTGCAGTTCGCCCGCCGAGCCGCCCCCCAGGCCGCCTCGATGCAATACGTTTCCCTCAAAGGGGCAGGGCACTTTATGTTCCGACGGGTCAGGCTCTGGCATGCCCTGGCCACCGGTTTTGTCATGCAGGAACTCAGCGCGCACACCGGCGCCGCCATCCCGGCTTCCAGCACCTTGGATCAGCTGCTCCCTCCCACCGCGGTGGAGGTGACCCTGTAAGGGGTGACAGCCAAAGCAAGGCGAGCCCAGAGCGGGTGCCTCCCCGCCGCCGTCGTACTTTCCTCCCCAACCAGGTAGCGCCAAGTCGTTATGGGCCCCCAAAACGACAGATGGCGCTACCCAGTTGGGGGGACGGGGTCAGTCCGAGACGATGAGGGTTTCCGCACCGGCCAGGCGCGCCTTGCCGCTTTCGAGCAATGGCTCGACGGCGGCACGCAGGGCTGTCATGGAGTCGTCCAGTTCCAGCATGACCGGGTGCTGGTACGCGATGAGTGCGAGCAGGTCCCGGACGGCTGCCGCCGCATCCTCCGGTTGCAGGGCCGGGTCATGGCCCACAAATACATCCGTTGCCGCCGCAGCCGGCGAGGACCCTTCTGGAGCCAACGGATCCTGGGCGGCCTCGGCATAGCTGACGGCGAAGGCGCGGATCCGTCCCTTCCTGGTGGGGGCCACGCCGGCGCCGAAGGCCGACTCCGGTTCGGCCCGCAGCACGATCGCTCCATGCGCACCGGTCAGGTCGTCGAGGAACAGCTTCTGCACCTGTCCCACCGACAGCACTCCCGGGGAATCCCAGCTGTGGATGGCTGAGTAGTACCGTCCCACCACATCCGTCAGCTCCACCGAACCCGTGGCGAGTTCCATCACGACGTCGGAGCCGGCGTTTTCGTCGTTGGCGGGCCTGCCGGCGTCGTCCTTGCCGGGGAACACAGGCAGCTTCAGGGCGCCGGGTTCCACCACCACCAGCCGCGAGCGCTGGATGGGCGCAAGCCCGAACGCGCCGGCGAAGGCGGCTCCGGGAGTGTCCGGCTGGACTTTGGCGCGGAGCCTGGAAACGCCCGACGGCGACTGCTCCGCTTCCCGGCGCAGCATGGTCAGGAGCGTGGCCCCAATGCCCGCGCGCCGGTGATCCCGTGCCACTTCAATGTAGGTCCACAGCCGCTCCGGATGCAGGGACGCCTCGTAGACCACACCGGCGGCCACCGGAATGCCAACGCCGTCCACAACGTCCTCGGCCACGATGCAGCGGCGCCAGGGCGTGCCGTCGGTGCCGGCGGAGGAGACTGTAAGGGCGCCGCGGAACTGGCCTGCCTGGAACGTTTCCGGGTCTCCCCAGATTTCCAGCAGCGCCAGGTCATCGCCGTCGCGCCATTCGCGGTACTCGATGGCCATGGCTACGCGCCGATCAGGCGTGCGGCCAGGTAGCCTTCCACCTTGTCCAGGGATACACGTTCCTGGGTCATGGTGTCGCGCTCACGGATGGTCACGGCCTGGTCATCCAGGGTGTCGAAGTCCACCGTGATGCAGAACGGGGTGCCGATCTCGTCCTGGCGGCGGTAACGGCGGCCGATCGCACCGGCGTCATCGAAGTCGATGTTCCAGTTCTTGCGCAGCTGGGCACCCAGGTCCTTGGCCTTGGGTGAGAGGTCCTCGTTGCGGCTCAGCGGCAGCACAGCGGCCTTGACCGGCGCCAGGCGCGGATCGAGCTTCAGGACCGTGCGGACGTCCACGCCGCCCTTGGCGTTGGGAGCTTCGTCCTCGGTGTAGGCGTCCACCAGGAAGGCCATGAAGGAGCGGGTCAGGCCGGCGGCGGGCTCGATCACGTAGGGCGTGTAGCGCTCGTTGGTGGCCTGGTTGAAGTAGCTCAGGTCCGTACCGGAGGCCTTGGCGTGGGTGGAGAGGTCAAAGTCGGTGCGGTTGGCGATGCCTTCAAGCTCCCCCCATTCCGAGCCCTGGAAGCCGAAGCGGTATTCGATGTCCGTGGTGCCCTTGGAGTAGTGGCTGAGCTTGTCCAGCGGGTGCTCGAAGAAGCGCAGGTTCTCCTCGCGGATGCCAAGGCCGGTGTACCAGGACATCCGCTCCTTCATCCAGTACTGGTGCCACTCTTCATCCGTGCCGGGCTCCACGAAGAACTCCATCTCCATCTGCTCGAATTCACGGGTGCGGAAAATGAAGTTTCCGGGCGTGATCTCGTTGCGGAAGGACTTGCCGATCTGGCCGATGCCGAACGGCGGCTTCTTCCGGGAGGTGGTGAGGACGTTGCTGAAGTTCACAAAGATGCCCTGTGCGGTCTCGGGGCGCAGGTAGTGCAGGCCTTCCTCGCTGGCCACCGGACCCAGGAAGGTCTTCAGGAGTCCGGAGAATTCCTGCGGTTCGGTCCACTCGCCGCGGGTGCCGCAGTTGGCGCAGGCAATGTCCTTCAGGCCGTTTTCTGCGGGGCGGCCCTTCTTCTCCTCGTACTCTTCCTCAAGGTGGTCCGCCCGGTAGCGCTTGTGGCAGGACAGGCACTCCACCAGTGGATCGGAGAAGACATCCACGTGGCCGGACGCTTCCCAGACCTGGCGCGGAAGGATGACGGAAGAGTCCAGGCCAACGACGTCTTCACGGCCGCGGACCACGGACTGCCACCACTGTCGCTTGATGTTTTCCTTCAGCTCGGCACCGAGGGGTCCGTAGTCCCAGGCAGAACGGGAACCTCCGTAGATCTCACCGGCCTGGAATACAAAGCCCCTCCGCTTGGAAAGGGAAATGACCTGGTCGAGAACGGATTTTGCTGCCATGGTGGAACTCCAATTTCTACAGGCCGCTGGGTGCGGTCCGCGGTTATCTGGCCCCGCTTGCACCGTTGGTGGGCACCTCTGGTTGCCTGCGGGGCGGGCTAAGGAAAAAGTTGCAGAAACCTGCGTGTCCTAGCCTACCGGCCACTACCTCCGGAAGGCGCCCCGGGGCCACGGCAGGGTGGCCAGCACGATGGCGGCCAGGGTCAGCAGCGTACCCAGGACGGTGGCCGCCGCCACCACGGTGCCTGGTGCGGGAAACAACAGGTCCAGGCCGAGGGAACCCAGGAGCTGCCCGGCGATCATGCCCAGGCCGGTAATGAGCACGCCAAGGCTGCGGACCAGCAGCGCCCCCAGGCCAATGAAGACGCAGCCCATCGGCCCGCCCAGGTAGTACCACCAGTCCGGCGGCAACGGGTTACCGGTCCCCCACCAGGCAACCTTTAGCCCCCAGACGATAGTGAGCACTAAGGAGCCCGCCACGAAATTCACCAGGGTGGCAGCGATGGGCGTGCCGTAGGTGACGGTGGCGGTTCCGTTCATGGCCTGCTGGAAACTCATCAGGAAGCCGGCGAGGACGGGCAGCAGGAGGGGCAGGATGAGCGTTTCCGGCCCGCCGGACACACCGGCAGCGCCGGTAACACCACCACCGGCAGCGCTTGCAGCCCCGCCGCCGGCAAACCTCGGCGACACGGCCCAGGCCACAGCGGCAATGGTCAGGACGCAGCCGATCACCCTGATCCCTGTCACGGGCCGCTTGCCGGCCGGCCCGATCCCCAGGCGGTCCACCAGGAGACCGCTCAAGGTCTGGCCCGTCACTACAGCCACCGTAAACAGCGCCACGCCCAGGACACCGATGGTGGAGGACTGTGCGATCACAAACAGTGCCCCGATCCCGCCGGCCATGACGTAGAGGCGGGGAAAGGCACGGTTGCGGACGGCGGGGATGATCCTCACCAGGCCGGCGCGGCCCTTCGGGAGAACCAGGGAGATCAGGATCATCAGCACCAGGCCGGTGCCGAAACTGATCAGCGCAGCCGCAAAGCCGTCGTCGAGCCGGGCGCCCAGGGCGCCGTTGATACGGCCCTGGACGGGGATGGCAAGGCCCGCTCCTACTGCCAGCAGCAGCCCTGCGAGCAGGGGCAGCCGGGGAGGGTGGGTCATTGAATTCACCTTACGTCAGGCATTATTGCTTGTATGAGCAACCAGGACATCGAAGAGATCCCCATCCGCGACAGCATGATCCGCCTTGGCCAGCTCCTGAAGCTCGCAAACCTCGTGGAGGATGGCGTGGAGGCCGCGGAGCTCATCAAGAACGGCCTGGTCAAGGTCAACGGCGAGATCGATGACCGGCGTGGCCGCCAACTGCACAACGGCGACACCGTGACAGTTAACAACCAGACCGTGCGGGTGGTGGCGGCGGAAGCTTCCTGACTTACTTGTTCAGGACTTCATGGGTGAGGAACTCGGACACGTGCCCGATTTCCTGCTGGTTGATGCCGTGCCACATTCCGGTATAGAGCACCTTGGTGAGCTTGACGTGCTTGCGCACCCAGGCCATGGTGTAGTCGATCTTGTCCGGTGTGATCACCGGATCCTGCTGGTCCCGGCCCCAGAACATGGGCACAGTCCCGTCCAGTTCGTCGTCCCGGAACGCGGGATCGTCGCCTCCGTCCACCACAAAGCCGGACAGCCCGACGACGGCGGCAAAGTCAGCGGGGCGCTCCCGCAGCAGCGTGGTGGCCATGGCCATCCCCATGGAAAAGCCCAGCAGTGTCACCGACGGGTGGTCCTCTTTGATGCGGTCAATCCACTCCAGCACGTAGCCGGATGCCTTCTTGACGGCGTCGACGGAGTATTCAACGGACCCCGTCAGCGGGAACCAGGTGAATCCCTCTCCCATCGCCAGCGGGGCACGGACAGAGGCCACGGCAAAGTCCCCGGGAAGCATGTCCGCCAGGCTCAGGAGATCCCGCTCGTTGGCGCCATAGCCGTGGAGCAGGATCAGCAGCGGCTTTCCGATGCGCTGGGCCTCCGGCTGGGACCACAAAATAACGGGGGCAGGAAATACTTGGGCGTCAGTCATGGTTTCCATTCTTACAGTTACCCATCGGTAGCAACCTACGTTGGCGTAGCTTGAAAGGGAGAAGGCAGGATAAGACCGTGAGCGAAGCAAGAGCAATGCAGACCCCCGCGGCAACCGTGGAATCCCACCCTTGGAGCCGGTACGTGGCCATGGGGGATTCCTTTACCGAGGGCATCGGCGATCCCGAGCCCTCAAGCCCCGGCGGCTACCGCGGCTGGGCAGACCGGGTGGCCGAGGAACTTGGCCGTGGCCACAACGATTTCGCCTACGCGAACCTTGCCGTCCGCGGCCGGCTCCTGCAGCAGATCGTGGACCAGCAACTGGCACCATGCCTGGCCCTGAAGCCTGACCTGGTGACACTTTCCGCCGGCGGCAACGACCTCATCCGGCCCGGCGGCGATCCGGACGCCCTCGCTGAAAAGCTTGATTCCGTGGTGCAGATCCTGTCACTGAGCGGCGCCACTGTGGTCCTGTTCAACGGGCCCGACACCGGCTCCTCCGTGCTGGGCCGGGTCAGAAGCAAAGTAGCCATCTATAACGAGAACCTCCGGACCGTGGCAGCCCGCCACGACGCCATCATCGCCGACATGTGGTCACTGCGCCAGCTCAGCGACCCCCAGATGTGGGACCAGGACCGGCTGCACTTTTCACCGCTGGGCCACCACACCATCGCAGCCATGGTCCTTGACTCCCTAAACGTCAGCCACAGCCTGGAACCGCTGATGCCCAAGCCGCTGCCGCCGCGCACGTGGCGCGAAGCACGCACCGGCGATCTCGTCTGGGCCCGCGAGTACTTTGTCCCCTGGGTGGTCAGGCGGCTCCGCCACCGCTCCTCCGGTGATGGCATCACGGCAAAACGTCCGACGGCGGGTCCCGTCTTCGGTCCTGGCGTCCCGCTGGGTTCCGGCGAAGGTCCGCTGGGCACCACTGACGCGCGCCGCTGACGCAGCCCGCAGGGCAAAACCAGGACAGACCCCGGATAAGATCCAGGACAAGCCCCAGGCAAGACCAGGACAAGACCCACAAGACCCGGAACAAGAACCTTGGACAGGAAGGGACCGACGCCTGTGGCCATAGACCCGGACGGCGTGGTGCGGAAGAGGCTGCACGCCCAGATGCTGCGCGGCCCCGGCGCCGCTTCGCCCGAGGATGCACTTCGGAACCTGCTGGCGGTGCAGGCCCAGGAGTTCCCGTATGCCCGCTGGAGTTTGGCGCAACGCACAGCTTCGGCGCAGCGTACTGCTTCACAGCCGACACAGGGGACATCCCAGCAGGCTCCTCGGCAGACGGCCCAGGACGCAGTTCGGCAGCCGCCAACGGCCACAGCGGCCCAGGTGGAAGATGCCGTGGCCGACGGGCGGATCCTGCGGACCCACATCCTCCGGCCAACGTGGCATTTTGTCCATCGCGACGACCTCCGTTGGCTGATGGCCCTGTCCGCGCCCAGGCTCCATCAGGGGAACGCCGGAATGTACCGGCAGACAGGCATCGACGCGGCGGCCGCGGCCCGGAGCGCAGATGTGTTGGCCGACGCCGTCCGGGGCGGCCAGCATCTGACCAGGGAGCAGCTTGCCGCAAGACTGCAGGATGCGGGCTTCGCGGCCAAGGGTGTAGAACTTGCCTACCTCATCATGCATGCGGAGATCAGTGCGGTTCTAGTCAGCGGGACCCCTGTTCGCAGTCCAAGTGGGGCCCTCAAACAGACGTATGCCCTGTTCGACGAGCGCGTTCCGGCCGCTCCTGAAGTGAGCCGGGCAGAAGCCCTTGCCACGTTGGCCCGGCGCTATTTCAGCAGCCGCGGTCCGGCCACGGTCAAGGACTGCGCCGACTGGTCCGGGCTGACCATGGCTGACGTCCGGCAGGGCGTTCAGGATGTCCTGGAGAACGAACAGGACGCCCTGGGAACGCACGAAATTGACGGCGTCGTCTTCTACTTCAGAGCCGGAGCCGAACCGGGGCCGGAGCGGGATGCCGCAGATGCAGGCCGCGGGCCGGTTCATGGGGCGGAGCCCCGGATCGACCTGATCCAGTGCTACGACGAATACGTGATGGGCTACTCGGCCACGAGGCATTACCTGGGAGGCAGCGCTCCCGCGATCCCCGCCGACGGCGCCCTGCTACACGTGGTGCTGCTGAACGGAAGGATGGCCGGTTCCTGGCGGCACACCATGCTGCCCGGCCGGTGCGAACTGGACATCCGCCTGTCCACGTCGGCAGGGTCACACGCCGCTTTTGCCGGTGCGGTCGGAAACACCGATATGGAGCAGGCGGTGGAGGCCGCCGTCGCCGCCTATGGAGCCTTTCTTGGCATCCCCACTGTCCGGAAGGAGTCCGGGGCTAAGCTGGAAGGACACATATGAGAGGCGCAGCACCGTGAACAACCTGTTTTTCTGGATCATCATTTTGTCATTCCTGATACCGATGGGGATGCGGATGTACCGGAAATACGTCAACCGCCGGAACCAGGAACAGAGCTTCTCCGGACGCTACCCGGACCAGTTCCCCGGTCCCCGTCCGGGACCGCAGAGCAACCAGCCGCGCGACGGCTACACCCAGCAGGACTACATGAGCGGCGGCTTCCGCCAGATCAGCAGCCCCGAGCCCCTGCCGCCCAGCCAGCCACTTCCCCCGTTCCAACCATTGCCGGGCCAGCAGCTTCCGACGCCGGACCAGCAACGCCCGCCGTACGGCCAGCCAGTGCCTCCCCGGGACCGGGAACAGGAACCGCAGAAGCCTGCGGCCCCCTCCACTCCCCCGCTGCCGTCGGCCCCGCAGGGCTACCGTGCCCGCAAGCTTGCAGAACTTGACCAGCAGTACAGCAACGGCGAAATGGCCATGGATGAGTACATGGCGCGCCGGGCGGAGATCATGAACGGCTGACGCAAAAAACTTCACGGCCCAGGAGGTTTCCAGCCCGGGAACTTCCTGGGCAAGGAACTTTCCGTGCCAGGAACTTTCCGGGCAGGACTTCTTCTTAGACCAGGAACGTCGTCCTGAGCTGGCTGCCCAGCTGGCCGATTTCGGTGAGGAAGCCGTCGTGGCCGATGGGGCATTCAATGATGTGCACATCAACGTCGCCCGGCAGGGCTGCCGCCAACTCGTGTGACTGGGACGGGAAGTAGAGCCTGTCGCTGTCCACGGCCGCCACAAAGAACCGGGCTGTCGCCGTGGCCAGGGCCTCGTCCAGGGAACCGCGCCCCCGGCAAACGTCGTGGCTCATCAGGGCCTCGGTGATGGCGATGTAGCTGTTGGCGTCGAAGCGCTGGACCAGCTTGTTGCCCTGGTGGTCCAGGTAGCTTTCCACCTGATAGCGGCCGCGGTCGCCCAGAGCCGGTGCCTGGAATGGTGTTTCGGGTGCCTGGGCCAAGCGTCCGAACCTGCCGTCAAGTTCCCGGGCCGAGCGGTAGGTGATGTGGGCTATCCGTCGGGCCAGGGCCAGGCCGTCCTCCGGAGAGGGACCGCCGTAGTAGTCGCCGTTGTTGAAGTTGGCATCCTGGCGGATCGCGAGGGTCTGGGCCTGGGCGAAGGCAATCTGTTCCGCCGTGCTCGCGGCGCCGATCGATACCACGGCACACCGCTCTACCCGCTCAGGGTAGGTCAGGGCCCATTCCAGGGCACGCGCGCCGCCCATGGAGCCGCCCAGGACGGCGAACCAGCTCTGGATGCCCAGCAGGTCAGCCAGCCGCGCCTCGGCAACCGTGCTGTCCCGCAGTGTCACCAAGGGAAAGCGGGAGCCCCACGGCTTTCCGTCAGGGGCAGGCGACGACGGTCCGGTGGAACCGTAGCAGCCGCCCACGATGTTCACGGAGACCACAAAAAACCTGTCCGTGTCCACCGGAGCACCGGGGCCGGCCAGCTGTTCCCACCAGCCCGGTTCATCGGTGTCGCCCCGCGTGACGTGGGTGCTGCCTGTCAGGGCGTGCTCGATCAGGATGGCGTTGGAGGCGTCATGGTTGAGTGTGCCCCAGGTTTCATAGGCCAGGGTGACATCCGGCAGGAAACCTCCGGCTTCGAGTTCGAGTCCGCCGATGGTGGCGAACTGGACCACTCCGTTTTCAGGTACGGCGGTGCGGGAGACGGTAATCGTCATGTGAGGACCTTTTCTACGCGCTTGCCCGCCGTCAAGTGACCGGCAGGCCAGGTCTTCACCCGGGGCACCCCACCGCGGAAGGAGGGTTGCCGGCCAGCAAGCCGGGGCTGTCACTGGCACTCATGACCTGCTTCGAGTGTACGAAACAGCCATGCCTCTTGACCAAGAGTGTGACTGGTTATGACTTTCCCGGCCTGCAGCCCAGGTGCCGGCGACCGCCCGGCTGCATCCGCAGGGCCATAGTCAGCAGACTTCCTAACCATGGTTTCCGGGCCAATGTCCACTCATGACACAAAGTAGAAAGCGGGTAAGGCTACCCTTAGCTGAGAGCCCGATCACAAAGTGCCAAGATGAAGGGCATGCGCATGGATCACGTCTCTTACGCCTGTGAACACGATGGCCTGGCTGCCACAACCGAACGAATTTCGTCCGCCCTCGGCGTCGAAGCCGTGAAGGGTGGAGTGCACCCCCGTTTCGGAACCCGGAACATGATCATTCCACTCGCGGGCCACAAATACCTTGAAGTAGTGGAGGTCCTTGACCACCCGGCATCGGACAAAGCGCCGTTCGGACAGGCCGTGCGTGCACGCTCTGCCGCCGGCGGCGGCTGGATGGGCTGGTGCGTCGAAGTGGACGACCTCGCCCCGTTCGAACGCCGGCTGGGACGCTCTGCCGTCAACGGCAACCGGAAGTTCCCCGACGGCCGCGAACTTGTGTGGAAGCAGATCGGAATCCTGGGCCTCATCGCCGATCCCCAGGTCCCATACATGCTCAAGTGGGAAGGCGATCCCGCCCTGCACCCGTCCAACGCCTATGAAAGCAACGTCAAGATGTCCTGCCTGACCATTGCCGGCTCGGCGGAACGGGTGACCGAATGGCTCGGCGAACCTGTCGAAAAGCCGCTTGAGGATGTAGCAGTGGAATGGGTGGCTCCGCATGGAACCCCCGGCATCCTTTCCGTCACGTTCGAAACCGCCTCCGGGGCAGTCACCATCTAAGCCCTCCCCCGGCCGGTCAACGGCCGCTGGGAACAAACTTCGGCCGCCATCAGCGGGTGCCAATGACGTCACCTGCCGATGGCGGCCGAATTACTTTAACGCCGCCGTCGCTCCTTGGTTTTCTCCCACCTCACCCGAGGCCTACGGCAGACCCAAAGAGGCTGAAGCCAACGAACGCCACAATGTCCAACAGAGCGTGCGCAATCACCAGTGGCATCACCCGCTTTGTCCGGGTGTAGAGCCAGGCGAACACCACCCCCATCACGGCGTTGCCGATGAAGGGCCCAAAGCCCTGGTAGAGGTGGTAGCTGCCGCGCAGCATGGAGCTGGCGAAGATTGCCAGGGGCATGCTCCAGCCGAATTTGCCGAAACGGTCCATCAGGTAGCCCACCACAATCACTTCCTCCACCACCGCGTGCCGCACGGCGGACAGGATCAGCACCGGCACCGTCCACCAGTAGGAATCCAGGGCGCTGGGAATGATGGCAGTGGTAATGCCTAATGCCCGCCCTGCCGCGTAGAGGCCAAGTGACGGGATGCCGATCAGGGCGGCAAGTCCAAGACCCTGCAGCATGTCCCGGCCGGGCCTGGCGAAGTTGAAGCCAAGCTTCCGGAAGGCCGAACCTGCATGTGCGCCGTCCCCCGCCCCCGGTTGCCGCTGGTCGGACAGGAAGTAGATGACCAGCAGGACCGGCACCAGCGCGAAGACGATGTCCAGTAACTGGTAGGTGAGATCGAAGTATTCACGGGTGCTCTGCGAGCGGTTGAGGGTTGAGGTGCCTTCCGCCAGCGGGGCGCGCGTCATCTTATCCAGCAGCTGGACCACGGAGTAGACGGCGGACTGGCCCAGGGACAGCCCCAAGACGATCCAAACTTCAAGGCGCAGCCGACGGCGGGAGGGAACCAACATGCTCCCATCTTGCCTGTAGTTTCTGGTTCTTCGCTGATGCATTACCGGGTCAAAGGGCTGTCAAACAGCTGCGCCGCTCCGGCGGCACCTATGCTTGGGGCTTATGAGTGCGCCCGGGAAAATTATCATGATCCGGCACGGCCAGTCTGCAGCCAACGCCGATACCTCGATCTACAACAGGGTGCCGGACTATCGGATTCCACTGACCGCCCTGGGTGTGGAGCAGGCGAGGGCAGCCGGCGAGCAGATCCGGTACGAGCTGGACGGCCGCCAGGTGTGCGTCTATGTCTCGCCCTACCTGAGGGCCCATCAGACCCTCGAGGCACTGAACCTCGGAAGCCTCACCGAGCGGGTGATCGAGGAACCGCGGCTGCGCGAGCAGGACTGGGCCAACTTCCAGATCAGCGGCGATATTGAAGACCAGAAGGAACTGCGCAACGCGTACGGCCATTTCTTCTACCGTTTCCGGGAGGGCGAATCCGGCTCGGACGTCTACGACCGGATCTCCTCGTTTATGGAAACGCTCTACCGCCACTGGTCCAAGCCCGACTATGCGCCGAACACACTGCTGGTAACGCACGGGCTCACCATGCGCCTGTTCTGCATGCGGTGGTTCCACTGGTCAGTGGAGTACTTCGAGTCCCTCAACAACCCGGACAACGCGGCGGTGCGGACGCTGGTGCGGACCGACCTGAACAAGTACGAACTCGACATCCCGTTCAGCCAGTGGGTGGACCGCAGGGTGGACGAGACTGTGCTGGACGCGCCCCCGGTCATTTTCTAGCGGCTTCCCAGTCGGCGGCCTTTTCACCCATCCGCTTCTCCAGGCAGCGGCTGTCGCGACAGCGGAACTGCGGGGGCCTTACGCGAGTTTCGGCGCAACAATGACTTCGGTGCCGGTGGCCTCAAAGGCCGCCTTATCCTCGGCTGAAATGCCGGCGTCGGTGATAAGGCGTGTGAACTCGTACCCGTCCATGGTGGCAAAGGCGCGCACACCCACCTTGGACGAATCGGCCAGCACGTAGGAGACCCGGGCCCTGCTGGCCAGGAGCGCGTTGACGGACGCTTCGGCCTCGCCGGTGTTGGTGGGTCCCACCACGGGATCGATGCCGTTGACGCCGATGAAAGCGATGTTCAGGACCACCTTCTGCATGATGATGTCCGTGTACGGTCCCACCAATTCATAGGAACGCGGGTTGAGGATGCCGCCGGTCACCATCACCTTGATGTTGGGCCGGACGGCCAGTTGCGCCGCGATATTGATGGCGTTGGTGACCACCGTCAGGGTTGGCTGGTTGGACGGAGCGTTGAGGTCTTCGCGGGTTGCCAGGATCTGGGCCAGCGCCGTGCTGGTGGTGCCGCCACAGAGCCCGATCACCGCACCGGGACTGATCAGGGCAGATGCCGCCTGGGCGATTTCTTCCTTGGCCTGAGCGTGGTCGTCCCGGTTATACCTGCCTGGAAGGTCGTAGGCGAGGGCCCCCGTGGTGGCTCCGCCCCTGGTCCGCGTCAGGAGCCTCCGCTTGGCCAGGCTGTCCAGGTCGCGCCTGACGGTGGCAGGCGAAACACCAAGCTTGGTGACAATTTCCTCCACCTCCACCTGCCCGGTTTCGGCAAGGAGGTCCAGAATGGCGGTCAGTCTGTCGTTCCGGGTCATGCAGGCCTCTCAGCGTCAAAAGCCACCCAATGTGACGTTTGTTGATCATAACAGACCTCAAATGATCAACTTCCGTCAAATTCACAGATTGACTCAGCGTTGTCGGATACCTGCCCGCCATACAGCGTACGTGAGCGGCATGCCCGGCCGGTACGCGAGGTGGGTGGCGGAGGGCGCGTTGAGCAGGTGCAGGTCGGCCCTGTGTCCTACCGCAAGGGAGCCCACGGCCCGCTCGCCGTCGGCGTCGTTCCCGCTGTCCCGGTGCAGCGCCAGCGCCCCGCCGTAGGTGGCGGCCCGGACCGCCTCGTGGACAGTCAGCCTCATCTGAAGCACAGCGGTGGCCACACAAAACGCCATGGAACTGGTGTACGAGGTCCCCGGGTTGCAGTTGGAGGCCAGCGCCAGCTGGACTCCCGCATCCAGGAGCCGCCGCCCGGGGGCAAGCGGCTGCCGCGTGGACAGATCGCACGCGGGAAGGCAGGTGGCCACCGTGCCCCGGCTTCCGCTGCCCTGGCCGGCGTCCCAGCCGGACCAGGTTCCGGCCAGCGCCGCGATGTCCGCGTCCGACAGATAGTTCACGTGGTCCACGCTGGCGGCTTCAAACTCCACGGCAAGCTGGACGCCGGGTCCTTCACCCAACTGGTTTCCATGGACCCGCAGGCCCAGGCCGGCGTCCCGGCAGGCCTGCAGTACCTCACGGGACTGTGTGGCAGTGAAGGCACCCTCTTCACAGAACACATCCGCCCAGCGCACGTAGGGGCGGACCGCTTCCAGCATCGGCCCGCAGACCAGTTTCGTGTACTCGTCGGCATCCATGCCGGCCGGGACCAGATGGGCTCCAAGGTAGGTTGCTTCATCTGCCACGGTGGAGGCCACCCTGGCGCTCCGCGCCTCGTGCTCGGTGTCCAGCCCGTAGCCCGTTTTGGTCTCAAAGTAGGTGGTGCCCTGGGAGACGGCCTCGGCCACGCGCCCCATGGCCAGCCGGGTGAGGTCAAAATCCGGCGCGCGCCGGGTCGCCTCCATGGTCACCGCGATGCCTCCGGCCGAGTACGCCTCGCCCGCCATCCGGGCTTCGAACTCGACGGTGCGGTCGCCCGCGAACACCAGGTGGGTGTGGGAATCAACCCAGCCGGGAAGCAGCGCCCGGCCACCGGCATCCACCGCCTCATCCGCCGCTGGCGCCGAAGCTGCGGCGCCGATCCACTCGATCCGTTCGCCGTCGATGACCACGGCGGCGTCCTTCAGGACCCGGTGCTCCAGGTCCTGGGTCATTAGCTCGGCGATGTTGGTGATCAGGGTGCTCATGGAACCATTCTTCAGCGCCGGATGGACCAGCGGGTGGCGGCAAGGGCCTGCGCTGTCCGGGATGCCGGACTGTCCGTCCCGGCTGGTCCCTGGCCGGCCAGGATCTGCTCCGCGGCAAGCTCCGCCATGGCCGACGACGTCTGGAAGCCGTAGCCGCCCTGCCCGGCCAGCCAGTAGAACCCCTGCGCTTCAGCATCGAATCCTGCCACCGGGATGCCGTCCGCCGCTTCTGTCCGCAGCCCGGTCCAGGCCCTCCGCACACCGCGGATCCCCAGTGTGGTCACCTGGTTGAGCCTGGCCACCAGCCGCTCCACGTCGCCCGGGCGGGGCTTGGCGTCCTCCGGCCCACTGGGGACCTTCTCCGACGGCGAGACCAGGACATCGCTGCCGTCCCGGCGGAAGTAGAAGGAGCTGTCCGCCGCCGCCACCATAGGACAGCCCTCCGGCAGCGGGTGTTCGACGTCGACAATCGCCGCGGTGCGCCGGTACGGCTGCAGGCCAAGCTTTTCCACGCCGCTGATCACTGCCAGCTCGTCCGCCCAGGCGCCTGCGGCATTGACCAGAACCCCGGCCTGGAACGCTTCCTGCCCTGCACCGATCTCCCAGCCGGAGCCCAGGCGCTGGGCAGAGTGCACGCGGGCGCCCGTGATGATGTCGGCTCCGGCACCCTCGGCACGCTGCCGGTGATCAGCCAGCAGCAGGGGCGCGTTGCAGGCGAAGGCTCCGGTATCCAGGCCCGCAGCCGTGAAGGATTCCGGAACCAGTGCGGGGCAAAGCTCCAGCGCTTTCGCATGCGGGATGGGCTGCATATGGCCGCTGGCCTCTGCCCTGACGCCGTCCTCGCTGCCGATAAGCATAAAACTGCCGGGCGCCAGGACGCGCTCAGGCAGTTCACTGTCCCGGGCCGCCATCAGCTCCAGGGTCCGGACTGTCAGTTCCTGGACCACGGCAGGGCCGTAGCTGGGAATCAGATTCCGGGCGGACCGGGAGGACGTGTGATAGGCCAGTTCCTGCTCGGCTTCCACCAGTGCCACGCTGCATTTGCCGGCGAGCGCCGAGGCAACGGACAGGCCGGCGATCCCGCCGCCCACAATCAGGACATCGTAGTGTGCAGTCATGGGTCCATCCTTGCAGAGTTGGCGCCCGCAGAGTTGGCGAATCTGAGTTGGCGCCCGGCGAACTGACGGCCCGCAGAATCGGGGACCCGCAGAATCAGCTGCCAGCAGTCCGCGGTCCTAAGCGGCTACCGCCGCACGGCTGGCGACGAAGGCACGCACGCAGGCCTCGACGTCGTCCGGTGAATGGGACGCCGAAAGCTGGACCCTGATGCGGGCGGCACCGCGGGGAACCACGGGAAAACTGAAGGCTGTCACAAAGACGCCATGTTGGAGCATCTGGTCTGCCACCTTGGCGGCCAGCACGGCGTCCCCGAACATGACCGGAACAATCGCATGTTCGCCGTCCAGGAGTTCGAAGCCCTCCTCGGTCATCCGGCGGCGGAACAGTCCGGCATTTTCGAACAACCTGGTGCGCAGCTCGCCCGAATTCACCACGATGTCCAGCGCCTTGATGGTGGCCGCCACGATGGCAGGAGCCAGTGAGTTGGAGAAGAGGTAGGGGCGCGCTTTTTGGCGAAGCATTGCCACTACTTCGCGGCGGCCGGAAACGTAGCCGCCGGACGCCCCTCCGAGCGCCTTGCCGAACGTTCCGGTGTAGATGTCCACTCGGTGGGACACCCCGGCGTGCTCAGGGGTCCCGGCACCGGTGGCGCCCATAAATCCGACGGCGTGGGAATCATCAACCATGACCAGGGCATCGTGTTTCTCCGCGAGGTCGCAGATGGCTTCCAGCGGCGCCAGGTAGCCGTCCATGGAGAAGACGCCGTCAGTCACGATGATCTTCCGCCTGGCATCCTTGGCTTCCACGAGCTTCGCCTCCAGGTCCGCCATGTCCTGGTTGGCGTAGCGGTACCGCTGCGCCTTGCACAGGCGGATGCCGTCGATGATGGAGGCGTGGTTCAGGGCATCGGAGATGATGGCATCCTCGGCACCGAACAGGGACTCGAAGACCCCGCCGTTGGCGTCGAAGCAGCTGGAGAACAGGATGGTGTCCTCGGTGCCCAGGAAGCTGGAGACCCGGGCTTCCAGTTCCAGATGCAGGTCCTGGGTGCCGCAGATGAAGCGAACACTGGCCATCCCGAAGCCCCGGCTGTCCATGGCAGTCTTCGCGGCCGCAATGATGTCCGGGTGGTCGGCCAGGCCGAGGTAGTTGTTGGCGCAGAAGTTCAGGACGCTGGCCCCAGGCTGGCCAACCTGTCCTGCCGTGATGTGGCTGGACTGCGGTGAGTTGATGCTTCGTTCGGTCTTGAAGAGTCCCGCTGTGCGGATCTCCTCCAGCTCAGACTGCAGCTGGTCCTTGATCGAGGTGTACATGGTGCTCCTTAGAGTTCGGTCCAGTCGAGGACAACTTTGCCGCCGACGCCGGCGCGGGCAATATCAAAACCCTTTTCCCAGTCCTGGGCGGGAAGCCTGTCCGTCACCACGGCCGAAATGGCAGCATGGAGCACCGGGTTGGAGGACAGCATGGCGCTCATGGCGTACCAGGTTTCGAACATCTCGCGGCCGTAGATGCCCTTCAGCGTGAGCATGTGCGTCACTACCTTGCCCCAGTCGATGGTGATGGACTGGCTGGGCAGCCCCAGCATGGCAATGCGGCCGCCATGGTTCATGTTGTCGATCATCTCAGGAAGCGCTGTGGGGTGGCCGGACATTTCCATGCCGATGTCAAAGCCTTCGCGCATGCCAAGTTCCTGCTGGGCGTCCCTGATCCGGGTGGTGGAGACGTCGATGGCCAGGTCAACCCCCAACTGGCGGGCAAGGTCCAGGCGGGGCTGGGAGACATCGGTGATGGCGATCTTCCGGGCGCCGGCGTGCCGGGCCACGGCGATGGCCATCAGCCCGATCGGGCCTGCACCGGTGATGAGGACGTCCTCCCCCACCAGGGGGAAGCTCAGGGCGGTGTGCACGGCGTTGCCGAAGGGGTCGAAGATGGCGCCCAGTTCCGGCGTGACAGAGGGATCGTGGTGGACCCAGGCGTTGGTTTCCGGAATGACGACAAACTCGGCGAACGCACCGTCGCGCTGCACGCCAACACTGACCGTGTGGATGCACATCTGCCTCCGGCCGGCCCGGCAGTTGCGGCAGATTCCGCAGACCACATGGCCTTCACCGGACACCCTGTCGCCCACCTTGACGTCCCGGACGTCGGCGCCGACGTCCACGACTTCGCCATAGAACTCGTGGCCGGGGATGAGCGGTGCCTCAATGATGCCCTGCGCCCATGCGTCCCAGGCCTGGATGTGCAGGTCGGTGCCGCAGATGCCCGTGGTGATGACCCGGATCTTGACGTCGTCGGGGCCGGCTTCCGGTTCAGGCCGGTCCACCAGTTCGAACCCGGCCTGGGGTCCGGCCTTGTACAGAGCCTTCATTGGCTTCCTCACTCTAGAAAATCCTCGTTGCTGGCACCATGCTGCCTGTCCCATTACAGCGAGGAAAAAGCATTAGCACAACAGTTATCTTCTCAATCGACGATGTAGTGATTGCTAATGCGTACAATGGCCTGATGGAAATTCACCAGCTGGAGATCCTCCGGGAACTCGGAGCACTCGGCAGCGTCAAGGCAGTGGCGGAGACCCTGATGGTCACGCCCTCCGCCGTATCCCAGCAGCTGGCCCTGCTGCAGCGGAGCGTGGAGGTACCGCTGACCAGGAAGGAAGGGCGGAACCTGGTGCTGACGGAGGCCGGCCAAGTGCTCGCCGACGCCGGGGCCGCCGTGGTCAGCGCCATGGCGGACGCGAGAACCGCCATCGGCGCGTATCACCATTCCTCAGTAGCGCCGGTGACCATCAGCGGCTTCCACAGCGCCGGGCAGGCACTGTTTGCTCCACTTGCCGGAATGCTCGATGCACCCGGGCAGCCGCGGATCCAGCTTTCGGACGAGGACGTGGCGCAGCACGACTTTCCTGCCCTCACCGCACGTTATGACCTCGTACTTGCCCACCGGATGGACCACAGCCCCGGCTGGCCGGTGGAAAGGGTGGCCGTGATTCCGCTCGCACATGAGCCGCTGGATGTGGCACTTCCGGCGGGCCACCATTTGGCGGGACAGGCCAGGGTCACGGCGGACGACGTCGTGGGCGAACCCTGGGTGACCAGCCACGCCGGCTACTCCCCCGCCGACGTGCTGTCCGCCGTCGCTGCAGTTGCCAGCAGGGAACTGAACATTGTCCACCGGATCAACGATTACTCCACCGTGGCCGCCCTGGTGGCGGCGGGCGGGGTGGTGGGCCTGCTGCCCCGGTACACGGCCCGCCCCGTGCTCAATCCGGACATTGTGCTGCGGCCCCTTGAAGGCATCAGCACGCGGCGGCGGATCGACATCCTGGCCCGTCCGGAGAATCTGAAACGCCGGTCCGTGACGATCGTCTGCGAGGCGCTCCAGGCCATCATGACAGGACTGGTAGAGCATCCCTGGCCCAACTGACCGCCCGGCCCAACTAAGCCCTGGCCCAACTAAGTAGTGCGAAGTGTCGTTATGGGCCCCTAAAACGCCAGTTAGCACTACTTACTTGGGGATGCGCCCTTGTCCAGGCCCCTGCCCTGTCCCCTGCCCAGCCCCAAGCCGTTGCCGGGTCCGGCACCTGCACCTTCCACCACTTGCTTGGCAGTGACGTCACTGCCTGCCCTGACTCCGGAAACCCTGATGGTTTCGCCTACAGCAATTTCGGAGATGGGGACGTCTGAGGGCCTCAGGCGCTTGCCATCCGGGCCCTTGGCCGGGCTTCCGTCCGCTGCCGGAGCGGGGATCTTGATGATCCGGGTCTCCGCGTTCACGGCGTAGCTTTGGCTGAAGCCGTCCTCGCTTTTGACGGTGACCGAGGAATCAGTCACGGCCTCAACCGTGCCCCGCTGGCTCACCTGGGTCTCGAACGTGCCGTCGCTCTTCTTGACCACGCTTTCGCTGTGCAGCTCCTGGGGACGGTTGGCCTTGTCAGCCTTGGGGCCTTTCCCGGCCTTGGCTGCCTTGTCTGCCTTGTTCTTGCCTTGTCCCTGAGCGGATTCCGACGGCGTTCCGGACGGTTCGTCCGAGGCTGCCCAGGTGAGTGCTGCTCCCGTCCCGGTCAGAGCCAGAGCCACCACCCCGGCCAGCAGCGCCTTGCGGATACTTAGGGGTTTTCGGAAAGACATGGGATCCCTCTTCCAGCACGTGCAGGGCTTCGGCGCCCCGGGGATTTCAGTGTAAGGCCGGCAACCGCTGCTGAACACGAGTACTTTTGCCCGGCCGGATGTGAGTACTTAAAGCCCAACTGGGTCGCATTTAACGTTGTTATGAGGCGTTTTGACGACGTTAAGTGCGACCCACTTGGGGTAAAAACAGGTACTCAGGCCTTGACGCCGAGCTTTTCGAGTATCAGTTCCTTGACCCGTCCGGCGTCGGCCTGCCCGCGGGTTGCCTTCATCACGCCGCCCACGATAGCGCCGATGGCCTGGAGCTTTCCGTTGCGGATCTTGTCTGCAATGTCAGGCTGTGCGGCGAGGGCGGCATCGATGGCTTCCAGCAACGGTCCATCGTCGGAGACAACAGCCAGGCCGCGCTTCTCCACGATCTCTGCCGGGGTACCTTCGCCGGCAAGGACGCCGTCCAGCACCTCGGTGGCCATCTTGTTGTTGATCTTGCCGTCTTCCACCATTTTTGCCAGGTCTACGATGGTGGCCGGCTGGACGCCCAGCTGGCCGGGATCGACGTCGGCATTCTTGGCGCGGCCCACAATCTCGCCCATCCACCACTTCCGCGCCACGGAGGCGGAGGCTCCGGCGGCAATGGTTTCCTCGATCTCGACCAGGACGCCGGCGTTGACCACGTCACGGAATTCGAGGTCCGAATACCCCCAGTCGGCCTGAAGCCGCTTGCGCCGGTCGGCCGGCGGCTCGGGCAGGGTAGCCCGAAGCTCCTCCACCCATTCACGTGATGCAACCACCGGCACCAGGTCAGGTTCCGGGAAGTAGCGGTAGTCATCGGCGTCGGACTTGGGCCGTCCCGAGGTGGTGGTGCGCGTGTCCTCATGCCAGTGCCGGGTCTCCTGGACCACGGGGATGCCGGAGTCAAGAACGGCGGCGTGCCGCTGGATCTCGTAGCGGACGGCGTGTTCGACGGCGCGCAGGGAGTTGACGTTCTTGGTTTCAGAACGGATGCCGAAGCGTTCACGGCCGTGGGGCCGCAGTGACACGTTGGCGTCGCAGCGGACATTTCCGCGCTCCATGCGGGCGTCGGAAACACCAAGGTTCTTGACGATCTCGCGGACGGCGGCCACGTAGGCCTTCGCCAGTTCGGGAGCCCTGGAACCGGCGCCCTCGATCGGCTTGGTCACGATTTCCACCAGCGGAACGCCGGCGCGGTTGTAGTCCACCAGGGAGAAGTCGGCGCCCTGGATGCGGCCGGTGGCCCCGCCCATGTGGGTCAGCTTGCCGGCGTCCTCCTCCATGTGGGCACGCTCGATCTCCACCCGGAAGACTGTACCGTCCGACAGTTCGATGTCCAGGTACCCGTCGTAGGCGATGGGTTCGTCGTACTGGGAGGTCTGGAAGTTCTTGGGCGTGTCCGGATAGAAGTAGTTCTTCCGCGCAAACCGGCAGTTCTCGGCGATCTTGCAGTTGAGCGCCAGGCCGATCTTGATGGAGGACTCCACCGCGGTCCTGTTCAGCACCGGCAGGACGCCGGGCATGCCAAGGTCCACTTCGTTGACGTTGGTGTTGGGCTCATCGCCAAACACGTTGGGCGCCGAGGAGAACATCTTGCTCTTGGTGTTGAGCTCCACGTGGACCTCGAACCCCAGCACGGGATCGTACTTCTCCATGGCCTCTTCGAAGGTCAGGATTGCGTCAGTCATCAGAGTGAACCTCCATGGCTCGGAACGGCGCCAGCCGTGGAAACGGTAAGGTCGGGGGCCGTCAGCGAGGGTGCACGGTCCAGGAGCGGGCCGCCCCATTTCGCTTCTAGCAGTGACTCCAGGACTGCTCCGACACGGTACAGGCGGGCGTCCTCGCGGGCCGGGGCCAGCAGCTGGATGCCCACGGGCAATCCGTCCTCGTCGGCCAGGCCGCCGGGCAGGGACAGTCCCGGCACACCGGCGAGGTTTGCGGGGATGGTAGCGACGTCGTTGAGGTACATGGCCAGCGGGTCATCCAGCTTCTCCCCCAGCTTGAAGGCCGTGGTGGGCGCAGTGGGCGAGATCAGGACGTCGGCCACGGTGAAGGCGGCATCAAAGTCGCGCTGTATCAGGGTGCGCACCTTCTGGGCGGAGCCGTAGTAGGCGTCGTAGTAGCCGGCGCTCAGGGCGTAGGTGCCCAGGATGATGCGCCGCTTGACCTCGTCGCCGAAGCCGGCGGCGCGGGTGGCCCCCATCACGCGCTCGATCGTCATGGGCGCGTCCTCGGGCAGGACGCGGAGACCGTACCGGACGCCGTCGAACTTGGCCAGGTTTGAGGAGGCCTCGGATGGCATGATCAGGTAGTAGGCACCCAGGGCGTACTTGAAGTTGGGGCAGGAGACCTCAACGATCTGCGCTCCGGCCTCCTTGAGGAGCTCCAGCGAGTCGTGGAAGCGGTTTTCGACGCCGGCCTGGTATCCCTCGCCGTGGAGTTCCTTGATGATGCCGATCCGCAGGCCTTCCACGTTGCCAATCCTGGCGGCGGCCACGAGATCGGCCAGGGGGTCCTGCAGCGAGGTGGAGTCGAACGGATCATGCCCGCCGATGACCTGGTGCAGCAGTGCAGAGTCCAGCACAGTGCGCGAAACCGGCCCGATCTGGTCCAGCGAGGAAGCCATGGCGATGGCGCCGTAGCGGGACACCCCGCCGTAGGTGGGTTTGACCCCCACGGTGCCGGTCACGGCACCGGGCTGGCGGATGGAGCCGCCAGTGTCTGTGCCCAGGGCCAGCGGTGCCTCGAATGCCGCCACCGCCGCAGCGGAACCGCCGCCGGAACCGCCGGGGATCCGGTCAAGGTCCCAGGGGTTCCGGGTAGGTCCAAAGGCGGAGTGCTCAGTGGAGGAGCCCATGGCGAATTCGTCCAGGTTGGTCTTGCCCAGGATGGGCATCCTGGCTGCGCGCAGCCGCTTGACCACTGTGGCGTCGTACGGGCTGTGCCAGCCCTCCAGGATCCTGGAACCGGCAGTGGTGGGCTGGCCCACGGTGACAATGAGGTCCTTGACGGCGATGGGCACGCCGGCGAGTTCGTGGAGCTCGTCGGCCGCTGCGCCGCCGGCGGCGCGGATGGCGTCAACCTCGGCTGCCACGGAGAGTGCTTCCTCGGTGTTGACGTGGAGGAAGGCGTGCACGCCGCGTTCGCCGCCGTCCACAGCGGCGATCCGGTCCAGGTGCGCCTGGGTGACCTCGACGGCGGAGACCTCGCGGGCGGCCAATTTGGCGGCGAGCTGCGCTGCGGAGGAACGGATCAGGCTGTCCGCGCCGTTTGAACTGCTGGAGCCGGCGGAGTTTTGTTCAGTCATGGGTTAGTCCTCATCCAGGATTGCGGGGACCTTGAAACGGTTCTCATCGGAATCCGGCGCCCCCGAGAGTGCCTGCTCCGCAGTGAAGGTGTGGCCCACCACGTCTTCGCGGAACACGTTGCTCAGCGGAATCGGGTGGGAGGTCGCCGGGACATCGTCACCGGCGGCTTCACTGACGGACTTGATGGCATCAACGATGACGGCGAGCTCGCCGGCCATCCTGTCCAGCTCTTCAGCACTCATCTCGATGTGAGCGAGCCGCGCGAGATGCGCGACGTCGTCACGGTTGATCGCAGCCATGGATCTCCCCTGCAAAGTTTGAATTGTTTTCCGAACCAGTCTAGTGGGGAAACGAAGATGCCCGTCTGACGACCCCCAGCGGGCGTCAGACGGGCACCTTCACTGCCTGGTCCTGCCGCGAGGGCCGGACACAGGCACTTTCAGACTAGCCGATACCGATGGCTCCGGTCAGCATGCCCACTCCCAGCATGACCAGGGACACCACAGCTGTGCGCCACAGAACCTTCTTGTGGTGGTCGCCGAGGTCCACCTTGGCCAGGGAAACCAGCAGCAGGATGGCAGGGACCAGCGGGCTTTGCAGGTGGAAGGGCTGGCCAGTGATGGATGCCCGGGCCATTTCCGCAGCGCTGATGCCGTAGTGCCCGGCCGTTTCGCTCAGGACAGGAAGGACGCCGAAGTAAAAAGCATCGTTGCTCATGAAGAACGTCATGGGGATGCTGAGGACGCCGGTAATGACTGCCATGAACGGACCCATGCTGGACGGGATGATCTGGACCAGCCAGGCGGACATTGCCTCCACCATGCCGGTTCCGGTCAGGACACCGGTAAGGACGGCGGCGGCCATGACCATGCTCACCACGGCAACGATGGACGGCGCGTGGGCGATCAGCTGGGCGCCCTGTTCCTTGACGTTCGGGAAGTTCACTATCAGGGCGATGGCCGAGCCCACCATAAAGACAAACGGCAGGGGTACCAGATCGGCGATGAGCATCGCCATCACGGCCACCGTCAGGCCCAGGTTGAACCAGATCAGTTTGGGCCGGAGCGTGGTGCGGTTCGGATCCAGGGCGGTGTCAGCCATGGCGGTGTCCCGGTCATCAACCAGCGATTCGGTGCGTTCGAGCAGCGCGAGGGATGAGCCTGCACCGGGACCGCCGACGGCGGGGCTTCCGGTTCCGGGGGCAGGTGACCCGGCGCTGCCGGTGCCGGCCGTGACGGAGGCGGTACCGCCGTCGAACGCTTCCGGTGAAAAAGGTTCTGCCGCAGACGGCGTCGCCCAGATCTCAGGCGCGGCGGCGCGGAGGCGGTTGCGTTCCTGCAGGCCCAGCAGCCAGGCGAACACGAACACAATTGCCAGGCCTGCGATCAGGGACGGGATCATGGGAACAAAGACGTCGTTGACGTCAATCTTCAGGGCGGTGGCGGCGCGGGCTGTGGGGCCGCCCCACGGCAGGATGTTCATGGTGCCGTTGGCCAGGCCGGCCACGCAGGTCAGGACCACGGGGCTCATCTTCAGCCGGAGGTAGACGGGCAGCATGGCCGCCGTGGTGAGGATAAAGGTGGTGGAGCCGTCGCCGTCGAGTGATACGGCTGCGGCCAGGATGGCCGTGCCCAGCACCACCTTGGCGGGGTCATTGCCCAGCTTGCGGAGGATGAACTTGACCAGCGGATCGAACAGCCCGACGTCGATCATCAGGCCGAAGTAGATGATGGCGAACATCAGCAGGGCCGCGGTGGAGGTCATGGACTTCATCGAGTCCAGGACCATGTCCCCGATGCCCAGGCCGGCGCCTGCAAAAAGTCCAAAAACAGTGGGTACGATGATCAGCGCCAGCACTGGCGTCAACTTCTTCGTCATGATCAGCACCATGAATACCGCGATCATGGCGAATCCAAGTAATACCAGCACGGCCGGCTCCTTCTTGTGAACGGCGACACAGCGGTGTGACGCGTGCTACAGACCATATGGTGGCGGGCGTCACGGCAGTGCCTTTGGCTCAATTGATTGGCATACTGCTTATTGGGAGCATTTTGCGCATTGTGCTCACGCCATCCCACCCCACGTTCAAGGAGGATCATGCAGGGTTCCGTGCCACGGCGGCCGTTGCGGTTCTCCACCCAGACCCTGCTCCTGCAACTGGGGGTTGTCCTGCTGGTGGCCCTCCTCAGCGCAGCGGTCCACGCCTGGCTGACGTACGACAGGGTGGGCCGCGAGGCCGAAAACCAGGCCCTGACGCTGGCGCGCACCGTTGCTTCCGATCCTTCGGTGCGGGCGGATGTCCAGTCCATCAGTGAGCAGGCAGGAACTCCCCCGCCCGCCGAGCTCAGGGATGGGCCGCTGATGGCGGAGGCGGAAAACGCCCGGATCCGCACCGGTGCACTGTTCGTGGTCATCACCGATGAGACGGGACTGCGGCTCGCCCACCCGGACCCGGACCGCCTGGGTGAAAAGGTCAGCACAGACCCCTCCGAGGCCCTCTCCGGCCAGGAAATCACCACCCGGAACACCGGGACGCTTGGCCCATCGGCGGGCGCCAAAGTGCCTGTTTATGCGCCGGGCACCGGAACCGTGGTGGGTGAGGTGAGCGTGGGCTACTCCATGGAGACAGTGGGCCAGAGCCTGGCCAGGGATATTGGGCCGGTTGCACTGACCGCGGCCGGCGCCCTGTTGGCGGGTGTGCTGGCCTCGTTCCTGCTGCGGCGCCGGCTGCAGCGGCTCACGCTGGGCCTGGAGCCGGAAGAAATCAGCACCCTGGTCCATGATCAGGTGGCGGTGCTGCAGGGAGTGGACGACGGCGTTATCGGCATTTCGGCCGACGGCCGGATCAGCGTCTTCAACGCCGCAGCCCAACGGCTGCTGGCGCTGCCTGACCTTGCCGGGACGCTTTGGGAGGAGGCCCCGGTTCCGGCGCAGCTGAAGTCCCTGACCCGCCCGGCTCCGGGCGGTGCCCAGGCCGATGCGGCGGAGGCGATGGAACTTGTGGCGGCAGGACGGGGACTGGTGGCAAGCGCGCGCAAGGCCCTGCACCGGCGCGAGGACCTGGGCTGGGTGGTGATGCTCCGCGACCGCACGGAACTGCAGCACCTGACCCGGCAGCTGGACGCAGTGGGCACCATGTCCACCGCCCTTCGCGCCCAGCGCCACGAGTTCGCGAACCAGCTGCACACCCTGGCCGGTTTTATGGGCATGGGCCAGCACCAGCAGGCGCGGGAATACCTGGCCCGGCTGGCTGCTACGGGGCCGCTGAAATTCCCTGTCGACCAGGCCGAGCTGCTCCAGGACCCCTATCTGCAGGCCTTTGTCGGGGCGAAGGGGGTGGAAGCCGATGAACGTGGAGTCACCCTGCGGATCGGGCCGGAGACCCTGGTCCGCGGCCAGGTCACTGAACCCCAGGATGTGACCACGGTGCTGGGAAACCTGATCGACAACGCAGTCAATGCCGCCGTGGCCGGCTCTGCGACGGACCGCTGGGTTGAACTGGAAGTCCTGGATGAACCGGACGACGACGGCGGGACCCTGCACATCGTCGTCGCCGATTCCGGCGACGGTCTGGGAGCCGGGGTAGATCCGGAGATGGTGTTCGCGGAGGGCTTCACCACGGCTGCTGCTGCCCGCGGTGCAGGTCCCGTCCTGTCCAGCGGCGGCCACGGCCTGGGGCTGGCCCTCGCGCGGCAGCTGGCCCGCCGCCGCGGCGGCGACGTCAGGGTTCTGGAACCGGGTTCCGTCGGCGGGCCGGGTGCAGTATTTATGGCCTCGCTGCCGCGGACAACCGCGGGCGCAGCCACGGACTTGGCAGCCAAAGACTCCGCAGCCAAAGACTTGGCAGGAAAGGACAACGATGCCTGAGGATTTCAGGGTGCTGATTGTGGACGACGACTTCCATGTGGCCAAGCTGCACGCTGCCTATGTGGACTCGGTGGCGGGTTTCCTGGCACTGGCGCCGGTGGGGACGGCGTCGCTCGCTTTGCAGGCCATCCACAGCCTGCGCCCGGACCTGGTGCTTCTGGATGTCTATTTGCCGGATGCGTCCGGGCTGGACCTGTTGCAGCAGCTTGATGTGGACACCATGATCCTAAGTGCGGCGTCAGACGCGGCATCGCTCCGCAAGGCATTTCGCCGGGGCGCCCTGGGCTACCTCCTGAAGCCGTTTACCGCCGATTCGCTCTCCCAGCAGTTGCGGTCCTACGCGCGGTACCGCCGCATCCTGGGCCAACCCGGGGTGCTGGACCAGGAATCGGTGGAGCGGGCCAAACGGTCGCTGATTCCCGGCGAGGTGGCGGCGTCGGCGAAACCGCGGTCCGCCACCGAGGCTGCGGTGCTCGAATCGCTGGTTCCCGGCGAGCAGTACTCGGCCGTGGAGGTGGCCACGCGAGTGGGCGTTTCCCGGGCCACGGCGCAGCGGTACCTGTCGTCGCTGGCTGATGACGGCGCCGTAGACATCCAGCTGCGCTACGGAACCACCGGCAGGCCGGAGCACCGCTACGGCCTGCCCTCCACCTAACACCCCTCGGCAGGTTAGTTACAGCGCGAACGAACACTTAAGCCCCCACAAGTTGGGCCTCAAGTGTTCGTTCGGGCTCTCGCTGGGCTAGCTGGCGCTCTTTTGGGCTACGAGCTCGATTTCCACAAGCATCTTAGGGTCCAGGAACGGCAGCACGTGGACCAGGGAAAGGGTGGGACGGATCTCGCCGAAGACTTCGCCGTGGGCGCGCCCGGCCTCTTCCCACTTGCTGATGTCGGTTACGTACAGCTTGGACTGGACAACGTCAGCGAAGCTGAAACCCGCATCGGCGAGGACGGCCCCGAGCTTCTGGAGAATGTACTGGGTCTGGGTGTAAAAGTCATCACCCACGATGCCGTCCTCACCGCTGGCGGCGGTGGCTGAAATGTAAAGCGTATTGTCCACCTGGACTGCCCGTGAGTAGCCGAGGGTCTGCTCCCAGACGGAGCCAGTGCCGAAGGTTTTGCGCATGGTGGGCCTTTCAAAGCTGAAATGAGTCGGCACCACTTTAGGGTGGCTACACCTCGAGCCGGTAAACCAGCAGCTTTATGTCGGTGCCGGGAACAAACCAGTCACGCTCCGGGACGCGCTGGAACCCGAACTTCCGGTAGAGACCATGGGCGCTCTCCCAGGTTTTTCCAGTAGTGAGGGCAACTGCCTTAATGCCGGTGAGCGACTTGGCGTGGTTGATGATGGCCTCAACAATGGCCTTCCCGGCTCCGCTGCGTTGTACGTGCGGATCCACCACCAGCATCCGGAACTCCAGCTCGTCATCCAGGGCGATGTCGGCATACGGTTCCCCGGCTCGGGCCAGGGTCACCGAGCCGACAACCTGGCCGCGGCGCTCAGCCACCCAGATCGTAGCGCTCTGCGCACGCCGGGCCACGTCCTGGATCTGCAGGATGTAGGGGTGGTCAGGGCTGTCGAAGTACCCCGCGGCGAGGTAGGAGTCCCGCGTGATCCGGGCAACGTCGTCGAAATCTTCCGCAGTGGCGGGACGGATGGTTATCTGCGGATGCACCTGACAATGGTAGTGGCAGGCTGAGCCCGGACGCCCGGAAGAAGGCGTTTCCGTGACGGAACTATCACTCCCGGCAGAAAGTCCGCTCCCGGCGGGAAGTCAGAGCGGGAACTTGCCGGACAGCTCCAGGCTGGCGGCACAGGTCCAGGCGGCCAGCCTGTCCTCATCTGTTGGCCCGCCGTTGAGTGGGCTGACCAGCCGGGGACGCCTCACCCAGCAGCCCGCCTCCTCAGCGATAAGCGCCCCGGCTGAGAAATCGTGCTCGTTCAGTCCCCGTTCACCGAAGGCGTCGTGGGTTCCGTCGGCCACCATGCACAGGTCCAGCGCTGCAGAGCCCAGGCGCCGGACGTCGGCGAAGTCCTCCATCAGGCTGCCCAAAAGCGCTGCCTGTTCCGCCCGGACGCGGGGATCGTAGCTGAAGCCGGTAGCCAGGATTTGGCCCTTCCTGCCTGCCTCCGGCCCCTGCAGCCGGGTGAGCCTGCCGGACTCCTCCAGCCACGCCCCCTGGCCGCGGGCCGCATAGTAGACGCGCCCCAGTGCCGGGGCATTAACGACGCCGGCGAGCCAGACACCACGGGCATCGGCCACCGCCACGGAGGTGGCGTAATAGACGATGTTTCGGATGAAGTTGGTGGTGCCGTCCAGCGGATCAATGGACCAGCGGTAGCCGCTGGGCTCGGCGGGGAGTGTGGTTCCGTGTTCCTCGCCTGTGATGGTGTCCTGGGGCCGGGCCGTGTTGATGGCGCTCCGAACGGCATCCTCCGCTGCGATGTCAAAGGCGGTGACCCAGTCACCCGCCGCGCCCTTGTTGCTGGCCCCAAGGGCATCGCCGTTGCGGGAGGCAAGCACTGAAGCCCCTGCGGCGGCCGCCTGCTTTGCCACCTCCAGGAGCACTTCCGGATGATCCGGAGGCAGCAGGTCCGCGTTGCTCATTCGGCTGCCTCCGGCTCAATAACGCCGCCCGCTCCGGCAGGTTCAGGGGCTGGTTCCTTGTCTTCCGGCTTGGCTGTCAGATGGGCCGGTCCGTTGGCAAGGAGTTCGCGGAACCCGTCCTCATCCAGCACGGGCACTCCCAGCTGCTCAGCTTTGTCCAGTTTGGTTCCAGCGTTCTCACCGGCCACCACGTAACTGGTGTTCTTGGACACCGAGCCGGCCGCCTTGCCGCCCCGGATGAGGATGGCTTCCTTGGCCTCGTCCCTGCTGAAGTCCGGCAGCGAGCCCGTGACGACGATGGTCAGGCCTTCAAGGGTGCGCGGCATGGATTCGTCGCGCTCATCCTCCATCCGGACTCCTGCGGCGGCCCAGCGGTCGATGATCTCCAGGTGCCAGTCCTCGGCGAACCATTCCTTGAGCGCCGCCGCGATGGTGGGGCCCACGCCGTCCACCCCGGCCAGTTCTTCCTCCGACGCCCGGCGAATTGCGTCCATGCTCCCAAAGGCGTTGGCCAGCGCCCGTGAGGCCCTCGGCCCGACGTGCCGGATGGACAATGCCACCAGCACACGCCACAGCGGCTGGGTCTTGGCCTTTTCCAGTTCCCTGAACAGCCTCTCCGTGTTGGCTGTGGGCTTGGACGGTGACTTCGCCGTGCCCTTGCTGTAGAAGTAGGGCACCAGTTCAAACTCGCCCGTGGGCACCCCCTTGGAGCGCTTCTCACGTCTGATCCGGACATCCGCAAGATCCCCAGGGGTGAGGTCAAACAGCGCCGCCTCGGACGTCAGCGGCGGCACGGCGGGTTCGGCAGGCTGGGTCAGCGCAATGGCCGCCTCCCAGCCAAGCGCCTCAATATCGAAGCCGCCCCGGCCAGCGAGGTGGAAGACCCGTTCACGCAGCTGGGCGGGGCAGGACCGGGCGTTGGGGCAGCGGATGTCCACATCCCCTTCCTTCGCCGGGGCCAACGGTGTTCCGCAGGAAGGGCACTCGGTGGGCATGACAAAATCCCGGACCGGCGGTTGCTGCTGCTCCCGCAGGGCAAGCACCGGCCCGACAATCTCCGGAATGACATCGCCGGCCTTGCGCAGGACCACGATGTCGCCGATTTTCACGCCCTTGGCCTTCACCACGTCCTGGTTGTGGAGCGTGGCCATCTCCACAGTGGAGCCGGCAACCTTGACGGGCTCCATGACTCCGTACGGCGTGACGCGTCCTGTCCGGCCGACGTTGACGGCAATGTCGAGCAGTTTCGTGTGGACTTCCTCGGGCGGGTACTTGTAGGCCACTGCCCAGCGGGGCACCCGGGACGTATAGCCCAGGGCGCGCTGGGTGGCGAAGTCATCCACCTTGATGACGATGCCGTCGATCTCATGCATCAGGCTGTGCCGTTTGTCGCCATAGCCCTTGATGAAATCAAGGATCTCCGGGAGGCTTCGCAGGACTTCAAAATAGGGGCTGACAGGCAGGCCCCATTCCTTCAGCTGTGCGTATGTCCCGGACTGGCTTTGCGTCTGAAGTCCTTCCCGTGCCCCAATCCCGTGGACGAACATCTTCAGTGGCCGTTTGGCCGTTTCGGCGGGGTCCTTCTGCCGCAGGGAGCCCGCCGCCGCGTTGCGGGGGTTGGCCAGCGGTGCTTTGCCCGCCGCGATAAGGGCCTCGTTGAATTCAGCAAAAGCCGTTGACGGAATAAACACCTCGCCGCGGACTTCCATTTCAGCGGGGTAGCCTGTTCCGCTCAATTCCTGCGGTATTTCCTTGATGGTAAGCACGTTGTGGGTGATGTCTTCGCCGGTGGTGCCGTCACCCCTGGTGGCCGCCCGGACAAGTTTCCCGTCCCGGTACAGCAGGTTGACGGCCAGGCCATCAATCTTCAGCTCCGTCAGCCAGGCCGGCGGCATTCCGCCGTTACCCACCTTGGCGATGCCGGCAGCTGCCTTATCGATCCACGCTTCCAGCTCCTCGAGGGAGAAAACGTCCTCCAGGCTGTACATGCGCTGCAGATGTTCGACGGCGGCAAACGCGGCTGACACTTCACCGCCAACCACCTGGGTGGGCGAGTCATTGGACACCAGCTCAGGGTGCAACGCCTCGATCTCCTCGAGGCGCCGAAAAAGTTCGTCAAACTCGGCATCCGAGACCAGGGGTTCGTCCTCCTGGTAGTACGCGAATCTGTACTTCCGGACGAGGTCGGCCAGGTTTTCGTACTCCTCCCGGACCGACCCAGACGGAACCGCCTCAGGTTCCGTCATGTCTTCAGTCCGGGTTGCTGTCTCTTCTGCGGGGCCTGGTGCTGTGCTCACAGACCTATCTTGCCCTACACCCCGGACATTTTGCTGGGGATGCAAGGACGCGCGCTGAGTCAGTGGCTGGAGACACGCTGCCGGGCCCACCAGGCGAAGGCCAGGCCGCCCATGCCAACCAGCAGCACCCCTGCCAGGATGGCCGGCACGCCCGAATCTCCAAAACCTGGACCGTCTGCGCCGGAGACGGCGGCGGCCTGGGTCGGTTTGGCGGACTTCGTAATCGGCTTGTTCCAGTTGGATTCAGTGCTGGGGGTTGCCGCGGACGGAGTGGCCGCAGCGCTGCTGGAGGATGGTTCCGCTGACGGTGACGGCTCTATGGTTTCGCTTGGCTCGGGGGCAAGGGTGGGACGGGGTTCCAGCGTGGGCTCAGCGGGTGGCACACCGGGCCCGGGCTTCGCCGGGGGTTCCTCAGGCGGTTTCGCCGGAATGGAGGGCTCTTCCGCCGTCGGCTTCGGCTCAGGTTTCCGGACAGCTTCCTCTGGTGCGGGTTCGCAGGACTCCTGGCAGGCGGCCGTGGCCGTGGCCGTGGGCGTGGGCTCGGGTGAATCGGCATGGGCGGCCCCCACCGCCGAAAGACCAACAGACAGAGCGAGGACTGCAGCTGCCGCGGCCGCGGTGGCGGCTTTGAGTGCAGCGCAGGACAGGGTCATTTGTTGCCTTTGGACGGGCGCGGCCCCCCTCCGCTGCGAACATGTGTTCCCGGTAGTCTGCTACAACACGCCGCCGGGCCGCAAATCTCAGGAATTATCAGCCCGCAGGTTATAAGGGCTCCCGGTGGGCACCAACGGCGGCCGCCAGCATGCTCAGTGGGCCGAGACCCGGTTCCTGCTCCACCAGGCAAAGGCCAGGCCGGCGAGCCCCACCAGAAGCACCCCAGCCATGATGGTCAGCAGCCGGGGGTCTCCGAAGCCAGGCCCGTTCCCCGGCGATACAGCGGCAGCCTGAGTGGACTTCGCTGACCCCGTGATGGGCTTGTTCCAGTTTGGTTCTGTGGAGGGTGCTCCGCTGGGCGGAGCGGCGCTGGTTGACATGACTGTGGCCTCAGCGGAGGGTGTCTCCTCAACGGCAGTCTCTTCGGGCGCGGGGGCAAGGGTGGGAGCCGGGGCAGGGACCGGGTCCGCGGGCTGTGGCGGAGCCGGCGGGGACGGGGCCGGCGGCGCTGCCGTGGCGGTAGGTTTCGGGGAAGTAGGAGTCGGTTGGGGACCCGGCGGATCCTCGGGATCCGGTTCGGATGGGCCCGGGAGGCAGATGAGCCGGCAGGTAGGGGCAGGCTCGGGAGTGTCAGCTGCGGCAGGCGGAACTGCGGCAAGGCCGGTGGAGAGTGCCAGGACCGAAGCTGCCCCCGTCACAGAAACAGCGCGGAGCACAGTGGAGGATCGGGGCATGTATACCTTTTCGACTTTGCGCGGCCCCCTCCGCCCAACGGGTGTTCCCGGTAGTCTGCTACAGCACGCGGCCGGGCCGCAAATTCCAAGAATTCGCGGCCCGCCGCATACAGGTGCGCTCAGCCCCTGTTTTCAGGCGGCAGCGCGATCTGCAGTTTGCGTACTTTGCCCCGGCCCACAATGTACCCGCGGCCGGGGATGAAGTCGGGGCTGACCCTGCCCAGGGAGGTGTTGAGCAGGCTGTCGCCTTCGATGTCGCCGGGGTTGATCAGCAGTCCGCGGCGCCCCGATTTGAAGGGCTGGGAAAGGGACCAGGCTGAAGACCAGGTGGACGTTTCGGACTCCCCGATGACCCACTGGTCGGCCTTGATTGACGCCGTCACCAGTTGCCCTATCCGCGATTCTGCCACCGTGTCGGTGAACTCTGTCAGGCCCTCGATGAAGATGGCCACCGCGCCGGGATTTCCGGATGAATGCTCGATCAGGTCTTCGGCCACCTCGGCGAGGTCATCCGCGCCTACTATCGACCGGTTCCAGATGGGCAGCGAGGCTACAGCTGACCGCCTCGAGCCGATGTAGACGAGCTCCGTCTCCGGGTTGGAGCGCCTGAGCGCGTAGGCGAGAGTGACCAGCGCCACGGTTCTTCCGGCGCCGGGCGGACCTGACACCAGCAGCGGCCCCTTCGCCATGATCTCCGCCGGTTCCAGCGTTTCGTTGTCGACGCCGATCACCGGCAGGTCCGGACGGCCGGCTGGCAGCACGTCGAGGTCCACCTGCTCCGGGAGCCGTTCGATCCTTGGTGCCCTGTCCAGGCCCTGGCGGAGCATCGCCTCGCTGAGCTTGTGGACCTCCCTCGCCTGCAGGGCCAGGTTGGAGTTGCCTCCCAGGACCGCGAGCTGGACCTCCAGACCATCCAGCAGGCCCCTGCCCGGCGGCGAGGTGTTGCTGAGGACGTCCCTGGGAACCGCCATGGTCAGATAGTCGTCCTCGGAGGAGAGCCGCAGAACCAGCCGGCGCTGAATGGACGCCAGCAGCGACGCCGGCACGGAGTTGGGGCGGTCACCCGTCACGACAAGGTGGATGCCCAGGGGACGTCCGTCGGTTGCCAGCTGCAGGAAAATATCCCACAGTGCGGAAAGTTTGCTGTACTCGTAGGTCTCGCGGAATGCGGACATTCCGTCCACCAGCACAAAGATCCGCTTTTCACCGGGGCGGTTCGCCAGCCTCCGGTACTCCACGATGGTGGAGGCCCTGACCTCGGCGAAACGGGCGGAGCGTTCATCAGCGATGTCGCGCAGCAGGCGAAGGAGGCGTCCGACGCGTTCCACGTCGTCCCCGCTGATGATCTCCCCCACGTGCGGCAGCTCTTCAAGCATCTTCAGCCCCGAGGACCCGCAGTCAATCCCGTAGAGGTGGACCGGACCTCCCCTCGGAGTGACGGCCGCGGCAATCGCGATACCGCGCAGGGCCGCTGATTTTCCTGAGCCGCCGGTACCGTAGATGGCCATGTTGCCGTCTTTGTCCGGTTCGTAGAAGACCGTGGGCTGGTCCTGCCGGGAAGGATCATCCGCCACTCCCAGGAGCAGCCGCTCGTCCGTCCGCGGATTGGGGAGCTTGGAGAAGTCGTAGGTCTTGGCAAGCTCATCCAGCCAGGGTTTGCGCGGCGGGCGGATGGCCAGGAGTTCGGCCGCACGGACGATGTTGGTGGTCATCCGGGAGATGTCGTTCGGACCGGCGGGGTCTTCCTTTACCGGCTGGTCGGGGGCAGGCAGATCCCAGCTGGGACCTGAACCGAAGGCCATTTCAACGATGTCGATCTGAGGCCGCTGTGGCTTCTCGGTGGTCCAGCCACCTGCATAACCGGTCTGGAAGCCCTGGATCCTGCCAGGACCGGTCTTTGCGGCGCCGCGGCCCGGGATGGTTGGGTCAAAGTAGGCGGCGTCCGGGACGCCGAGGATATCGGTGGCATCCTCTACGTCCGCCATCCGCAGGGCCACGCGGAGGTTGGTGTTGGCCCGCAGGCTGTCCTTGATCACACCGGCGGGACGCTGGGTGGCCAGGATCAGGTGGAGTCCCAGTGAACGTCCGCGGGCGGCCACATCCACAACACCGTCCACGAATTCAGGCACTTCGGTGGCCAGCGCAGCGAATTCGTCCACGATGATGATCAGGTAGGGCGGAGCATCGGGATCGGCTTCGCGTTGAAGCGCCAGCAGGTCCTTCGCCTTTTTCCGGTTCAGCAGGTGCTCCCGGTAGTGGAGTTCTGCCCGGAGGGAGGTCAGGGCCCGGCGGACCAGGTGCTGGGAGAGATCGGTGACCAGGCCTACGGTGTGCGGCAGGTGCAGGCAATCGGCGAAAGCGGCCCCGCCCTTGTAGTCCACAAACAGGAAGCTCACCCGGTCAGGGCTGTAGGCGGCGGCCATGCCCATGACCCAGGACTGCAGGAACTCCGACTTGCCGGCACCGGTGGTTCCGCCCACCAGGGCGTGCGGCCCCTCGTTCTTCAGGTCCAGGTACAGCGGTTCAATGCCTTTTGAACCCACCAGCGCGCGGAGCGTCCCATTGTCCTTGCGGTTCTGGACGGCGGTGGCATGGACAGAGTTGTTCTCTTTCCACCGTTCAGCCACGGCCTGCGGGTTGTCCAGGAAGTCCTTGCCGATCAGGGTGGCGTAGGACACCGCACGCGGCAGGTCCGAGTCGTCACTCATGGGCTTGCCCACGTCCACTACCGGGGAGAGCATCCTGGCCAGCTGGGCGGCGAGATCCGCGTCGAGGCTTTCGCAGCTGACGGGGTAGGTGTGCTGGCCAAGCCGCACCTGTCCGGTGGTGGTGCCGTGATCGCCGTCCACCACCATAAAATCCCGGCACGCGGCAGGGAGAGCCTGGATGTCGGTGGCCACCCACATGACATGAACGCCGGAATCGGGCCCGCGCTCGGCGAGCCGCGTCAACCGTCCGCGGTCAACAGGGGCGTCGTCCTCCACAATGACCAGGACCGCCGGCAGGACCGGCACGGGAACCTCCACGTTGGCGGGGTCAAGCTCCGGGCGGAGGTCGGCGCCGGAGCGCTGGGCCAACGCTTCACGGGTGTCCACCAGGTCCTCAAGGCGGGCCAGGAGGGAGGAACCGCCTGCTGAGCCTGCGGCCAGATGGTCGCCGCTGATCGGGCTGTGGCCCGAACCTACGTGCGGAAGCCACTGCAGCCAGTTCCAGCGTTCGCGGGACTGGGCTGAGGTGATGGCTGTTATGACGGCCTCGGCGGGTGAGTGAAGGCCCGCCAACTGCAAAACCATGCCGCGGGCCACGTCATCAACCAGTCCGCGTGCTCCCGCGACACCAAAGGATCCCGCCGTCCGCAGCTGGGAGACCACCGGCACGCCCTCGATGTCCTTGAACTGCTTGAGGCAGTCCTGGATCTCGCGCATGTATTCCACTTCGGTGTCGTTGTTCGACGACTCCTCAAGTATCACCCGGGACGGCGCAGTGCCCAGGCCAAACCTCAGGCCCAGGAAGCCCTTGTGCTCGGGGCGGTGGGTCCAGAGCAGCGGCCCCAGTTTGTAGATGGAATCCACGGTGTCACTGACAGAGGGCGCCTCCTGCAGCCGGACGGAGCGTTCAACGTGCTGCAGTTCGGTGATGTCCTGGCGGAACGCGGCCATGGACTCCCGGAAGTGCTTCAGCTGTTCCTTCATTCGGCGCTTGGTCTGTATCTTCTGGTCGACGTAGTGGCCCACCACGAACAGCGGCATCATCAGCATGAACACAACGGAAATCAGGTTCCGGGTGGTTGCGAAGATCACGGCACCCATCAGCAGCGGCGCCATCAGCATGATGTAGGGGAAAGGCTGGTTGTCCGGCCGTTTGGGTCCCGCCGGCAGCACCCGCTTGGGCGATTCAAACCGGGGAACCACGCGCGGTGACCGGTTGAAATCGACAAGGGGCGACGTCGGCGCTGCCGCCTGGTTCCGCCCCAGCGGAACCACTGTGACGGTGGTATCACCAAGGGTCACCGTGTCTGAGGAATTAAGCGTGGCCCTGGTGACCGGAAGTCCGTCCATCAGAAGGCCGTTGGCCGAATTGGTGTCCACGATCTCGACGCTTTCGCCTACGGTGATGCGGGCGTGCCGTTTTGAGGTCATGGGATCGCTCAGCCGGATGTCAACGTCCCGGTCCCGGCCAATGTAACTGGTGCCCGAGGGGAGGGAAAACTCCTGGCCGACGTCGGGACCGGACAGGATCCGCAGGGTAGCGGCGGCCGGGCCCCGGTTGGCGCCCGGAGCGTCAAACTGGGCGCTGACCTGGGTCAGGGAAACAACCGAGCCGGGGCGCAGCCCTGATTCCAGCAGGTTGTCCGTGCGGGTCAGGACATTGCCGCGCATCCCGCCGGCCACGAAGGCCTCGTCGATCCGCAGCGAAAGGTTTTCCGGGGCCGGGACCCCCTTGCGGTCCGGGTCGGCGGACCAGAGCTGCGTGGCAGTGTCCGCCACCGTGGCCAGGCCGTCAACGGTGACCGCGAGGTCCTTGGTCTCAGCCGGGTCCCGGCGAAGTGTCAGCCGAATCCTCATCCTTCGTCCACGCCCCTCATCTTTTCGAGCAGATACAAGTCTTCAGGCGTGACCAGATGGGACGTAACCGCATGTTCAACAAGCCTGGCGCGCCGGTTGGTGGCCAGTTTTCCGCCTCCGCCGCGCAGTCCCACTACTCCAACCCTGTCCAGCTTGTCGCAGACGTTGTCCAGCTTGCGGTTGAACCGGGTCAGGGCCCAGCCGAGCGTCTTGGCTGCAGCGGCCGATGACGGAATGGCACTGAATCCCGTCCCTTCGCGGCGGAGCATCGGTTCGGCGAGCGCAACGATGAGCGCTTTCTGCGAGTCCGTGAACACCACGGGGCCGATGGTGGTGTCGCCATTGCTGTTTTCGTCCCGGGCCTCTTGGCGGAACGACGGCGTCTTGAGGTGAACGGCGAACTCGTATGTGGTGGGTCCGGCGGTGAAAATGATGTTGGTGTGGCTGAAGACGAGGGGTATGCGTGCCCCAGGAGACAGCCAGGCCTGCATGCCGCCGGAACCGTCGGCGACTGTTGCCGACAGCATGCTGCCCACGTTGCTGAGCCACCACATTCCGTCGTAGCGGGCCACCTGCAGGAACTGGCGATGCAGGTAAGGGTTGTCGTCCACTTCAAGGTCGCCCTCACGCCCGATGTTGAAAATATCCTCATCCGACGGTTCGTACCACTCACCACAGAAATCTATTGCTAGATCCCCCATTTTCCGTGCCTCCTCATAGGGCATTGCATGTTGTTCGTCGGCCTGTCTGCTGGCCAGGCCATTCCTACTTATTGGGCACGCAGCTGACCGAATCTTCTTCTTCCATGGGAGAGGAGGACCCGTCACTTCGGACCAACATCACCCTGATACAGGTGGTTCCGGAGGGATTTGGTTTCACCTCGACAAAGGACGAGGTAGTGGACTGGTAGGGACCCTCGGTCTCCCCGGGCGCGAAGACCCGCCACTTGAAGACATCACCGGGTTTCGGCTGGGGATTGTTCCAGGTGAAACTCACTGTTCCTGCACCGTCCAGGTACCCGCCTAGTGCCTCGACGTCCGGGACAGTCCCGTTATCCAGGGGATCTACCGGAGGCTTGCTGACCTGCTCGGTGGGTACTGGCTTCGGCGGGGCCGTTGCAGACAAGGCAATTCCCACCACGACGGCGACGGCCAGCAGGGTCCCTCCGGTGATCGCCAGCCACAGGTTGCGTTTGCCGTGGTCGGCGGGGGCAGGACTGGGGGCGTTCCCCCGGGCCATGGCCGGACGGCCGACGGTGGCGTCAAGCTCGGGTTGTCCCGAGGGTCGTCCTGCAGGTTGACCGTAAGGTTGTCCGGTGTCAGCCGTCAGGAGGGACGGGCGGTGGACGGTGGCGTCCTGCGGCGTGCCGTAGGCGGCGGGTGTGCTGCCGCGGAGCATGGTGGCGTGCGACCACTCCCCCGCCGGGTTTCCCTGGGGATGCTGGCCGCCGAAGAGGTGGCCCGGGACCTGGGGCCGGGCGGCGTCTGCCGCCGGGACAGGGGAAGCCGGACCGGCCGCCGGCCTGGCGGACGGGGGGCCAGCCACCGGGAATGGGCCGGGGCCCTGGGGACGGGTACGTGCCGGGAATGTCGGGGCGCTGCCTGTGCGCTCCGGATCGATGGCGGCAACGCTGCGGACCCGGGTTTCCTCGAAGCCGTCGTCCGGGTGGCCGTCCTCCTGATGGGGTTCTTCGAGCACCTCGAAGGGGGTGACTGAGAGGTTCAGCTCAGCCTGGATCCGCTGCAGGGCAAGAGCGAACGCGTGGGCCGAGGAGTACCTGGACGATGCTGACTTCGCCATGGCGGTGGAGAGTGCCAGTTCGAGGGACTCCGGAACGTCGGCGCGGCCGAGCTTGGGCAGTGCCATGGTGCTGATGCGCGAAATCAGTTCACGCTGGGAATTGTCGGCCCCCGGCATCACGAAGGGAGACCGCCCGGCCAGCAGTGTGTACAGCGTGGCCCCCAGGGCCCAGACATCCACCAAAACGCCGTCGATGGGCCCATCGGTGAACTGTTCTGGCGGGGACCACGGAATTGACATCCCGGCGTCGTCGTCGGCATCGCTGCCCAGCGTTCCGGAAATCCCGAAGTCTGTCAGTGCCGGGCGGTTGTAATCAGTGACCAGGATGTTCGCCGGTTTGATGTCCCGGTGCGCAATGCCTGCCCGGTGGGCGGTTTCGACGGCGGATGCCACCTGGATGCCCACGGCCAGGACTTCGTCCACGCTGAATCGCTGGCGCCGGTAGCGCACATCAAGGCTGGGCCTGGAGCAATACTCCATGGCCAGGTAGGAATGTCCTGCCTCAGTTACCTCAGCCTCGTAGATGGTCACGATGTAGGGGTGGGAGGAGAGTTGGGCCATGAGGTTGGCCTCAGACTCGAACCTCCGCCGCGCGCCGTCCGTTTTCAGGTCGGACAGCAGGACCTTGACAGCCACTTTCCGCCGCGGCCGGTCCTGCTCGTAGAGGTAGACGTCGGAGAACCCGCCGGATCCCAGCAGGCTGATGTAGTTAAAACCCGGGATGTGGGGCGGCGGCGCAACAGGCCGTTTCGAACTCAAAGAATCTCCTCAAAACGCAATGAGATGTTGTCGCCCAGTTCGGCGATATCGCCATCGAGCACGATGGCCATTTCGTTCTGGGCCAGCCGCCTCGGCTGCTGGCCTTCCCGGACCAGGACCGTTCCGTTGGTGGCCTTGAGGTCACACAGCATCACGTGCCAGCCTTCCAGCCGGACTTCCACGTGCGAACGGGAGATATCGCCGCCGGGGCTCGCCACCTGGACGAGCCGGGGCATCACCCCGCCCTGGACCCTGGAGACTGAGGGCTGCCGGCCGATCACCAGCGAATGGTCAAGGTCCACCACTTCACCGGTGGATACCCGCATCCGGCCCAGCCGTGGCCGCGACACCTGGACGCCGTCGGAGGGCAGCGGCAGCCCGCAGGCGGCGCACTGCGCATGCGTAGGCGGGTTTGCGTGGCCACGGCTGCAGACCCGGGCTAGCACCAGCGGACCGGCAGCATCAGGAAGAACGGTGGGTGCAGGATGGGCAGCCATTCCGGCAAGGTCGCTTTTCATGATCGTGTGGCCGTCGTGGTCTCCGTCGAATCCTGCGGGAAGGCCTGCCGGGTCCTCCGCCGGGGAGTCCTGGCCGCTGCCAGGGGCCATTTCCGGGCCGGGACCGCCGGAAGGAATGTTCAGTGCCGGCGGGGCCTCGACGTGCCTGGTATTGGCCCCACCTGTGCGCCAGGGAACCGAGTCGATCAGCCCGCCAGTCATCGGGCCGTTACTGATCGGCCCGCTGTCTGTGGGTGGTGCGGACACTCCGGGCATGGAAGCTTCGGGCGCGGACACTTCGGGCGCGGCAGCTTCGGCCGTCGGCATCTGCGCTGGCAGCTCCAGATCGGCACTGCCAACCTTCCCCGGCGGTGATGCGGGCCCAACACCCTCCGTCGCCTCGGGGTCATCGCGGACGGCGGCATCTTCGATACTCCGTACCACCGTGCGTTCCCACAGGTGGTCGTACGTGCCGGTCAGTTCGTTCGCGGGGACAGGGTCCGGCCCGGTGGCCGGTTCCTCCCCGGCGGAAGCCGGATATTCCCCCGGTTCGGAAGACTCCGCCGATTCCGCCGAATAGTAGGCATCATCGTCGAGGACGCCCATGACGGTCTCAGCCGAAGCACCATGTTCCGGGGCCATTGAATCCGGGACCGTGGCGCCTTCTTCGGGCAACAACGCGGTGGGCTCGGCGATGGCCTCCCCGTCAGCAGCAGGCTGAAGTCCTTCAAGAACGGTGTCGGGTTCAGCAGCCGTGCGCATTTCAGGCGTGGCAGGTTCGGCGAGTACCGGCTCAGGCGAGACCGGCTCAGGCGAGACCGGCTCGGCCAAAACCGGCTCGGCCAAAACCGGCGCAGGCAGGACTGGTACAGGCTGGACTGGTAGAGGCGAAGCCAGCGAGGTTACGGCAGTGGCGGCCAGCCCATCCTGTGCATCCACGCCTTGCCTTGGGGCAGCCGTGGTCGGCGCGTCGGCCAGAGCCACCGTCAATGACTGCATCAGGACCACGCCCTCCGCCAGGGGAAGCTCCCGGGCGGCAGGACCAGCTCCGGGAAGGGTGAGCCGGTACCACTCCGGAGCACCAAAGCGTCGCTCGTTCCACGTGGTCACGTCCCGTCCGCTGACCTCGATGGGACCCCCCGGGAGCTGGGCTGTCAGATCCAGCTCACCGCGCAGGAAGACATGGAGTGAGTTCTGCAGGTCAACTATTCCGAACGAAGGAATCTGTGACAGTGAAACACCAAAACTGCTGGTGACCGCATAAAGGACTTCGTGGGCCTCAGGCCCGTCCGCCAGCAGCTCCCACACTGACTGGACCAGGGCCGGCTGCGTATCGGGCCCAAGAATGACGGCCGTCCCGGAGCGAACAATTCCCAGCCAGGTTCCCGGCGCGTAACTACCTGCTGCCATCTCCTGGCTCCTCGCTTTCATTCTGCTCGCCCTCTGGCCCGCGCGCGTCCACAACCTGGGCACGGGGCAACGTGACTTCGTCTTCTGCATCGATGGCGGGCCTGGGGGCGGTGGTGGCGATTCCGGCGTCGTTCATCACGTTCTTGGCGTCTACCACAATGACGGTGACGTTGTCCCTGCCGCCGTTTCGAAGGGCTGCCTGGATGAGGGCGTCGACGGCGTCCTGGGGATGCCCCACGGTGCTGAGGATGCGGAACATGTGTTCATCAGTCAGTTCGGCATTGAGGCCGTCTGAACAAATCAGCATGCGGTCCCCCTCCTCGACGGGCAACAGCCAGTAATCGGCTTCCGTGTCGGTTCCCGTTCCCAGCGCCCGCGTGACCACATGCCGCCGCGGATGGACTGTTGCCTGCTCGGGCGTGATTTCGCCGGCGTCAACAAGTTCCTGCACTTCAGAGTGGTCCACGCTTATTTGGGCGAACTGCCCCTGGCTCAGGCGGTAGGTCCTGGAGTCGCCGATGTTCATGACCAGCCAGTACGGCATGCCCATCTGTTCAACAACAACTGCCCCGGTCAGGGTGGTTCCGGCGCGCGCACCGGTGGCTTCGCGAATGGAGCCATCCGCCCGGACCAGGTACTGCTGGAGCACCGCCGCGGTAACGCTTCGCTCACCGGTGGCCAGTTGCGGCATCGCCGCCAAGGCGCGGACGCACATGCCGCTGGCAATTTCGCCGGCCTCATGGCCGCCCATTCCGTCAGCGACCGCGAACACGGGGTCGGACGCGATGAAGGAGTCTTCATTCAGTTCGCGCCGCAGGCCGCGGTCCGTTCCGTAGCCGTAGCTCAGGCTCAGCCCGGCCCCCTGGTCGGCGTCGGGGGAAACACTGGCGGGCTGGGAGTTCATGCCTGTCCTAGGTGGAAGGAACGGTCACCAAAATGAACAATGGATCCCGGGCTGACAAACGCGGGCACGCCCGGCTGAAGGGGTGTGCGCAGGCCGTCCGCGGTGGTGACAGCGCTGCCGTTTGTGGAGTTCCTGTCTGTCACCCAAATCCCTGCACCGTCGGTCAGGAGGTGGAGGTGCGTTTTGGAAATAGAGCGGCTGGAGTCATCGATGGCCAGCAGCTGGGCCTGCTGCTCGCCAGTCTGTCCCACCGGGTTCCGGCCTACCAGGACGTTGCGGTCAAGCTGGAAGTCGCGTCCGTCGTCGAGCTTTATCCGCAGGACAGCCACAGGGGCGGCCTCCAGGGTTCCGCCGCGCATCTGTGTGCGGTCGTGGTCATCGTCCGGGTGCCCACCGGCAGAGGGGCCGGCAACTGCGGCCGAAGGATTGACGACGGCGGGCGGCTGCGGCGGGGCCGGGTGCGGCTGGAAAGACTGCGGCGCGGCCTGGTACTGGGGCTGCTGCTGGAACGACTGCGGCGGGGCCTGATACTGGGGCTGCTGCGCCGAGGACTGAGGTGCCCCCGGGATTTGGGCAGGCTGGAACGGTTGCGGTGAGGCGAACTGCTGGGCCGGTGCTGGCTGCTGCTGTCCAGCGGGCTGCTGGGCCGGGGACGGCTGGGCTGCGGCCTGGGGCGCCACAGGCGGGTGCGCTGCAGCGGGCCGGGGTATGGGCTGGTACGGGGCGGGCCGCTCCGCTGATGCCGGCTGCCATTGGTTGGGATTGTGTTTCTGGTTCGGGTTCGGATTCTGGCTCAGGGTCGGATTCTGGTTCAGGGGAAGCTGGGCGTTAATGATGTGGGGTGACTTGACTGCACCTGCCACGGGCGATACCACTGGCTGCACCGGCGGCAGGTCCAGCGGCGCGAAGCTGTACGGGCCCTGGATGCCGCCTGAAGTAATGGGGTTGCGCCCCGCCTTGACGTCGAAGACAAGTGTCTTGGCGGCTTTGTCATGCCAGCCACGGAGCCCGCCGTTCCGGTCCCACGTGTTGGATACCGCCACCAGGACTGCCCACACGGCACCGATGAGCAGCAGCGGACCGAGGATCAGGAGGGCGGCATCGAACCACTTAAAGACAACAACAGCGATCGCCGCGACGGCGGCCAGGATGATCCCGGCGCCCATGACCAGACCGCGGAGGAAAATGCCACCTGCACCCGGGCCATAGCCGTCTTTGTCTGCGCTCCGGATGCCCATGATCGTGTTTCCGATGGTCGTCCCGGACCGGCCTTCCATGCCCAGCTGCACAAACAGGTAAACCAGGGTCAGCCCAAGGCCGATGCCACCGAACAACACCACCGAGCCCGTGTCGTAGACGATGAAGCCACCGCTTTGGGTGCGGGTGATGCCGGCGAACCCAATGGCAAAGGCCACCACAAGGACGGCGAGCGGACCAAGCCAGTCCAAAACGGCCGCGCCGAGCCGCTTTCCGGCGCTTGCCGGAACGAGCTCAAGATTCACTGCCATTCCTGTCCCTCCCCCTGGGCTGTGGCCAGCCGGACTGCTCCGGACCGGACCAGGGCCCACCGAACCGGCGGCGTCCTGTCCGCTGCCGCCGGGTCCGTGACCTGGCTGTCCTGAGTGTCCTAGCTGTCCTGAGTGTCCTGATTGTCCGGTCCGGCCTTCGGCCGGTGCCCGATCTACTACCGGGATAGTACCGGGAATTTGGCCTGCATGCGCAGCCGGCCGATCCATCAGTGCCCTCTGCGCGTGGTCCACGTTCCGCTCGTTCCGGGCCGCCCTGTTGGCCAGTGGAGCGCCGCAGGATGTACAGAACGTGGCCCCGCTGCGGATCACTTGCTGGCAGCGCTGGCAGCGCTCGGCGTGGTTGGTCATGACTCGGTCTTGTTCTTTCTGCCAGGGTTCCTGAGGACTGTGGACTCGTCGGGCTCAACAAAGCCCGCAGTGTCCTGTTCGGCCACAGCCCGGGACTCGCTGGATGCTGCGGCCTCCGGACCGTTCTCCACCCTACCGGCGGCGTGCCCCCTGGAAGGAGAACTGGCAGCGGAACCCGCCCCGGCGGGCAGTTTCCGGGCGCCCAGGACCGGCCGGGTTCCGCGCAGTTTAAGGGCAGTGCGGCCGTCGGCCAGCAGCGACCGTGGCGAGAACCGGGCCTGCTGCCTGCGCCAGAACCCTACGGTTCCGGTCATTTCCTTCAGGGAACCGTCCACGATGGTCCAGTACTGCCGGACCTCTTCCTCGCTCGGCTGCCCCGCCCCGAAGATCGAGGCATCAGCGCGGTGGGCCAGCATGGTGGTGGTCGATGCAGACGTTGGGAAGGCGTCAGCAACCACCGCTGCGCTTTCACGGCGGGTGGACCGGGTGTTGATTCCGGCTCCCATGTCCGTGGCAAGGCTCACCACTTCGTTCCAGCCCCCGCCAACGCGCTCGGCCGGGTGCCCCGCGCTGAAACGCGCCTTCCGGCGCCGCGACTTAAGCAGGGCAATGAGCAGCAACGGCAGTGCCAGGATCGACAACGGAATGAGCGCGATCCCCAGGGCGCCAAGCAGCGCCCCCCAAAAGAGCCACGGATTGTTTTTCTTCTGGTCCGCATCCAGGGCGTCCGGAGAGGAGTCCGGCGGGAGGTCCGCAGGTTCCTGCGGCGGCGGTGGCGGCTGCAGCACCTGGGGCTTGGGCTTGGACTTGTTTTCCGGGTCCGGCGGGATGGGGATGTTGTCCTTGGGCGGGGTGGGATCAAAGCTGACCCAGCCCACCCGGTCGAACGCCACCTCCACCCAGGCGTGGACGTCCTTGCCGGTAATCTTCACTTCCCCTGCACCGTTCTCCGGGCTGGTGGGATCAGGATAAAACCCCATCACCACCCGGGAGGGGATGCCAAGATGCCGCAGCATCAGCGACATGGCCACGGCGTACTGTTCGTCGTCACCGAGCATCTGCTTGGCGGTCAGCAGGCTCCTGATCCGGGCCGAACCATGCCCGGACACGCTGGGCAGCTGGCCCTCGGTAACCAGCCCGTTGCTGAAGGCCCCGGTTTTCTGGAAGTGGGCTTCGATCTGCCGGACGCGGTCAATGGCGGTGGGGGCATCTGCCGAGAGGTCGTTGGCCTGGGATCCCACCACCGGCGGGACCTCCAGGGCATCGGGGAGGGTGACCCTGGCGAAGTCGTACTGCGTCAGCTGGCCGTGCTCGAGCTTGACGGGGTCTGACACCTGGACACTGTACGAGTCACCCTTGGACAGTCCCTTGGTGGTGACTGCGGTGTCCGTGCCCGAGTTGAAGTAGAGGCCGGAGGCGGCCGCGGAGGCGCCGGCGTCAAAACTGAGGCCGGTTGTCTTTCGCCCGCCCGGGACAAAATAGCCCTGGTATTCCCCAATGGTGATGTTCATCGAGTAGTCGTTCGTGGGAACAACGCTCGACGTATCTGCCAGGGTGTTGATGGACTTGGTGTCCCCCACCTTGCTGAAGCTGCCGGAGCCGTTGGGGTCCATGTTGTAGTTGGTGCCGTTGAAGGCGTCCAGCGCACCAAGCCGCACGCGGCCGTCGCGTGGCAGGCCCTTGACCACAAACAGGGTTTCGTCCTTTTTGTCCTTGACGAACGTCCGGAAACTGGCGAGCGGGGTGATGTAGTCCTTGGGGTCGAAGGGTGGAACCACCACGTTGCGCAGGACCTTCCTGTCGTCGGCCGCCGTGACCAGGGGCGCAGCCACGGCGGTGACTGCCACGCTCACGGCGATGACGGCAGCTGCCGTGCCTAGCCGGCGGATCTTGGCCCGCCGGGCAGTGGCGGTGTCGCCGTCGGGACGGTTAACCGAAACCTTCCGTGTATCGCTGCGCCGCAGGGCATCCCTTCTGAAGGTTGCCCAGGCGATGGCCACCACGGTGAGGGCGATGCCGCGTTCCACCGTAAGGAAGGCGGCGTTGGTGCTGAAGGCAATGCCGGTGACAAAGAGTGCCAGCACCGGAAGCAGCGGCCAGTAAGGGCCTTTGACCCGCCAGATCAGGATTCCGGCCACGGCCGCGGCGACCATGGAACTGAGGAACGGGACAATCAGGACCCCGCCGGCAGTACCCACCGGCACGCCCACCGTAAGCATGTCCTTCCAGGCGAAGACGACGCCGAGGAGAAGCGTCCGCAACGAGTCCAGGCTGGGGATGAATCCGGCGATGGCCGACTCGGGGACCGCGAGCGCTGTCCCGAACCCAAGGTACGCGGCCAGGGTCAGTGCTGTGGTGATCAGCAGCCCCAGCCTGAGGTGGGCATTGCAGGCGGCGATCGCCAGGCCCAGGATGATTCCCCCGAATCCTGAAACAAGGTAGTAGGGATCACCTCCGAAGCTGAGGCTGAAGCCAAGGACACCCAGCCCGAGCAGCACGGTGAGTGCACCGGCGTCGAGCACAAAGTGCCAGGCCGGCTGCCCGTCGGCAAAGGCCGATTCCTCCTGCCTGCGCTGGGTCCGTGGGCGGAGGCCCTGGGCCGTGCTCATGCGGCCGCCTTTCTCAGGACGATGGCAAGATCGGAAAGATCCCCCAGGGTCAGTACTGTCAGGTCTGCGATGTTGGCCCGCGACGGCGCAGCCCCGGTCTGGAGCCGCACGGCCAGGCTGCGGACGCCGGGCGGCACGGATGCCGAGGCGGAGCGGAGCTGGGTGGGAGTCACATTGCTGCCCACAATAAAGAAGACCACCGAGGCGTTCGGGACGGTGTCCGCCAGGGTCCGGGCAAGGTCGACGGCGGTCCGGCGCATGGGCGCGCCAACAATCCTGGTCATGTCATCGAGCATGTTCCGGCCCGTTTCACAGCGCAGCGGGCCCTTCTGCGTCAGGACGTCCAGCTCGCGCTGCTCGCGGATGGCCTGGCGGCCGATGGAGGCTGCCGCCGAGATCCCCATTTCGAATTCCTGCTCCGAGGCATACTCATCGGTGTTGATGGAGAGCGAGATGGCCAGGTGGGCCCGCCGGGTCTCCTCAAACTGGCGGACCATAAGCTTGTTGGTCCTGGCCGTGGTCTTCCAGTGGATATGCCTGCGGTCATCCCCCGGGACGTAGTCACGCAGGGCGTGAAAGGATACATCGGCGCTGGAGAGGTCCGTGGTTGGCATGCCTTCGAGGTCACGGATGAAGCCCGCCGCGGAGCCGGCCAGGGCAACAGTCCGCGGGTGGACATAGAGATCCTCGGGCTCGGTCCACAGCACCTGGCGCCGCAGCAGGTGCAGGGGGTCGGCGCGCACGGAACGCACCGGTCCCACCACAATGACCGCGCGGCGGGCTGTTGGAATGGTGAAAAGGTCCTCGTGGACCTGTTGCGGCTTCATCCTGGGCAGGTGGAACACAGCTGTGGCTGCGCCAACCGGCAGTTCCAGGGCCGCGGGCAGCAGGGGACGGGCGGAGGTGTTGGAGACGGCGATGCTGCCTACGGCTGTGTCCCCCACCGCAACGCGGGTCCGCGACAGGTCCAGGACAACTCCGTACGAAGATCGGCCCAGGATAAAGCCGATGGCGATGACAAACAGGACAAAGGCCGCTATCGCCGCGGCCTTCGCTTCCTGCCAGCCGAAAGCCTGGCCCGCCATCCAGAGCACGATGCTGGCGGCAAGCACCGACCAGCCGAGGACGCTCACCACCGACAGGACTGGCCACAGGAACCGCAGCCAGTGGCCGCGGACACTCTGCCACAGCGGAGCCAGCGCCAGCCCCGCGGTGCCGGTTGCTTCTGCCCACAGGGACGAGGGGTGGAGCCTGCCGGGACTGCCGTCCTTACGGAAGGGCTGCCGGAGCCGGTCAAGGAGCCGGGTCAACGGATGGCCGCTGGACATAATGGTGCCTTCGTTCGCGCTGAATGGTGGTGGGTCTGGCTGGGGAGAAGTCAGGCGCTGGCGCGCTGCTGCGGGGCAGCAACCTCAGAAAGTACACGGACCAGCACGGCTTCCGCCGTGGCGCCGGAGAACTCGGCCTCAGGGTCCATGACAAAACGGTGTGTCCACACCACGGCTGCCAGCTCCTTGACATCGTCCGGCAGGACAAAGTTCCGGCCCTGTCCGGCAGCCCAGACCTTGGCGGCGCGGACCATTGCCAGGGCTCCACGCACGGAGACGCCCAACCGGGTCTCGGGGGCGCTGCGGGTTTCTTCGCAGAGCCGTGAGATGTACTCAAGAACGGCGGTGTCCACATGCACCGTTGCGGCGAGGTCAGCCATGTCGGCCACGGCCTGGGTGGTGATGACCGGCGACAGTTCCTTGGACCGGTCCTTCAGGTTTGCGCCGCCCAGGAGCCGGACCGTGGAGGCGTGGTCCGGGTAGCCGATGGACGTCTTGATCAGGAACCGGTCCAGCTGCGCTTCCGGGAGCCGGTAGGTGCCTGCCTGTTCAATCGGGTTCTGGGTTGCCATGACCATAAACGGCCTGCCCGCTTCATACGTGACACCGTCCACCGTGACGCGCGATTCCTCCATCACCTCAAGGAGGGCTGACTGGGTCTTCGGCGACGCACGGTTGATTTCGTCGGCCAGCACGATGTTGTTGAAGATGGGGCCCTTGTGGAACTCGAACTTCTGCGTCTTCTGGTCGTAGATGGTCACACCGGTGACGTCAGAGGGCAGCAGGTCGGGCGTGAACTGGATGCGGTTATTGGATCCCTGGACGGTGGCTGCCAATGCGCGGGCCAATGAGGTCTTGCCTGTCCCCGGCGCATCCTCGAACAACACATGGCCTTCTGCAAGCATGGCTGTGAAGGTCAGCCGGATGACGTGTTCCTTGCCTAGGACCGCCTGTCCCACGTTGGCAACGAGCTTTTCAAAGGTGCCTGCAAACCATTCGGCCTGCTCGGTGGTCATTGTCATGAGGTGCGTCCTTTGCTGATGGTGCTTGATTGGGGAGACGGTAGTGGAGTGACTGGCTGGCCGGGCGTCAGCACCGGGGAACGTCCGGTCCATTGATGTCGATGGTGGCCAGCTTGACGTACCAGCCGGGGTGCGGGCCGTTCTCCATCCGGTACCACTTGTAGTAGGTGGGCGGGTTGGATGATTCGCTGGACCCGTAGATGTTCATCCAGCATTGGCTCACGATCCAGCCGTCGGACGTCGAGACCCAGTTGGCATCACTGGAACCGCAGCGGGCGTCGCCGCCCACGTTGCTGTAGCGGTCCGCGACTCCGGGCTTGCCTGGGCAGCTGTTGTTGTCGGCGGGCTTGACCCGGACCGTTGTTACCGGCGGAGCGGGGTCGGCGCCGGACGTCGAGCTCACCGGTCCGCCGATGGCACCGGCCACCACCGACACGGCCCGGACACGCAGGTTACGGCTGTTGCTCCAGCCACCGCCGGGGGCATCAAAGCTGTTGGCCTTGCCCACGTTCTGCCAGCCGCCCCCGTCCACACTCACCTCGTAATGGCTGAGCGGACGGCCGTTCGTGTTGGGGTTGTTCCAGCTCCAGTGGACCTGGCCGTCGCCCTTGGGCGAGGTCATGCCGTTCACGCTGGGCGCGTTCGGCGGTCCGTAGGGGTTGCCCGTACCGATGGCCTGGGCGTCGCCCGAGACGTTGTTCTTGGTGGACGTGGCGATGATGGTGACGGTGATGTCGCGGCCGTTGGTGAGTCCATTAATGGGCCCGCCGCCCGCAGGGATGGTGCCCGATCTGCCGTCAGCGTTGTACCTGTACTGGATTTCACTTTCAGTGGACCCGTTCCGCTGGGCCTGGGTCAGCGGAGTGAAGGTCACCCGCAGCTGGCCGCTGGTGCCTGTGTCCGCCACCGTGCCGCTGCTCACCTGGCCCGGCTTGCCGGCAGCGCGGATTGCCGCCGACGGGCTGCTGGTCCCGCTGGTCCCTGCCTTGTTGGTGGCAGATACCGTAAAGGTGTAGTTGGCCTCGGAGTTATCCACCGTGACGTTCTGCGATGTTCCTACGGTCACCGGCTGGCTGCTGACAACCGCTCCGCCACGCAACGTTGTGAGGGTGTAGGACTTCACTGCGTCGCCATTGTTGTTAGGTGCAGTCCAACTGACTTTCAGCTGGCTTTGGGCCCCGACGGAGCCCGCATCAGATGCGGTGGGCGGCGCAGGCGTTGCGGGTGGACCTGCCGGCACCTCCGCCGCGGAGTACGGGCTCCACTCGGATGGGTCCTTGGCATCGTTGCGGGCCAGCACGCGCACCTTGTAGGCCACACCATTCTGAAGCCCCTTCCAGACATAGCTGACCGCTGTCAGGTTCTGGATTTGCGCATTCTGGCCGGCGGGGGCCGGAGAGATTTCAAGGTCGTAGGACTTGACCGGTGACCCCTTGCTGGCAGGTGCCACCCAGGTGACGGCGAGTTCTTTATCGCCGAATTTCAATGCAGGAGCCAGCGGGGTATCCGGCTTCACGTCCGGGCGGACTTCAGCAGAGGCCGGGGACTTGTCCGAGTCGCCGAATTCGTTCGTGGCGGTGACCTGGAAGTGGTACTTGGTGTTGTTGGTAAGACCGGTCAGTGTGCATGTGTTCGCAGGGCATTCCTGCTGGAAGCCGTTTTCGCCAAAGACCGTGTACTTGGTAATCGGGGCGCCGCGGTCCGCGGGGGCTCCCCAGGTCAGCAGTGCCGTCTGGTCCCCGACGCTCTGAGCCTGGGGAGTCGTCGGAGCCATCGGAGCGTCCTTCACCGTCAGCCGGATACGTGCTGTCGCATTGCGGGAATCATCCCCTGTCTTGTCCGCCACCGTGTAGGCCACCACCATGGTTCCGGTGAATCCTGCCGACGGCGTGACCGTGACGGAATCTCCTGTCATCTCGGCAGTTCCCTGGCCCGTTTCGGTGATCGCGGAAAGGATCTTCAGCGGTGATTCGGGGAATGGGTTTGCATCGTTGTCCAGGACTTTGACCGTTACCGGCTTACCCGCAGCGGCGCTGGGCTCCACATCGTCATTGGCCACCGGCTTTGGCCGGTTGGAGGCCGTCACCGTCAGCTGGAAGGTGGCGGTGGCTTCCAGGCCACGCGAGTCCTTGGCCTTGACCTGGAGGGTGCCAGCTGTACCGGAGGCGCTGTTGTCCGTGGCGGAGACCTTGAGGGATTTGCCGTCGATTCCGGCTTCGAATCCGCCCGGCGTGGCTCCCACCAGCTCGTACTTCATGTTCTCGAGGTCGTCGCGGTCCGGGTCCGCCGTCAGCTTGCCGAGGTCAACGGTAGCCGCGTCCCCCTTGGGTACGTCAACGTTGGCACCCAGCAGTTCCGGCGGGTTGTTGCGGTTGGGGTCAGGCAGCACCTTGGTGCGGATGCTCAGGGTGGATTTGAGGCCGGCGGGATCATCCACGCCGCTTCCGTCTGTGACCTCGAAGCTGATGGAGCCGGGGCCTACATAGTCAACTCCGGCGGTGTACTTAAGCTGCGTACCGTCTCCGGATCCGGGGTCACTGCCGTCGGAGCCGATGAGCTTGACCCGGTCAGTCTGGGTCAGGCGCGGCGAGCGTCCTTCCCGGACCTTCACCCATTCGTCCAGGTCCACCGTGACCGACTGGCCGGCGATGACCTCAATCACCTCGTCCTTCGCGAGCGTTGGCACCTGCTGCCCGATCCCCGGCACCCAGATGATGGCCGTTGACTTCTGGCCGTCCACGTCTTCCACGGTGTACGGAATGAGCTGCGGCTGCTCGGTCAGGTCAACGATCATGTTGCCGTCAGCGCCGGGGCGGGCTGTCGGCACCTCCGTGCTGATTTTCAGGTTCTCCCCCACGCCGTCGGGGTCTTCATCGTTCTTCAGGACCGGCACGTCCACGGCAGTCTTTCCCATGGTCTGGGCAGACGTCACCCTGTCGTCGCGGGCAATGGGTGCCTGCAGGGGCACGTCATTATCCACCACCATACGGATGGTTGCCTGCGCGGAGGCGTCCCTGTCATCAGCCACGCTGTAGCGGACGTTGACCGTTCCCGCAGCATTGGGCGCCAACAGGATAATCCGGCCACTCTGCTTGCTCACGGTGGCCTGGAGCGCGGGATCGGCCTCGATGCCGTCGGTGAGGACCCGGATGAGGTCACCGTCGGGATCGGTGTCGTTGCCGGCGGCGTCGACGGCAATCTGCCGCCCCGGCCGGACCTTGACCTCGTCGTCCACTGGAGTGGGATTCTGGTTGGTCTCACCCCGCGGTGCTATTCCCACGGTTACGGTTCCCGTATTGACCGCGCCCTGGCGATCCACCACCTTGTAGCGGAAGGTGTCGGTTCCGGCGCCGTCGCCCGCGGCCGTAAAGTCAATGAAATTGCTGCCCACGGCAGCCGTCCCCATGGCCGGAGTGCTGTCGATGCCCGTCAGCTGCACGGAGTCGCCGTCGGGATCTATCCCATCCAGCGGAACCGGTATGCGCACGGTGCCCGCAGCCACCACCCGGGCTGTCAGGTTCCGGGGCTGCGGCCTTGAGTTTTCGGCGCCTTCCAGCGGAAGAATATGGATGGTGACGGCCGCAGCGCTCTTCTGCCCCTGCGGATCCACCGCGTTGTAAATCGCGCGGACCGTTTTCGGCTGCGGCCCGGCGATAAACCGGAGGGTGTTCTCCGACACGAAGCTCTTGCCGTCAGCCGGGTCCACGCCCTGGGGAAGGACGGGATCAACCGTCAGTTTTTCGCCCTGCGGATGGGTGTCGTTGTCCAGTACGGGAATGGTGACGACGTCGTTGATGCGGACGTTCACCTCGTCCGGTTTTGGCTGGGGTGCCTCCACGATGGCAGGCGCCGGTACCGGAACAACGGAGACGCTGCCGGTGGCGGACTTCTTTCCGTTGGACATGGTGTACTCGAAGAGGAACGGGTCTTTGGTGCCCAGGATGTCCGTGATCCGCAGGACGCTGTGGTCGATCACGCTGACGGACGCGGTGGTGTTCTCCGGAAGCTTGACTGACTGCAGGACCAGGACCCCGCCGGAGGGGTCTGAGTCGTTGGCCAGCGGATCCAGCAGGACGCTGCCTCCAACAGGCATCAGCGCAACATCGTGGACTGCCACGGGGTCGCCGCCGTCCTTGCCCGACTCCACGTCAACCCGGATGAGTCCCTGGCTGCTCTGCGGGCCGTTGCTGGCGATGTACGTGAGGTAGACCGGGCCCGGGGTGGTGCTGCGGAACGTGAAGGTGCCGCCGTCTGTGACAGGGCCGAGTTCGGCGGGGCCGTTGGCCTCCACCTGGGCGAGCCGCAGGGCACCTCCGTTGGGGTCCACGTCGTTCTTCAGCGGGGCGATCACCAGGTCCTGGCCCACCACTGCTGTGACATGGTCGGCATTGACCACCGGGGCCAGGGCTCCGGGCGGTTGGACGTTGACCACTACTTTTCCGGTGACTGTTGCCCTGCCGTCCCAGATGGTGACGGTGACGTTCTTCTTGCCGGCCGTGGCGCCGGAATCCTGGAAGGTCAGCAGTCCGTCACGGCGGACCTTGACCTGGTCCTGGTCGTTGTCAGCCTTGGCATCCATCAGGACCAGGTCGTCGCCGTCGGGATCAGCCCAGTCGGTGAGAATGTTCTGGCTGACGGTTTTGCCCTGTTCGACGAGCATGGTGGTGGCGTCCCCGCCCCGTTTGAACTGGGGTGGCCGGTTTTCGTCCGGGCCCACCACGCTCAGCGTCACCTGGCCGCCGGCGGAGAGCCCCCGGCCGTCCGCCGCGTTGTAGTCGAAGGTTTCGGTGCCCGGGTTTGCCGTGGCCGGGACAGAGATCTGGAAGGCGGTGCCGCCGTAGATGCTCTCCAGGCTACCGGCCTTGGGACCGGCATTGCCGACGGCGGCGGTCAGGACGTCGCCGTCAGGATCGGAGTCATTGTCCAGGACGCTCAGGACGGTGGTACGGCCGGGGCGTACGCCGACGATGTCCGGTTTTGTTTCCGGCGGCCGGTTGGGTTTGGTGCGGTCAGGGAGCACGTTGATGGTGTTGTTGTCGGCGGAATCCTGGTCCTGTTCATCGGACTCGTTTTTGGGCGGGACAACGTCGTCCCAGTTGTTCACCAGCTGCATGTTCTGGTTCACCAGCCACACATTCCCGGAGTTCACATCGTTCAGGACCACCACGTCCCGGTTCACCCGGAAAACATACGACGGCGACGCACTCGCCTTCGGCACGTCCACGTTCTTGTCATCAACATCATTCACGCAATCACGCACGTACTTGTTCGCGCCCGACCAGGCCGCATGCACACACCCCGCCAACTGCACAGGCGCCGCCGGCACACCCTCACCATCAAAGGTCACAGTCTTCGCCGTCGAACCATCCAACGGCTGCTTCAACAACGCCTTCTGCGTCGAAATCGCCACAACATCACTCGCCGGACCAGTCTGCTGCAGCTTCGCATCCCGCGCATTATCCAGCTGCAAACGCTTCCCGCCCGGCAAAAACAGCTTCCCGGCCCCGGCATCAAGCACCACCGGCCGGTCCCCCACCACCGTGATCTGCAGGTCACCGGAGCCTTTCAGCTCACCCCAGGTGCTGGACTCCGACGACGTCACCTCACCATTGGCATCCACACCAGTAACAGTGACGGCTCCCGACTTCGGATCCGCAGAATAAATCCGGTCATCCGCACCGACGGCAGACACCGTGCCTTGCGAAGCGGTGAGCGCCGGTTCAGTAGAGTCCGCTTCGAAGCCGCTGACCGTGGACGGCGACACCGCCCAGACCTTGCCTGACGCCGGATCAGTCACCGAGATCACCTGAGCGCCAAAACCCACCTGGGCGGCACCGGGCAGCTGTTTGTCCCCGCCCAGGCGCATGTTCGCCGGAGAAACCTGGTTCAGCGTCGAACCCGTCTCATCATCAACAAACACATCCCCCGCATGCTGCAAAACATCAAACGTAGTACTCGCCGGCGTCACCGCCCCATCAAGAACACGCGACGGATAATTCAGCCGCCCCACAGCATTCTTGGACTTCGAAACAACCCACACACCACCATCGTTCAACTCCACCTCAGTGGTCTTAAACCCCGGATACAACACAGCACCCGTGACCAACACCACCACGGCGGCTCCAAACGCCGTTCCGGCGATGAGCCCCTTGTGGCGGTTGGCGAGTTTGTTCCGGCGCTTTTTCAGCCCAAGCTTCCCCAGCAGAGTTGTCACAGCGTTACTTTTCCCTCAAATTTATGGCGGCCCCCAGGCCGACCTGTCCAAAGACCCTGTCCAGGGCTCTCTGTTCCCCGCGCTAGCCTACCCAACCCGGTCAGGGGCTGCGATGGGCAGGGCTGCCCATCCGGCAGATGCGCGTTCCCGAGCCCCGGAAGCTCAGCATTGTGGTGCATAGGACTGTCCTCCGACCCCGGTGTGGCTGACGTTGACGTAGCGGCCCACATTCCGATAGGAGCCCTCTTCCACCCGGTACCACTGGCCGGTGTTGCCGTAGCCGTCAGTGTGGGTGATCCAGCACTTCACCACGATGGTTTGCCCGGCATAGAACCACGGCGGATTGTCCCCGCCGACGCCCTCGCACGTGTGCTTGACTGGATCGTAGGTGGCGCGGTCGGCGGGATCCGTGCAGGAGCGCTGCATGCCGGCGGAGAGCGTGGTGGTCCACCCGCCCTGTTTGCCTGATGAGGCGATCGCAGCGGGGGCCGTGCCGCCGGTGCCCAGTGAGTTGAACGTCTGGACCTGTATGGACACCAGCTCACCGTAGCCCTCGGTGTTGACCACCCGGCTGCCGGAGGGCGCCACCACCTCCCAGCCGCGGTTGTTGATGTTGATTTTGGTTTGGGCGACATCGTTGGTGCTGGTGGACGGTGAGGACCAGCTCATGGTTGCGTACTTTTGGTTCATCGGGCCGTTTTCGCCTGCGGCTGTCGGCGTTCCGGGTGACCCGTAAGGGGTGGTCGATGCGCCGGCGCTGGCATTGGAGCTCGGCGCTACCGTTGAGTGCGCGATCACCGTGATGGTGGTCTGGACGCCGTTGGTGAAACCGCCAACCGTCTGCCCCCGCGTAATCGGACCGCTTTCGCCGGTGCTGGCGTTATAGCTGTAGCTGACCTCATTAACCGACGAGCCATTCCGTTCGGCAGCGGTCAGTTCCCTGAAATCGATGGCCACCTTCCGGCCGGCTCCCCCGGTGTCTGCCGCAGCGACAGTGACGCCGGAGACCTGGCCAAGTTTGCCGGTGGCCCGCCGGGGTGCCGAAGGCGGACTGACCGCACCCTTTCCTGCCTTGTTCTCCGCCTGGACGGTGAAGGTGTATTCGGCTTCGGAATTGTTTGCACTGAAGTTGGCGGTGCGAACGGTACCTGCGATCGTCTGGGTCTGCGGCGTGGCGCCGCCTCCGCTCATGGTGACGTAATAGTTCCTGATCGCGTCGCCGTTGGTGTTCGGTTCCGTCCAGTTAACACGCAGCTGATTAGTAGTTCCCACGGCGGAGGCCACGGCGGAGGTCGGTGCCGCTGGCGCGGCGGGCACTCCGGCAGGGTTGTCTTCGGAGGAGTAGATACCCCAGTCCGAGGCTCCCAGCTCGTTGACGGCCTGGGCGCGAACCTTATAGCGGACGCCGTTGGTCAGGCCAGTCCAGGCGTAGGTCAGGCCGGTCACGCCGTTTTTGACTGCAACGCCACCGGCGGGAGGCGGTGAGATCTCGAGGTTGTAGCTTTTAACGGCCGAGCCCTCGGTCTTGGCCGGCGGCCAGTTGATGACCATGTCCTTGTCACCCGCCTTCACGGTGGGGGCTTCCGGTGGAGACGGCTTTTCGTCCGGCCGGATTTCGTTCGACTGCGGGGACGCTGGAGAGTTTCCCACTTCGTTGGTAGCGGTCACGGTGAAGACATACTTCACGTCGTTGGTCAGCCCGCTGAGGGTACAGGTGGTGGTGGCACAACGTTGTTCGAAGCCGTTGGTGGACGTGACGGTATAGCCGGTGATCGGTGCACCGTTGTCCGACGGCGGGGCCCACTTGAGTACGGCCGTCCGGCTGCGCACGTCGGTTGCGGTGGGGGCCGAGGGTGCGTCCGGTTCGTCCCGGACGGTGATGCGGACCCGCCCGTTCACCTGGCGTGACGGATCCTCGGTTTTGTCCGCGATGGTGTACCTGAGCACCATCACGCCCTTGGATCCTTCCGCCGGCGTCACCGTAACGGAATCTCCGCTGATGACGGGTTGTCCGGCGGCGGATCCGGTTTCCACCGCTACCGAGACGACTTTCAGCGGGGTGTCGTCAAAGGGATTGAAGTCGTTGGCGAGGACGTTGATTGTTTCGGTCCGCCCCGCGTTGGCCTTGTCCAGGACGTCCTCGTTGGCGGTGGCGAGCGGCCGGTTGGACGCGACGACGGTGGCCGTCACCGCGGCCTTGACAGGTTCCGAGCGGCCGTCCGTGACCTTCAGCGGGATGGTCCCCTTCCGGCCGGCGGCCATGCCGTTTGCCGAGCGGACATTAAGCGTCTGCCCGTCAATGGTTGCTGTGAAACCTTCCGGTGTGATCCCGTCCAGCTCGAAGGTGAGCTTGTCCTGGTCCCCGGTGTCCACATCCCTGGCCAGGTTGCCCAGGTCCAGGCTGGCTGCTTCGGCCGTCGGCACCTCCAGGTCGCTGCCGCTGAACGTGGGCTGGTGGTTCGCGTTCGGGTCCGGAATGACCCGGGTGATGATGGTCAGGGTGGATTTCAGCCCCTGGGGATCTTCCGGACCGGAGCCGTCTGTCACTTCAAAAGTGACGGAACCTGGACCGACGTAATCTTTCAGGGCGGAGTAGCGCAGCGTCCTGGCGTCACCACCGATGACGTTCTGCGGATCGGCGCCCTGCACCCGGACTTTGTCCACCTGGGTGATCTGAGGTTCGCGCCCTTCCCTGACTCGGACATACTCGTTCAGGTCCAGGGTGATTTCCTGTCCGGCCATGACTTCCACGACGTCGGTGCGGGCCAGGGTGGGGTGCTCTTCGCCCTGGCCGGGAACCCAGATGACAGCGGTAGCGCTCTGGCCGTCGACGTCCGTGACGGTGTAAGGAACCAGCTGGTCCGCCGGCGCAAGGCTGACCACCACATTGCCGTCGCCGCCGATGCGGGCGTTGGGGTTGCCGTCCGGGAGGGTGAGCTGAAGTTCGGAAGCTACCCCGTCGGGATCGGAGTCATTTTTCAGGACGGGCACGTCCACCGCGGACTTGCCCTTCGTCTCGGCGGGCGTGATGACATCGTCCTTGGCGATCGGTGCCTTTAGCGTGGCGTCGGGGCTGACCCTGACCCGGATGACCGCACTGCCCTGGGCTTTCTTGTCGTCCTGTATTTTGTAGCCCACACTCTCGTTGCCGGCCGTATCCGGCGCAGTCAGCAGTATCCTGCCGCCGTCGGCCGTCTCGACGCCCAGTTCCGGACGTGCCTCGAAGGCGTTGGACACCAGCCCGATCGGGTCCCCGTCCGGGTCGGAGTCGTTATTCAACGCGTCCACGGCGATCTTGCGCCCCGGCCGTACATCCACAGCATCGTCAACGGCGATGGGTTTCTGGTTGTTCGGCTCAGGCGGAGCAATCCCCACAATCACGGTCCCGGTGTTCTCGGCGCCGATCCGGTCCCGCACACGGTAAGTGAAGGTGTCCGTGCCGGCGGCCGCGCCGGTCGCCGTGAACTCCAGGTAGCCATCCCTGACAACAGCCGTTCCCATCGCGGGGGCCTTGTCCACGCCGATCAGCTGGACGGAGTCGCCGTCGGAGTCGATACCGTCCAGGGGCACCGGGATCCGCACCACCATTCCTGAGACCACACGGGCTGTCAGGTTCTTCGGCTCGGGGCGGGTGTTGCGTTCGTCATCGCGTGCCCGGATCCGGATGGTGACCTGTTGCGAGTCCGCCTGGCCTGAGTCGTTAGTGACCTTGTAGATCGCGTAGACGGTCTTGGGCACGTCTCCGGCGATAAAGCGCAACGTGTTCCCTGCGCGGAACATGCGGCCGTCGGCGTCGTCCGGTTTCTGGGGCAGCTCAGGCTCAAGCGAGAGCTGGCCGCCATTGGGATCGGTGTCGTTGGCCAGGACCGGTATGGTGACGACGTCGCCAACCCGGACCGACACTTCATCCGGTTTGGCCTGGGGTGCCTGCAGCTTGGCCGGCGCCGGCACCACCAGGACTGCAATATCACCGCCCGCGGAGGACTTGCCGTTGGAGATGGTGTATTTGACGCTGAGCTGGCCCTGCGCCCGGATGTCAGTGATCCGCACAACGGAGTGGTCCAGGACTGCGACGCTGACCGGCAGGCCGTCCGCAGCCGTGACGGACTGGACCACAAGCACTCCCCCGGAGGGGTCCGAGTCATTGCCCAGGACGTCCACCAGGACGCTGCCGCCGCTGGGCAGCAAGGCGGTGTCGCGCACGGCAACAGGGGCGCCGTCGTTGCCGCCGGACACAACGTCCACACGAACAAGCTGTTGCGCGCTGGCGGGACCGTTGGTGACGAGGTACGCCACGTAGTGGGCGCCCTCGGCCGTGGAGTTGAACGTGAAGGTCTGTTGGTCCGCACCCATGGTGGCTGAGGAGTTCCCGTCCGGTGTGACCTGGGCGAGGCGAAGGGCACCGCCCAGCGGGTCGGAGTCGTTTTTCAGCGGCGCGATCACGGTGTCCACCCCGGCCACGGCAACCACGTGGTCTGCATTGGCGATGGGCGGCAACGCTCCCGGTGCGCGAACGTCCACCGTGACCTTGCCTTCGGCGGTGGACTGGCCGTCAGACACCGTCAGGGTGACCACTTTCCGCCCGGGCTCCGTACCGGCGTCCTGGAACGTCAGCAGTCCGTCGGGCCGGACCTTGACCTGATCCCGGGGATCGCTGGCTGTGGCATTCACCACGTAGAGGTCATCGCCGTCGGGGTCGATCCAGTCGGTGAGGATGTTTTGGCTGACGATCTTGCCGGCCTGGACTATCAGCGTGGTGTTCCGGTTGGGCTTCTGCCGGGGAGCGGAGTTCTCCCCTGGCGGAATGATATTGAGCGTGATGTCGGAGGAGGCCGTCAGGCCGCGGCCGTCGTCCACGCTGTACTTAAAGGTCTCGGACCCGGTCTTGTCCGCCGGAACACTGACCTGGAATCCGGTGGAACCGTAGATCGGGGCGACCGGCCCTGAACCGATGGGATCGGGGGCGCGGACGGTGAGGATGTCGCCGTCGGGGTCGGTGTCGTTGTCCAGGACGGGGAGGATGGCCGTCCTTCCGGCGCGGATGCCGAACGTGTCCGGCTTGGCGACCGGTGCGCTGTTGGGTTTGGTGCGGTCCGGCAGGACGGTCTGCTGGACTTCGTCTGCAGAGTCCTTATCGGCGTCATCCGAGGTCTGTTGCGGCGGGATGACGTCGTCCCAGTTGTTGACCAGCTGCATGTTCTGGTTCACCAGCCACACATTCCCGGAGTTCACATCGTTCAGGACCACCACGTTCCGGTTGACCCGGAACACATACGACGGCGACGCACTCGCCTTCGGCACGTCCACGTTCTTGTCATCAACATCATTGACGCAATCACGCACGTACTTGTTCGCACCCGACCACGCCGCATGCACACACCCCGCCAACTGCACAGGCGCCGCCGGCACACCCTCACCATCAAACGTCACAGTCTTCGCCGTCGAACCATCCAACGGCTGCTTCAACAACGCCTTCTGCGTCGAAATCGCCACAACATCACTGCCCGGACCAGTCTGCTGCAGCTTCGCATCCCGCGCATTATCCAGCTGCAAACGCTTCCCGCCCGGCAAAAACAGCTTCCCGGCCCCGGCATCAAGCACCACCGGCCGGTCCCCCACCACCGTGATCTGCAGATCCCCGGACCCCTTCAGCTCACCCCACGTACTGGACTCCGACGACGTCACCTCACCATTGGCATCCACACCAGTAACAGTGACGGCTCCCGACTTCGGATCCGCAGAATAAATCCGGTCATCCGCACCGACGGCAGACACCGTGCCTTGCGAAGCGGTGAGCGCCGGTTCAGTAGAGTCCGCTTCGAAGCCGCTGACCGTGGAGGGCGAAAGGGCCCAGACCTTGCCCTTCGCTGCGTCCGTAACGGAAATTACTCTGGAGCCAAAACTCACCTGGGCGGCACCGGGCAGCTGCTTGTCCCCGCCCAAACGCATGTTCGCCGGAGAAACCTGGTTCAGCGTCGAACCCGTCTCATCATCAACAAACACATCCCCCGCATGCTGCAAAACATCAAACGTAGTACTCGCCGGCGTCACCGCCCCATCAAGAACACGCGACGGATAATTCAGCCGCCCCACAGCATTCTTGGACTTCGAAACAACCCACACACCACCATCGTTCAACTCCACCTCAGTGGTCTTAAACCCCGGATACAAAACAGCACCCGTGACCAACACCACTCCAGCAACGGAAAAAGCCACGGCCGGAAACCAGCGTGGCAGGTGGAAGCGGGGTCCGGCTGCCGCTGCCTTTTGGCGCACGGCTCGGCGAAGATTCACGGTTTTGTTTCCCCCAAGTAAGACTCCGGCAGGGCCGGTCTCCGGCCAGCTGACACCAGGCAGTTATGACTATATCGGCATTCGCCATCAAATGGATAAAGTCGTTCCGGCTCTACAGTCCAGCTCCGTACAGGTCAGTCCAGGATCAGGCCCTTGCCGAGTCCCCTGCTGAGCAGAACAGGATGGATTTCTCCGAAACCGCGGACATTTTCGGCCGGCTGCGGTACCAGGACAAAGCGTTCATCACGGTCCAGTGCCGAGGCCGTCATGGAATCCACCAGGACAGTTCCAGGATCGGCCAGGGTGGTGAGCCGGGCCGCCAGATTCACTGTAGGGCCGTAAATGTCTCCGAGGCGGGACAGTATCCTGCCCCAGACCATGGCCACACGTGCCTCCGGAAGGATCTCATCCTCGGTAAATGCCTGCGCCAAAGCTAGTGAGATCTCGGCTCCCGCCGCCGGAGTTTCGGCAATGTAAAGCACTTCGTCCCCGACGGTCTTCACCAGCCGGCCGCCGCCCACAGAAATGATCTCGGCGCACTTGTTCTCGAAGCGCTGGACCAGCCGCGCCAGCGTCTTTTCATTCATCCTGCGGGACAGGCTGGTATAGGACACAAGATCGGCAAAGCCCACGGCACGTGCCAGCGGCAGGGGCGCATCGTCCTCGTCGCCTTCACGGCCCTCCTCGCTGGCCTGCAGGCCGGCTTCGGCCCGGACCGCAAGGCGCTGGACGCCTGCGTTCAGTTGCCGTCGCCACGAGTACACCAGCATCTCTTCGAGGGCATCCACCAGGGCAGGGAGATCGTTGACCAACTGTTTGCGGGCAACGGCATCGGTGACGCCTTGCTCGTGGACCATGTCCTCGACCAGTGCCTCGATCTGCCAGACCACCATCCGGTCCGTCATCTGGCCGATCGACCTGGTGACGGAGATCGCGGCCTCTTCCGTCAACATTCCTGACCTGACCAGATCCACCACTGTGGAGAGGGCAGCCTGGTCGCGCTCGGTGAAGGCAACATCGTCGTCGCCAAAATTCGGAAAGCCAAGGGCACGCCAGAGTTTCCGTGCCGACAGGAGAGAGAGCCCTGCGCCGGCGGCCACCTCACGGCGGCGGAGCTTCCGCTCACCGCCCAGCAACCGGGTTTCAAGAGCCTTCGCTGCCAGCCGCTCGGCCGACAGCGTTCCCGTGGGAGGGTTCGCGGCCACGGAGAATCCAGGGACAGGAGGAGCAGCGTAGGGGCGGGCGGATTCGGGAGCGGCGGGAACAGCGGCGTCCTGCCGTTCCTGCTGGTCCTCATCGTTCATCCTGTCCACCTTCTCTCAGTTCCCATGGCAGCACCCGGCCGGTATCGTCAAGCGTTTCGTCCATCCACGGTTCCCCGTCCCGGGGCAGCCCATCGATGGCATCCAGCACAAAATCCCGGAACCGCGCAGCTTCAGGCACATCCTGAATGGCGATACTGCCGTGGTATCCGGTCTCCAAGAATATATTCCCGGACCGCAATATGCGCTGCAGAACGGACTGCCGCAAGGTCACGTCGCGCACGGCCGCCAGATTCACTTGCTGGTCCCTCCGTCTCAACATGCCGTACCTGGCAACTATCCTGCGGCTGGTCAGCGTATAACGCGTGGCCTGCCACCGCAGAAAGCGCGGCAGGCAGTATCCCAACCATATCCATGCGGCGGCCAGGACGCATCCCGTGACGAGCCACGGTGACCATTCCGCGGAAATACCTGGCACCAGGCGGGTGGCCTCGCCGCGACTGATCCAGGCACTGGCAAAAGCGGCTGCGGCGGGAGCCGCGATAAAGGCTGCCGCTGGTCCTGCCAACTGCCTCGGCTGCGGGCGGGTGGTCACAATAACCTGCTCGCCCGGCACGAGGTCTTTACGCATAGCCGCCTTCACTGCCTTGCGGAGGAGCCTGGCCCGGCGGCGTCCAGGGGCGGAGATGGACGACGTCGCCGGCGGTCACCACATGTTCCCGGGCGTCGCGGTCCACCACCAGGAGGGAGCCATAGTCATCGAGTCGGGAGGCGCGGCCGATAATCTCATGGTCCCCGGGCAGTTGGGCGCGCACCTGCTTGCCGATGGTCACCATGGCCGACTCCACTCTCTTGTGGAGGGAGGCTCCGCCGGCCAGGCCCGCGGCGGGGTCGCCGTCGGCATTGCAAAAACTGCGGTAGAGGCCGGCGAACCGGGCCAGGTAGCTCTTCAGCAGCAGCGTCCGGTCTGCGGTTCGCGGCTGCTCCAACGTCACCGAGGTGGCCGTGGGGACTGGCAGCTCGTTCGAGCTAAGGCTCACGTTCAGACCTGTGCCAAGGATCACCGGAGGCACAGAACCATCGCTCATGGGGCCCAGCTGCGCAAGAATGCCGGCGATCTTGCGGCCGCGGACCAGAACGTCATTGGGCCACTTGAGTTCCGCCGGAATCCCGGCCGTCTCCAGGAGTGTCTCGCGCAGCGCCAGGGCAGCCAGCAGCGACAGCCAGGAATAGGTCTGGGTGGGAAGCGGCCGGCCCTCGGCGTTGGCGGGACGCAGAACCACGGACACCGAAAGCGAGCTGAGGGGAGGCGACTCCCACCGCCGGTCAAGGCGGCCCCGGGCAGCTGTCTGGTATTCCGCCGTCAGCACGGACAGATCCGGCCACAGGGCGGGCTCAACCGAGACATTGCGCAGCAGGTCGGCGTTGGTGGAACCGGTGGTGTCCACCACCTCAAGCCTGGAGATGCCGGCGGCAGAGAGGAAGTCCTGATCGGCCAGGGCTCCGCGGTTCAGCGGTGTCCGGTTCAACGGCGATCCGTGGGCGTATGCATCATCCATGGTTGAATCCTATCGACTTGCCGTCCCCTCAGCCGATGGCATTCCAACGTCCGCCCTGGCGGCCGCTCAGAGGAAAATGTCGGGAACCAGCTGGTCCTCGGCCGCCCCAAGGCTGTAAGGCCGGAAGTCCGTGACCCCCGCTGCGGTCAGCACCTGTTCGTCGGTGTAGAAATTTCCGGTTGGCGACGCCTCTGCCCCTTGCTGCGCCTCTGCCGTCAGATTGCTGCCGGTCAGCACCGCGTGCGCGGCATCAGCCATAATCTGAGGCCCGCGTGCGGCCTTCACCATGGCCTGCCCTCCTGGCATGTTCCGGATGGCGGCTGTGTCGATGAGGGTGCACGGCCACAGGGAGTTCACGCGGATCCCGTCAGCCTTGAGTTCCTCTGCAAGCCCCAGGGTGGTCAGGCTCATCCCGTACTTCGCCATGGTGTAGGCAAGGTGCCTGCCTGCCCAGTGGGGATCGAGATTCAGCGGCGGTGACAGTGTGAGGATGTGGCCCTGCGCCGATTTCCGGAGCGCGGGCAGCGCCAGTTTGGACAGCAGGAACGTACCGCGGACGTTGATGTCCTGCATCAGGTCGTAGCGCTTCATGTCCACGTCGTCGGTTTTTGAGAGATCGATGGCCGAAGCGTTGTTGATGACCACGTCGATTCCGCCAAAGCGGTCCATTGCGGCGGCAACAGCGCCGGCGACGTCATCGTCATTGCGGACATCCCCCACCAGCGGCAACGCCTGCCCGCCTGCGGCCTCCAGCTGCTCTGCGGCGGTAAAGACGGTGCCGGCCAGTTTCGGGTGCGCCTGGCCGGTCTTGGCCATCAGCACGATATTGGCCCCGTCCTGTGCCGCCCGGGTGGCTATGGCCAGCCCGATTCCGCGGCTCCCGCCGGAGATCAGGATAGTGCGGCCCTGAAGGGAACCGGCGGCCTGGTACGGCGCTGCGGCGGCACCCAAAGCATCGTTGCTCGAAGTCATGCCACTACTGTAGCCGAATTATGTTACTGGCGAGTAACTTATGTGGAGATGTTGCCGCAGGTTGGAAAGTTGTAGGTTTTCTACAGCCATCCCCGCCGGGAGCGTCACTAGACTAGCCAACGGGGTTCGTTCTTTGTGTGGAAGCCACTTAATCCGCGCCATATGAACGGGCCTCCCACGCACTGCACCACATCGTTACGGCGCCACCTTGGGACGGCGCCACATCAGCTACAGAGCCGGAGAACACTTAATGAGCCACGATCTGACAACGACAGCGGGAAAGATCGCCGATTTCCGCGACCGCCAGGCGCGTGCAGAACAGCCCTCCGGCCCCGAGGCAATCGAAAAGCAGCATGCCCGCGGTAAGAACACCGCCCGCGAGCGCATCGACCTCCTGCTCGACGAAGGCTCCTTTGTGGAGTTCGACGCGCTGGCGGTCCACCGTTCCACCGCTTTTGGCATGGAGAAAAAGAAGCCGCTCGGTGATGGCCTGGTCTCCGGCTACGGCACCGTGGACGGCCGCCCGGTGGCCGTCTACAGCCAGGACTTCTCCGTTTACGGCGGTTCGCTCAGCCAGGTTAACGGCGAGAAGATAGTCAAGGTCCAGGAGTTCGCCCTGCGCAATGGCTGCCCCGTGGTGGGAATCCTCGACGGCGGGGGCGCCCGTATCCAAGAAGGCGTCGCCTCGCTGGCCATGTTCGCTGACATCTTCCGGAACAATGTCCACGCCTCCGGTGTGGTCCCCCAGATCTCCCTGATCATGGGCCCGTCCGCCGGCGGCGCCGCCTACTCCCCTGCGCTCACGGACTACGTGGTCATGGTGGACAAAACCTCCCACATGTTCATCACCGGCCCCGACGTTATCAAGACAGTCACGGGTGAAGACGTGGACATGGAGACCCTCGGCGGCGCGCGCCAGCACAACGCCACCACCGGAACCTCCACCTACCTGGCGTCCGACGAGACTGACGCCATTGAGTTTGTTCGCGAGCTGCTGGACTTCCTGCCGTCCAACAATCTTGCGGAAGCACCTGTCCAGGAGCACCAGCAGGAACTTGATATTGACGACGACGACCTGGCGCTGGACACACTTATCCCGGATTCCGCGAACCAGCCCTACGACATGCGCAGTGTCATTGAGCAGATCGTTGACGACGCCCATTTCCTGGAGATGCAGGCGCTCTATGCCCCCAACGTGATCATCGGCTACGGCAGGGTCGAAGGACACACGGTGGGAATCGTGGCCAACCAGCCCATCCAGTTTGCCGGCACGCTGGACATCGCCGCTTCGGAAAAGGCTGCCCGGTTTGTCCGGAACTGCGATGCCTTCAACATTCCCATCATCACGCTGGTTGATGTGCCCGGGTTCCTGCCCGGAAAGGACCAGGAATTCCAGGGCATCATCCGCCGCGGCGCCAAGCTCCTGTACGCCTATGCCGAGGCCACAGTTCCCAAAGTCACCGTCATCACCCGCAAGGCATACGGCGGCGCGTACATCGTGATGGGTTCCAAGAAGCTGGGTGCGGACCTGAACCTGGCGTGGCCCACCGCCCAGATCGGTGTCATGGGGGCACAGGGCGCCGTGAACATCCTCTACCGCCGTGACCTGGCCGCCGTAGCCGAGGCGGGCGGCGATGTGGAAGCCCGGCGCGCCGAGGTCATCCGGCAGTACGAGGAAGAGCTGCTGAACCCCTACCAGGCGGCCCAGCTGGGGTACGTTGACGCAGTCATCGCTCCGTCTGAGACCCGTGTGCAGATTATTAAGGGCCTCCGGGCCCTGCGGGACAAACGGGCCAGCCTGCCCACCAAAAAGCACGGGAACATCCCGCTGTGAGCGAGCCAATAGACGACGTGACCCCGCCGGCCGCGCCCCTGATCTCTGTGGTCAAGGGGCAGCCGACGGCCGAGGAGCTCGCCGCACTGACCGCCGTCGTACTTTCCCTGGGAGGCGCGGAAACGGCGGACAGCCGGAAGCCCACCGTCCGCCATTGGGTGCGCCGTCAGCAGCTGAGGCTGGCGCCTTCCCCGGGGCCCGGCGCCTGGAAGCGGAGCCGCGGCTAAGGGGCTGGCTTCCTGCCGTGCTGATGCCCGCCGGCAGACTCTCGGATATGTCGGGCGGCGCCATGCCGTACGCCATGTCAGCCTGTCCTCACCGGAGCCGCGCGGTTAGTCTCGTGGAGTGACTACTGAAACCTCACCGCCTATCCGTCCGAAATCCTCCATCGATGCCGTGGCCGATGACTACACAGACACCCTCATCCGGCTGAACCCGTCGTTCGCCACCACCCTTGGCCTGCCGGGACACGAGACCGAATATCCGGACTATTCACCCCAGGGGATCGCGGAGTTCGCCGAGGAAGCCCGCAAGGCCCTCACCGCCCTTGACGGACTCGAACCCCAGGATGACATTGACGCTGTCACCCTCGACGCCATGCGGGAACGGCTGGGCCTCCAGCTGGAAATCCATGCGTCAGGCTGGGACGAAGCGGAACTGAACAACCTGGCATCGCCGGCTCAGGACATCCGCGCCATCTTTGACCTGATGCCCACGGAGACCGGGCAGCACTGGGAGCACATAGCGGGCCGCGCGCTCAATGTGCCCGGCGCTATCCGCGGCTACATCAGCTCATTGCGGCAGGCCCGGGACGCCGGGCGGGTAGCGGCAGCGCGGCAGGTCAGCACTGTGATTGAGCAGGCCGGCAAGTACGCGGCCGCGGACGGATTCTTTGCCAAGCTGGCCGCCGGGGCCAAGACGGCTGAAGGTCCGCTGGACCACACAGTGCAGGAAAAGCTCGACGCCGGCGCAATGGCTGCCCGGAGTGCGTACGCGGAGCTCGCGGAATTCCTCCGCCGTGAACTGCTGCCCGCTGCCCCGCAGAAGGACGCCGTAGGCAGGGAGCGCTACGCCCTCGCGTCGCGTTCCTTCCTGGGTGCCGCCGTCGACCTCGAAGAAACCTACACCTGGGGCGTCCAGGAGCTTGACCGCCTGATTGCCGAACAGGAGCAGGTGGCCGCCACCATCAAGGCCGGAGCCACCGTTGCAGAAGCCAAGGAAATCCTCAACAGTGACTCTGCACGGCAGCTGAAAGGCACCGACGCCCTGAAGGCATGGATGCAGGAGCTCTCGGACAAAGCCGTTGCCGACCTTGCCGGCGTGCACTTCGAGATCCCGGACGTGATGAAAAGGCTGGAGTGCCTGATCGCCCCCACCGACGAGGGCGGCATCTACTACACCGGCCCGTCCGACGATTTCAGCCGCCCCGGCCGCATGTGGTGGTCCGTCCCCGCCGGCGAGGACACCTTCACAACCTGGGCCGAAACCACCACCGTGTTCCATGAAGGGGTCCCCGGCCACCACCTCCAGGTGGCCACGGCAACGTACCGCAGGGAACTGCTCAACAACTGGCGGCGCAATGTCTGTTGGACCTCCGGCCACGGCGAAGGCTGGGCGCTTTATGCGGAGAAGCTCATGCAGGAGCTCGGGTACCTCTCGGATCCCGGCGATTACATGGGCATGCTCGACGGGCAGCGCATGCGTGCCGCCCGCGTGGTGTTCGACATCGGCGTGCACCTGGAACTCGAAGTGCCCGAACGCTGGGGGTCCGGAAACTGGACGCCGGACAAGGGCTACGAGTTCCTGAAGGAGAACCTGCCCATCAGCGAAGGCCAGCTCAGCTTCGAATTCACCCGCTACCTCGGCTGGCCGGGCCAGGCCCCCTCCTACAAGGTGGGCCAGCGCCTGTGGGAGCAGATCCGAGCCGAGCTCGAATCCCGCCCACGCTTTAACCTCAAGGCCTTCCACACCAAGGCGTTGAACATCGGCTCAGTAGGCCTGGATACCCTGCGCCGGGCGCTGCTGTAACCCCCTCAGCCACCGGAGTTTTTGTCCAGATCGGGCGACCAAAAGTCAGGCAGCTTCATATGGTGGTTGCAACGATCTGGACAAAAACTCAAAGGTGCGAGGGGAGACAATCGCCACACCCTGGCCGGGAATAACTTCATACTTCCTTGGATTATCGGCTAGATTCCGGGCTTTTTGAAGCTTCAGCCCACCGGATGCCGCGTAACATTTCTCAACGTTCGTTCGCGATGGTATACGCGATGCCTCTAGCGTGTTCGAGTGAGCACTCAAACCCGCACCCCCGAATCCGCAGGAAAGACCGGCTTCCAGCTGCCCGCATGGGCAGGCTCGTTCGGCTTCCAAATCATCGCAGCCCTGATCGTTGGCTTGGGCCTGGGCCTCCTGGCCAAGTACACCGGCAGCACGCAGTCCAGCCCCAACGGCCTGGGCGCGACGCTGCAGACCATCGGCTCCAGCTATGTGTCGCTGCTGCAAACCGCCGTGGTCCCGCTGATCTTCACGGCAGTGGTCAGCTCCATCTCCAACCTGCGGCAGGTGTCCAATGCCGCCAAGCTGGCCTGGAACACCCTGCTCTGGTTCGCCATCACGTCCCTGATCGCCGTCCTGATCGGCATCGGCCTTGGCGTCCTCCTGCAGCCGGGCAGCAACACCGGCATCACCGGGGAAGGTGAGGCTCCCGGCAAGGTGGGCAGCTGGTGGGCCTTCCTCACCGGGCTCTTCCCGAAGAATTTCCTGGGCCTGGGGGCCAGCTCCACCGTGGCAGAATCGGGCGCAGTCACCACCGCCGTCAGCTTCAACGTGCTCCAGATCCTGGTGATCGCCATCGCCGTCGGTGTGGCAGCGCTGAAGGTCGGCAAGGCCGCTGAGCCGTTCCTGAACCTCAACGCCTCCGCCCTCGCCGTCATCCAGAAGGTCCTCTGGTGGATCATCCGCATCGCCCCGCTGGGCACCGTTGGCCTGATCGGGAACGCCGTAGCCATCTACGGCTGGGACACCATCGGCTCGCTGGGCAAGTTCACCCTGGCCATCTACGTGGGCCTGGCCCTTGTGCTGTTCGTTGTTTACCCTGTGCTGGTCCGCACCCACGGCCTTTCCGTGAAGCAGTACTTCTCCGGCGTATGGCCCGCCGTCCAGCTGGCGTTCGTTTCCAGGTCCTCGGTGGGGACGCTGCCGCTGACGCAGCGGGTCACCGAACGCAGCCTGGGCGTGCCCCGCGCGTATGCATCCTTCGCAGTGCCCCTGGGTGCCACCACCAAGATGGATGGTTGCGCTGCAATCTACCCGGCCATCTCGGCAATCTTTGTGGCCCAGTTCTTTGGCGTCCAGCTGGACTTCACCCAGTACCTGCTGATCGCCCTGGTCTCGGTCCTCGGGTCGGCAGCCACCGCCGGCACCACCGGCGCCGTGGTGATGCTCACCCTGACGCTCTCCACGCTGGGACTCCCGCTGGCCGGCGTCGGCCTCCTGCTGGCCATCGATCCGATCCTGGACATGGGACGCACAGCAGTCAACGTCGCCGGGCAGGCGCTGGTCCCCACCATCGTGGCCAAGCGCCAGGGCATCCTGGACGAGGCGCTGTACAACGCGCCCCGGAACGGCACCCCCTTTGTGGATGACGACGCCGACTCCCCCACCGTTGACCCCTCCCGCACCGGGACATCCACGGATCTGGCCGGCAGCCGGGCACTTGAGGACGCGAAGGTCTAAGCGCGACGCTCACCACCGCAGTACAAGCTGGCAGCAGCAAAGGAAGTCCCCGGGAAAAATTTCCCGGGGACTTCCTTGCGATGGGGCGGTCTGTTAGCGGCCTCCGCCCCCGATCACACCGCTTTCGACGGCCTTGGTGACGGCATCCGCCTCAGCCTGCGTCAGCTTTCCGTCTGTAACTGCCTGGTCCAGCTTCGTCTTGAGGGCGGCCGCCCTCTGCGCCTGGCCCTCGCTGCGGAGTTCCTGCAGGGCGGTGGCCACCTTGGCCTCGTCGATCCCCAGCGTGTCCGCGAGGGACTTGGCGAGGGCAGCATCCCTGGCCGCGGCATCCGGCTTCGTGCCCTCAGCCGGCGGGGTGGTGGGCTTGTTCGCCTCCCGGAAAGCCTGCAGCGCCTCCGTGACCTTGCTCTCCTCGACGCCGAGCTTCGAGGCCAGCGCTGACGCCTGCGCTATTCCTCGCTCACCGCCCCGGCCGCCGTGCCGGCCCTTGCCCTCAGCCGGGGTGCTGGTGCTGCCGTCCGCCGAGGCGCTGGAGCTGGCACTCGGGGTGGGAGCGGGGGTGGTGGCGGAGGCCATGCCGGCGACTCCGATTCCGGCACCAAGGGCCAGTGCCGTGGCGGTCAGGCCAAGGGTGATTCTCTTTGTGCGTGACATCTTCTTTGTCTCCTGGATCTGCCGTACGGTGACGGCTGCTCATGGTGTTTCGCCCGTTTCGAGGCATAACCCAGCATCCAGCGGCAGGTTCTGGATCAGCTGTTCGGAACCTTTCATCTTCCTGTGAATGAAGAAATCCGACCATCCTTAACCGGAAATCCCACCCGGAATGCCTCTGCTGGCCAAACCATTAGGCTGGAGCTGTGACCCGCCTGATCCTTGCCTCCCAATCCCCTGCCCGCACCAAACTCCTGGCCGACGCCGGCATCCGCCACTCCGTATTGGTGTCGGACGTGGATGAGGACGCCGTCCAGGCCCGCTACGGCATCACCGATCCGCACGACACCGCGCTCCTGCTGGCGCGGGCCAAAGCCGAGGCAGTTGCTGCGCTCCCGGAGGCGGAGGGTGCGCTGGTCCTGGGCTGCGACTCCGTCTTTGAGTTCGACGGCGAGGCACACGGCAAGCCCTACACGGCCGCCGTCGCCCGCGAGAGGATGCTCCGGATGAGCGGAAACACCGGGGTGCTCCATACCGGCCACTGGCTGGTGGACTGCCGTGCTACAGCAGCCGAAAAGGGGGCGTCCGACGACGACACCACGCCACCGGGATCCGGCGCCACGCTGGGCACTGTCGCCTCCGCCGAAGTCCATTTCATGGAAATGGAACCAGAGGAAATTGACGCCTATATTGCCACCGGCGAGCCGCTGCACTGCGCGGGCTCCTTCACCATCGACGGACTGGGCGGCGCATTCATCCGGAAGGTCAACGGGGACCCGCATGCCGTCGTTGGACTCTCCATTTCCACGCTCCGAACGCTGCTGGCACAGGCCAATGTGCGCATCAATGAGCTCTGGCCAACACAATGGCCGGCGTCGCAGTCGACGTCGCAGTCGGCGTCGTAACAGGCGTAGCAAACAGACCCGAAATCCGCCGAACTTGTAGCTTCCCTACAAAGCATCGCCCGTTTACACGCGGAATCCGCAAGTAATATCGGTTGAACCCTCAAAGTCGCGCTAGGCTCCCTGAAGGAAAGAAGGAGACGCCTTGTCAGCAAAGTTGGAGCAGTCCGCAAGTCCCGTGCAGTCGAACCTCACAAAGGTGCTGATCGCCAACCGAGGCGAAATCGCAGTGCGGATCATCCGCGCGGCACGTGATGAAGGCATTGCCTCCGTGGCTGTCTACGCCGATCCTGACCGCGACGCACTGCACGTGCGCCTGGCCGATGAGGCCTACTCGCTGGGCGGTAACACTGCTGCGGAGTCCTACCTGGTGATGGACAAGATCATCGATGCCGCCCGCCAGTCCGGCGCGGACGCCATCCACCCCGGCTACGGATTCCTGGCCGAGAACGCCCAGTTCGCCGCCAGGGTCATCGAAGCGGGCATCACCTGGATTGGCCCCTCCCCCGAAGCAATCTCCGCCCTGGGCGACAAAGTCCAGGCCAGGCACATCGCCGAGAAGGTGGGGGCACCACTGGTTCCGGGAACCGCCGACCCCGTCGAATCTGCGGAAGAAATCCTTGACTTCGTGGACAAGTTCGGCCTGCCCGTGGCTATCAAGGCGGCCTTCGGCGGTGGTGGCCGGGGCATCAAGGTAGCCCGCACCAGGGAAGAGATTCCCGAGCTGTTCGAATCCGCCGTGCGTGAAGCCACCGCTGCCTTCGGCCGTGGCGAGTGCTTTATCGAACGCTTCCTGGACGCCCCCCGGCATGTGGAAACCCAATGCCTCGCGGACGCTTACGGAAATGTCGTGGTGGTGTCCACCCGCGACTGCTCGCTGCAGCGCCGCAACCAGAAACTTGTCGAAGAAGCCCCTGCTCCCTTCCTCACCGAAGACCAGAACCGGCGCCTGTACGAATCCTCCAAGGCGATCCTGAAGGAAGCCGGCTACCTCGGCGCAGGCACGTGCGAGTTCCTGGTGGGCCAGGACGGCACCATCTCCTTCCTGGAGGTCAACACCCGGCTCCAGGTGGAGCACTGCGTCTCCGAGGAAGTCACGGGAATCGACCTCGTCCGTGAACAGTTCCGGCTGGCCCGCGGCGAAAAGCTCGGCTACGAAGATCCTGAGGTCCGCGGCCACTCCTTCGAATTCCGCATCACCGGTGAAGACCCGGGGCGCAACTTCATGCCCGCGCCGGGCACCGTGCGCGTCCTGAAGAACCCCACCGGCCCTGGAATCAGGATTGATTCGGGGATTGAGCAGGGCGATGTCATCAGCGGCAACTTCGACTCCATGCTCTCCAAGCTGATTGTCACGGGCGCCAGCCGCCCGCAGGCCCTGCAGCGGGCCCGCCGTGCGCTCTCGGAGATGGTGGTGGAAGGTATTCCCACGGTCATCCCCTTCGATCTTGCGGTTGTTTCAGATCCCGCCTTCGCTCCGGCGGAGGGACCGTTCAGCGTCCACACCCGCTGGATCGAAACAGAATTCACCAACAACCTTCCCGCCTGGATTCCGGACGGGGCAGCCGATTCAGACGACGACGCCGGCGCCCGGCAGCGCGTGGTGGTTGAAGTTGGCGGCAAGCGCCTGGAAGTGGTCATGCCCGCCTCCCTCGGCTCCTTTGGGGCCGGTTCAGCCGCCTCCGGAACCAAGACGGCCAAGTCGAAGAAGCGCGCCCGCTCGGGCGGCTCTGCAGCTGCCGCCACCGGGAATGCCCTCACGTCGCCGATGCAGGGCACCATCGTCAAAGTGGCAATTTCCGACGGCGACGTTGTAGCTGAAGGTGACCTGATTGTGGTGCTCGAGGCCATGAAAATGGAACAGCCCCTGACCGCCCACCGCGCCGGGACCATTACAGGGCTCAGCGCCAAGGCCGGCGAGACGGTGTCGGCCGGCGCCGTCATCGCCACGATCGAAGACTAGTACTGCCGGAGGAACCCCATGATCGCACCCAGTTTTGAAGAAGAAGTAGACCGATACCACCTCGCTGTTCCGGAGATCACCCGGGGCAATCCCGGACCCGTCAAAGAGCTCTATTCCCGGCTTGACGATGTCACCCTGGCCAACCCCTTCGGCGGGATCGCCCGCGGATGGGCGCAGGTGGAGGCCCGCCTTGACCAGGCGTCCCGGAACTACCACGAGGGCGAGATGCTCGGCTTCGACACCATCACCTCGTACACGGCGCGGGACACCGCCTACCTCGTGGAGACCGAACACTTCCGCGCCCGCATGGCCGGTGCCCCCATGGTGGAGGAATTCGCGCTCCGCGTGACCAGCATCTTCCGCCGCGAAGAGGGCTACTGGAAGCTCGTCCACCGGCACGCTGACCCGGCTGCCCAGCCGCAATCGCGCCGGTCCCTGGCCCAGACCGCCACTTCCTGACTTACGCCGGCATTGCGTATGCCAGGGGCATCGGATCGGTGGCATCAAGCCGCCGCCACAGGCACACTTAGCATGTGAAGCCTTTCCTGCTGCTGGCCTCCCGGGCTGAAGACGCCGCCGCCGACGACGAGTATGCCGCCTATCTGAGGTACGGCGGGCTGGAACCGGACCAGCTCCGGCGCGTCAGGGTGGAGGCGGGCCCGCTTCCGGACCTGGACCTGGCGGACTATTCGGGCGTGATTGTGGGCGGCAGTCCCTTCACGTCCAGTGATCCGAATGACCACAAGAGCCCCACGCAGCACCGTGTGGAGCGGGAGCTGGCCGGACTGCTGGACAGGATCGTGCCGGCAGACTTTCCCTTTCTGGGCGCCTGCTACGGCGTGGGAACCCTGGGAACGCACCAGGGCGCGCTGATCGACAGGACCTTCGGTGAGCCGCTGGGCGGCGTGGAGATTGAGCTGACGGAGGCCGGGCTGGCCGATCCGGTGCTGCAGGGGATGCCCCGGCGCTTCACCGCCTTCACCGGCCACAAGGAAGCCTGCACGTTGCTGCCGGCCCATGCTGTGCTGTTGGCCACCTCCGCCGCCTGCCCGGTGCAGATGTTCCGGATCAGGCAGAACCTGTACGCCACCCAGTTCCATCCGGAACTTGATGTGGACGGGCTGGTCACCAGGATCGACATCTACCGCCACGCGGGCTACTTTCCGCCGGAATCCGCCGAGGAACTCATGGAGAGCGCCCGCCAGTTCACCGTCACCGAACCCACCAACATCCTCAAGAATTTTGTGGCCCGGTACGGAATCTGACGGCCGCGGGCTGGAACCAGTGTGCTCGTGCCCGGGCGCTCCACCTGCGGACACAGGAATGCCCGGCGCCCTCCCCTGATAATGGGGAAGGCGCCGGGCACCTCAACTAAAAACCGGGCTGAACCAACGGGGCGGCGTCAGGCCACGTTGTTCTCGTAGTCAGTGTCCTTGGTTTCACGGGTGATCCACAGGGCGATGAAGGTCAGCACAGCCGCGGCTGCCATATAGACGCCCACCAGCCAGGTGCTGCCGCCGGCAGCCTGCCAGAGGGCAATGGCAATGAACGACGCCGGGGCGGCACCGATGACGCTGGACAGGTTGTAGGCCACAGCGGAGCCGGTGTACCGCACGTTGGCCGGGAACAGCTCGGGAAGGATGGCGGCCATCGGTCCGAAGGTCAGCCCCATCAGCGTGAAGCCCACGATGAGTCCGATGACGGCGGCAACCGGGCCGGGGCCGAACATGGTGAACCAGAGGATCCCGAAGACGAAGATGCCCGCCGTGACGGAGAGCAGGAACTTGCGGCGGCCCCATTTTTCGGCCAGCGGGCCGGAGACCAGGGTGAAGATGCCAAAGAAGACAACGCCGAGGATCAGCATCCACAGGAAGTCGCCGCGGGAAATGCCGAGGCCCGGGACGAAGTTGGCGATCTCCACCGCGGACATCGGTTTGCCGGCCTTTTCTGCTGCTGCCTGCGCTGCCTCCACGGAGGCAGGTTTGGTGCCGTAAGTCAGGGTGAAGGAGGTCATCACGTAGAACAGGACGTACGTGGCAAGCATGATGAACGTTCCGGCCACCACCGGGCGCCAGTGGTTCTTGAAGGTGGCAGCAAAGGGAACTTTCGCTACCTTTTCTTCGGTCAGGACCTTCTGGAAGGAAAGGCTTTCAACAAGCTTCAGCCGGACGTACAGGCCAACAATCACCAACAGGGCACTCAGGAGGAACGGAACGCGCCAGCCCCAGGCGAGGAACTCTTCCGCGGACAGGGCAGCGTTGAGCCAGATGAACAGCAGGTTGGCGAGGATGAAACCGATCGGAGCGCCAAGTTGCGGGAACGTTCCGTAGACCGCCCTCTTGCCTTGCGGGGCGTTCTCCGTTGCCAGCAGGGCGGCACCTGACCATTCGCCGCCGAGTGCCAGTCCCTGGGCAAAGCGCAGGACCACAAGCATCAGGGGCGCCAGGATGGCCCAGCCGGGAAGCGAGGCGGTGGGGAGCACGCCGATCAGGAAAGTCGCGATGCCCATGGTCAGCAACGAGGCAACCAGCGTGCCCTTTCGGCCGAACTTATCGCCGAAGTGGCCGAACAGAACCGAACCTACCGGGCGGGCGATGAAAGCGACGCCGAAGATGGCAAACGAGCTGAGCAGCGCGTTAATGTCCGTGGCCTGCGGGAAAAAGAGCTTGGGGAAGACCAGGACAGACGCCGTGGCGTAGATGTAGAAGTCATAGAACTCAATGGTGGTGCCGATGAGGCTGGCAAAGATGACTTTGCCCTTGGAGTTCACCGGCTTCGCGGACCCTGGTTCCGTGGTGGTTTCAAGAGATGACATAAATTAACACTTTCGTGAGAACCGACCGGATCCATAAGAGCCCGGCCTGCAGTAGTTAGAGTCCAATATTAGTTCCCCTTGTCCAGTCAATGGACAAAAGGTCCACTATCCGGACCCTTCGGATTTGTCTCATTTTCAGGCGCCTCACGCCCATCCAGAGGCCCCGATAGGCAAATGTCACAGCGCGTTAACAAACGGCGTCCGTCCGTGAAACGCGCCTTCTCTACCGTGGAACTACAACATCCCCCCAGAGGAGGTACACCGTGACTGTTGACCGCACCGCAGATGCCGGCACCGGCAATTCCGTAGATCTTGAGGCCGAACCCCCGCACGGAAGCGTGCCTGCATCCGCCAGCGCGCAGCCCGGCTCCACCACTACAACCAGCGCACCCGCCCTGGAATTCCGCCCGGGCCGCTGGATCGCCAACTGGAATGCCGAGAACAAGGAGCAGTGGGAAACCGCCGGGCGGACCATCGCCCGCCGCAACCTGAACTGGTCCATCTTCGCCGAATTCCTCGGTTTTGTCGTCTGGCAGCTCTGGTCCATCGTGGTGGTCCAGCTTCCCGCAGCCGGCTTCACGTTCACGACGTCGGAAATCTTCTGGCTGATCTCGATGCCCAGCCTGGTAGGTGCCACGCTCCGCATCCCCTACACCTTCATGGTTCCCCGCTTCGGCGGACGGAACTGGACCATCGTGTCCGCACTCCTGCTCCTGATCCCATCCATCGGATTGGGCCTGTGTGTCGCCAACCCTGAAACCCCGTTCGGCGTCATGCTGCTCGTGGCAGCACTGGCCGGCTTCGGTGGCGGAAACTTCGCCAGCTCCATGGCCAATATCACCTTCTTCTACCCCGCCCGTGAAAAGGGCTGGGCACTGGGCCTGAACGCCGCCGGCGGCAACATGGGCGCGGCCGTCGCACAGCTCGCCGTCCCGATCGCGATCACCCTTCTGGCAATGGGCAGCGTCAACCTGCCGATGGCCGGCTGGATGTGGGTTCCCTTTATCCTGATCGCAGCCTTCGGCGCCTACAAGTACATGGACAACCTGACCAGCGCGAAGGGGGACGTGGCCGGCTCGGTGGCCGCCCTGAAGGAACCGCACCTGTGGATCATGGCGCTGCTCTACATCGGAACCTTCGGCTCCTTCATCGGCTTCGCCGGTGTATTCCCCAAGCTCATCAAGGACTACTTCCCCGCGTTCTCCTCCATCGGAATCGGAACAGTTGCCCTCTCACTCGCCTTCCTCGGCCCGCTGGTAGGCTCACTCGCCCGTCCCTACGGCGGACGCATGGCTGACCGCATGGGCGGCGCCAGGATGACCGTTGCAGCCTTCGCATCCATGGCACTGATCACCCTCACCATGATCTGGACCCTTCCGCTGAAGAACTTCTGGCTCTTCCTGGTCCTGTTCCTGATGCTCTTCACCGCCAGCGGATTCGGAAACGGGGCAACCTACCGGATGATCCCCATCATCTTCGCCACCTCCAGCCGCGCCGCCAAGGCAGGCGCCAGCACCGTGGAGACACAGCGCCTGGCGTCCTCGGCCCTCGGCCTGATCTCGGCCATCGGCGCCTACGGCGGGTTTGTTATCCCGCAGGTTCTGAACGCCTCCAACACCGCCAGCGGTTCCTACACACCGGCCTTCTACGGCTTCGTCGCGGCCTACGCTGTGATGCTGGTTGTCTGCTGGGCCTTCTACATCCGCAACGCCAACCGAAATGCGATGGGACACGTCTAACATGACCACAAGCGCCGACACGCACTGCCCTTACTGCGCCCTGCAGTGCGCCATGACGCTGAAGTCTCCAGCGGAACTGACCCCGGCTTCCGAGCCGGGGTCAGTCCCCGTGCCTGCGAAAACTGTGAAAACTGCTCTGGATGCGCCTCTCCTGGCGGCGCCCCTGGAAGTGAGCGGGCGCGATTTTCCCACCAACCGCGGTGGCCTCTGCCGGAAGGGCTGGACCTCAGCCAACCTCCTGAACCACGCAGGCCGCATCACGGAACCCCTGCTGAAGGGCGCTGACGGTGTCCACCGTCCCATCGGCTGGGACCACGCCCTTTCCCTGGTCACCACGGCCGTCCAGGAAACCCGCGAGCGCTACGGCGCGGACGCCGTCGGAGTCTTCGGCGGCGGCGGCCTGACCAACGAAAAGGCGTACATGCTGGGCAAATTCGCCCGGCTTGCCCTGGGCACTTCCCGCATCGACTACAACGGCCGCTTCTGCATGTCCTCCGCCGCGGCCGCCGGGATGCGCTCCTTCGGCGTCGACAGGGGGCTCCCGTTCCCTCTCGAGGACCTGGACAGCGCCAGCACCATCATGATGCTCGGCTCCAACGTCGCCGAAACCATGCCCCCGTTTGTCCAGCACCTCAAAGGCGCCCGTGACGCCGGCGGACTGATCATCGTTGATCCGCGCCGCTCGGCCACGGCCAACTTCACCTCCGACGGCGGCGGCCTGCACCTGCAGCCCCTGCCGGGCACGGACCTCACCCTCCTCCTGGGCCTGTCCCACGTGGTGATCCACGAAGGCCTGGCGGACCGGCGCTTCATCGAAGAGCGCACCTCCGGTTACCAGTCCGTGCTCCGCAGCGTGAACTCCTTCTGGCCCGAACGCGTGCAGTCGCTCACCGGCGTCCCGGCGGAACTCATCCGGGAAGCGGCCCGGAGGCTCGCCGACGGCGCCGCCAAGGGCGGCAGCTACATCCTCACCGGCCGCGGTGTGGAGCAGCACGTGGACGGAACCGACACCGCCACCGCGGCCATCAACCTCAGCCTCCTGCTGGGCCTTCCGGGCTCCAGGCGCAGCGGCTACGGCACCCTGACAGGCCAGGGCAACGGCCAGGGCGGTCGTGAACACGGCCAGAAGGCGGACCAGCTTCCCGGCTACCGCAAGATCACCGACCCCGCCGCCCGCGCCCACGTGGCCGGCGTGTGGGGCGTTCCCGAGGAACTGATCCCCGGGCCGGGCCTTCCCGCCGTTCAGCTCCTGAAGTCCCTGGGACAGCCCGACGGCGTCCGTTGCCTTTTGGTCCACGCGTCCAATATCGTCGTGGCCTCCCCCGACGCGAACTCCGTCATCAAGGGCCTGCGCAGCCTGGACTTCCTGATGGTCTGCGACTTCTTTATGTCCGAAACCGCAGCCGAGGCGGACCTGATCCTTCCGGTGCTGCAGTGGGCGGAAGAGGAAGGCACGCTGACCAACCTTGAGGGGCGGGTCCTGCGCCGCCGCAGGGCCATTCAGCCACCGGCCGGCGCCCGCAGCGAGCTGTGGATCATGGCACGGCTCGCGGAAGCGCTCGGCGCTCCGTCCACATACAGCGAGGATCCGGAAACGGTCTTTGAGGAATTGCGCCTTGCCTCCGCCGGCGGGCTGGCCGACTACTCCGGGATCGACTACGCCATGCTGGACCGCGGCGAAGCTGCCTACTGGCCGTACCCCGCGGGCAGCGGCGGAACGCCGCGGCTCTTCCTTGATGCCTTTGCCCACGGCGACGGCAAGGCGGTGATGACAGCGGTGACGCCCCGCCGTCGTCGCACACCAGCCGCCAATCCTGATACCGCAGCCAAAACCATGACCCTCATCACCGGCCGGCTGCTGGAGCACTACCAGTCCGGGGCGCAGACCCGGCGGGTGTCGGAGCTCCTGGCCAGCCAGCCTGAGGCGAAAGTGCAGATCCACCCGGCCGCCGCGGCGTCGATGGGCATCACCGAAGGCTCCTTTGTCTCTGTCAGCAACGAGCGCGGCGACGTGCTCTGCCGGGCAGAGCTCAGCACGGCGATCCGCCCCGAAACAGTGTTCCTGCCCTTCCACTTCCCCGAACTCGAAAGCGCCAACCGCCTCACGGAAGCCGCCACCGATCCCATCTCCGGGATGCCGGAATTCAAGTTCAACAAGGTCTGGGTCCGGCCGGCCGCACAGCAGCCGCAGAACCAGCCCCACACCAGTGTTCTTCAGACGACGGAGGCCTCATGAGCGAGCAGATTGTCATTGTCGGATTCGGCCCGGTAGCGGCCCGGCTGATCGATGAGCTGCTGCCGGCAGTGCGCACCGGCCACATCCAGCTGACTGTGGTTGGCGAGGAACCGGAGGCCGCCTACAACCGCGTCCTGGTGGCCGATCTGGGCGTCGGACGCACCACGGCTGAGGACCTGGCGTTGTCAGATGCTGCTGCGCTCATGGCTGACGGCGTGGACGTCCGCCTCGGAGTACGGGTGCGCCGGGTGGACCGCGCCCGGCAGCAGGTGGTCCTCACCGACGGATCCTCCGCACACTATGAGCGCCTCGTTTTTGCCACGGGTTCCCGCCCGGTCATCCCCAACCTCACCGGCATCAACCCCGACCCCACCTCCCCCGTGCTCCCGGCCGGAGTCACCGCGCTCCGGGACCTGCGCGACGCCGGCGTGCTCCGCGCGGCGGTGGACGGCGGCAAGCGCGTGGTAGTGCTCGGCGGCGGCGTACTGGGCCTGGAAACGGCGCTGGCAGCGTCGGAAGAGGGAGCCACCGTGACAGTGGTCCACAACGGTCCGCACCCGCTGGGACGCAACATCGACCGAGGCGGCGGCGCCGTGCTCGCGGCAAGCCTGCGCCAGTGCGGCGTGCGGATGGCCGGAAACGCCCGGTCCACCGGTGTGGAACACAACGCGCCCGACGGCGGTTTTTCGGCGCTGCTGCTCAGCGACGGTTCCGCAATCGACGGCGATCTCCTGGTCATCTCGTGCGGCGTCCGTCCCCGGATCGAACTCGCCGAGGGCTGTGGCCTGTCCACGACCACCGGCATCCTGGTGGACCACCGGCTCCGCGCGCACCACGAACCGCACATCTTCGCCATCGGCGACTGCGCCGAAGTCCGCTGCCCTGATCCGGCCTGCGCCGAATGCCGCAGCGCCAAAGGCCCGTCCGGCCTGGTGGGCCCGGGCTGGCGGCAGGCGGAATGGCTGGCCGAGTACCTGACGCTGCTGGCCGCCGGAACGCAGGAGGACGCCGACGCCCTGCCCGCGCTCCCGCAGGAAATGGCAGGCGTTGTTGTCCTCAAAGCCCGGGGAATGAACATGGCCGTGGCCGGTGACAACGCAGCCGAGCCGTGGGACGAGGAAGCCCTGACCTCAGGAGCCGTCAACGGACGCCCGCGGCTGCAAGTGGCCCAGTGGTCGGATCCCGAACATGGCCGGTACGTCAAGATGACCACCCGCGGAGGAGTGCTGGAAGGCCTGGTGGCGGTAGGCATGCCACGCACCGCCGCCGAGCTGGTGGGGCTCTTTGAACGTGGTGCCGAGCTGCCGGCGGACCGTTCGCTGCTGCTTCGCCTCGATGGCCCGGACCAGCTGGCCTCCTCCGGACCCGCCGACCCGCAGGGAACGGTGTGCCGCTGCGCCGGTGTCAGCGGGGCCAAGATCCAGGATGCCGTGGAAGAGGGCTGTTCCACGGTGGCGGAGGTCTCTAAAGCCACGCGGGCCGGCACAGGGTGCGGCGGCTGTCACGAGGACATCAAGGGCATCATCGAAAAACACTTCCAGGCGGCTCCTGCCGCCTGAAAGTGCCGGTGACCATGGGTAGGGTGACCATGGGTAGGCCTCAGGTGCGCGTTTCCTACCCAACTGGGTAGCAGTAAGTGTCGTTATGAGCCCTCATAACGACACTTACTGCTACCCAGTTTGAGGCCCGCTATGCCGGGGCCTTGGGGATCATGATCCACAGGGCGATGTAGACCAGCTCACCTATGCCCACCAGGCCAAAGATCACAAAGCCCAGCCTGACAAGGAACTTTGGCAGCCCGAACCGCGCTGCAAGCGCTGCACACACGCCACCGATGATTTTTCCACTGCGCGGACGCACAAGAGCTGTAGTCATGCCGCCACGCTACCCCGATCAGCGGCCTGCCACCAGCGATCCCAGCCGCCGGCGAGCCCTTTTTCCCACTGCCCCGCAGGGAGCGTTACATGCGGACGTGGAGACGGCGTGCCGCTTCCGAGATGGAGCCGCTGAGCGACGGATAGACGGTGAACGTGCTGGCGAGATCGTCTACGTGCAGTTTCTGCTTCACGGCGATCGAAATCGCGAAGATCAGCTCCGAGGCGTTCGGGCCCACCACAACGCCGCCAATCACGGTTCCCGATCCCTTCCGGGCGAAGATCTTCACAAAACCATCCCGGTGGTTGCGCATCTTGGCGCGGGCATTGCTCTTGAGCGACAGCTTGATGATGTCGCCCTGGTACTTGCCCGACTGGATCTCGTCCTCGGAGACACCAACCGAGGCGATCTCCGGCGACGTGAAGATGTTGGACGCCACCTGGTGCAGCTTGATGGGCGTCACGCTGTCGCCGAGGTAGTGCGCGATGGCGATCCGGCCCTGCATTGCCGCCACGGAAGCCAGCGGAAGGACGCCCGTGCAGTCACCGGCGGCGTAGATGTTGGGCGCGGTGGTGCGGGACACGCCGTCCACCTTGATGTGGCCGCTCTCGGTGAGGGCAACGCCTGCTTCTTCAAGGCCAATGCCGGCCGTGTTCGGAATGGACCCGACGCAGACCAGGCAGTGGCTGCCGGTGACCTTGGCGCCGTCGCTGAGGGTGACCACCACGCCGTCGGCGGTGCGCTCCACCGTCTCGGCGCGGGAGCGGGAAAGGACCCTGACGCCGCGGCGCTCGAAGACCTCCTCCAAAACCTCTGCGGCATCCATGTCCGAACCCGGCAGCACCCTGTCACGGCTGGAGATCAGGGTGACCCTGGAACCCAGGCCGTTGTAGGCAGAGGCGAATTCGGCACCGGTAACGCCGGACCCCACCACAATAAGTTCCTCCGGAAGCTCGTCGAGGTTGTAGATCTGGGCCCAGTTCAGGATGCGTTCTCCATCGGGCCGGGCGGTGGGCAGTTCACGCGGGTGTGCACCCATGGTCAGCAGGATGGTGTCCGCTTCGACCGTCTCGGTGCCGTCGGCGGTGAGGACCTCGATGGTGTGGCTGTCAACGAGCCTGCCGGACCCGATCAGGATGCGGACGTTCTGATGTTCCAGGCCGGCGGTGATGTCCCGCGACTGTTGGCGTGCCAGGTTGAGGAGCCTGTCATTGATGTGCTTGAGGTCAGCCCGCATCACCGGCACAAAGTCTCCGCCGTCGACGTCGAACTTCACTCCCAGCTCGCCCGCCTCCCCGACCCGGGTCATCAGGTCCGCGGTGGCGATCAGTGTCTTGGAAGGAACGACGTCGGTAAGCACCGCCGAACCGCCCAGCCCGGCGCGTTCGATGATGGTGACCTGCGCTCCGAGTGAGGCAGCCACCATGGCTGCCTCGTAGCCGCCCGGTCCACCTCCGAGGATTGCGAGCCGGGGTGAGCTGAAATCAGGATGGGTAGTCACAAACAACCATTCTCGCTTATGCGGCCCTGCACCACCAATAAAAGGGTGGCCAGGGCTGGCGGCGGCGATCCCTATGCTGGGCACAGCTGCGGCGACACGATAACTTGTACCAGTGAGTAATACAGACTTCCTGAACACTGACCCCTTTGCCGCCGCCAGCGCGGCCGCCGCCTACATCGCCGAGGAAACCGGCGTGGACAGCCACGACGTCGCCCTGGTACTGGGGTCAGGCTGGGGTGAAGCGGCAGAGCTGATCGGCACCACCACCGCAACGCTCTCGGCGGACGAGGTTCCCGGCTTCCACGCGCCCGCAGTGGAGGGCCATGTGGGCACCATCCGCTCGATCCTTACGAAGGAAGGCAAGCGGGCGCTGGTTCTGGGTGCACGGACCCACTACTACGAGGGGAAGGGCGTCCGCTCAGTGGTCCACGGCGTCAGGACCGCCGCTGCTGCGGGCTGTACAACGCTTGTCCTCACCAACGGGTGCGGAGGCCTGAACGAAAGCTGGTCTCCTGGCACTCCCGTGCTCATCAAAGATCACATCAACCTCACCGCGGCGTCGCCACTTGAAGGCGCCACGTTCGTTGACCTGACAGATCTCTACTCCGCGCGCCTCCGGACACTGGCCCGCGAGGTGGATTCGTCCCTTAATGAGGGCGTGTACGCGCAGTTCACCGGGCCGCACTACGAAACGCCGGCCGAGGTCCAGTACGCCAAGCGCATCGGCGCTGACCTTGTGGGCATGTCCACCGCCCTGGAAGCGATCGCCGGCCGGCACTCAGGCATGGAGGTGTTCGGGATTTCGCTGGTGACCAACCTGGCCGCCGGCATCAGCCCCGCGCCGCTCAGCCACCAGGAGGTCATCGAGTCCGGACACGCTGCGGGACCGCGCATCTCCAAGCTTCTGGCGGAGATCATCGCCAGGCTCTGACGCCCGGCCGGAGATTGCTGCGCCGGTGGCGGGAAGCTGTCAGGCAGTATGCTCGCGCTCGCCCCGGATGCCCATCAGTTGGCGGGCAGTTTCCTCCCTGGCATCGGGAAAACGGCGCTCGATGGACTCTGCGATTCCGGCAATGGACTGCCTCGAAAGTTCCGTCCGCCAGGTGACTTCGGCGTGGCGCATGGTCTGGGAAATAAGGCAGGTGCGCGCGTAATCGGCGTCCGGGGCGCCGCCGGGCGCATCTTTGAGGATGCCCTCGCACCGAAAGACATGGTCGTTTCCCTCGATGGCCAGGACCACGTCCAGGACCGAAATCTGCTCCGGGCGGCGTGCAAGCTGGAAGCCGCCGCGCGGCCCGGAAACGGATGTCAGGATCTCAGCACGCACCAGGGCCTGGAGTTGCTTGTTAAGGTATGCGGCCGGAAGTTTGTAAAACTCGGCAAGGCGGGCGCTGCTGACGGCCTCGCCCACGGGTGTCCAGGACATGTTCACACAGCTGTGCAATGCCCATTCCACTCCCTGGCCCATCTTCATATTCGCGACATTACTTGTCCAGAAAAAATCCTGTCAAGGATTTCAGCTGCTTTCCAGGGCAGGTGGGAGACTTCGGGAAGTTGCCTCGGCACAATAACGGTAGCGTTGACCCATGATCCCCTCCGATGCCGATTCCCGCCTCCTCAGCCAGGCCCGTGAATGGGCAGCACAAGATCCGGATTCCGCAACGTCCGCCGCCCTCACCGAGCTGATCCGTCTCTTCGAGGACGGTGTCCCGGTGGCCCGCCAGGAACTGGCCGACAGTTTTGATGGCACCCTGCAGTTTGGCACCGCTGGCCTCCGCGCCGCGCTGGGTCCCGGCCCCAACCGGATGAACAGGGTGGTGGTGCGCCGCGCCGCTGCCGGCCTGGCGGCGTTCCTGCTGGAAGCAGTGGGCGAGGCAGCCCCCGGAACCGCGCCCCGCGCCGTCGTCGGCTATGACGCCCGTTACAACTCGGACATCTTCGCCGAGGAAACCGCGGCGATTTTTACCGCCGCCGGGATCGAAACCTTCCTGATGCCTGCCGCGCTGCCCACTCCCCTGCTGGCTTTTGCCGTCCGGGCACTGGACTGCGACGGCGGTGTCATGGTCACGGCCAGCCATAACCCTCCGCAGGACAATGGCTACAAGGTCTATCTGGGCCGCCATGCAGTGGAGGAAAGCGGCCGCGGGGCCCAGATCGTGGCACCGCATGATGCCCGGATCGCGGCCACCATCGAAGCTGTGGGTCCGTTGGACACCATCGACCTCGCGGAGCGGGGGTGGACTATTTTGGATCCGTCCATCGTGGCGGACTACAAGCGTGCGACGGCGGCACTCGCCGCTCCCGCCCATTTCCCGGCCCGTGATGTGCGGATCGTTCTCACGCCCATGCACGGGGTTGGCGGGGAGACTGCAGTGTCGGTACTGAACGCTGCCGGGTTTGCCGATGTCACCCTGGTGGCTGAACAGGCCGAACCGGATCCCGATTTTCCCACGGTGAGCTTTCCCAACCCGGAGGAGCCGGGCGCGCTTGACCTGGCCCTGAAAACGGCCGCCGCGGTGGGCGCTGATATTGTCCTCGCCAACGATCCCGATGCAGACCGGGCGGCAGCGGCGGCCAAGGACCCTGACACCGGCCTGTGGCGGATGCTCCGGGGCGACGAAGTGGGCGCACTGCTGGGGGCCCACATCGTTGCCCGGCTGGCCGCCGCGGACGGCGAAGAGGCCGGCACCGCGCACCGTGTGTTTGCGAATTCCATCGTTTCCTCACGGCTGCTCTCGCGCATCGCCGCCGCGGCAGGTTACCGACACGAGGAAACACTCACGGGCTTCAAATGGATTTCCCGCGTGCCCGGGCTTCTCTACGGGTATGAAGAAGCCCTTGGCTACTGCGTTGCACCCGATCTGGTCCGGGATAAGGACGGCATCTCCGCCGCTGTCCTTATTGCCGAGCTCGCGGCCACTGCCAAGGCGGACGGGAAAACGGTCTTCGACACCCTGGACGAGCTGTATCTGCGCCATGGCCTGCACGCCAGCGACCAGCTGAGTATCCGGGTAGCCAATCTGGGGTTGCTGGATGCCATGATGAACCGGCTCCGGGTCAGCCCGCCTGAATCGTTCGGCTCGTCCGCGGTGGAGACGTTCGTGGATCTGGCCGAGGGCAGCGGGAGCCTGCCGCCCACGGACGGGCTGCTTTATCTGACGCGTGACCTCACCCGGGTGATCATTCGGCCCAGTGGCACCGAACCCAAGCTCAAGTGCTACCTGGAAGTGATCCACCCGGTGGAATCGGCGGCGGAGCTGCCGCACGCCAGGCAGGCAGCCCGCACTGCCCTTGACCAGGTGCTGGGGGACGTGCGCGAAGCCCTGGGCCTCTAGGGCCCAGGGCTTCAGCCCAATGGGGCTTGGTGCAGGTGGTTGGGGCTAGAGCTCAACCTCGACGAAGCCGTCGGAGATGCGGGTATTGAAAGTCTCCAGCCGAAGTTCCGCCGTTCCGAAGCATTCTCCGGTTTCGAGGTCGTAAACCTCTTTGTGCAGCGGCGAGGCGATGGTGGGACGGGTGCCCCGGGACCCGATGATTCCGCGGGCCATCACGTGGGCTCCGGTCGCCGGATCCTCGTGGGCCACCGCGAATACCTCACCGGGGGCCGTGCGGAAGATGGCCACCTGACGGCCGGAGATGAGCGCAGCCTCGCCCCAGGCGAGCTCCAGCTCATCCACCGGGCAGACACGGTGCCAGCCGGTGATGGTTCCGGCTGCATCGGTTACGACCGCCCCAATTTCCAGTGTTGCCGTCATGTCGGCTCCTCTCCCTGTGCTTCAGCGCCTAATGGCTCAACGCCTGTGCTTTTTGCCCCTTGAATCCAGGGCCTGTGCTTCACTGGCCACCTGATGCGGCCGTATTACCAAGCTAGGCCGCGGGTGTTTCAAAGGGGTGCAGTGAATGTGTCCGGCGCGTAAAAGAGACCTCACCCGCCCGGAAATGCGTTCGTGATGCAGAAGTTAAGTTCACGAAACAATTGGGAAACTGAAGCGAAACTGCGCCTGCCTAGTCTGGATGGACACCTCGTCAGAGAAAGGTCGCAGAGAACCGTCTGCGGCCCATGCGAAAGGCCCACAGTGACCGAACAGACTTACAGCACAGAGAACCCGCGCCGCATTGTCGTCGCCGGCGGCGGCCCTGCAGCCCACCGCTTTGCAGACGCCATGCACGCCCGTGGCCTCGATGGCTGGCATGTCACGGTCCTCACTGAGGAAGCACACCTCCCCTACGACCGGGTGGCCCTGAGCAAGGCCTTGACCCAGACGGACTACGATCTCACCTTGGGCGATGCGTCCATGTGGGACCACGAAGCCATGGATCTGCGCACCGGCGAACGCGTGGTTAAGGTCAACCACGAAGCCAAGACCGTCGAGACTGCCGCCGGCAACACGTACGCCTACGACTCCCTTGTGGTTGCAACGGGTTCGAATGCGGCACGCCTGCCCATCCCCGGCGCTGAGCACACCCACGTGTACCGCACGCTCGAAGACGTGTGGGCCATCAACAAGGCCATTGCCGAACTCACGGAAAAGCTTGGCCGCAAGGTCAACGCCGTCACCATCGGCGGAGGCCTTCTCGGGCTCGAGTCCGCCGCCGGTACGGAGCAGCTGGGCGCCAACCCGATCGTCATCGACGGTTCACAGTGGCTGATGGCCACGCAGCTTGACGAAGGCGCGGGCCAGGCAATGGGCCGGCTCATCAAGGCCAAGGGCTTCGAAGTCCACGGCGGCGTCTTCCCTTCGGAAGTATTGTCCGACGACGAGGGCCAGGTTACCGGTGTCCTCATGGCTGACGGCCGTATTATCGACGCCGACATGGTGATCGTCGCCATCGGCGTCCGCCCGCGGGACGAGCTCTTCCGCGCGGCCGAAGGTGAAGATCAGGTGTTCAGCCTGGGCCAGCGCGGCGGCGTGGTCATCAACGACTACTGCGCCACGGAAGTACCTGACATCTTCGCCATCGGCGAGGTGGCGAACTTCGGCGGCATGTGCCTGGGGCTGGTTGCTCCCGCGAACACCATGGCGGAGATTGTCGCCGACCGCCTGCACGGCGGCGAGGCTACCTTCCCGGGCTTTGACACCGCCACCAAGCTCAAGCTGTCAGGTGTGGATGTTGCCAGCTTCGGCGACGGCTTCGCCAAGACTGAACACTCACTTGAGATCGTCTACGCTGACCCCGCCCGCGGCGTCTACCAGAAGATCGTCACCACCGATGATGCCAAGACCCTGCTGGGCGGCATCTTCGTGGGCGACGCGACCCCCTACACAAGCCTGCGCCCGCTCCTCGGCCGCGAACTCTCCGCCGAGCCCGGCGCTTACCTCACCGCGGCAGGCGGCGGCGATGCACCCGATACCGAACTGCCGGACGACGCCATCCTCTGTTCCTGCAACAACGTAACTGCCGGAACTATCCGCGACACCGTCAACGGCTGCGGCGCCTGCGAGGGCAACGCCCCCGTCCAGGAACTCGGCGAGCTCAAGGGCTGCACCCGCGCCGGGACCAGCTGCGGTTCCTGCGTCCCCATGCTGAAGAAGCTGCTCGAAGGCGAACTGACGAAGTCCGGCGTCGAGGTCTCCAAAGCCCTCTGCGAGCACATCGAGCTCTCCCGCCAGGAACTCTTCGACGCCATCCGCGTCCTGGAGCTCACCTCCTTCGAAGAGATCATGGCCAAGTACGGCACCGGCGCCGGCTGCGACATCTGCAAGCCCACCATTGCCTCCATCCTGGCCAGCCAGCACAACGCCTACGTCCTGGACGCCGGCCGCGGCGCCCTGCAGGACACCAACGACCGCGCCCTGGCGAACATGCAGAAGGACGGCACCTACTCGGTGGTCCCCCGCATCGCCGGTGGCGAGATCACCCCGAAGAAGCTCGGCGTCATCGCCGCCGTGGCCGAGAAATACAACCTGTACACCAAGATCACCGGCGGCCAGCGCATCGACATGTTCGGCGCCCGGCTGGAGCAGCTTCCGGAAATCTGGAAGGAACTGGTGGACGCCGGCTTCGAATCCGGCCAGGCCTACGGCAAGAGCCTTCGCACGGTGAAGTCCTGTGTCGGTTCCACGTGGTGCCGCTTCGGTGTGCAGGACTCGGTGGCCATGGCCATCCAGCTGGAACTGCGCTACCGCGGCCTCCGCAGCCCGCACAAGCTCAAGATGGGTGTTTCAGGCTGTGCCCGCGAATGCGCCGAGGCCCGCGGCAAGGACGTTGGGGTGATCGCCACCGCCGACGGCTGGAACCTTTACGTCGGCGGAAACGGCGGCGCTACCCCGGCGCACGCCCAGCTGCTCGCCAAGGACCTCGACGACGAAACCTTGCTCAAGTACATCGACCGCTACTTCATGTACTACATCCGCACCGCCGACCGCCTGCAGCGCACCGCACGCTGGCAGGAGGAGCTCGACGGCGGCATCAAGCACGTTGAGGACGTGGTGGTGCATGACACGCTGGGCATCGCCGAAGAGCTTGAGGCGGCCATGGCCAAGCATGTCGATACCTATGTGGATGAGTGGGCTGACACGCTGAAGGACCCAGAGCGCCTGCGCCGGTTCCGTTCCTTCGTCAACGCGCCGGACCAGAAGGATGACTCCATCACGTTTGTCCCCGACGAGCGCGGCCAGTTCCGGCCCGCCACTGCGGAAGAAAAAGGGAAGGTCCTCATCGGGGCCTCCATCCCCCTGAGGCCCCGCGATGAGAACGAGGTATAGGCATGCAGCTCAGCATTGATCTCACAGGCCGCGAAGTCCTGGTCACAGGCTCGGACCACGCGGCGCGCCAGGCGGTCCGCCGCTATGAAGCCGCCGGCGCCGTCGTGTACCGCCTCAGCACCCCGCAGGGGGCCGGGCATGACGGCCCGCTGCCCGAACGTCCGTTCCTGGTGGCAGCAGTCAACGATGGCCAGGCGGGCTGGGAAGCCCTCCTGGAGCGGTGCCGTGAAACCGGCATTCCCGTTTCCAGCGAGCCTGCTGCCGGTCAGACCGGCCACGTCACCCTCGTGGGTGGGGGCCCGGGCACCACAGAGTTACTGACAGTCGCCGCCGTCAAGGCGCTGCGGGATGCCGACGTCGTGTTCTACGACCGGCTGGCCCCCTACCAGGAACTGCCCTCCCTAACGTCAGCTGAACTGGTGGATGTGGGCAAGAAGCCCGGCCACCACAAGGTCAGCCAGGCAGACATCGAGAAGCTGATGGTGGAGAGCGCACTGGCCGGAAACAACGTGGTCCGGCTCAAGGGCGGGGACCCCTACGTCTTCGGCCGCGGCGGCGAGGAAGTGGCTTCCTGCGTGGCGGCGGGAGTACCCGTCCGGGTGATCTCCGGCGTCACCAGCGCCATCTCCGTTCCGGCAGCGGCAGGGATTCCGGTAACCCACCGCGAAGTCAGCCACATGTTTACCGTGGTCTCCGGCCACGCCCCGCTTTCGGAAAAGGAGCTCACCCACCTGTCAGGGCTGGGCGGCACGATTGTGGTCCTGATGGGCATCGGCACCCTGCACCATCTGGCGGCAGGCCTACGCCGAGCCGGCATGCGTGCCGACATGCCCATGGCAGTGGTGGAACGCGGGTACCGGCCCGGACAGCGCACCACCATCGCGGACCTGGGCACCATTGTGGGAGCTGCCTCCGGCTGCACCAACCCGGCCGTCCTGGTCATTGGCGAGGTGGTTCGCGTGGCAGAAGCCAACCGTGGGCATGCTGAGGCCGCCGCCGACCTGGACAGGCTGGCGGCCTCGCTGCTGGGTTCGTGAAAGGATTGAACCCCATGAATGCACTTGCACCGGCCGAAGCCCCGCAGCTTTCCGAGGCGCCCGGGCAGGAGCCTACAGACTCCCCGCTGGAAGGCTTCCGCATCGGAGTCACCTCGCACCGCCGTTCACGCGACCTCATTGAGGCCCTCGAACGCCGCGGTGCCGAGGTCCTGCATGCCCCGGCATTGAAGATCGCCCCGGTGCAGGAAGACGTCCGCCTCATCGAGGACACCCGTGCCATCATCGCGGCCCGCCCCGACCTCTGCATCGCCACCACCGCCTATGGGATGCGCCGCTGGTGCGAGGCCGCTGATTCCTTTGGCATCGGTGAGGAGCTGCTGGAAACCCTCGGCGCCTGCCGGATGTTTGTGCGCGGGCCCAAGGCCCGCGGTGCCGTCCGCGCTGCCGGCCTTGCCGACGTCGGAATCAGCAGTGACGAAACCACCTCCACCCTGGTGGACATGCTGCTCGCGGAAGGCGTGCGCGGCAAGACAGTAGCCGTGCAGCTGCACGGCTATACCGATGTCCGGCAACTGGAGCGCCTCCGGATGTCCGGCGCCACAGTACTGACGGTGACACCCTACCGCTGGGTCAAGCCAGAGGGTGAGGACCGGCTTCCCCGGCTCATCGAAGCGGCGTGCAGCGGGAACCTTGACGTCCTGACGTTCACCTCCGCCCCCGCCGTGGACGCCATGTGGAGCACAGCCCATGAGATGGGCGTCTACAAACAGCTGATCGAGAGCCTGAAGACAAACGTCACCACGGCAGTAGTGGGCCCTGTCACGGCCCAGCCGCTGCTCGACGCCGGCGTCACACCGCTGATTCCCGAGCGGTTCAGGATGGGTGCCCTGATCCGGCTGGTCGGTGAGCACCTGGCCCTCAACCATGTCCGGCGCCTGGACACCAGGTCCGGCAACATCGAACTGCGCGGACGAAGCCTGCGGATTGACGGACAACAGGTGGAACTCGCGCCTGCCCCGCTGCTGTTGCTGCGCGCCCTCCTGGGAGCCGGCGGCGCCGTGCTCTCCCGCGAGTCGCTCTCTGACCTGCTGGAGCTGAGGGGCTCGGTCCATGCGCTGGACATGACTGTCAGCCGCCTCCGGTCCTCACTGCCGGACGGCCGCCTCGTGGAGACCGTGGTCAAGCGGGGTTACCGGATCCGCGTCTAGGTCCGCTGTTTCGACGGCACCACCGGCCTTGCATGTCATTCCGGCGCTGAATGAGATGCAGGTCACGGGTTCTGTTACCGGCCAGTAAACGTTGGCGAACCGCGCGCATTTTTTCGGCAACCACCGGGAAACACGCCGGAAAAGGCCGCCGCCTACGCTGGGGTTCATCAAGAACGTCCAGGCCGTGAACACAACCATGGCCGCCAGCGAAAGGGCCAGGACATGTCTGCTCCGGCATCGTTTAACTCCGTCTCCAGCGCACCCCATATCGTCATTGCCGGCGCCGGACCGGCAGCCCAGGCCCTTGTCAGCCAGCTGGGGCGGGCCCGTTTCAGCGGCAGCATCACCGTGCTGAGCAACCGGGACGACGCCCCGGAAGAATTGCTGGAACTCGCTGCCCTCCCCCAGGTTTCGGTCCGGTTCGGCCAGCCGGCCAGCTTCATCGACGCCGACAACCGCACCGTCACCACCGCGGACGGCATGGAGTTCAGCTACGACCAGCTGGTCATAGCCACCGGCTCCGCACCCATGGCGTCCCCTGTTGAGGGAGCCAGCAGATGCCTCAGCTACTCCACCATCGACGACGCCGCGAGGATCGGCGAAGCAGTCCGGGAAGTCACCCGCGAATTGGGCCGCCGCCCGCTCGGCATCCTGGTGGGCACGGGTGCGGCAGCGGGACAGGCGGAAGCCGTGCTCCGGGCGCGCGGTGTCCGCCCCATCCGGACCACCCTCCGCCCGGCAGCCGTGGTGCCCTACGATTCGGGATCCACCCTCTCAGCATCAGGGCTCATTGCCACCGGCATCGTTTTTGAGGACGGCAGCAGCATGAACGGCGACCTGGTTGTCATGGCGGAGGAAAGGGTCTCCCGTGACGGGCTGGCCGCTGCCGCCGGCCTCCGGACGGCGCCCAACGGCGGCATCGTCATCAACCAGGACTTCCGGACCTCCGTCCCGGGCATCTGGGCCATCGGAGACGCGGCAGCGTTCGACGGCGTGCGCCTGGGACTGCTGGTGGCGGCGGCTTCCGCCGCCGGGGCCTGCGCCACCCGGCTCATGACGGCCGCGCCGGCACAGCGGCGGGCGCAGGTCGCGGCCTGACCAGTTGCCCTGGGGCTACCGCGGGCGTGGCAAGATGGTCACCTGACGAGCCATAAGACAATGCTGGCGCCCGCGGCCCACAAGGCCGCCCGCCAGGGCCCCTTGGAAGGAACATCTTGAGCAACGAAGCAACCCCAGCCATGCAGCAGCCCGTGGGCAGCATTCCCGCGCCGGACACCATCGCTTCCTCCATCGACCACACACTCCTCAAGCCCGAAGCCAGCGAAGCGGACATCCTGAAAGTGTGCGCTGAAGCCGCCGAATATCATTTCAAGTCGGTTTGTGTGAATCCCATCTGGGTCAAGACAGTCAAAACGGCCCTCAAGGGATCGGGCGTCCTGACCTGCTCCGTGGTCGGATTCCCCCTGGGCGCCACTCCCAGCGACGTCAAAACCTTCGAAGCCCGGGGCGCCGTCCTGGACGGCGCCGACGAAGTGGACATGGTCATCAACATCGCCGCCGCACGGGCAGGTGACAAGGGAGCCCTGGTGGAGGACATCGCCGCGGTGGCGGAAGCCGTCCATGCGAGCGGCGCCATCCTGAAGGTCATCATCGAAACTGCGCTGCTGGACGATGCCCAGAAGGTCCTGGCCTGCGAGGCAGCGGTGGAAGCCGGGGCCGACTTCGTCAAAACCTCCACCGGGTTCAACGGCGGCGGTGCCACAGCCGAAGACGTGGCCCTGATGCGCCGCACCGTAGGCCCGTCCCTTGGCGTAAAGGCCTCCGGCGGCGTACGGTCGCTGGCCGACGCTCAGGCTATGATTGCTGCTGGTGCAACACGTATTGGTGCCAGCTCCGGCATTGCCATTGTCAAGGGTGAACAAGGTTCATCTGGGTACTGACCGCAACCGGCACCGCCACAGTTTGAGCCCTCCGGGGCGAAGGAGGAATAAATGTCCAGCAAGACCACGGCTTCCAGCCAAGACACCATCCAGACGCCCCAGAACGAGAACAGCCTGGTGACCAGCATCGCCCTGTTTGCCGTCATGATTGCGCTTTTCCTGGGCGCCATCTACTCGCTGTCCTTCCTCACCCTGGACAACCCCTGGCCAATGGCAGTCTGCCTGGGCCTCTTCGCCCTGGCCTTCTGGATCCCGCAGACCATCCTGGGCCGCTCAGACTCCGCCGGCGAGCACTAGAAGCCGCCACGACGCAAAGCTGAGGCCCTGGATTTTTCTAGGGCCTCAGTTACTTAAAAGCTGATCTGAATCAGGGTTCAGGTGACGGACAACTAACTTGCCTCTTTGAAACCGAGATCGTCACGCGCCCATTTTCGAACAGCAGCTTCAACAGATGTCTGCTCGTCGAAGTCCACCGTTGAATAAATGTGCCCGGACAAATCCGTTGGAAGACCAGCCGCCGTTCGATCCTTCAGCACTGCACATCGACGTCCGGTGACTACCATGCCGCCAAGCTCGATGAGGGCGTTGTAATTTAAGCCCCGATCGACACGATCCTCAATAAACCCCAGTCCGTACCGACAAGCCCACATATATGCTCCCACATTTCCGAAAAGATCATCGTCAACGATGGAGTCCGAAGCCAAGTGCAAGGTCAATCCGTACTCACGAAGCACCGTACGGGCCGTTTCAATGGCCAGTTGCACAGGGTCCGACAAGGATCCCTCCGTAGGGAATCTGGTCATAGCCAGCACATTGTTGTCGAATGGATGACGGTCCGTCAGTCGTCGGATCCCTGCTGACCAACGAGGTGGTGCTGCCCACGCGGGAATGACAGTCTGATCGACATGCGCGAATTCAGCACCGTGACTGCCGGACATGGGCGTAGCCGCTTTGCCTAGCCCGAGTTGCTCCACATGCGCCTCTCCAAAGGGAGTGACGGCCCAGCGAGAATTTGAATGCCTGACAACTAGATTCCTTTTTGCCAAGCCGGCCAGAGTCGCGCTTATGTTGCCCGGAGCAGGAACATTCAATTGGGCAAAGGCGTCTCTAAGATCTGCAGGGACAAACCTTCGATCCTCCGACCTCCGCGATGCTAAGTCGGCCAAAACTATCAGCCGGTCGCTGGGGCTGTGAAGACTCTGGATCTGCAGTGCAAAGCGGTTCACGATAGCTAGTCGTCCCCGATGAGGGATCGACCGAGTCGTTCAGCTTCTACGACCCCATCATATTTAATCTTGTACAAGGCATTCTTACCGACACCGGTGACCGTAACGAATGGCTTCAATGCCACGGTCGTCTTTGTGTAGTTGCTTGTGTCTAGGAGCCCTGCCTCATCAATATGGGCTCGAACAATCGAGTCAGGAACAGGATTCCCGCCGTCCAGCCCTGTCCATTTCATTCCGGCAAGGAGCAGTAACGTAAGGTTGGTGACTTTTTCTTTCCTGGATTCGCCGAGTTTTGCAATGGGACCTGTAAACGTCAGCTGGCCTTCGTGTTCATCGAAGATCCTATCGACTTTCTCGGACGGGACCTTAAGTTGCTGGCCTATCTTATCTAGAGGCCCCCCAGAGTTAACCTCGGTAGATGGCGGGCTAACTGGCGTCAACTTTACTGAGTTGGCTGGCAGGGGGAGCGCATGACTGTCAAGATCGACGGCCAACTCTAAGGCCTTGGCAAAAGCGAGGGCGCGAAGGTCGTCAGGTACTCCGGCAGTTTCCACGGCGACGACGGCGCTCTTCAGCAACTCGGCAATATTCAAAATAGGACTCCCCATCGATCGCTATTCGCTAAACAGACCCTGATTCTAAATGAATCTTGTCATATTCGAAGAACAAATCAGGCCTCTTGGTTGAACCACTTTCGTCAATCACTCGTGGACAGTGGCGGATAACGACCACATTCTCTGCTCTTCCCGAATAGAAATTGCATCGCAGCAAGTGGCTATGCACAGGGAATGGGCGCGTCAGACCGCGCCGAAAAGGCGGCTGAACAGGCTCGTCCCCAATGACATAGCGGCGGGGAAATGTGATTTCGCCAGGGACCATCCGGCGATGCACATGCCAACCATGGCGTACGCACTGACAGGGATAAGCACCAGCCATTCCCGCCGGGAGCCCGCCCGGCCCAGCAGCGGCAGGGAGAATGCTCCGTTGGCTTTCCAAACATCGTTGAGCACCGGGAGTTTACGCAGGAACCGCGGTGGCTTGATCACGATGGGCCATAGCAGCGGCACTCCGCCGGTGGTGATCATGTCTCCGACGATATGCACCACCACACCGGTCAGCATCGATACCGGGAGCCAGGTCCACTGGTCGGGCGCAAACCAGGTGACCAGCCCCGCCATGGTCAGGGCGAAAATCCAGTTGCTGATGAAGCCGGACTTGGGAAAAAGCTTCAGGGCCTTGGCCGCGATGTTGATCATGAACATGCAGAGCAGGCCTGCACCTACGGACAGTAGTCCCCATTGTGTCTGCACCTGGATCTGCCCCGCCATGGTAGCCAGCAGCACAAAAAACGCAGCCCCCAGGATGGAGTGGGTCCCTTGCCTGTGCCCGCCGCTGGCATTTTCGATGCCCACCGCTATGACGTTGGACAACGGGGGCAGGGAATGCGCCACAGTGCTTGAGCGGTGGTCCCAGTCGCACACCAAGGCTGTTCCGGCTGTAGCCATGCCGCCAATCAGGATGCCCGTGGCGTCCAGAGGATACCAGCCGAAGGCGTACGGGCCCGTCGACGCAACAGCTACCCACGCCGCGGCTCCCGACGCGGCGTGGTGTCCTCCCATCACGGTCAGTTCGCCGTCGGCGATACGGAGACAGGTGCCTCGGCGAAGATGTTGCTGATGACTCCGTTGGCCCACTCCAGGATTTCGGCGTCCTGCAGGTCACGGCCGCCGATCCTGGCGGTCTTCGGCTTCGGGATCAGCACCGCGTCCAAGGCAGGCTTGGACTGGGCGCCAGGGTACATCCGGGTCAGCCGCATCAGCTTGGACTCCGGGAGCTGGGCCGGGGAGAACTTAATGAAGTTGCCCTGCAGCGCCACGTCGGAGAGGCCTGCTTCGCGGGCGCCCACCCGGAAACGGGCCACCGAGATGAGGTTGTTGGCCGGCAGAGGAGGCTCGCCGTAACGGTCCACCAGCTCAGCCAGGACCTCGTCGATGGCCTCGTGGGTGAGCGCGGAAGCCAGCTTGCGGTAGGCCTCCAGGCGCAGGCGCTCTCCCGGCACGTAGTCGTGCGGCAGGTGGGCGTTTACAGGCAGCTCGATCTTCATTTCGGCGGCCTTTTCCTCGGCCTCGCCCCGGTAGTCTGCCACGGCCTCGCCAACGAGCCGGATGTACAGGTCAAAGCCAACGCCCTGGATGTGGCCGGACTGCTCCCCGCCCAGCAGGTTGCCCGCACCACGGATTTCAAGGTCCTTCATGGCCAGCTGCATGCCGGCCCCGAGCTCGTTGTGGGTGGCCACTGCCTTGAGCCGTTCCAGGGCCACCTCGCCCAGCGGCTTCTCGGAGGGGTAGAGGAAGTAGGCATAGGCCCGCTCCCGGCCGCGGCCCACGCGTCCGCGGAGCTGGTGGAGCTGGGAGAGCCCGTATTTGTCCGCGCCGTCCACAATCAGGGTGTTGGCATTGGAAATGTCCAGGCCGGTTTCGATGATGGTGGTGCAGACCAGCACGTCAAAGCGCTTTTCCCAGAAGTCCACGATGATTTGTTCCAGCCGGCTTTCGGACATCTGCCCGTGGGCCACTTCAACACGGGCCTCCGGCACCAGCTCACGGATCTTCGCCGCGGTGCGTTCGATGGTGGAGACCCTGTTGTGCACAAAGAACACCTGGCCCTCACGCATCAGTTCGCGGCGGATTGCCGCCGAGCTCTGCTTGTCCGTGAATGGCCCCACGTAGGTAAGAACAGGGTGACGTTCCTCCGGCGGCGTCGCCAGTGTGGAGGTCTCCCGGATGCCGGTAAGGGACATTTCCAGGGTTCGTGGAATGGGCGTGGCACTCATGGCCAGCACGTCCACGTTGGTGCGCATCTTCTTGAGCGCTTCCTTGTGCTCCACCCCGAACCGCTGCTCTTCGTCAACGATCACCAGGCCAAGATCCTTGAACGCAAAGTCCTTGGACAGCAGCCGGTGCGTGCCGATCACCACGTCCACGGAACCGCTCTTCACGCCCTCAACTGTCTCCTTTGTCTCCTTGGTCCCCTGGAAACGGGACAGCGCTTTGACCCGGAGCGGGAAGCCGGAGAAGCGCTCGGTGAACGTCTCGTAGTGCTGCTGCGCCAGCAGCGTGGTGGGAACCAGTACTGCCACCTGTTTCCCGTCCTGCACGGCCTTGAACGCCGCCCGGACGGCGATCTCCGTCTTGCCATAGCCCACATCGCCGGAGACCAGCCGGTCCATGGGGATCTCGCGCTCCATGTCCGCTTTGACCTCATTGATGGTGGTGAGCTGGTCGGGCGTTTCGACGTAGGGGAAGGCCTCTTCGAGCTCCCGCTGCCAGGGGGTGTCCGGTCCGAAGGCGTGTCCCCTGGACGCCATTCGGGCCGAGTACAGCCGGATCAGTTCGCCCGCGATCTCCTTGACTGCCTTGCGTGCCTTGGATTTGGTGCTGGCCCAGTCAGAGCCTCCCATCTTGCTGAGCACAGGAGTGTCACCGCCCACATAGCGGGTTACCTGGTCCAGCTGATCGGTGGGCACAAAAAGCCTGTCCCCCGGCGCCCCCCGCTTGGACGGCGCATATTCCAGGACCAGGTATTCGCGGACGCCGTCCCCACCGCCGGCGACCTTGCGCTGGATGAGTTCCACGAACCTGCCGATGCCGTGCTGTTCGTGGACCACATGGTCGCCCGCAATGAGCTGCAGCGGATCCACGGCATTCCGCCGCTTGGACGGCATGCGGCGCATGTCTTTGGTGGACCCTGCAGAAGTCCTGCCGAGGAGGTCCGCTTCGGTCAGCAGCGCGAGTTTGAGGCTGTCCAGGACAAAACCGCGTCCGACGGCGGCAGTGGTCACCTCGATGATGCCCGCCTGTGGCTCCTTCTCCAGGGTGTCCACGCGGGCGCAGGGGATGTCAGCGTCGTGGAACAGTTCAGCCAGCCGCTGTGCCGGTCCGGGGCCCTCGGTCGCCACCACGATCCGCCACTGGTCGCGCACGTGGGAGCCGATGAAATCCATCATTTCGGCGACGTCGCCCTGGTAGCCCCGGGGCTCCCGGGCATGAAGGTTCAGGACGTCAATCTCCGGGAGGAGTTCCTCGTCCGTGGCTAGTGAGGTGATGGACCACCAGGACACCTCGTGGTCCAGGGCGGAGCCGCGGGTTTCGGACAGGGACCGGAAGCTGGCGGAGTGCAGTGCTGCTGAGGCCTGCGAACTGAGGTCCAGCGGTGCCGTCCCGCCGTCAGAGGCCGTGGACCACGCAGCTTCCAGGAACTCCTCGTTGGTCGCGGCAAGGTCGTGTGCGCGGGTGCGTACCTTCTCGGGTTCGATGACCACTGCAATGGAGCCGGCCGGAAGCTGCTCCACAAAGGGCACCATCGAGTCAACCAGCACAGGCGCCAAAGACTCCATGCCTTCCACGGTGATTCCGCCGGCGATCTTCTCCAGCATGTCGGCGGCGGCAGGCAGCTGTGCCTTCAGTGTTGCCGCCCGGGACATGACCGACGGCGTGATGAGGATTTCGCGGCACGGCGGGGCATGCAGCTCACTGGGATGGTGGACGCCGGGTGCCGACAGGGAGCGCTGGTCGGCAACGGCGAACCAGCGCATCTGGTCCACCTCGTCGCCGAAAAACTCCACACGGATGGGGTGGTCCTCTGTGGGCGGGAAAACATCCAGGATGCCGCCACGGACAGCGAACTCCCCCCGGTGCGTCACCATGTCCACCCGCGCGTAGGCTGCGTCGGCGAGGTTCCTGACAACGTCCGAGAACGGAACCTCCTGGCCCACCTTGAGGGTGACGGGAACCAGATCACCCAGGCCGGCCACGATCGGCTGGACCACGGCGCGGACGGGAGCCACCACCACCCGCAGCGGGCCCGCCGTCGAGCTTTCCGCGTGCGCGAGCCTGCGCAGCACCGACAGCCGGCGTCCCACGGTGTCCGAGCGCGGTGAGAGACGCTCATGGGGCAGGGTTTCCCAGCTGGGGAATTCGGCCACCGAATCGGCCGGCAGGTAGGCCCGCAGGGCTGCGGCCAAGTCTTCTGCCTCGCGTCCCGTGGCAGTGACCGCCAGCACGACTGCCGGTTTCCCGCCGTCGCGCGTTCCGTGGTCCTCGTGCGCAGGATCCGCGGAGTTTCCCGACAGGCCGCCGGCCATCTCCGCAAGGAGCACGGCGCGGAGCCCCGCTGGCGCGCTGATCTGGTAGTCCTGCCCGCGGACGGCAAAACCCCTGGCTGCCTCGGCCTGGACGCGGGCGAACGTCGGGTCTCCGGCAAGGACGCGGCGCAGTCCATCCAGGGACGGACCGTGATGGGACGGGCCGGTGAGGCTCATGGCAGAAGCTCCTGTGGTGTTCATGGGGATCGCAGGCAACACGAAAACCCGAAATTCGTGTGGGAATCCCGGGTAATCCAAGCCTACCGCGCTGTGGGGCGGGCTTTCAGGACGTGGCAGTCCGGACGCCCCGCCGCTCCGAATGGCATAGTGACGGCAGCACAGCGACCAGAACACTGTCACCAGGACAGTGACATCAGGACAGTGACATCAGGACAGCGACAGCAAGGAGCCAGTATGGCGGAGTCATCCACTACGTCGGATACATCGGAGCCCAACCCAGCGGCGAAAACTGTCCTCGTGACAGGAGCCACCGGGTACATCGGGGGCAGGCTGGTTCCCAGGCTGCTGGCGGAAGGCCACACCGTCAGGGTCCTGGTGCGTTCGCCGGACAAGATCGAGGCAGTGCCATGGCGGGACCGGGTGGAGGTGGTCCGTGGCAGCCTGGATGACGCCCAGGCTCTCAAAGCGGCGCTGCGGGGTGTTGACCTCCTCTATTACCTCGTCCACTCCATGGCGGCAGGTTCAGGATTTGAGGCCAAGGAAAAGTCCATGGCCGAGCTGGCCGCCCAGACAGCCGGGGAAGCGGGAGCCCGGCGGATCGTCTACCTGGGTGGCCTGCATCCCGGGAACACCGGGCTGTCCACCCACATGCGGTCCCGTGAGGCGGTGGGCCGGACGTTCCTGGCCGGTCCCGTGGACGCAGTGGTTTTCCAGGCCGGAGTGGTGATCGGTTCAGGCTCGGCCTCCTTCGAGATGATCCGGAACCTGTCGGAGACGCTGCCTGTCATGCCGGCGCCCAGCTGGGTCCGGAACAAAATAGAAGCCATTGCGGTCCGTGACGTGCTGCACTACCTGGTGCGTGCTGCGGTCCTGACGGAGCCTCTCAACCGCAGCTTCGACATCGGCTCCCGGGACGTCCTGACATACGCGGGAATGATGAATGAGTACGCCGCCGAAGCGGGACTCCCGCACCGGCTCATCCTGGCCCTTCCGGTGCCCGCCCCACGGCTGGCCGGACTCTGGGTGGCACTGGTGACGCCCATCCCGCTCTCCATGGCACTGCCGCTGGTGCAGTCCCTGCAGCATGACGCCGTCTCCGCGGAACACGATATCGACCAATACATCCCCCCGCCAGACGGCGGCCTCACCGGTTATCGGACCGCCGTCGCCCTTGCCTTGGGGAAGGAACGCGACGGACAGGTGGAGACAACCTGGGCCAATGCCGGCGCCGACGCTGATCCGTTGCCCAGCGACCCGGATTGGGCCGGGCACACCGTGTTCGTGGATGAGCGCACCTTCCACGGTGATGTCGCTCCGTCCCACGTGTGGACGGTGATCGAAGGTATTGGCGGACGTAACGGCTGGTATTCGCTCCCCTTGGCCTGGCAGGTCCGCGGCTGGCTGGACAAGCTCACCGGCGGTGCCGGGCTGCTGAGGGGCCGCCGGCACCCAGGGAACCTGGCGCCGGGCGAAGTGGTGGACTGGTGGCGGGTGGAACGGATCGACCGCGGGACGCTCCTGCGGCTGCGGGCAGAGATGCGTGCACCCGGCCGCGCCTGGCTGGAGCTGTCAGTCGAGCCGGACGGCACGGGCAGCCGGTACAGGCAACGGGCCATCTTTTTCCCCAAGGGCCTCAGCGGCAGGCTCTACTGGCTGGGCGTACTTCCGTTCCACAGCCTGATCTTTCCGGCTATGTCAAGGAACATCATCGCCGCGGCCCGGAAGATAGCAGACCTGCAGGACCGTTCCCAAAAAGCGGACTCCCGAAAAGACGGCGGTTTCCACTAAGGCAGAGGGTGCCCCGTAGGATGTGGGGAGCAAAAAGCGTTCTGACCCCGAACCACTGGAGGACCCATGGCACTGAGTGCAACCACTACCCTTCCCCACGCCGTCGACAGCGTAGCCGCTGTTTTCGCGAACGAGGATTTCCAGCGGCACACGAGTGAATACGTTGGCGGAACGCTGGAGTCCTTCGCAGTGGCCGGCGATATTGCCGGGGCTTTCAGCACCACCTCCGTCCGGACCCTTCCCACTACCCGCCTTCCGGAGATCGCGCGCAAGTTTGTGGGCGAGAAGCTCACCGTGACCCAGGTGGAGAACTGGGATGCCCCTTCTGCCGACGGATCCCGCCAGAGCAACATCACGCTCAAGATCTCGGGTGCCCCCCTCGACGTCACGGCCGTCCAGCGCCTGGTGGCGGAAAACGGCAGCACCCGCATTGAGCTGGAGGGCAACGTGACCTCGTCGGTGCCTTTCCTGGGCGGCAAGATCGCCGAGGCGGCAGAACCCATGGTGACCAAGGCCCTGAATATCCAGTCGCAGCAGGCGCAGGCCTGGCTCGAAAGCCACTGAGGTCATGGAGCTCCCCGCGTTCGCGGCCTGGATCCTGATCATCGCCGGTGTCTGGTCGCTGGTGGTCTGGCCGCAGTTCCTCCGCCGCGTGATGAAAGACCCGCGGGCGCGGGATGCTCAGGGCAAGGCCACTAAATTCCTGACGGTCCATCTGGTATTGGTGGGCGTTTCGATGGCGCTCGGTGCCGCCACCGCCGTGATCGGGTTTATGGCGCTGCTCGGCTAGACTGAAAAACAGGTGCGCCGGGAAGTCTGGTCGGCAATGTATTTGTCGACCCCCTAAATATCCAGGAGCCTTCATGGCCAACCGCCCTGCCCGCCCCTTCCTTGCTGTCAAGGTCCTCAGCCGTTCCAGTTACCCGGAGTACCTGCGGATCTCGCAGATACTCCGGCTGGAGACGGTCGGTGGGGCGCTGCTCCTCGTGGCTACCGCGGCCGCGCTGATCTGGGCCAACTCGCCGGCCGCGGATTCGTACTTCGGTCTCCGGGACGTGAAGCTGGGCTATGAGCCGTGGCACCTGAGCCTGTCGCTGGGCCACTGGGCCTCTGACGGCCTGCTGGCCATCTTCTTCTTCATCGCCGGCCTGGAACTCAAACGCGAGTTTGTTGCGGGCGAGCTGCGCACCTTTTCAAAGGCGGTGGTTCCCGTGGCCGCGGCGGTGGGCGGCGTGGCCGTTCCTGCCATCATCTATGTCCTGTTCAACCTCGGCCAGGGAGCGGACAGCCTACGGGGGTGGGCGATCCCGACAGCCACCGACATCGCCTTTGCCCTGGCGGTACTGGCTGTCATCAACACCCACCTCCCGGCCGCACTCCGGACCTTCCTGCTGACGCTGGCCGTGGTGGATGACCTGCTCGCCATCGGCATTATCGCGTTCTTCTACTCATCCGGGCTCCAGCCACTCCTGCTGCTGGCGGCGCTGATACCGCTGGGCCTGTTCACCCTGCTGGTCCAGAAACGGATCAGCAGCTGGTACCTGCTGCTCCCGCTGGCGGCGGCAACGTGGGCCCTGGTGCATGCCTCCGGAATCCACGCCACTGTTGCAGGCGTCCTGCTCGGCTTCGCCGTGCCGGTGCTGGCTTCGCGGAAACGCGGTGAAACGGGGGCCGGCATGGCCGAATCCCTGGAGCACAGGCTACGCCCGCTGTCGGCGGGATTCGCCGTGCCGGTTTTCGCGTTCTTTTCGGCCGGCGTGGCAATCGGCGGTCTCCAGGGCTTCCAGTCTGCGCTGGCGGATCCCGTGGCCCTGGGCATTGTGGCCGCCCTGGTGGCAGGGAAAACCATCGGTGTGTTCGGGACAACCTTCGTGCTGACCAAAACAACGCGGGCAAAACTTGATGAGGACCTCGCCTGGGTGGACGTTGCCGGCCTGGCCCTGCTGGCCGGCGTGGGTTTCACCGTCTCGCTGCTCATCGCCGAGCTGAGCTTCGGTTCAGGATCGGCCCACAACGACCACGCGAAGGTGGCTATTCTGTCCGGCTCACTGCTGGCGGCCCTGCTCGCCACCGTTCTGCTCCGCCTGCGCAACCGGCATTACCGCACCGTAAGGGACGCGGAACGAAGGGACAATGACGGCGACGGCGTGCCGGACCTCTTCGAGCACAAGTCCTGACCCTTGATTGCCGCCCGGCCCGGATGTTGACCCCGCTGCGATCCTGCGGACTCCGGTTTCGCAGAACCAGCCAGGCCTTTTATGCGATCCGGTTCGACTTTTATGCCGTCTGGTTCAGGGCATCCTCGGCTGCAACCCAGGAGATCATGGCGCACTTAACCCGGGCGGCGTAACGGGACACTCCCTCAAAAGCCGCCGCATCGCCCAGGATGTCCGGATCCGCCTGGATCTTCCCGCGGGAGCGCAGGACCTCCCGGAAGTTCTGGATCACAGAGTGCAGTTCGGTGACTGACATCCCCTCGGCCATCTCGCTCAGGACAGAAGCCGAGGCCATGGAAATCGAGCAGCCTGCCCCGTCCCACGAGACCTGCGCCACCTTGTCCCCATCTACGGCCACGCGGACAGTGACCTCGTCACCGCACACGGGATTGAGCTGGTGCGACTGCCCTGTCGAGGCGCCTTCCGGGGCCGCTGTTTCGGCCAGCCCGCTGCCGTGACGGGCTTTGGCATGGTCAAGGATGATCTGCTGATAAAGCTGGTCAAGGCTCATGTTCTTACTTTCGATAGTCCGGGTGCTAGACGCGGAAGTAGCTTCGGACTCCGGCGACGGCGTCCAGGAACACGTCAACGTCGTCGGTGGTGTTGTACAGATAGGCGCTGGCCCTGGTGGTGGCCGTCAGTCCCAGGCGCCGGTGCAGCGGTTGGGCGCAGTGGTGCCCAACCCGAACGGCAATGCCCCGCGAATCGAGGAACTGGCCGACGTCGTGGGCGTGAACGCCGTCCACGTCGAATGCCGCGAGCCCGATCCGCTCCTGCCCGGCTACTGGCCCCAGAACACGCACTCCCGGGATGTCCTGCAGCCCGGATACCATGCGCTGGCCAAGCTCCGACTCCCAGTGATGGATCCGCTCCAGGCCTGTCTCGGTGAGATAGTTCGCGGCGGCGGCCAACGCAACTGCCTGGGAGATCCGCTGGGTTCCGGCTTCGAAACGCTGCGGTGCCGGCAGGTATTCGGCCCTCTCCATGGTCACCGTGGTGATCATGGACCCGCCGGTCAGGAACGGGGGCAGGGCGTCCAGGATGTCCTGCCTGCCGTAGAGTACGCCGATCCCGGTAGGGGCAAGCATCTTGTGGCCGGAAAAGACCGCGAAATCGACGTCAAGGTCCTTCACGTTCAAGGGCAGGTGCGGAGCGGATTGGCAGGCATCCAGCACCACCAGGGCTCCGGCTCTCCTGCCCAGAGCCACCAGTTCCTGTACTGGGTTGATGATTCCGAGCACGTTCGAAGCGTGCGTGAAAGCCAGTACCTTGGTCCGCTCCCCGATGATGGCGGCAGCCTGGTCCATCCTCAGCGCCCCGGTGTCATCCACCGGGATGTAGCGGAGCGTGGCGCCGGTGCGGAAGGCGAGTTCCTGCCAGGGGATCAGGTTGGCGTGGTGCTCCATTTCCGTGACAACGATCTGGTCCCCCGGTCCTACGGCCAGGCTTCTGAGCCTCGCATCCCCCCGACCCTGCGCAGACCACAGCGAGGCGTTGGACAAGGAGTAGCTGATGAGATTGAGGCCTTCGGTGGCGTTGGAGGTCCACACTGTTTCCGTGTAATCGGCCCCGATGTAATCGGCCATGGTCTGGCGGGCGTCTTCGAAGACTTCGGTTGCTTCCACGGCGAGGTGGTGTGCGCCGCGGTGCACCGCGGCATTTCGCTGTTCGTAGAACTCCTGCTCAGCCTCGATCACACTGAGCGGGTTCTGCGACGTCGCACCCGAATCCAGATAGACCAGCTGCCGCCCGTTCACCAACTGTCCGAGGACGGGGAAGTCATTGCGGATCCGCAGGACCTCCGAGTTATCCATGGCCGGCAATGCGCGTTCCAGCGTGGCAGGCGTTGATACTACGGCCAAAGCTAACTCCTTGAGGTGCCAATGGATTGACACTCAATTGTCCCACAGCACGGCTGTAGCGGCTTCCCCAAGGGGTTGCCGCCACAGTCGCTCCGGGCTTCAGCCGTCGGAATATGAGGGCCGGCGACGGCTGGGGGGAGAGCCTCGGTCTCAGAAGACTCTGACGTCGCCGGCCCCGTCTGTACCCGGTCCTGAAGGACCGGAAGTTCAAGTACAAAGAGGCCTGTAATGCTTGGTGGCTTGGTCTGCGGCTTGTCCTGCCGGTTCCTTTTGCCTCTTTCAGTAAACCCTGTTTGAGGCACCGGTACACGAGTAGCAGGTACTCGTCTTTTGCCGGCGAACACTACCGGTTACATACGCCTGATACGCGTAGTCCCGGCCAGACCACTTAGGCACGGCCCGGCCAGACACCACTACGGAGACAGCCGGTATTTCTGACTGTCAATGGTGGAAAGTGGGTCTTGGCTATGGTCTGGAAGCGAAGACGCTAACTCTTTGGAAGCGCGGACGCTAACTCGTCGCGGCTTCGCACACCCAACTTGACGTACGTGCGGTAGAGGTGGCCTTCCACAGTCCGCACCGACACCATCAGCCGCTGGGCGATCTCCCGGTCTGTGAGACCCTGCAGGGCGAGCTCCACAATGTCCTGCTCCCGGCGGGTCAGGTGCACGGCCGGCGCCGCGGCGATGAAGTGCCCCTCCCGGAACCGCTCACCGAGTTCGTGATCGCATTTCTCACGGAGTGCAACGGCCTGCCTGGCGCGGCGCCGTTCACCGGACTGCTCCAGGAGTGTACTTGCCCTGGCGTAGGCCTCCCGGGCAAGGTTTACGAAGCCTGAATTTTCAAGGGCTGTTGCTGTGTCCATCAGGGCATCGGCATCCGTAGGCTCCCAGTTCCGGGACAACATCAGCATCGCTTCCGCCCACCTGCCTTCGACATCCTTGGCAAGCGAATGGACAAGGGGAATCACCGAGTTGTCACCCAGGTCCCAGCAGATGGCCAGGAATTCCAGGAGGGTCCCAGGGCGGGCGGAGACGTCATGGGTGGTTGCCAGCGTATGGATCGAGGCCAGGCCTTTGCCGTCCCGGGCAAGGTACTCAGACGCTGCGGCGGCATAGGCTGCCGCCAGGTGCTCGTGCGGCCGGGCGATGATGGCGTCCTTGTAGTCCTGCTCCAGCCGTATTGCCTGGGCGACGTCACCCAGCCTGGCAGCCACATAGAAGCCCAGTGCGGAACCGAAGCGAAACAGCTGCTGTGGATCGTTCAGCCTGAGTGCTTCCACCGCCGGCAGGAGCATTTGGTAGGCACGCTCAATCCGGCCCTGCCGCAGGAGCGAATAGCCGCGCAGCACCTGGACGCTCCCGCTGAAGGTGGCCGCACCCTGCACCTGGCTGGCTGCATAGCTGGCAAGTTCACGTTCGGCGGACTCCCACTCGCCCATGGCAAGGTAGTTGATCACCAGCCTGCCCAGGACGAATTCATTGAAGCAGAACAGGCCGTCCTGGAGCGCAGGAAGTTCTGACGCGGCCAGCAGTGCGGCATCCAGCCCCTCCACGTTTCGCCCCGCTGCCGAGAGCGTGTGAGCGAGCAAGGCCAACCCGAACGCACGGAGCGCATCGTCAAAAGGCCCCGCCGGAGTGCGGTTTTTGATGCCCTGGATTTCAGCCTGGAGCGCCTCATGGTTGCCTGCAGCCCCAAGTTCCAGCAAATGAAGGACGTTCTCCTGCCAGGTCCCAGTGCCGTTGCCACCAGGAAGGCCGCCAGCGGATCCAGCCATCGGCGGGATGAGCCCGGCCTGGCTGAGAAGCTCCCGGGATTCGGCCGCGAAAGTCTCCGCTGACTTTCCCAGGGCCTGATGTGATTGTGCCCTGAGCATCAGTACCTGGGCGGCTTCGGCGCTGTCCGACAGCGGGAGCCAGCATTCGTCCAGGACATCCGCCGCCGCGGAATAATCTGCCTTGTTGAAAAGTGCCCGCGCCCGGACGGCCTGGGCGTGCGGCACCAGGTCGGAACGATGCACTTTTGCCGCCATCATCACGGCGCTCACATTGCGGAACTTGGTCACTGCGGTGCCGGCTGCTTCCAGCAGGTCCGCGTCGGCAACTTTCTGCCCGCACTCCAATGCCCATTCCACTGCTCTGAGCCGGCCTTCTGCGCCGGCTGGTTCAGCGTGCTGGCCACGAATCTTTTCCAGCAGCTGCAGGCTCCGGGAGACGGAGACATTCTTCCGAACAGCCTGGCCGAACAACGTGTTCCACATCCGCAGCTCAGCGGGGTGGCCGGTACCCTCCACGATCATCTGCTGGTCCAGCAGCGCACGGACCACTTCGGCCCCGCTGATGTCCTCTATGACTTTTCTCGCCACGGGTTCGGCAAGGGCGATGAGCTTAAGGGCTTCCTGTTCCTCCGGGCTTCGCCGCAGGAGGTCTTTTGTGACCACCGCTGTGAGCCTTGGCCCGTCAGCCGGCAGCGGTCCCAGGAGCATCCAGATGCCGTTGCGCTTCGCCAGCACTTCCCGCTCCGCCGTGTCGTGGAGCAGCGCATCCAGGATCCGGGGGTTCCCTCCGGAGGCGCTCCAGATGGCATCAACGGTGCCGGCTGGGATTGTTCCGTCAAAGACGTGGGTGAGGACTTCCTCGATCTGTTCCCGGTTCAGCGGGCGAAGATCCACACGTTCCGCCAGTCCGTCATACCAAAGCTGGGCCAGCGGCTGCGGCAGTCCGGGCCGTGGCCTGCCGGAAGCAACCACACTTGCCCAGCCTGCTGAAATCATGTCTGCCACAATGCTGGCAGTTGAATCATCAAGGTGGTGGGCGTCATCCACCACCAGCAAAAGCGGGGTGTCCTTGCCCGCCTTGAGTTTCTCGAAGTAGGTCCAAACTGACCTGAGGACCGCCACCGGTGATACAGAGTCCTCCGCTGTGAGTTCCGCCGTATACGGGGCCAGGACGCCAAAGGGAACTCCGGCCAGCGAGGAACTGCCGTGGATCTGCACAACGATCATTTCGGTAGCAAGGCGCTCAGTGATGGCTTCGCTGAGCGCTGACTTCCCGATGCCCGGCCCGGCCATCAGGAATACCGCCTGACTGGTGCGGTTTCGGATAATGTTGCAGATCCGGTCCAGCGGTTCGCGCCGGCCTGTCAGTTGACGGGAAGCCAATCCTGCCTTGGGTGTGGTGCCGTTAAACGAGTCCAGTCAGATCACCCCTGGAAGTTACGCCGAGCTTAGTAAAGACCTGATACAGGTGGCCTTCAACGGTGCGGACTGAGACGCCCATCTCCAATGCGATGTCACGGTTTGAGGCGCCCCTGCCTGCCAGCCTCGCTATCTGCCGCTCCCGGCTGGTCAGGAGGGGACTCCCGCTGCTGGGCACGATGGGCAAACTGGGAACAGTGGCAGCCAGGATGTCCAGCCGGGCCTGGGCCGTCCTGGCCGATACTGGATCCCCGGCCTGGCGGGCGTAATCGACTGCAAGTGCCATACACCTCGCCTCCACAGTATCCAGTTCAAGCGTGGCCGCGAGCTCGCCTCCGGCCAGCAGGGTTTTCGCGTCCTTGGTCCGGCTGCCTATGGCGATCAGGCGGGAAATCTCGGCCAGCGGGCCCTGCCGGTGACCGGCCACCTCCTCCAGGAGACGGAAGTCGGCCTCCGTGCCGTTGATGGTGGCACCCAGGAGACTGATTCCTGCAAGGGTGTATCTTTGCTCCTTGATATTCTGGCGGGCTGACTCCTTCAGGTGTGCGATGGCCTCCGCATCCCCCAACCAGCGCCCCGCCATATCAGTGCAGAATTCGATGATGCTCTCCGTGACAAAACTGCAGGGACCCGCCGGCCTCCTGAGCTTCTCGAGGTACTTTCGGGACTGCCCGGCATTGCCGATCTGCGCATAGGCAAGGGCCGTGGCCGCATAAGCCGTCCGAAGGGCGCCTTGCAGCGGCCGGAGCTCGAGTTGCGCGGCTGCGGACAAGAGCGAATCCAGGGCAGCCGCGCCCCTTCCCGAGTACACGTAGGCAACTCCGGCTGAGAGCTCGGCAGCGGCGCTCCGGTATGGGAGCCGATGGGCTTCGCGCGTGGAGGGTGGGTCCAGCAGGTCAATGCACCTGCGCCACTGGCCAGCTGTCAGCAGCACGGAGTACGCCTCGAGGGTGAACTGTTCACGCAGGCCAACGATCTGGGCGGCGTCGGAGATTTTGCCCCCTACCTGCCTCATGAGGCTCAGCGCGTCCATTTCCCGCCCGGTTATTGCCAGTGCGGTCATCAGGATAACCGCGGACTTCATCCTGAAGCCAAGATCCGGGTTGAGGGCAGGATCTGTTGCCGCTTCAAGCGCGGGGATCATCGAGGCGTAGTCGCCCACGAAAGCCTTGTACTCGAATTCGCTGAGGCTGATCCGGTTGGCGGCTGCGGCCAGGGGGTCGGGCCAGCCCTTCGCGAGCCCTGCGGGGACGTCAAGCCTGTTCTTTGCCGCCTCCAGCAAGGGCGGTACTTTCTCCGTAAGCTCCGGCAGCCACACCATGACCCGGGATTTTGCGGCGATAACGTTGGCGTATTCCGTGGCACCGAGGTTGTCCAACTGCGGCTGGGAGATATCGTCCAGGGCTGCCATGGCCTGGACGGGCAGGTCAAGCAAAAGGTAGGCTGCGGCCTTCTGCCGCTGCCCAGGGACCCACTGGGGATCATTCCTCTTCAGGACCTCGGTGCACGTGAGGGCAAAGTGCGGATCAAAGAGCTGGACGGCGGCCTCGGCCGCCGCAAGCGCCATGGCCGGGCTAAGTTCGGCCTCGCACTCGTAGGTCCAGGCCGCAAAGGACATCAGTTCGTCCATGGTCATGGATGACGGGTCCGGGTCCACACCGTCCAGGAGTTGGTTCCTGAGTTCCCGGCGCCTGCTGATGCTCAGCCATGACCGGACGACGTCGCCAAGGTACTTTTCACGCAGTGACACCCAGCGGTTGTCCGAATCGTCGATGTCCAGGAGTCCGACGTCCTCCATGTCCGCCACGATCGCTGCACCGTAGAGAGCCGTAAGCCGTGAAAGCTCCACACTCCTTGCGCAGGAAAGCATTTCGATGACTTCCCTGGTTTCCGGAGATTTCCTGGCCCAACGGGACCTGACGATGTCGTCCAGGCTCGCCGCGCCGTCGAGCACCACTTTGTCGCGGAGTGTCCAAACAGAATCAGCAAGTACCAGGTTCCCGGACTGCTGCTGTTCGGTGACGAGTGCCTTCAACAACAGGGGGTTTCCGCCCACCATGCTGTGGTAGGTACTGACGAGGGAGGCTGACACTCGATGCCCCAGGAGGGACAACAACACCTGCCGCGTCTGAAGCTCGTTCAGGTTGTCCAGCCTGACCTCAGTCAGCCTCCGGTCCGTGAGGAGCCAGTGGAAATCGGCCGGAAGGTCGCTGCTCTTTGGCGCCACCGCGACGATCCGGGCCGTCCCGGTCAGGAGGACGTTCAGCAGGACCCCTGCACTCATGTCATCCAGGCTTCCCGCATTATCCAGCGTAATAACGCATTGACGCCCGGCAGCATCGCTCTTGATGAGGGATGTGATGCCGCGAAGGATGGCAGTCGGGGAGCCCATGTAGGCCTGCGGAAGCCGGGCCAGAAGGAACGCCAGGCATCCGTACGGTGTTTTTGCAGCGGTGGGGCCGCTGCGCAGCTGCAGTGCCCAGACATCGGGGCCAAGTTCAGAGACAGCCGTCCGGGCGAGGGACGACTTGCCCACGCCACGAGCACCGGTGATGACCACTCCCAGCGAGTCCTTGCTGGTCAGCGCCGTGCGGACAGCTTCGAGATTGGCGCTTCGGGCGGGCACCGACCACCGATGAAGATCAGACGTGTCTGCGACGTTGGTGCGCGACTCAACGGCGTTGAGCGTTGACCCACGTCCCCAGCTGAGTGGCTCGATTGACATGAACTTATCCCCTAGATCCCGCTGCCGCGGGATAAAAGCCCCATCGCTCCCCCGCTTAGGAAGAAGACTACCCCCTGTCAGAGACAGGTAAACAGACCGACGGCGCTTTATCTTAATTTCTAGAGTTCGGACTTCGCCGGATGAAACTTTTGCTGCGCCGCCGTCAGACCATCCCTGACCAGCATGTCTACCGCATCAGCGGCCTCATCAAGCAGGAACGGAAGGTCCTTCCGTTCCGCAGTTGCGAAGTCGCGAAGGACGTAATCCGCGGTGTCCATCCTGCCCGGGGGCCTGCCCACGCCCACCCGGACACGGAGGTAATCCTTCGTTCCCAGCGCCTTGGAGATGTCCCGGAGGCCGTTGTGGCCGCCTTCTCCCCCGCCGATCTTCAGTTTCACCGTGTTAAAAGGAATGTCGATCTCATCGTGCACGGCCACCACATAATCAGGGGTAATGCCGTAGAAGTTGGCGAGGGCAGCCACTGGGCCGCCCGAGACGTTCATGTAGCTCATCGGTTTGGCCAGCACCACCCGGGGGCCGCCGATCCCGAGGCGGCCTTCGATCACCTGGGCGCGGGCCTTGTGCGCCTTAAAACCGGTGCCCATCCTGCCGGCGAGTTCGTCAAGAACCATCTGGCCAACATTGTGCCGGTTGCCCTTGTACTCGGCCCCGGGATTTCCGAGGCCAACGATCAGCCAGGTGTCAGTCATGGGTTAATCCTAAGGTGGTGCGTGGGCGTGATACGGCAGTGGCCGGGCCCAGAGGGACCCGGCCACCGCAGAAATCGATCGAGAACTACTCGGCTGCGACCGAGGAGCCTGCCGTGGTGTCGGCCGAGGCCTCTTCCTCGGAGACCTCGGTGGCCTCGGAGATGTGGACCACGAGTGCCTCGGCATCGGCCAGCAGGATGGAGCCCTTGGGGAGAACCAGGTCCGATGCGTGGATGTGCTGGCCAGCGCTGCGGCCTTCGATGTCAACCTCGATGGCGGTGGGCAGGTGGGTTGCCTCGGCCTCGAGGGAGATGAGGGTGAGTTCCTGGTTGTAGACGCTGCCCGGAGCAAGTTCGCCAACAACGTGGACAGGGATGTCAACGGTGACCTTCTCGCCCTTGCGGACGGTCAGCAGGTCGATGTGCTCGATGATCTGCTTGATGGGGTCGCGCTGGATGTCCTTGACCAGGGCCAGGTGGTCTTCGCCGTTGATGTCCAGGGACAGCAGGGCGTTGGCAACGCGGACCGCGAGGGTGGTGGCCTTCGCCGGAAGGGTGATGTGGATGGGCTCTGCGCCGTGGCCGTAGATAACGGCGGGGATCTGGCCGGCCATGCGGGCACGGCGGGCGAAACCCTTGCCGAATTCATTGCGGACTTCTGCTGCGAGCTTCTGCTCAGACATGTGTATCTCCTCGAAACTAAAACGGTGTTCAGCAAGGGCGGAGGTCTGTTGCGACCTTCAACGCCGGGCGGCCGCGTGGCTGCCCTTTCCGAAGGGAGATTCAGACCCAGTCGATAACGGAGACCTGCAGTCCGGTTTCCGTGTGCACGGCAACCAGCTGCTCTCCCTCGCCAAGGTATCGTCAAGAAGCTTATCAGCGACCGGCCCGAATGGTGAAAACGCGTCCCCACCAGCTCCTTGGGCGCATCAGGTCCCTGGGCCCCCGCAACCGCGCCCGGTCCCCTGCCGGTGTTAACTCCTCGCTGAGAACACCTTTAGGCGTTGCCGTCAAACAGGCTGGTGACGGAGCCGTCGTCGAACACTTCGCGGATGGCGCGCGCGATCAGCGGCGCGATGGAAAGCACCGTCAGCTGCCGGAACTGCTGGGAAGAATTGATGGGCAGCGTGTTGGTGACCACAACTTCACGGGCGCCTGATTCAGCGAGCCGCTGCGCGGCAGGGTCCGAGAACACGGCGTGGGTGGCTGCGATGATGACATCCTTGGCACCGGCGTTCTTGAGAACCTGGACCGCACCGGAGATAGTTCCGCCGGTGTCGATCATGTCATCGATGAGGACACAGGTGCGTCCTTCAATCTGGCCCACCACGGTCTTCGAAATCGCCTGGTTGGGCACTGTCAGGTCCCGGCTCTTGTGCACAAACGCCAGCGGAGCCCCGCCCAGGCGCTCAGCCCACTGCTCCGCCACACGGACCCGGCCGGTGTCCGGGGACACCACGGTGATATTTTCGGCGTCCACGCGCGTGCGGATGTAATCGGCAAGAAGCGGTATGGCCATAAGGTGGTCCACCGGGCCGTCGAAGAAACCCTGGATCTGGGACGTGTGCAGGTCCACGCTCATGATGCGGTCGGCACCCGCGGTCTTGTAAAGGTCAGCTACCAGGCGGGCTGAAATCGGTTCACGGCCGCGCCCTTTCTTGTCCTGGCGGGCGTACGGGTAAAACGGTGAAACCACGGTGATGCGCTTGGCGGAGGCACGCTTCAGCGAATCAATCATGATCAGCTGTTCCATGAGGTGGTTGTTCAGCGGTGCGGGGTGGGCCTGGATCACAAAGGCGTCGGTACCGCGGACGCTTTCGCCGGCACGGACGTAGATCTCGCCGTTCGCGAAGTCATAGGCGTCAATAGGCAGCAGCTCGGTTCCGAGCTCCTTGGCGATCTCCCGCGCAAGCTCGGGGTGTGCCCGCCCGGCGGCAAGCACCAGCTTCTTCTCGCCGCGCGCCGTAATTTCGCTCATTATTGCTTGCCCTCTTCTGTAGGTGCCTGGGTACTGGAGGAATCTGGGGAGGCCGCCTGGGCCAGTTCAGCGGAGCGGCTGCCCGGGCGGTTGGCGATAACCCAGCCCTCGGCATTGCGCTGCGGGGCAACGGACACGGCCAGGGCTCCGGCCGGGACATCTTTCCGGATGACGGCGCCGGCGCCGCTGTAGGCGCCGTCCCCGACAGTAACCGGAGCAACAAAGACAGTATTGGAACCTGTGCGGACGCCCGAGCCGATCACCGTGCGGTGCTTGTTCTCGCCGTCGTAATTGGCTGTGATGTTGCCGCAGCCGATGTTGGTGTCTTCACCGATTTCGGCGTCACCGGCGTAGCCAAGGTGCGACAGTTTGGAGCCGCGGCCGATCGTCACGTTTTTGGTCTCGTAGAAGGCGCCAATCTTGCCTGTCTCGCCCAGCACCGTGCCGGGGCGCAGGTACGTGAAAGGCCCGACGGCGGCATTCGCTCCGATGACGGCACCGGAACCGTGGGTGCGTGTGACTGTCGCTCCCGCTCCGATGTGAACATCGGTCAGGGTGCTGTCGGGGCCGACGACGGCGTCCCTGAACACGGTGGTGCTGCCGTGCAGCTGGGTGTTGGGAAGAATACGGACGTCCTCGTCCAGCGTCACAGTGGAGTCGATCCACGTGGTGGCGGGGTCCACAACGGTGACCCCGGCGCGCATCCAGTCCTCGACGGTGCGCCGGTTCAGCTCGGCTCCAAGGGCCGAAAGCTGCACCCGGTCATTGGCTCCTTCAACCTGCCAGCGGTCCTCGGTCAGGACTGCGGCTACCCGCCCGCCTGCCTCCCGTGCCAGACCCAGCACGTCCGTGAGGTACTTTTCGCCCTGGGAATTGTTGGTGGTGACGTGGACCAGTGCGTCGCGAAGGAAGCCGGCGTCGAAAGCGTAGATTCCGGAATTGACTTCGCGGATGAGGTGTTCGGCCTCCGATGCGTCCTTGTGCTCGCGGATGCCGGTCACCGTCCCGTCGTCGCCGCGAAGGATCCGTCCGTACCCGCTGGCGTCGTCGAGCAGCGCCGTGAGGACCGTGACTGCGTTGGCGTCACGTTCATGGGTGGCAACAAGTTCGGCCAGCAGGTTGCCGGTGAGCAGCGGAACATCGCCGTAGGTCACCACAACCGTCCCGGTCAGGGGCTTCTGGGCGTCCAGGGCGTGAAGGGCGACCTCCACGGCGCGGCCGGTACCGGGAACCTCGTCCTGGTCCACGATGATGGCGTCGGCGTCCAGTTCGCCCAGGTGCTTGGCTACGAGATCGCGTTCATGCCGCACCACAAGCGCCAGTTGCTGCGGATTGATGCTGCGGGCTGCCAGCAGGGCATGCCCCACCATGGAGCGGCCGCCGATCTCGTGGAGGATCTTGGGGGTACGGGATTTCATCCGGGTACCGGCGCCTGCTGCAAGGACAATGACGGCAGCTGGGCCGGTGGTCTCGGGGATCACGTACGGGCTCTCCTTGCTCGGTTGCGCATTGCGCTGGGCTGGGTGCCGTTCGGACCAACAGCCCGGCGCGGCACCGCATTCATCCTACTGGACGCTCTTCGCACAGCAGTTCCGCCCATAGGATTCGAACCTATACTCCACGGCTCCAAAGGCCGGGGTGCTGCCATTACACCAGGGCGGACCATGCCACCGGCGCGAGGCCCGGGCACAAGTATTTATTTTGCCATGGGTTCAGGGGTGGAAGCGACACAGGCAGGATCGGGCCCGCCGGCAGGCAGCTTCAGCCCGCCCAACTCTAGCTTCAAAGCCAGTCACCGCAGGGAGTAGGGCATGATGGAAATGTGAGCAACAGCCCTACCCGGACACGCATGACAGGCCTGCAGCGGCGCAGCCAGCTGATCGAAGTGGGACGTGGCCTCTTCGCGACCCGCGGGCTCGACGGAACCACCATCGAGGAAATCGCGGCCTGTGCCGGGGTCTCCAAGCCGGTGATTTACGAACACTTCGGCTCCAAGGAGGGCCTGTACACCGAGGTGGTGGATTTTGAGTTCCACATCCTCCTGGACTCCATCAACAGCGCCCTGACGGAAGAGGAGGGCAAGCCCCGAGTCCTGGTGGAACGCGCTGCCCTTGCCCTGCTCACCTACATCGAGGAACGCACCGACGGTTTCCGGATCCTCATGCGCGACGCTCCGCCGTCCCAGCCCGAGGGTGCCTTTTCGACCCTCTTGTCACATGTCACCACCCGTGTGGAGCACATTCTCTCCGACGAGTTCCACCGGCGCGGCTTCAGCGCGGAAGACGGTGCCATGTACGCCCAGATGCTGGTTGGCATGGTCGCAATGACCGGCCAATGGTGGCAGGACAGCCGCCAGCCGGACAAGCACACAGTGGCAGCCCACCTAGTGAACCTGGCCTGGAACGGCCTGACCGGCCTCAAAAAGGACCCAGAGCTCAAGTCCGAAGGCTAGTTCGCTTCCGTGGTCAGGTTCGCGGCGCAGTGGCCCTTCGCCGTCGCTTAGCGCGTAGGTCCCTTCCCAACACTCGCAAGCTCGCGTCGGGTCCCTCGGGACGACGCTTACGACGCATAAGTGACGCTCCGGTCGCGGGGCGACCTCCACGCCACGATGGCCCGCGATGCGCTCCTACGCGAAGCCCCCCGCACCGCTAGTGCCGACAGTTCCGTTCCGGTGGTTTCGCGATCCCCTGGCCAATAGTTCCACCCGCAGTCTTACAGCGCGCCGCTATAGCCGGCACGTACACACGGGCGCCCTTCACGAGTACCCCCTGTCGAAGGTTCCGAGCGCGTGCCCTTCTGTTCCACTGCGGGAGGTTTTTTGCTTTGTTAGCAGTCGGCCTTCGGTGGGTGAGGCATCATCGCCGGAGGCGGTCCTTCGGAAAGGAGCGCATCGCGGCACATCGGAGGGCGGAGGTCGCGCAGCGACCGTAGCGCTTCCTATGTGCTGTGTCTAAGCGACGCCGAAGGGCCGGCTCCGGCCCCAAGACGGAAGCGACGTCGAAGGACCGGCTCCGGCACCCAAGCCCAGCCGGACGCCGCCGCCGCAGACAGCAGGCTTACTCGCCGAGGACTTCCAGGGCTTCGAGCCATTCGAGTTCGAGGGCTTCGCGTTCGCCGGCCAGGTCCTTGAGTTTCTTGTTTTGTTCGGCCAGGGCGTCGAAGTCGTTCTCGTTGGTGCTTTTGACCATCTGGTCGTGAAGCTTCTTTTCCTGCTGCTCGAGCTTGCCCATCTGGCGCTCGATCCGGTTTTTGGCCTTGCGGGCGTCGCGCTTTTCGGCTTCGGAGGAACCGGACGCCGCGGGAGCGGAGCCGCCGCTGGGGCCGGTGACAGGGTTGCCGCCGCCGGTGATGGTGGAGCCGGCCAGGGCGGATTCACGGAGTTCCAGGTACTGGTCCACGCCGCGCGGAAGGGCGCGGATCTTGCCGTCGCCCAGCAGCGCCATCTGATGGTCCGTCACGCGCTCCAGCAGGTACCGGTCGTGGCTGACCACCACGAGGGTGCCCGGCCAGCCGTCCAGCACATCTTCGACGGCGGCCAGGGTGTCAGTGTCGAGGTCGTTGGTGGGCTCATCGAGCATCAGCACGTTTGGCTCCCCCACCAGCAGCCGCAGGAGCTGGAGGCGCCGGCGCTCACCGCCGGAAAGGTCCCTGACGGGGGTCCACTGCTTCTCGTTCGTGAAGCCAAGCTGCTCCACCAGCTGGCCGGCGGTGAACTCCTTGCCGCCCACGTTAAAGGAACGCTTTTCCCGCTCGATTACCTCGATGACGCGCAGGTCCGAAACGTCGTCGAGCTCCTTGACTTCCTGGGTGAGCACGGCGGTGACCACTGTCTTACCGCGCTTCAGCTTGCCCGACGTCGGCTCGATCTGTCCGTTGAGCAGCTTCAGCAGGGTGGTTTTGCCGGCGCCGTTAACGCCTACCAGCCCCAGGCGTTCGCCCGGCGCAAGACGCAGGGTGATGTTGTCGAAGAGTTTCTGCCCTTCTTCGCCGCCGAGGAAGTCCAGCGTTACGTTCTCAAGGTCCAGGACGTCCTTGCCCAGGCGGGCGGTGGCCATTTTGCTCAGTGCCGTTGAGTCGCGCGGCTCGGGGACGTCGGCGATCAGGGCGTTGGCCGCCTCGATCCGGAACTTGGGCTTGGCGGTGCGGGCGGGCGCGCCGCGGCGCAGCCACGCGAGTTCCTTCTTGACCAGCTGCTGGCGTTTGCTTTCCGTGACCGAAGCGGCGCGGTCGCGCTCGGCGCGGGCCAGGACGTAGGCGGCATATCCGCCGTCGAACGGGTCCACGATCCCGTCGTGGACCTCCCAGGTCTTGGTGCACACTTCGTCCAGGAACCAACGGTCGTGGGTGACCACCAGGAAGGCTCCCTGGTTTGCCCGCCAGCGGGTTTTGAGGTGGCGTGACAGCCAGGCCACGCCTTCGACGTCGAGGTGGTTGGTGGGCTCGTCGAGCATGATGACGTCGTGGTCCTCGATCAGGAGCTTGGCGAGTGCCACACGCCTCTTCTGGCCGCCGGACAAGGCGTGCACGTTGGCGTGCCAGTCGACGTCGGAAACCAGTCCGCCCATCACCTCGCGGATCTGCGGGTTACGGGCCCATTCATAGTCTGCCTGGTCACCGACGATGGCGGCACCCACGGTCAGGTCGCCGTCGAGGACATCGCTCTGGTCGAGGTAGCCCACATTGACGTCTCCGCGCTTGGTCACACGGCCCGAATCCGGAGTGGCGCGCAGGGACAGCAGCCGCATGAGGGTTGATTTGCCGTCACCGTTCCGGCCCACCATTCCGATGCGGTCACCTTCCTCAAGTCCAAGGGTGACGCCGTCCAGGACGGTGCGCGTTGCGTACGAAACCGTCAGGTTTTCGCCGCCAAGAAGGTGTGCCAAGGGAACTGCTTTCTGCTGCTAATGGGAAGGGGGGTCTTAAAGGAGGGTATCGGAGATGATGCGTGCACCGTGTACTGGCCCGTGGACGGCGATGGCCGTCAGGCCGTAGTGCTGGAGGTCCTCAGCGAGGCTTTCCGCCGCCGCGGGGCTATGCGTCAACAGGGCCACGGTGGGACCCGATCCGGAGACGATGCCGGCAATGGCTCCATGTGACTCGCCGATTCCCAGCGTATCCCGGAGTGCAGGGGCAAGTTCAATGGAAGCCCGCTGCAGATCGTTGAGCAGGACACGGCTCAGGGCGTCGGCGTCGCCGCTGCGCAGCGCTGTGAGGATCTTGGGGTCCACGGCTGTGGGTTCTTCGGCGTCAATGCCCTCCGCGTCCCGGAGCCTGTCCAGGGTGTCATAGACCTTGGGAGTCGGCAGCCCATAATCGGCCGTGACGAGCACCCAGTCCGTCTGGGCTTTGGCCAATGCAGGTGAGAGCTCATCTCCTATGCCCAGCCCAACAGCCGTTCCGCCCAGGAGGGAAAAAGGGACATCGGCTCCGAGCTCGGCGGCCAGCTGCGCGAGTTCATCCCGGGACAGGCCGCTGTTCCAGAGCGCATCACAGGCAAGGAGAGTAGCTGCCGCGTCAGCGGAGCCGCCTCCCATACCTCCGGCTACGGGAACCCGTTTGGTGATCTCAAGATGCACGCCGGTGGCGTGCTCGCTGACATCCGCCATAATGGCCGCTGCTTTATAGGCAAGATTCCGTTCATCCAGCGGGATGTCCACGCCGTCAAGGTCCAAGGTGCTGGCGGGGCTGAGGCTGACCGTAATGCCGGGCGTCTCCGTGCTGGTGGCTGCCACTTCCTCGTAAAGCGAGACAGCCAGGTACACGCTGGCCACCGAATGGTAGCCGTCGGGACGGAGCGGACCAACATCAAGGGAGACGTTGACCTTGCCGGGCGCCTTCACCCGGACCGTCCGCGCCGCGAACCTTCCCAGGGGAGCATTCATGCCGCGGCCTCGCGGGCTTCGGCTATCCGGGCGAAAGCTGCTACGTCTATGACTTCCCCGCGGGCGGTTGGATCCACCCCCGCGGCGAGCAGGCAGCGTTCGGCCTCAGCGGCACCGCCGGCCCATCCGGCCAGGGCGGCACGAAGGGTTTTGCGGCGCTGTGCGAACGCCGCATCAATCACGGCGAAGACCTGTTCGCGGGTGGCCGTGGTGACGGGTGGCTGGCGCCTGGTGAAGGCGACGAGCCCGGAGTGGATCTTGGGTGCCGGCCAGAACACGTTCATCCCGATGACTCCGGCCTTGCGCATGCTGCTGTACCACGCGGCCTTGACCGACGGCACGCCGTAGGTCTTGGACCCCGGGCCGGCGGCCAACCTGTCAGCCACTTCATCCTGGACCATGACCAGGCCGTGCTGGAGGCTGGGGAAGTGCTGGAGCAGGTGCAGCACCACGGGCACGGCAACGTTATAGGGAAGGTTTGCAACTATTGCCGTCGGCTCAACCGGCAGGGCTGTCACTTTCATGGCGTCGGCCTGGACGAGGTAAAAGTCCCCCGCGGCCTCCGGCCGCCATTCGTTCACAGTTTCCGGCAGCTTGGCCGCCAGGACAGGGTCGATTTCGACGGCGACAACCGCCTTCGCAGCGTCCAGCAGTCCCAGGGTCAGTGATCCGAGGCCGGGGCCCACTTCCAGCACGGTTTCATCCGGGCCTATGTTGGCCACGCTGACGATCCTGCGGATGGTGTTGCCGTCAATGACGAAGTTCTGGCCCAATGTCTTGGTGGGACGGATGCCGATCTCTTCCGCCAGCCGGCGTATGTCGGAGGCACCGAAGAGGGGTGCGGGCGCGGCGGGGGTTGGTTCAGTCACCTAGGTATCCTATCCCGCCGGCTTTGCCCGGCTATTCGTGTCCCCGGCGGTAGGTTCCGGAGTTAACGGCAGCGGCCGGACCCTGGATATCCGGGTCCGGCCGCTGTACGGGTCGTGGCCTGTCGGCTGTGGTCAGCTGCCGAATGAGGCTGGTGAGTGCTTAGCTGCTCGCTGCCCAGGCACAGCCCCAGTCCCGGAGGCCGTTCTTTGCGAAGAGCCTGTTGGCGATGTCTATCTGCTGCGCTTTGGTGGCAACGCTGGCATTGGGGCCGTAGGTTCCTCCACCGTTGGCAAGCCAGGTGGGGATGGAAAACTGCAGGCCGCCGTAGTATCCGTTGCCGCTGTTGATGGACCAGTTTCCCCCAGACTCACACTGGGCGATCTTGTCCCACATGGCCTCGTTCATCATGGCCGGGGCTGCAGCTCCGGTGTTCGTAGCGGCAGGAGCCGCCGCCACGGGCTTCGGCTTGGTCCCTACAGTAACTTTTTCGGTGACCGGCTGCAGTGAAACAGTTTCGGAGACCAGGGTACGGGAGGCTTCGCGTCCATCAACCAGCACCAGTTTGAAGGTCTTGTCTACTTTTCCTGCCGCGCCCGCCTGGGTAACTTCCTTGTCCCCCTTGAACAACTCTGCGCTTTCGCTGGTCAGGGTCTCGAACGGAACGGGTTCGGTGGTGGCGTCAGTCTTACCGGTGTCCACGCGGGAAACCTTGACCACCATGTTGTTGACCACGTGGGCATTGCCAGGCTGGGACGTGCGGTCGTTGACGCCGAGTGTCAGGCCCGCATCCTCAAGGACCTGGGCAACGGTAGCGGCAGTCGTGGTTGCCGTGGACACGTTGCCGTCCGCGACGATGCTGACCGTCTTCGGCGTTGTGATGGAGACAAACGAGCCATCAACGCTCAGCTGGGCGTCCTTCGGAACAGAGACGGATGACGCGCTGGCCACGCCGAGTTCGGTCACGAGGCCGCCGACATCCTGCGCCGTGGTGTTGACTGTCTTCTCTGCACCGTCAAGGCTGACCTTGACAGCCTTGGCCATATTGACGTTGATGACGGTGCCGTTGTCCACGGTCGCATCAAGGGACGGCGAGACACGGTCGGCGGGCTTCAGATCCAGTTTGGCACTTTTGACCACCTGGCCCACCGTGCCGCCGAAGGTCTGGACCGAGGTCACTTTTCCGTCAACGTTCAGCGTGATGGTTTTGTTATTGCCAACGAAGGCAACGAGCCCGAGAACCAACGCGCAGAGCACCACCAATTGGGTGCCCACCTTGAGGAAGCTGAGCTTACCGTCCGAGGATGTGAAGATCTTGACCACGATTGCCCGTAACTTTAGGACCGTCCGGGCACGGGGAAAAACACAATGAAATGCCCGGCGCAAATGCCCTAAGGGCAGCTCCGGGCACCTTTGCGCCGCCACACTCCCAGCGGCAGGCGTGCGGGATGGGAGCCCTGCACGGTCCTGCTGCGAAAGAAGTGAAATTATCCGAAGGCCTTCCCCGACCCCGGCTAATGTTTCCCACTGTAACCGTAGCGTTATAAAGCGGCCAAGAATTCTACCTACCGGGTATGTGCAGCCCGAGGAAGCTAAGGCGGACCGTCACGTCCAGGATCCGTATGCCCGCACGGTATTTTCGCTGATACGGCCGCACAGGTTGGCGAGGTCCGTTCCTGTCAATTCCGCCATGGCCCTAACGGTGTACGGCACCATGTAGCTGGCGTTGGGCCGGCCGCGGTGCGGATGGGGTGTCAGGAAAGGCGCGTCGGTTTCAACCAGCACCAAGTCCGGATCGGCCACCGCCAACGCCGCGCGAAGGTTCGCCGCATTTCTGAAGGTGAGCGTGCCTGCGAAAGACATGCTCCATCCGGCTTCATTACAGATCCTGGCCAGTTCCTCGTCTCCGGAGAAGCAATGGAACACCACGCGGTCCGGAGCCCCCTCTTCGCGCAGGACCTGCACCACGTCGTCGTGGGCATCCCGGTCATGGATTTGGAGCGTCAGGTCCAGGCGCTTCGCGATGTCAATGTGGCGGCGGAAGGAGTATCGCTGGTGAGCCAGCCCCTCCCCCTTGGTGCGGTAGAAATCAAGGCCCGTCTCTCCAATCGCCCGGATGCGCGGGTGGCTGGCGAGCTGTTCAATCTCCGCCAGTGCCTCTTCCAGCTCGCCACGAAGGGCATAGCCGGGCGCGTCATTGGGATGGAGTGCAACCGCTCCCAGCAGCCTGGGATCCAGGTCGACGGCCTGAACCGTGAAACGCGACGACGCCAGGTCACAACCCACCTGGATCGCGCCCTGCACCCCCACCGCCTCTGCCGCATCCAGCGCAGCGGCAACCCCCACCGGCGCCTCACCGTCCGGGAAGTCCAGATGCGTGTGGTTGTCCATCACGGGCACCGGTAACGGCTCAGGCGCGGGCGGAAAATCCTGCCTTCCGGGACCTCCGGTTGCCGCTGAACCGTTGGTCCCGTAACCGCGATAGGCGGCGGGAATCAGCGAATTGCACATCCCCCTACCCTAACTGCGGCGGATGCCCCACAATTCGACGGAACTCTCTGTCAGGCAGGGCAGTTGTGTTAGTAGTCTGGTACGAACAACATGCAACGCCCACCGATGGGCGAAGGCAGGCTTGCTGACCCGTCCCAGGTGATACCCGGGCTGAAAGGTTGCCGATGGAACCCCACCGACGCACCGCCGTCAATGAAATTTCCCCTGCCGTCCGGAATTTCGCCGGGGTCACTGAACCTGTCACCCACATGAACGGGCACAAGACGGCGCCCATGGACGCAGCATCCTTCCATGTGGCCAGCCAGCGGATCCTGGACGCCATCAATACGGTGATTGACGGGAAGTCGGAGGCAGCCAAGCTGGCCCTGACGGTCCTGCTTGCGCAGGGGCATCTGCTCCTGGAAGACGTGCCGGGCGTGGGCAAGACGCTGCTGGCAAAAACCCTGGCGCGGACCATCGACTGCACGGTCAGCCGCATCCAGTTCACTCCCGATCTCCTGCCGTCCGACGTGACAGGTGTTTCGATCTACAACCAGTCTTCCCGGCTGTTCGAATTCCGCCCCGGCGCGGTCTTCGCCAACATCGTCATTGGCGACGAGATCAACCGCGCCTCGGCGAAGACCCAGTCCGCCCTGCTCGAGTGCATGGAAGAACACCAGGTCACGGTGGATGGCCACTCCTACAAGCTGGATGAGCCCTTTATGGTGGTGGCCACCCAGAATCCCATCGAAATGGAAGGCACCTACCCGCTCCCCGAGGCCCAGCGTGACCGTTTTATGGCCCGCATTTCCATGGGCTATCCGGACAAGGATTCGGAAATCGAAATGCTCGAGACCCACCAGGCAACGTCGCCGCTGGCAAAGGTCTCAGCAGTGGTCACCGCGGCGGACGTCGCGGCGATGATTGCATCGGTTCAACAGGTCTACGTATCCCAGGCCGTCAAGGAATATACGGTGTCTGTGGGCAGAACTACCCGGGAGAGCCCGCTGCTTCGCCTGGGCGCCAGCCCCCGGTCCATGCTGCAGCTGCTGCGGGCCGCGAAGGCCACAGCCGCTCTGGACGGACGGGACTTTGTGCTCCCTGACGATGTTGTCAACGTCGCTGAATCCGTGCTGGCCCATCGGATCATCCTGGACCGCAAGGCTGCCAGTGCCGGAGAGACCCCGCACAGCGTCATCCGGGGGATTCTGGCCAGGCTTCCGGTGAACCAGGACCTGGCGGATGCCCCGGGCCGCACTGCAACCGGCACTCCTTCGGCTTCCGGGTCACGCAGGAATCATTAGGCAGGTAGAACCATGGCGATTCTGGACCGGCTGCCCCGGCATCTCTTCAGCCAGCGCGGCTGGGGGCTTTTGGCTGCCGGCGCTGTTTCCCTGCTGTCAGCGCAGATTATGGGACGGCGCGACCTCCTGAGCCTGAGTGTCCTGCTGATTGTCCTGCCGTTGGTATCCCTCGCCGGGATCAGGCTTGTCAAACCTCGTTTCCAGGTTTACCGCGAGTTCAATCCTTCGCCGGTGGAAACTTCCGCCCCCACCACCGTCCGGCTGGCAGTGGGGCGGACCGGGCTGGGCACCGGACGCGCCATCATGGAGGAGCGGCTTCCCCACAGGTTCGGAGAGTCTCCGGCGTTCCACTTCCCGGCACGCTCGGCCACCGGCGGAACCAGCAGGTATGAATACCATCTCCGATCGGCCCACCGGGGCCAGTTCCGCATCGGACCCGTTACCGCTGAGTTCACCGACCCGTTTGGCCTCTCCCTGCACCGGCAGGCCATTGACGACGGCGATATCCTCACCGTCACGCCGGCCGCCGTCGAACTTCCCGTCACCGGGCTCGCCGGTGCACGGGGCAACGACGGCGTCACCGCCACGCGGACCCGCGCAAATCCCAGCGACGATGACGTGATGACCAGGGAATACCGCCACGGCGACCCCATGCGCCGGGTGCACTGGCCGGCTACGGCCCGGCACGGCGCCCTGATGGTGCGGCAGGAGGAGTCGGTGACCACTCCGGAGGCCACCATCATCCTGGACCAGCGGCATGTGGCCTTCTCCGGCAGCGGTGGTGCCGGCTTCGGCGGGAACGCCTCGGCGGAGGGCCACGAGATGGCCAGCAGCGACACCTTCGAGTGGGCCGTGGTGATGGCCATGTCGGTCAGCGCGCACCTGGCTGAACGCAACTATGCCCTTCGGGTGCTTGACGTCAAGGGTGATCCCGGCTTCCTCCGCTCGCCGTCGGCGCCGGAACCGGATACCGAAGAGTTCAGCGGCATAGGCGGCCTGCAGTCCATTGCCGAAAGCCTCGCGGCCATCCAGCTCTCCGGACCCCACCACGGCCGCCGGGACTCCGGCCGCAAGACGGAGGCTGTTTCGGGACGCAACCACGGTAGCTCACAGGATTCCGGCCCCGCAGCCTTTGATGACCACCTCATGGACAAGCTGTCGGCCCACCGCATGCGTGGCCCGCTCATCGCGGTCCTGGGCCGGATCTCCCTGGCAGAAGCCACAGCACTGGCGCCCGCTGCCGGATACGGAGCCAACGCCTTCGCCCTCATTGTTGCCGAGCGGCCCGCAGAATTCGACGACGTCCTGGAGGCGCTGCGGCAGGGCGGCTGGCGTGCCGCCGCGGTGGCTCCGTCGGTTTCGGCGGCCACGGCGTGGAGGTACTTTGACCTTGGCGGAGCAGAACTGGACGCTGCTGCTGCAGATGTCCGGCGCGGTGCGGGGGTGGCACGGTGACGATTGCACCGGAACGGAGCACAGCACGGCACGAACCAACTGCCCCTCCCCCTGCACGAGGAGGGTCTGCCGATCGTAGCCGGGTGGGAGCCTACCCCTGGGCGATGGCGGGGGCGGTGGGCTTTTCGGTGGCGGGCGCCGCGCTCTCGCTCAATGGCGTCCTTAGGGGCTGGGCCTGGTATCCGCCCGTGCTGACCACGGTCTTTGTGGTGTGCATGACCCTGGCTGCCCTGCGCGCCCTCAAAGCCCAGCCACTGGTGGTTACTGCCGGCGGCTTCGCGGCACTTGGCGGCATCCTGACTTTTACGTTCTTCCGCGGTTCCAGCATCGCCGGCTTTATCCCGTCCGGGAACACCATGTCGGAACTCAACCGTTTCATCCGCCGTGCCAGCGAGACGGTGCTGGCCGAGAGTGCCCCGGTAGCTCCCAACGCCGGGATTGTGATGGTCACGTGCGCCGTCCTGGGGCTGACGGTCATCCTCATCGACGCCCTTGCTGTCCCCTTGGGCATGCCGGCCACCACAGGGCTGGGACTCCTTGCGATCCTGGTTGTTCCGGCGATGGTGAAACCGCAGAGCGTGGGGATTTTGGGCTTCCTCGCCACTGTGGCCGGCTACCTGCTGATTCTTGCCTGCAGTCAATGGTTCGCCCCTGATGCCCGGATAGCCGCTGACACTGCACGTAACCCAGGGCAGTTCAAAAGGGCCGCGCTGACGGGGACTGCTGCGCTTGTTGCCACCATCCTGGTTCCCTTCGCCATACCGGGTTTTGACCAGGGGACTTTTCCGCAGGGCTCCCGAGTGAACCCGTGGGGTACGTCCACGGGCCTGAATCCCATGATCACCCTCGGCAACAGCCTGCGCAGTCCCAGCGGCAGCGGGCGGATCACCTACGCCACCAACGCCACGGCACCGATGTACCTTCGCTCAGTAACTGTGGACAATTTCGACGGCGACTCCTGGGGCCCGGACGACAGGGACTGGTCCCGGCGGCCTGTAAGGGACGAGCTTGAAACCGGGTACGAGATCCTTGCCGACGAACAGCTCCGGCAGGTCACGGCAGTGGATACCGGCAGCTTTACGAGCCCGTACCTTCCGGTGCCCTATGCACCAGAATCAATCCGCGGGCTTAGCGGCCGCTGGACCTGGGATCCTTCCACCCTCAGCATCAAAGGCGACGATACAAATTCCCGAAGTCAGCAATATATTGTGACCTCCTCGGTACCAAAGCTGACGGCCCAGGCGCTGGATCAGTCATCAGGTCAAGTCCAGGGAATATCGGATGACTTCACGAGGGTTCCCGGCAACGTTCCTGACATTGTGAGGACAACGGCGGATTCCGTGACGGGTTCCAGCGATACCGCCTACGCCAAGGCGATGGCTATCCAGAAGTACCTCCGCTCGGCTGAGTTCACGTATTCGCTGCAGTCCCCCGTCCAAGGCGGCTACGACGGAAACGGACTCTCGGTTCTGGCTGATTTCCTGTCCCAGAAAAGCGGGTACTGCGTTCACTATGCCTCAGCCATGGCCGTGATGGCCCGGCTTGAAGGCATCCCCAGCCGCATTGCGGTGGGCTATGCGCCGGGCAGGCTGACGGGGGCCACCGTGTCCGTTGTCGGGGTAGGCGCGTTGCCAGAGTTTGAAGTGGACGCCCGGGACGCCCATGCTTGGCCCGAACTATATTTTCAGGGCCTCGGCTGGGTCCCGTTTGAACCCACCCCTTCCCGCGGTGTGCCTCCGCCGTATGCAGCGGAAACCTTCACCCCCGGCGCCGACAGCCTGGACAGCAATGACGATCTCCTTGCATCCAACGCCCCCGTTCCGGCTCCCACCCCAAGTACCACCCCGCTGCCCGCCCCGGGCGCCGGCGGCGGCGCCGCCGGTGGAACGGACTTCCTTCCCTGGCTGCTCTGGAGTGCCGGGGGCCTTGGCCTCTTGCTGGTGGCAGCGTCCCCCCGACTGATCCGGATGGGCGTACGGGCGGGGCGTTTGAGGAGTACGGGCACCACTGCCGACGCCGTTCCTCCGGCCTGGTCGGAGCTCCTTGACCTGGGCACGGATTACGGTTTGTCCCCGCACCCGAGTGAAACGCCCCGGGCATACGCGGCCCGGCTTCGCAATTCCTCCCTGATAGGCGAGGCCGGCGGAATGGACGAAGCCGCTCATCAGGCTGTTATGTCGCTCACGGCCGATTTCGAACGCAGCAGGTATGGGCGCCCGCAGCCGGAAACTTCACCGGAGACGGCGAGTGGACCGGCAGCAACCGCGGCCCGCCAGTCCTCGGCGGGCCACGGCGGCAGGACGGCATCCACTGCTCACCGCATTGCCGCCGTTCAACATTCCCTGCGCGCAAATGCCCGGCGGTCCCGGCGCCTGCGGGCCGACTGGCTGCCGCCGTCGATCCTCGGACAACTCGGGCGCATGCTCGGTGCGCCTTTCAAAGCAATAGGAAGCCTGGTCCAATGGACGGCGAAAGCCGCCGCGCACTCGTGGATGAGAGCACGCGACGGCTTGCGGCGTTTGCGCGAGGGCTAATGCCCTCCCCCGCCCGGACTGCGCCGGGCGGGTACGGGTCCTTGCCTTCCTTTGGTCAGCCGGCGTAGGGGTCGGCGATGCCGATGTACTGGGTGTAGAGGTATTCCTCGATCCCTTCGAGGCCGCCTTCGCGGCCCAGGCCGGACTGCTTGACACCGCCAAAGGGTGCGGCTGCGTTGGAGATTACGCCGGCGTTAAGGCCCAGCATGCCGGTTTCAAGCTTCTCGCCCATCCGGATGCCGCGGTTCAGGTCCTTGGTGAAGACGTAGGCAACCAGGCCGTATTCGGTGTTGTTGGCCAGCCGGACGGCTTCGGCCTCGGTGCCGAAGGTGGTGATCGGGGCCACGGGTCCGAAGATCTCCTCGGACAGGATCCGGGAGCCCTCGGTGACACCGGTGAGGATGGTGGGCTGGTAGAAGTAGCCCGGCCCCTCCACAGGTGCGCCGCCCAGGACAGCCCGCGCCCCCGAGGCCACGGCGTCAGAGACCAGTTCGTGGACCTTGTCCCGGCTCTTGGCATCGATCAGCGGGCCCACCTTGGACTCGGCTTCGGTGCCGCGGGCGGTGGTCATCTCCGCCATTTTTGCGGCGAACTTCTCGGCGAACTCCTCGGCCACGGATTCGTGGACGATGAAGCGGTTGGCCGCTGTGCAGGCCTCGCCCATGTTCCGCAGCTTTGCCAGCATGGCCCCGGCGACGGCGGCATCCAGGTCGGCGTCCTCGAAGACTACGAACGGTGCGTTGCCACCCAGTTCCATGGAGGTACGCAGCACGGTTTCCGAGGCGTCGGCGAGCAGGCGGCGGCCCACTTCGGTGGAGCCGGTAAAGGACAGCTTCCGGAGGCGCTGGTCCTTGATCAGCGGACCGGTGGTGGCACCGGCCGTGGAGGTGGGGATGACGTTCAGGACACCGGCCGGCAGTCCAGCCTCCTGCATGACCGCGGCGAACAGCTGGGAGGTCAGCGGGGTGAGGTTCGCGGACTTAAGGACCATGGTGCAGCCGGCGGCGACGGCCGGGGCGATCTTGCGGGTGGCCATGGCCAGCGGGAAGTTCCACGGCGTGATCAGCAGGCAGGGGCCCACGGGCTTCTTGGTGACCAGCAGCCGGGACTTTCCGTCCGGGGAGACCGAATAGCGGCCGAAGGCCCGGACGGCTTCCTCGGAGAACCAGCGCAGGAATTCGGAACCATAGGTGACCTCGCCGCGGGCCTCGGCCAGCGGCTTGCCCATCTCCATGGTCATCAGCAACGCGAAATCCTCGGCGCGTTCGGTGACCAGGTCAAAGGCGCGGCGGAGGATCTCGCCGCGTTCACGTGGCGGAACCTTCGCCCAGGATTCCTGCGCGGCAGCGGCAGCATCCAGGGCTGCCCTGCCGTCCTCGGGACCGGCGTCGGCAATGCTCAACAGGACCTTGCCGGTGGCAGGATCCTCCACGTTGAAAGTCTTCCCGGAAGCGGCGGGCCGCCATTCACCATTGATGAGCAGGCCAGTGGGAACAGAGGCCAGCAACTCGCTCTCGCGCTTTGAGGTAACAGCTGGCGGTGCAGTGACAGTCACGATGACTCCCTCGTCAGTAAGGTTGTTTGCAGCCTGCGCGCAGGAAGCCGGCAAGGCCCGTCCGCGTGGCTGATTAACTGTCAGACTACTGCTGCGCCTCCTGAGGGGTCTACGCCTGGACGCACTACTGAATCCACTGCCTGCTGTGCACCTGCACAGTGCTTTTTTCCTCATTCCAGAGCGTCCCGGAAACGCCTCAGCGTGCCGCGAGGACCGCCGAGTAAAGCTCCCTCTTACTCACCCGGACGTCTTCCGCCACAGCAGCCACCGCCTCCTTGAGCCGGATGCCCCGCGCCACGAGTTCGTTGACAGCCTCCACATAATCCTCGGGAGTGCCCGGCGCCTGGTCAGGTGCCCCGGCGAGCACAACCGCAATCTCACCGCGCACTTCATTGCCCTCCGCCCACAAAAGGAGTTCGCCAACGGACCCGCGGATCACTTCCTCGTAGGTTTTGGTCAGTTCGCGGCAGACAGCGATCCGCCGGTCGGAACCGAAACGCTCGCGCAACGCCCGCAGCATTGATTCGAGGCGGTGCGGAGCCTCGAAAAACACCATGGTCCGCTGTTCGGCGGCGAGGTCGGCAAGGCGGGTGGCCCGTTCACCTGCTTTCCGGGGAAGGAAACCTTCAAAACAAAACCTGTCCGTTGGCAGCCCGGACAGGGCAAGCGCCGTCAGGACGGCGGACGGACCGGGGATGGCGGTCACCGTGAGACCGGCAGCCACGGCGCCTTCCACCAGACGAAAGCCGGGGTCCGAAACGGACGGCATGCCGGCGTCGGTGACCATAACCAGGGTTTTTCCGGCCTTCACCTGATCCAGGAGTTCGGCTGTTTTTGTTGCCTCGTTGTGCTCGTGGTAGCTGATGATGCGGCCGCCCACGGTGACACCGAGGCTCTGGACCAGCCGGTGCAGGCGCCGGGTGTCCTCCGCGGCAACAATATCCGCCGTCGCCAGCAACCCGATCAGGCGGGCCGAGGCATCCCCGGTGTTTCCAATGGGTGTAGCTGCCAGCACTACCCTGCCTGGACCTGCAGCCACCGGCCCCGGGGAACTGGATTCCAAAAGGGCAGGTTCTGACTGGCCGGGAGACTCAATGGTGCTGGTATCGGCAACTGTGCTGGGGTTAGGGTCCACGCCACCAGCCTACTGCTGGCAGGCCGCAGCACCTGCAAAAGGTAGCATGGGGCAGGTGACGCAGACCTCCACGCTGCCTGCCGAGGCCGGCCGAGCCGCCCCGGAGGCCTCCAAACCAGGTTCCACCGAACGTGCCGCCCAAGGCGGCCGCGTTGCCGGCCGCCCCTGGATAAGGCGCCCGGCGGCGGCATTCACTGCGGAGGCTTTGCAGGAACGGTTGGTCGGGAGTGTCCTGGGGTGGCGCGACTATCCGCCCTCCCTACGACTGTGGTTTTGGCTGGTCCCGTTGCTCACTTCGGTCATTGGCGGAGTCCTCCGTTTTGTCCGATTGGACAGACCACACAGCCTGGTCTTTGACGAGACGTACTACGTCAAGGACGCCTATTCGTACCTGATGAGCGGCTACGAACGGAACTGGCCGGACAAAGCCAACGACTCCTTTAACGCCGGGAATCCGAACATCCTCCTGGAAACTCCCGAATACGTGGTGCATCCCCCGGTGGGCAAATGGATGGTCGCCGGCGGCATGTGGCTTTTCGGTTCGGACAACCCATTCGGCTGGCGCTTCGCTGCTGCGCTGACCGGCACCCTTTCGATTCTGCTGCTCACCCTCATTGCGCAAAAGCTGTTCCATTCCCTTCCCCTGTCAGCTGCTGCGGGCCTGCTTCTTGCGGTGGATGGCCATCACCTCGTGATGTCACGGACATCGCTGCTCGATATCTTTTTGATGTTCTGGATCCTGGCAGCCTTTGGAGCGTTGCTGATGGACCGGGATGACGGCCGCCGCCGCCTCGCCCGAAAATTGGCCAACCTGGCCGGCAACGCCAGGGATGGCCGGCCCTCGGCCAAACAGCTGCTGGCGGGCCCCTGGCTCGGTGTCAGGTGGTGGCGGGTTGCTGCCGGGGTATGCCTGGGCCTGGCCGTAGGGACAAAATGGTCAGGCCTGTTCTTCCTCGCGGGATTCGGCCTGCTCTCCGTCCTGTGGGACCTCAGCGCCAGGCGTATCGCGGGTGTGCGGGGCTGGTTCAGCGGCGGCATCATCAAGGATGGGGTGCCCGCATTCCTCAGCATCGTCCCCGTGGCCGCCCTGGTATACGTCGCCGGTTGGACAGGCTGGATCCGCTCCAACGACGCCTACTTTCGCCGCTGGGCGGACGACAATCCGTCGGCGGAGTGGGGATGGCTGCCAGGCTGGGTGCGGTCCCTGGCCCACTATCACCTTGAGGCGTACAACTTCCACCAGGGCCTGGGCTCCGAGCACCCCTATGAGGCAAGTGCCTGGAGCTGGCTGGTGATGGGCAGGCCAACCTCATTCTTTTATGAGTCGCCCCAGCAGGGCACCCCGGGATGCGATGTCGCCAATTGCACCTCGGCGATCCTCTCGGTGGGAAATCCCCTGGTCTGGTGGGGTGCCACCGTCTCCCTGGTGGTGCTCCTGTTCTGGTGGGTCGGCCGAAGGGACTGGCGGGCGGGAGCGGTGCTGGCTGCCGTTGGCGCCGGCTACCTGCCGTGGTTCCTGTATCCGGAGCGCACCATGTTCTACTTCTACGCGGTCTCCTTTGAACCGTTCCTGGTGCTGGCCCTTGTCTACTGCCTGGGCCTCGTCCTGGGCCGGGCCGGTGATCCGCCCTGGCGCCGGCGCGCCGGGCTCTACCTGGTGACGCTCTTCCTGGCCTGCGTGATCCTGCTTTCGGCCTTCTTCTATCCGGTGTGGGCCGCCGAAATCATCCCCTACCAGGACTGGCGGTTCAGAATGTGGATGCCGTCCTGGATCTAGGGCAGGATTGCATCAGACCCTGACGATTGAGCCGCTCCGCGGTGATGCCGCGGAACGGAGACCCGGTGAGAGAAGCAAGTACGGAACTGCTGGTTGAGCTCCCCCCGGACAGCAACGTGACAGATCTCCTGGTGGAGCAGGGCGCCACCAATCCGATGCATGCGCTCTATGCCCGGCGGGGGTCCAACGGGTGGACCGACATACCGGCTCAGAAGTTCCTTCAGGATGTGAGCGCACTCGCGAAGGGGCTCATCGCCGGGGGCCTGGAGCCGGGCGACACCGTAGCCGTCATGTCAGCAACGCGCTATGAGTGGACGCTGGTGGACTTCGCCATCTGGTTCGCAGGAGGCGTGACCGTCCCCGTGTATGAAACGTCATCGCCCGGCCAGGTGGAGTGGATACTCCACGACTCCGGAGCGCGCCGGGTGTTTGCCGAGGACAACGAAAAAGTAGAGCTGGTCCGGCACATCCTGGATACGTCCGCCTTTCTGAAAGACCGGCTGGTGAACGTCGTCAGGATGGATGACGACGGCGAAGCCCCCAATCTCGCCAGCCTTGCTGCTGCCGGCACGGGAGTCACGGACGCGGAACTTGAACGGCACCGCTCTGCGGCAGGGCTGGATGATGTCGCGTCCCTGGTGTACACCTCCGGAACCACCGGCAAGCCCAAGGGATGCGAGATCACGCATGGCAACTTCGCCCTGGTCGCCGTCAACATGGTCGCTTTCCTCCCCGAGCTGCTGAGGCAGGACCATGCCAGGACACTGATGTTCCTTCCCCTGGCCCACGTCTTGGCGCGCGCAGTCCAGGTGGTGTGCCTCAGCGCTGGAACGACGCTGGGCCACACCGCCAGCGCCGCACAGTTGCTGGAGGATGTGCAAACGTTCAAACCCACCTTCCTCCTGGTGGTTCCGCGCGTCTTCGAAAAGATGCGCGCCGGCTCTGCCCGCCAGGCCGCGGCGGCAGGCAGGGCCGGAGCCTTCGGCTCCGCGTCGTCCGCGGCGGTCCAGTACTCAAGGGAACAGGACCTGGCCGCCCGTGGCGAGGGCGCCGGGCCGGGCGTCCTTTCCCGTGTCCGGCATGCAGTGTTCGACAGGCTGGTGTATCCCAAGCTCCGCCAGGCGCTCGGCGGCCAGGTTCACTACACCGTTTCAGGTGCCAGTCCCCTGCACCAGGACGACGCACACTTCTTCCGCGGTGCCGGCATCCCTGTGCTTGAGGGCTACGGGCTGACGGAGACCACGGCGCCCTGCACAGTAAATACGCCCACCCGCACCAGGGTGGGCAGCGTGGGCATCCCCGTTCCGGGCACCACCATCCGCGTCGCCGAGGATGGCGAGATACTGGTGAAGGGCATCGGCGTCTTCAGGGGATATCACGCCAACGAAGCCGCCAACGCTAAGGCTTTCGTGAACGGCTTCTTCCGCACGGGGGACCTCGGCGAGCTTGACGCCGAAGGCTTCCTGACCGTCACGGGACGCAAGAAGGACCTCCTGGTAACCGCTGGTGGCAAGAATGTGGCGCCCGGGCCGCTCGAGGAAAAAATCCGCGAGCATTCGCTGGTCAGCCATGCGGTGGTGGTGGGAGACGGAAAACCGTTTGTTTCCGCCCTTGTCACCCTTGATCCGGACGGGCTGGAAAGCTGGTGCAGGGAGCACAAACTGCCCGCCCTGACGCTGGCCGACGCTGCCGCGGACCCCAAGGTCCGTGCAGCCATCCAGGACGCCGTAAACAGCGCAAACGCCCTCGTATCCAAGGCGGAATCAGTCCGCAGCTTCTCGGTGCTGACGGCGCAGTTTACCCTTGAATCCGGCCACCTGACGCCCTCCCTCAAACTCAGGAGGGCCGCCGTCGTCCGCGATTTTGAAGGCGAGATCGCCAGGCTTTACGGCTGATCCGCTGTTACGGCTGACGGCTCCGTGTCTGTCCGCCCGGCCTTGGCGAGACCGCGCCGGCGGCGGGTGGGCCATGTCAGGATCAGTGTTACCAGCGCAGCAAGAAGGATCAGCGCAGCGATGGTGATACCGGCGTCGATCCAGAACTGGCCCGGGAACAGCCTGATCAGGGTGTCTTCGAGGGCGAAGGTCCACGACCCGCTGGCGAAGAAGATCCGGTGGAACTCCGTGAAGAACTGTTGCCAGCCGAGCACGGCCAGGGCACCCAGGCCCAAAATGATGACCAAGGCTACGATGGAGCCCGCAAACAGCCCCCTGCGCACTCCCCCGGTGCTGCGGCGGCGAAGGTAGGCAATGGCGATGATACTCAGAATTACCAGCAGCGCGCCGGCACCAAAAGTGGAAAGAATCACGAGCTTTACATCCGCCATGTGGCTGACTTCGCCCTCTTTGAACAGCCTTTCGCCGCTCCTGTTGACCAGTTCGCCCAGGTACCGCGGTGCAGCCCAGTTACTCAGGTAGTCAACGGCATACGACCCGTAAGTCATCCTGTCGTCAGTGCTGAAGCCGTAGCCGTCACCGGGGAACCCCGGACGGTTGTACTCCACCCAAAGAAACAGCGGGCTGGTCACTGCCCGGACCGCCAGCACCAGCAGGATGATGGGATAGAAGACAGCCAGCAGCACTTGCATCACGCGCGGAAGCACCGGCTTGGCGTTCGCCGCGCTTTCCCGCTCGGCGTTGCGCCGCTCAACTTCCTCCTGCGGAGGACGGACCTGGAGGGCGGACGTAGGGAGCGGTTCGCTGAACAGCGAGTCCTGGCCTTTTCCGGCCGGGTTGACGGTACGTTGGGTACCGGCAGGTTGGGTACCGGCAGCCTGCCCGGCGGAAGGTTCGACGGCGGCTTCCGCTGCTTTGCGATCAGCCCGGCTTTCGGCCTGTGGTGCTGCTGCGGGCCCGGAACGAACGCCCCGTGTTGCTCCCGGTCGGCCGGGCACATCCCCGGCTCCCGCACCCTGCGCTGCCGTGCTGTCCCCACCCTGCACAGCACTCTGCCCCTGTACTGCACTCTGCGCAGCCGCACCTTGTGCGGCCGTGCTGCCTGCGCCCTGCCTGCCGGATGCCGGAGTGCTGGCAGCCGGGGTGCCGGGTTCTGAAGCCTTCATCCATTCAAATGCGGGCTCGTCCGAGTCCCCGCTGGTGTCCAGTACGGGATCCGGCTGCGGCTCCGTGCGTTTGGCAGGGGTTTTGTCGTTCACTGCAGCGTCACTTCCGTTGGGGTTCGCGCCGCCCGCTCTGGTCCGGGCAGCACCATGTTTCTGCTCACGAGCCTACCGTCCGCGCCTCCGGGAGGGCGAGATGCCACCCCGGAAGGGCTCCGGATTCACGCAGCTATTTCGGTGTATCCGCCCTCGTCCGCACTGAGGTCTCCCCGGGCGCCGGACAGATACGCCCGCCTGCCCCACACCAGAACGTACAGCCAGTAGGCTCCAAGCACCGCTGAACCAATCGCGAGCTTGGCCCAAACGGGCAGCGGACTGGGAGTAACGAACCCTTCCACAAGGCCGGACACGAAGAGGACCAGGACCAGCCCAAGGGCTACTGTCACCAAGGACCTGCCTTCCTCTGCCACGGCGCGGCCCCGGGTACGCGGGCCAGGGGAAACCATGGCCCAGAAGATGCGCAGGCCCGCCGCGCAGGCTATAAACACCGCCGTCAGCTCCATCAGCCCGTGCGGCAGGATGTAGCTGTAGAAAACATCGGACTTTCCTGCGGCAGCGAAGATCCCGGCGGCGATTCCCACGCCCTGGGCATTGCTGAACAGGATCATCGGCACCCAGATTCCGGTGATGCCGAGGGCGACGGCCTGCGCACTGATCCATGCGTTGTTGGTCCACACCAGGCCCGCAAAGGATGCCGCCGGATTTTCGGAGTAGTAGTCAATGAAATCCTCCTCCACGTACTGCTTGAGGGCGGAATCGGAGGCCAATGACCGCAAGGCCTCGGGTGAACTTCCGATCCACAGCGCGTAGGCACCGCCGATGAGGATGAACGCGGCACCGCAGGCCAGGGTCAGCCACGTGATGCGGTACAGCGCGGCGGGCAGCGCAACCACAAAAAACCGGGCGAGGTCTGCCATAAAATTCGACCGCGCCCCCGTGAACCTTGTTCTCGCCTGGGCCAGCGTCGCAGACAGGGATGCGGACAGGCCGCTTTCGGGGGCAAGTGACCTGATCAGGGAAAGATGCGCGGACGTGGCCTGGTAGAGGCGGAGCAGTTCGTCTGCTTCCTCCCCGGTAAGCCGCCGCTTAAAGGCGAGTTCATGCAGTCTCGACCATTTGTCCCCATTAACAGCGGAGAAGGCATCCATGTCCACGGCACCAGCCTAGCGTCCGTGGACAATACAACTAGACTGTGACCGTCCACAAGATGAGACGCGAGGAACGGGGATCCTGCATTGAGTTCTATAGTCACGGGCGAGGCCGTTGTCCTGGAACTGCGCCCCGGGTCTTTCGCGGCCCGTGGCCTGGGTCTGCTGCTGGATTTCGTGTTCAACGTGGTGCTGCTGATCGTCATCCTGATTGGCGTTGCGGCTGCCGGGCCCGAACTTGATGAGGCGGCGATGCGCATGCTGATCCTTGTCAGCGTGGTCTTTTGCTTCGTCATTGTCCCGGTTGGTTTGGAAACCTTGAGCCGCGGGCTTTCGCTGGGGAAACTGGCCGCGGGGCTGAGGATTGTCCGTGATGACGGAGGCGCCATCCGTTTTCGTCATGCCCTGATTCGGGGCCTGGCTGGCTTCCTGGAAATTTACCTCACCCTCGGCGGGCTGGCTATCGCTGTGGCCCTGTTCAACGACAAGTCCAGGCGCCTGGGTGACATCATGGCGGGAACCTACGCCTTGCGGACCCGGGTACCGGTTGAGGGGGCAGTCCGGGTTTTCGTTCCCCCGCATTTGAAGGCATGGGCCTCGGTGGCTGACATCGGACGGATCCCTGATGCGACGGCCCGGCAGGCCACGCAATTCATCCGGCAGGCGGCTCTGATGTCTCCGCTTTCAAGGAACGGCATGGCCGCCTCGATCGCGACCGAATTGGCAGCCCACGTGGCCCCTGCTCCGCCGCCCGGAACCACTGCAGGGGACTATCTTGCTGCTGTGATCGCCGAACGCCGTAACCGCGAATTGACAAAGCTTCAGCACGCCCGCCGTCGCAACTCGAAAGTCGGCGAACGGCTGGACCGCCTGCCTTTCAGCTCCTGGAATCCTTAGCCGGTAGCCACAGCCTGCAGGGCAGCTCGGGTACTAGTTGTCGTACTCTGCCCAGGGGATGTTCCAGTCCCCGTAGCCGTCATCATGGGCAGCGTAGTCACCCTCCGTGTTCACGATCTGCACCACGTCGCCGGTGGTCATGGCGCCAAAGACCCAGGCAGCGCCGTCGGGAGCGAATCCGATGCAGCCGTGCGAGACGTTTTTGTTGCCGATGTACGGGAAAGCCGATTCCAGGGCCTGGTGGATGTAGGCACCGCTCAGGGTGAGCCGGATGGCGTACTCAACGTCCACTTCGCCGTAGTAGGCGGGGTCGCCGGGCTTGAGGCCGATGCTGGCCGCCCTGAAGTGGTCATAGCGGTTCTTTTCCATCAGCACCGCGTAGCCACGGGCCGACGGGAAGCGTTCGTCGCCCATGCTGACAGGCAGGGTCTTAACCACCTGGTCGTTAATGCTCAACGTGAAGGTGTGGGCTGCGGCGTCGGCTATGGCCACCCGCTTATCGCCGATGGCAACGTTGACCTTCTTATTGAAGTTGGCGATTTGGCCGTTCCCGAGGTCAACCCCAAAGAGCTGCATATCCATGGTGATGGTGGAATTGGCGGTCCAAAAAGCCTCGGGACGGTAGCGGACCATGGTGTCGCTGAACCAATGGAAGGCGCCGGTCTGGCCCGCGCTGGAGGTGACCTTGATGGCCTTTTCCACGGCGTCCTTGTTGAGTACCGGCTCACTGAAGATGATCTGGAGGGGCTGGCCCACTCCTACTTTCATGCCGTCGAGCGGATAGACGGCGGCATCCGCTTCGTGGGTGCTGGCAACAGTGCTGAAAGAGTGCGTGGTGCTGGTTTCGCGCCCGGCACCGTCAGTAACCACATAGGTGTAGCTGTAGTCGGTATTGAATTTCAGCGGCCCGGGCGCGGTCCAGCTGCTTTCGTCCGCGCCGAACGTACCTTCGATCGCCTCGCCGGCAGTGCTGGTCAGGGACACCCGCTCAATCTTGCCGTTGCTCACCTTGAGTGAAACGGGAGTGGCGGGGTTGACTTGCCTCGCGCCATCGGCAGGCGAACTGTCCAGCTTCAGCGGCGGAACCACCGGCGACGCCAGCCCGGGGGCTGACCGCATGGCTGAAGCCGCCTCCGACTCCAAGGTCCCGGGGGCGAAACCAGGCGCGACGGCGGCGAAAACGCCGCCGGTGGCCGCGAGGACGCAGACGGCAGCCACCAGGAGGATCTTCTTGGCCGTTCCCCGGGCGCGCGGCTTAACTTCAGGCTCCATAGACCGATCTTAATGCTTGGAGGTAACAGCCCCGGGAGCGGTAGGCACCCGGGGAGTCACACCTCAGTAACGATAGTGCTCGGGCTTGTACGGTCCGGCCACGTCCAGGTCCAGGTATTCGGCCTGTTCCTTGGACAGCTCCGTCAGTTCGACACCCAGCGCAGCAAGGTGCAGCCGGGCCACCTTTTCGTCCAGGATTTTCGGCAGGACATAGACCTGGTTCTCATACTCGCGCTGGTCATCGGACTGGTCCTTTTTGGTCCACAGTTCGATCTGCGCAATGGTCTGGTTGGCGAAGGAGTTGCTCATCACGAACGACGGGTGCCCTGTCGCGTTTCCGAGGTTCAGGAGCCGGCCCTCGGAGAGAACAATGATGGACCGCGCTGCCGAACCCTCGGCGGCGTCGCCAGCAAAGACCCACTCGTGGACCTGGGGCTTGATTTCCACCTTCTTGATGCCGGGAATCCTGGCCAGGCCGGCCATATCGATCTCGTTGTCGAAGTGGCCGATGTTGCCCACTATCGCCTTGTTCTTCATGCCCGCCATGTGCTCGGCCATGATGACGTCCTTGTTGCCTGTGGTGGTGATGAAGATGTCGCCCTGGGCAAGCACGGACTCCAGCTTGGCCACCTGGTATCCGTCCATCGCGGCCTGAAGGGCACAGATGGGGTCGATCTCGGTGACAATAACGCGGGATCCCTGGCCGCGAAGTGCCTCTGCTGCGCCCTTGCCAACATCCCCGTAGCCGCAGACAACAGCCACTTTTCCGCCCATCAGGACGTCAGTGGCGCGGTTGAGGCCATCAGGCAGGGAATGGCGGATCCCGTACTTGTTGTCGAACTTGCTCTTGGTCACGGAGTCGTTGACGTTGATGGCAGGGAAGAGGAGTTTGCCCTGCTCCGCCAGCTGGTAGAGACGGTGGACACCCGTGGTTGTTTCCTCGCTGACGCCCTTGATGGACTGCGCCGTGCGGGTCCACTTCCGGGGGTCCTGCCGGATGGATGCCCGCAGTACCTCCAGGAAGATCGCATACTCTTCGGAGTCTGCTTCATCGGTCACCGGAACGGCGCCGGCGGCTTCAAATTCAACACCCTTGTGGACCAGCATGGTGGCATCGCCGCCGTCGTCCAGGATCATGTTGGGGCCCAGTTCCGGGTTGCTGTCCGCGCCCGGCCAGGTAAGGATCTGCTCCGCCGTCCACCAGTACTCCTCGAGGGTCTCGCCCTTCCAGGCGAAAACAGGCACACCCTGCGGGTCCTCAGTGGTTCCGGCGCCCACCACAACCGCGGCGGCTGCATCGTCCTGGGTGGAGAAGATGTTGCAGGAGGCCCAGCGGACCTCGGCGCCCAGCGCCGTGAGCGTTTCGATCAGGACGGCAGTCTGCACCGTCATGTGGAGCGAACCGGCGATGCGGGCACCTTTAAGCGGCTGGGTGGGGCCGAACTCCTCACGGAGCGACATCAGGCCAGGCATCTCATGTTCGGCCAGGCGGATCTGGTGGCGGCCGGCCTCAGCCAGCGAAATGTCGGCAACCTTGTAATCAAAAGTCATGGGAATCCTTAGCTCTGTCCGATGGACGCGACAGCCTTGAAGCGTCGGGCGTCACTCGTGTGATGGGGGTGATCAGGAAGTGGGGGCTGCGCCGGCGGCGGGGTCATGCCCGGCCTGGTAATACTCAACGGGGTAGCGCTCCACTGCGTCGTGCTCAGCAGCGTCGTGTTCATCTGAACCGGCTGCCTTTGCTGCCTGCAGCAGCTCCGGCGGCAGGAGCAGGGGTATCCCGTCCTCGATCGTGTAGCGCAGCTTCACGCCGGACTCCCCCGCCGCCGTCGAGACGAGTTCTTCGCCCTCCTGGACCAATGGAGATCCCGTAACAGGACACCGCAGGACGGACAACAGTTCAGGACGGATCTTTGGCATGGGTGAAGCTCCCTGACGGGCGCGATTGCGCCGGTGGCTGGCTGATGTGCAGCTTCCAGCCTACCGCCAGAACGGCGTCAGGAAGGTTCACGCAGCACACGGAGATGGCCGCGGCGGGCGCCGTCCGTCCGGGCTGGGGCTTCCAGGGTTGAATGGATCGAGCGGTGGGCCTGGGCCGGCTGAGCCTGCGGCGGAAGGGCCGCGGCCTCCCGCACAGCATTGGCAAGAGCCAGCAGGTCGTCCGGTCCGGGCTGCTGCGGCGTGTTTGGCATCGCCAGACGGAGGACTTCCCACCCCCGCGGCACGGTCAGTGAGCCCGCGTGCTGCTCGCACAAATCGTAACAATGCGGCTCAGCGTAGGTGGCCAGCGGACCCAGTACAGCGGTGGAATCTGCATAGACGTACGTCAGAGTAGCCACCGCCGATTGACGGCACGCTGACCTTGAACATTCACGGATAGCTCCCACGACATCCCAGACTACTCCGTCTGCACGCTGGTTTGCCGTATTGCCGCCAGTACGCCGCGCCTGCTGCCTTGGGACCGATTGTGTCGCGTAAATCTTCCGCCGGGTTTAGAGTCAATGTATGCAGTCATCGAACCATGATTCAGCTTTTACGGTCCGGTTGGCTGACCCGGGTGCCAGCAGTGAAGGTACCGGTTCGGGCCCCTTGGGCAGGAGCTTCGCGATGCGCCGCCGGAACCGGCACGGCCGCGGCCTGCGCGGGGAACTGATGCTGCCCACCCATCCCGGTTACCGGACACGGTCCGACCGCTTTGACGACATGGTGCTGGACTCCGCGCAGCGGCTCCACGACATCTGGGGCAAGACCCTCGACGGCGTGCGGTTTGCCGTGGACGAGATTCCCCCGCAGCTTGAGCGGCTTGTAGCGGACTCCGCTCCGCCGCCGATGGGCTCCTACACCCCGGCAACCTCCGAGGAAGGACCCGTCATCACGCTGTACCGCAGGGTGGTGGAGCAGGGGTGCGCCAGCCGGGAGGAGCTTCAGGACCTGGTCCACGATGTTGTGGTGGAACACACCGCCGAGATGCTGGGCGTGGCACCGGAGACCCTGGACCCCGTTTACCGGCGACGTTACTGACCGGCCGGGCCACGCGGCCCTTGGGCTGCCCAGGACAGCGTCAGAAACCAGACAGCTTCAGGAACCCATCTGCCTAAACGATCTCAGTAACCCAGTGTGACCGGGACTTTCTCCTGTCCTGACGCTGCGGGCGTGAGGGCCAGCGTGGAGATGTCGTCGCGGCCCTCCTGCTGAAGCAGCAGCGCCCCATACGCAGCACCGCCGGAAGCTGACACCACGTACCCCACTACCACGGCCTCTTCCACCTTCTCCGGAACCTGGATGGAGGTTGTTGTCCCGCCTGCAATGTCGGCCGATGCTGCCCCGTGAATCGTGCCGTCAGCCGTGATGGCAGAGTAGGAAATGGTGGCACGGTCCTCCAGGGCCCCGAAGACCAGAGTCCTTCCGCCTCCCGGGGGCACCGGCACAACATGCTGGCTGCCCAGCCGGCTGGCGGACGCTGACCACGCGACGTCGGACACCTGTTCACTGTTGACCCCGCGGGTTACACGCGCCGCAGCCACAAACGATACGTCGGAACTGGCGGAAACTGTGTAATGTCCCGCCGGAACTCCCGCGAGCGAAATCTCGGTTACCGCCCCCGCTTTTGCCGTGACCACGCCTCCACCCGCAAGCGCCTGCTGGCCGTCGCGCCCAAACATTTTGACTTCCACCACGGCGTCCGAAGCCCCCGGTACTGTCAGCTGCAAGGCAGGACCGGCATCCTCGAAGCCTTTTTGCCCTGTCATCGCAGCTATTCCGGCGGGATCCTGGATGTCCAGCCCGGTCATTACCTGTCGGGCGGCGGGGGCAGCCCCCGGCGCAATGTAGTCCACACCACCGGGGGTAAGTCCCCGCAGGACACTTTGTTGGACGACGGCGGCGACGGGGCCTCCCACACTGCGGACGTGCACACTGAGCTGGCCTTCGCCAGGCGCCAGCCCGGCCAGGACAACCGACCGGGTGGTGCCGGGGGCCACCAGCAGGCCGCGGCTTCCCGGTGCATGGATCTGGCCTTTGGCGCCATAGAGTTCCAGGCTGACGGTGGCCGGCGTCGTGGAAGCGTTGCTGAGCACCAGCAGCGAGGTGCGGCCCACCTTGGTGCTGGCTCCGGCCAGCCACAGGTCGTTGGCCGGCTGCTGGCAATTGGCGGCCGCAGCTCCCTGAAGGTCCCCATCGGTGGCCGTGTATTTCACCAGTGCAGCCGCCGATGCTTTTTGGTTGTCCACCGCCTGGGCGCTCAGCACGCTGACGTCGTCCACCGCACGGCCCGGGACGACACCCGCCAGGAGGTCCTGCGGGCCCGCCGTTGCTCCCGCCGGAGCCTGTTTCGCGATCTTGACCGCGTTGGTCCCGTTCAGCGCCGAGAGCCGGCTGTCCGGCAGATCGCCGCCGGCGGCACTCATGACCGCCCCCGTGACTGCGCTGGCCGCCGTGGCCGATTCGGGGCTGAACTGCGGATCCGTTCCTGCCTCAGTACCTTCAAGAAGCCTGGCGGGCCCGGGGCACACCCCAACGCTTGAGCCGGCGGGAACAGCCGCCAGCGCCGCCGGAATCGTCCGGTCACCGGCGGGTTGCGGGGCCAGGGAGGCCGCGGTCACCAGTCCGCCCGCGGACGCAAGAATCGCCACAGCGGACAGGACCCTGACCAGGACACCGGCGGAAGGCTTCCTCCGGGAGGCTGACCCGTGTTGCGGCTGAGGTTGCGGGTGGTCTCCCGCTTTGGGGGCATGGGCCGGCGGTGGCGCAGCCTGGACAGCGTCTGTCCCCGGTTCATTCGGTGTGGACTCATGCATTTTGGTGTTCCTTACGCAAGGAGCCTTCGTCCCTCGAAAGGCCGGTATTGGGCCGGCGGGCAGGCATGGGGATCGCGAGCATCACGGTAAGTCCAATCACCGTGATCTGCCCAATGGCGGACCACACTGACCAAGGGTTGTCGTAGCGAATGGTCAGTTGGCCTGCCGTCGGCGGTAAGGTGAACGCCTGCGCCCAGCCGGATGTTGTCGACGTGAGTTTCCGCCCATCAAGCCAGGCGCTCCACCCCGGATCAGCGCGCTCGGCCAAGACCACCAGCCGCCCCTCCGCCCCTGCCGGGACTGCCGTGTCAACGTCGTCGTATCCGGACGGGAGCAGCGAAACCGCAGCGCCCTTTCCGTCCACAATCCGCGCCCGGTGGGCAACGTCCGCGGGCTGAAGCACCGGCTGGTTAAGGGGCGTGATCCGCCACAGCCAGCCCACATCCGTCTGCCCAACCGCGACGAGGCCCGGGACTGCATCCATCCGGCTGGCAGTCAGTTGCGCCGCGGTATCCGCTGACCGCAAGACCACAAATCCGATCCCCAGCTGTTCCAGCTCAGGCCGGGGGTCCACGCCCTGCCCTGCCACGATGGTGGCAACCACGCTTCGGATGATCGACGTGACCCCATCATCCTCCCGGACAGTTTCAGCTCCCGGAGCGCCCAAAATATCCCGCGCCGCGGCGATGGTGGAGAGGCTGTCCAGTGTTGTTCCGGCGCCGCGCATCAGGGTTGCGTCAAACGTGCCGTTTACCTTCGTGCTGATCAGCAGTGTGCGGGTCCGCTCGGACCCGGTGCCCCTGTCAATGGCGGTGGCGGGCAGCGTACGCGGACTGACTGATTCCACGAGCCGGGGGGTGCCCAGTGCTTCCTGGCCGGTTTCTTCCGCCTGGGCGGCTGAGGGCGTGGACCGCAGCAGGTTCTGGGCGGACCATGCGGCCATCCCGGCCAACGGGCCGGCCAGGAGGATGATCATGGACAAAGCCACCGCTGACCGGACGAGGACATTGCGGCGAGTGCTGGCATTGGAAGCAATCTCCGCGAAGCCGAGCAACCGTTCCGCTCCAATGAGTGCGGCTCCCAGCAGCACGAATCCTGCGGCCGAAACGGCGGGGCCGGTAAAGGGCGTCACCAGGGTGTCGGCGTTGGCACCTGTGGCAACATGGCCGGCCAGCCAGCCGCCGGCAAGCGCGACCAGTGCGGATACCCAGAGTGCGCGTGCTATTCCTGCCCTTTTGCCGGGGACGAACAGCGCAGCGGCGGCCAGGAGCAGCACCGGAACACCCACCAGCAGAGCGAGCAGGAGCGCCCAGGGAATGGCTTGGCCGCTGAAGTACGGCAGACCCGTCAGGCCGGCCTCAGGGCTGAAGGGCAGCGGCCGCCCCAGCAACTGCTGCCACAACGGGGCAGCATCAAACCCGAGGGGAACACCGGGGTCCGCCAGGATGGCCCGCGGCCTGTCCAGCGTTGACAGGCCGAAAGGAATGAACAGGGCGGCGGCAGGCAGCAATGCCCACCAAACTGTGCGCCCGCGGCGCCCGAGAAGCAGGCCACACAGCACGATGATGAGGGCGGAGGGTATCAGCAGTGATGGCGCCGAAGCACAAACAACGGCCATTGCCAGGCCCGCGGCCGCGGCAGCCGTCCAGGACGGCATCCCGTTGATTCCCGGCCGTACCGGTGGCTTCTCGGTGAAGCGCCGTTCCGCGGGCGACGGAAGCAGAAAACGTCCATGACCCACCGCGCTGCCGGTTGCGCGCAGCAGCGCCAGGACCATCAGGGGAATCATGAGGTGCGCCACGAATGCCCCGACCCGGCCTTGGTTCAGGGAAACCTGCAGCGCGGGCGCCGCCGCCCAGAAGAGCGCGGCGATCAGACGGAAGCGGCGCCGTGCGGTGAGGGCCCCGGACGCGAACCATGCTGTCAGCGCGGAAAGGGGTGCCGCCAGCAGGAGGAGCCAGGCCATGGCGGCGTTGGCGTCGCCTCCGCCGAGAAGGCCCAGGATCCACAGCACGTAACCGAAGGGGTCTCCCCTGCCAGGAAGTCCTGCACCCAGGCTGATCCACCAGCTGGAGGCGTGGTGCCAGATCTCGCCGACGGACGAGGAGAGCGGGATGAGGCCGCCACCGGAAACAGCCTCGGCGCGGAATAGGCCCGCCAGCCCCAGGAGGGATGCAACAGAGGCAATCAGGACAGCGGCGAGGGCACCGTTGCCCACCCAGCCACGTTCCGTTGTGGTTAGGGCCGCAAAGTCGTCGGCAGAGTCCCCGCTGGGTTGGTCGGCAAGGGGGTCCTGCCCCAGGCCTTGACCGGAAGCATCATCAGCGCCAATTGCCTCCATCAGCGATCTGCGGTGGTTCCAGACCTCGCGCCGGGGTGTCTGCAGCTTCCGGATCACGGATCGCCGGATCCTCCTGGTGCTGGCGGCCACCCGCCTGCCCTTGGCCACGGCACCGGGCCGGCCCAGGGCAGCAAAGGTAGCGGCCAGTTGTGAGAACCCGTGCCCCGGATCCTTAACTGCGATGCTGAGCACCAGCTTGAAGATGCTGCCCACCAGCGCGCCTACGGCATGGAACGGAACCTTCCACAGCGGAGCGTGCTTGAGCCGCAGATGGACCTGGGCCTTCCTGGCCGCGGCCGGGTTGCCCAACGCGTGGGGCCTGTGGGCTACGTGGAACATACGTGCCGTGGGAACCACCACCACACGGTGGCCGGCCAGGCGGTTTCGCCAGCAGAAGTCAACGTCATCGCCGCTGCCCGGCAGCGCGGGGTCAAAGCCCTGCAGGTGTTCCCAGATGTCACGGCGGACCAGCATGCCGGCTGAATTCACCGCGAAGGTATCGCTGCGTCCGTTGTATTGGCCCTGGTCCAGTTCGTCCGCATCAATGAGCGTCAGCCGTTCGGCCCAGCCGCTGGTGGACAGCCCCACATCAATGAGGCGGCGCCCTGCGTGCCAGTCCAGCTGTTTGCAGCCCGCAACTGTGACTGAGGGTGCCCGCTCCACGGCACCCAGGAGCTCGGCCAATGCTTCCGGAGCCGGTGCGGCGTCGTCATGGATGAGCCAGATCCATTCCGTGGCAGCCCTCTCGGACTGACCGCTCCAGGGCGCCAGCGCGTCCAGGCCTGCCTTGACGGCGCCACCCATGCCGCCCTTGCCGTGCGGGCGCTGGACGATGTTGGCTCCGCCCATGGCAGCCTCAAGCAGGCCAACGGAATCGTCGCGTGAACCTGTGTCAACGCCGATGACCGCGTCCGCGGGCCGGGTCTGGTCAGCCAGGGCAGCCAGGGTTCTGGGGAGATAGGCACTGCCATTGTGGGACACCACAATGGCAGTGACGTGTACTTCCTGGAGAATTAGATTGCCCGCTTCCTCAGGCGCCGGCGCTCGCGCTCGGAAAGGCCACCCCAAATGCCAAACCGTTCGTCGTTCGCGAGGGCGTACTCAAGGCACTGCGACCGCACATTGCATGCGCCGCAGACCTTCTTGGCGTCACGCGTTGATCCGCCCTTTTCCGGGAAGAAGGCTTCGGGATCCGTTTGGGCACACAGTGCGTCAGTCTGCCACCCCAACTCGCCTTCGTCAGCGAAGTCCTGCTGGAAGGGCAATCCGATCCATACCGGCTGGGACGACGTTCCGGCGACATGCGTCTGCAGTTCCATGGGCGGATCCAGGTCGTCTTCGTCCTGGTCATGCCCGCCATCCAGCAGAGCTTCGTGTGCTGCCAGGAAAGCCGTGGCCTGGTCCTGCAATGAGTCTTTGGTGTTTTGGTTATACCGTTCGGCGGCATCGGGATCCGCAGGATCCACGTACCAGTCACTCGGCACGCCCCGTGCCCGGTATTTTGCCGTTGCCTGTCCGGCGACGACGGCATCTTCATGGATACGCTCTACTTGCCCCAATGCGACCCTCCTGATGTTGCAGCCGTTGCCTGGATACTTGGACACTCGGTTGTGTGCCGGTATTTGCGCAGTGGCTCTCGATATCTAATTACACGCGTGTAACTACTGGTGAGTCAAGCTGTGGCCGGGATAATAATCAACAATCGCTGCCAAGCGCGGTCACGCCACGCCCGGGAATTTTCCGCCACACGGCTGGGCCAGGCACCGGAACTGGTTTCCGATTTGGCAATCAGGGCTAAATCCCCCTAATTCCGGGAGGAAAATACAACCTGCGGGCGGATATCGCAAGCGAAATGACAAACTCCTGTGAGTAAAATCACAGCGTCCTTCCGGGTTTCGAACGAACCGCAAGTCCTAAACCAGGTCAGCCTGCACGCAGATCACCGGTGCTTGGCTCTCCCTGACGCGATGAAATGGGCCGTGGCAAGATGTAGCCATGAACATCCCTGCTATCGAACTCATGACAGCCCTGCGCTCCGGGCACGCCACCTCCCCACGGCTGACCTGGTACGGGCCCGACTCTGAACGGGTGGAACTTTCGGGCAGAGTCCTGGACAACTGGGTGGCGAAGACCAGCAACCTGCTGCAGGACGAACTGGACGCCGAACCGGGAATGCGGGTCCGCCTGGACCTGCCCGCCCACTGGAAATCACTGATTTGGGCGCTGGCAAGCTGGCAGCTCGGCATGGAAACCCTCCTTGACGGCGGCGGCGCGGATTTCCTTGTCACCGACAAGCCAGACACGTTCCAGGGACAGTACGACGCCGTTGTGGCCGTGGCGCTGCCGGCCCTCGCCATGCGGTGGCCCGGGGAGCTGCCTGACGGCGTCATCGACTACGCCTCGGAAGTGCGTTCCCACGGCGATGTCTTCATGGCGCATGCCGATCCGGATGCATCCGGCTGCGCACTCAGTGGCCGGGACGGGCAGCGGCACCTCCACGGGGACCTGCTCAGCGCTTTTGCCACGCCGCACGAGGAAGGCGTCCGGCTACTGGTTTCCGCCGCTGACGGGCTGGAGGCAGCTTTGGCGAACTCGCTGGGCGCGTGGACAAAAGGCGGCTCCGTGGTGCTGGCACATCCCGACGTCGAGCTGACGGAGAAGCTCCTGGCCGCGGAACGGATCCACGGAGGCTAACAGCCCGGCCTAGGGCCGGCGGTTGCTCTCCGGTGACCGTGCGCTGTCCTCGGCACCGGCTTCTGCCGTGGGCTGGTGCTCCTTGTGGTGCTCCTTGTGATGGAGTTCAATGAGCTCGTGGTCGTGCGAGAACTCCGGTTCCTGATCGAGTTCTTCGTTGAAGACAAGGAACCGATAGGCAAAGAAGCGGACAACCGTGGCAACCAGGATTCCCACCACGCCGGCCGCAAACAGCATGTTCTTGTCCGTGACGTTCAGCGAGTACTTGGCGATGGCAGTAAATCCAGTGGAGATCCCGATGCCAATGCCGTTAATGAGGATGAACATCAGGAATTCCCGCAGGACGTTCGCCTGCCGGCGATGCCGGAAGGTCCACAACCGGTTCGCGATCCAGGAGAAAAGTGTCGCCACGCTGGCGCCGACAAAACGGGCCTTCGCTTCGCTGTCGGTCATCGGACCGTGCATCAGGAAGTACGTCAGCCCGTTGTCAATGACAAACGCCACACCGCCCACAGCTCCGAACTTGGCCACCTCGCGCCAAAACAGCGAGGCGAGCCCCCGGATACGATCTGCAAGTGTGTTAAACATGACCCTCCATGGCCGTTCGAACTATGGGCCACACGGCCAGGGGTCCATTTTAGCCCGGGATTAGCCTGGCGGCCCACGCGCGGGGGCGGCCGAGAGCCAAATTACAGGGAAAAACGGCCCCAAAGGCATCCGGAAGCCGGGAACCCCCAAGCTTTTCTGTAGGCTGGCCCTTGTGACTTTTCCAGTAATCGGCGTGGTTGGCGGCGGCCAGCTCGCGCGAATGATGGCCCCAGCCGCCACCGCTCTCGGCTTTGAACTCCGCGTCCTTGTTGAGGCGGAAGACGTTTCAGCCGTCTCAGCCGTTTCCACCTCTCCGGTAGGGGATTACAAGGATCTCCAGACTCTCCTCGAGTTCGCGGAGGGCCTGGACGTGATGACCTTTGATCACGAGCATGTGCCCACTGGCCACCTCCGTGCACTCCAGGAGGCAGGAGTGAACGTCCAGCCCGGACCGGATGCCCTGGTCAACGCCCAGGACAAGCTGGTGATGCGTGCTGCGATCGACAGGCTCGAACTTCCGAACCCGCAGTGGACCGCCGTAGACGATGTTCCATCCCTTGTGGTCTTCGGTGAACAGATTGGCTGGCCCGTTGTCCTGAAGATGCCCCGAGGCGGCTACGACGGCAAAGGTGTGCGGATAGTCGCATCCGCTGAGGATGCGGCCCTGACCGTTGAGTGGTTCGACGCCATGAGTCCGCTCCTGGCCGAGGCAAAGGTTGAGTTCAGCCGGGAACTGTCAGCGCTGGTGGCCCGCACCCCCGACGGCGAAGCCCGGGCCTGGCCCGTGGCACACACCATCCAGGTTGACGGGGTCTGTGACGAGGTCATTGCTCCCGCGCTGGACATCCCGCTTGACGTGGCTGCGGCGGCCGAGGACGCAGCCCTGCGGATCGCCAGCGAACTGGGCGTCACGGGAGTTATGGCAGTTGAGCTGTTTGAGACACCGGGGGTCGGCGCCGGTTTCCTCATCAACGAACTGGCCATGCGCCCGCACAACACAGGCCATTGGACCCAGGACGGATCGGTGACCAGCCAATTTGAACAGCACCTCCGCGCGGTCCTTAACCTTCCCCTCGGCTCCACGGACGTCTTGGGCCCCGTGGTGGTGATGAAAAATTTCCTGGGCGGCGATAACCAGGACCTGTTTTCCGCGTATCCCGTGGCTCTGGCAAGTGAACCGGCCGCGAAAGTGCATTGTTATGGCAAGTCGGTGCGCCCCGGCCGGAAGATCGGCCATGTCAACCTGCTGGGTGATTCCACCGCCGACGTCGACTCCCTCCGCCAACGGGCGTCAAGGGTGGCAGGGATCATCCGGGACGGCCGGGTGCCGTCCGAAGAAGCACCACGGATTTCTGAGGAGAACGCATGACCGCCGAAGCAACGCCCGCTGCGGGCAGTTCGACTACTCCGCTCGTGGGGCTGGTCATGGGCTCTGATTCGGATTGGCCGGTGATGGAGGCTGCGGCCGATGCGCTGGCAGAATTCGGCATTCCCTTCGAGGCGGACGTGGTTTCCGCCCACAGAATGCCCACGGAAATGATCCGGTACGGCCAAACGGCACACCAGCGCGGGCTCCGGGTCATCATCGCCGGAGCCGGCGGCGCCGCCCACCTGCCGGGCATGCTGGCCAGCGTCACCCCGCTGCCCGTCGTCGGGGTTCCGGTGCCCCTGAAGACCCTGGACGGGATGGATTCGCTCCTGTCCATTGTCCAGATGCCCGCCGGAGTACCCGTGGCTACTGTTTCGATTGCCGGAGCACGAAACGCCGGCCTCCTTGCCGTGCGGATCCTCGCTGCCGGGACGGATGAGCTGGCGGCCTCCCTCCGCGCCGACCTGCTGGAGTTCGCCCAGGATCTCAACGACGTTGCCACCCGTAAGGGCGCCAACCTCCGGCAGAAGGTCAGCGAAGTCTTCGCTGACGGCAACGGTGTCCTCCGGAACGGCCGCTAGGTCCACGGATGACATCAAGCGATCAGCTGCATTCGGCACCGGCCAGGGCCACCGACCCCGTCCGGTTCCCCCTGGGTGCCTCGTCCCACGTCCGGACCAAGCGCGCCTTCGTCCTGGTGCTCATGACCCTCCTTGTTCCGGGCAGTGCCCAAATTGTGGCGGGCGACCGCAAACTGGGCCGGACCGCTTTGCGGATCACCCTGGGCGTCTGGGCGCTGCTGGCACTGGCAGTGCTGCTGCTGGTCGTTAACCGGATGCTGCTGATCAACATCATTGCCAACCCCCTCGCTTCCTTGGTGATTGTTGTCCTTTTGGCAGCCCTCGCGGTTGGCTGGGCCCTTCTTTTCATCAATACCCTGCGGATCATCCGTCCTGTACTGCTTGCACCGCCGGTCCGCCCCGCCGTCGTGATTGCCCTGGTCCTGGCGATGGTCATCGGGAGTGGCTCGCTGGGGTATGCCGCCTACCTGCTCAACGTTGGCCGGAATGCGCTTGGCAGTATCTTCAATGCCACCGGTCCTGCCATCGAACCGGTTGATGGCAGGTACAACTTCCTGATGATGGGCGGCGACGCCGGCGCGGACCGCACCGGCCGCCGGCCGGACAGCCTCTCGGTGCTCAGCGTAGATGCCAAGACCGGGCAGACGGCCATCATCTCCGTCCCGCGGAACCTGCAGAACGCCCGGTTCAGCGAGGACTCCCCCATGCGCCAGGTCTACCCGGACGGTTACGACTGCGGCGACGAATGCCTGATCAACGCCATCAACACCGAGGTGACCAACGAGCACGCCGACCTCTACCCAGGCGTGGCCGATCCCGGAGCCCAGGCCACCATGGAAGCGGTCTCCGGGACGCTGGGAATGACAATCCAGGCCTACGTCCTGGTGGACATGGAGGGCTTTGCCACGCTCATCGACGCCATGGGCGGCATCAAAATCAAGGCCGGCGGCTGGGTCCCCATGAGCGGCTACTTCGATGATTACAGCCAAACCCACGGCATGCCCCTCGGGTGGATTCCTGCCGGAGAGCAGACGCTCGACGGGAACCAGGCCCTGTGGTATGGCCGGTCACGCGAGTATGTGGACGACTACGCCCGCATCCAGCGCCAGCAATGCGTCCAGCAGGCCATGCTGAAGCAGCTTGACCCGGCCACGCTCCTGGCCAAGTTCGAGGACATTGCCAACGCGGGTACCCAGGTTGTGGAGTCCAACATCTCCTCCTCGCAGCTTGGCAGTTTCCTGGACCTCGCCATCAAGGCGAAAGGCCAGGACGTCAAGCGGCTCACCATCGGCCCTCCGGACTTTGACGCCTCGTTCTCCACAGTCCCGGACTTTGACGTGATCCACGACCGCATAGACCAGCTGCTGGCCTCTGCATCCGCATCTGCGTCCCCTCAGGCAGCAGACGCCCCTGCCGACAGTATCGTGGAACCAACCGGTTCAGGCGGTCACCTTCAGGCGTCGGGCCTCCTGCCTGCATCCCTTCAGGCAACGGGTGGACGGGCGGGCCAACAGTCTCCCCCGCCGTCGGACTTCACCCCGGTGACCACCACGCCGGATGGCGAACCGATCACCGAGGCCATGCTCAACCAGCTCAAGAGTGAAGGCAATGAAGAGGCAATCCGGGAACTCGTGGCCACCAATGGCCAGTGCGCTCCCCTGTAGGCCTGAAGAAACGAAGCCGATAAGTTGCCTTAGCCCGCAGACCAACGAAATGGACACTGCTGTGTACGAAATTGAGAACGTCCTCCGCGATTACGCGTGGGGTTCGACGACGGCGATCGCCGGGCTCCTGGGGCGCCCTGAGTCAGGGCTGCCGGAAGCCGAGCTTTGGATCAGCGCCCATCCTGATTCTCCGTCAGTCGCGCGCCGGCCCGATGGATCCTCGGTTCCGTTGGATGCCCTCATCGCCGAAGACCCGGAACACTTCCTGGGCGGGCCCTCCGTGAGTGAGTTTGGGCCGCGGCTTCCCTTCCTGACGAAGATCCTGGCCGCGGCGGAACCCCTCTCCCTGCAGGTCCACCCCAGCATTGAGCAGGCAAAAGCAGGGTTCGCGCGGGAAAATGCCCAGGGGCTGGCACCTGACGCGGCCAACCGCAGCTACCGGGATGACAACCATAAGCCGGAGATGATCTTTGCCCTGACCCCCTTCGAGGCGCTGTGCGGATTCCGGCGCCCCCGCGAGACACAGGAGATCCTGCGTCAGCTCATGAAGTCTTTCGACCTGGTCGAAGCCCCGGTCCCGGCACTCCTGGAATCACTGCTGGAGGACCTCGCTGACCCCGATGAGGGTGTCGCGCTCAGAAACGCCTTCACACGGCTGATCTCGGGCGGCGAGGACGTTGCAGAGGCCACGGCCCTGGTGGCGGCCGCCCTGGCATCAGGCGCTCCCCGCGCCCCCTACGAGACCGAGCTGTCCACGGTGGCCAGCCTCAACGAGAAGTATCCCGGCGACCCCGGGGTCCTCATCTCGCTGCTGCTCAACAGAATCTCGCTGGCTGCCGGCGAGGCCGTGTACCTTCCGGCGGGCAACGTGCATGCCTACCTGCACGGCCTGGGCGTTGAGGTCATGGCGTCATCGGACAACGTGCTGCGCGGCGGGCTGACGCCCAAGTTCATCGACGTTCCGGAGCTCCTGCGCACCATCGAATTCCAGCCGGTGGCCGTGCCCATGCTGGCCCCGCAGATCTCCGGCCTCGGGCAGGAGCTCTACCAGCCGCCGTTCCGGGAGTTTCAGCTTCAAAGGATCGTGGTGAAACCGGAGAGCGCGCCGGTTCCGCTGGCCCAGTCCGGCGCAGCAGTTGTCATCGTTGTGGAAGGCTCCGTGTACTTGGACTCGCCCAAGGGTGACCTGCAACTGTCCCGCGGCGGCAGCGCCTTCCTGCCCGCGTCCGAGGCCCCCGTCAATGTCCACGCCGTGGCTGGCACCTCCGAAGCGGCCATCGCCTTTGCCGTCACCACGTCGATGAAGGGCTGAGGAGTTGGACCACTTCCTGCAGACTCAAGCGTGGGCTGATGTCCAGGCGTCCCTTGGCCGCCGCGTCCACCAGCAATCCGGGCCCGGGTGGCGCTTCCTGGCCGTGGAGGAAAAGAACCCGGCCGGCAAGGTGCTGTACGCACCCTACGGCCCGGTGGCCGCCACCCCTTCAGCGTTCGACGCCGCCCTCGCCGCCCTGGTGGACGTCGCCCGGTCCTGCGGTGCGGTCTTTGTCCGGATCGAGCCGGTCTCGGCCGGCCTGGAACCTTCCGCCGCTGATGCGGAACTCCGCCGCCGTGGCCTGCAGCCGGCCCCCGTGAATCAACAGCCCGAACTGAGCCGGGTGATTGACCTTGAGGGCGATTTCAAGGACGTGCTGGCAGGCATGAAACCCGTCAACCGGAACCTGTACCGGAATATCCACAAAAAGGGCGTCACGTTCCGGAGCTCGCAGGACCCCGATGACATCCGGATCCTGCTGGACTTCCTTCACATGACCGCCAGGCGCAACGGGTTCAAGCCGCAAAGCGACGAATACCTGACCCAGGTGGCCGCTTCCCTGATGCCTGCCGGCGCCGCCACCCTTTTTATTGCAGAGCTGGAGGGAAGCCCCATAGCGGCGGCCCTCGTCTACGATTCGGCGGACACGCGCACGTACGCCCATGCAGCCCTGGACGACTCCCACCGGAAGCTCAGTGCTGGCATCCCGCTCCTGGTGACACTGATCGCGGAGGCAAAGGACCGGGGCCTCAAGCATGTGGACCTCTGGGGTGTTGCCCCGGCGGACCAGCCGGACCACAAATGGGCGGGCTTCACGGCGTTCAAGAAGTCCTTCGGCGGCCGGGAAGTCTCTTACCCGGGCACCTGGGACCTTCCGGTCAAGAAGCTGCGGTACCGCGCATACCAGGCGGCCCGCAAGCTGCGGAACATGGCGGTAGCCGGTGTCCGCTCCGCCCGCGCGCGAACTGGCAGATAACGCCCTCAAACCTGCCTTTTGCCGTCATTAGCTGCCTGTTCGCGGCCATAAGTCGGGCGCGGAGGAAATCGTAAGGAGTGCGCGGACCTTTTCGACGATGAACGGACGATCTCCTTCCAAGTCAGCTTTGAGCACCCGAAGCTCGCGCCACCCAAGACTCTCGGTCAGCCGCTGCCGGGCGATGTCTCGACGATATTGGTCTGGGTCTCCATGATGGCCTCCGTCGTATTGCAAGGCCAGTCGCCGGTGCGGATAAGCTGCATCCGGCCAGACCACCGGGCGGCCCGATCCGTCACGCAGCACAACGTTCAAGCTTGGCTCCGGAAGCCCGGCCCGGATCAGAGCCAATCGCATCAATGACTCAGGGGCCGAGTCGGCGCCCTCCCGAATCAGCTCAAGGGCGAGCCTGGCCCGTTTCACCCCGCGCATGCCCGGATGCTGCGCAACCATTCTTTGCAAGTCGGACACGGAGGCCAGCTGTTTTCGCGGCGCCGGGAAATCCTCGCCGTGCTCGACGACGATTGAGTCACCGGCCGCTACCAGGTCATCCTCACTCAGCATGGAGGCCAGATCCAGCCACGTCCTCGCGGGCGAGGTGAGCCGGACGCCGTCGGACGTGATGACTTCGCCGGGACGGAACGACAGCTGATGCCCCACCACATTGCGGCGGCGTGGCTTGCAACTGGACGCCTGCCGGGCAATATGGAGACGCCAGTCCTGATCCAGCCACGCCGGCAAACTGATTCGCATTATTCGGGCGCTGGTGGAATGCGTCAGGACACAGCTTGGGTCGATCCGGGTGTAGGCACGAACGTTGTCCGCCACGCTCCCCACGCTCTGAAGGGGCAAGCGAATACCGCGGGAAGGCGTGAAGATACCATCACGTGTGAGCTGCTTGTGGCTGAGGCCCAACGTGGGGGCGTCGGCAGCGAGAAACGATCCTTGAGGCAACTGGGGAGGCATGGGTATCCGGGACATGGTTCATTCTGAACCGGAAACAACCGGCCCCCGGAGTTATCCACAGAAGATGCGGGACGCTTAACGCGAACTGGCAGCTAACGACCTCAAATTAAGAATTTGAGGTCGTTTGCTGCCAGTTCGCGCGGTGGAGAGTGTTACTGCTTGCGGGCGTAGCCTTCCCACTTGCTGGCCTGGTGCTCGCCGTCCACAAAGCGGATGGTGCCGGACTTGGAGCGCATCACGATGGACTGCGTGAGGACCTTGTCCTTTGAGTAGCGGACACCCTTGAGGAGGTCGCCGTCGGTGATGCCGGTGGCAGCGAAGTAGCAGTTATCGCTGGAGACGAGGTCGTTGGTGGACAGCACGCGGTCAAGGTCATGGCCGGCGTCGATGGCCTTCTGCTTCTCTTCGTCGCTGGTGGGCCACAGGCGCCCCTGGATCACACCGCCCAGGGACTTGATGGCACATGCGGCCACGATGCCTTCCGGGGTGCCGCCGATACCCATCAGGGCGTCAACGCCGGTACCCGTGCGCACGGCGGCAATAGCGCCGGCGACGTCGCCGTCCATGATGAATTTGGTACGCGCACCTGCTTCGCGGATTTCTTCCACCAGCGGGCGGTGGCGGTCGCGGTCAAGGATCATGACGTTGAGCTGGTTGACCTTGACGCCCTTCGCCTTGGCAATGAGGTGCAGGTTCTGCTTGACCGGCAGTCGCAGGTCAACCATGTCGGCTGCTTCCGGGCCGGTGACGAGCTTCTCCATGTAGAACACAGCGGAGGGGTCGAACATGGAGCCGCGCTCAGCAACTGCCAGGACGGCGAGGGCGTTGTTGATGCCCAGGGCTGTCAGGCGGGTGCCGTCGATGGGGTCCACGGCGACGTCACACTCAGGACCGGTGCCGTCGCCAACGTGTTCGCCATTGAACAGCATGGGGGCTTCGTCTTTTTCGCCTTCGCCGATGACCACAACGCCGTTGAAGTGGACAGTGTGAAGGAAGGAGCGCATGGCGTCGACGGCGGCACCGTCGGCCTTGTTTTTGTCGCCGAAGCCGACCCAGTGTCCGCCGGCGATCGCCGCGGCCTCGGTGACGCGGACGAGTTCCAGTGCAAGGTTGCGGTCCGGCTCATCGAGTCCCACAGCCAGGGACGGGGAGAGAGTGGAGTATTTCTGGGTCATGGACGCTGGTGACACGTGAACCTCTTCTTCGAGTGGCGATCATTGAGCCCGTTCCGCCGGATTCAGCAGACACGGTGATTCCTCTGCTTCTGATCATAGTCGGGTGCCGCCCTCCGGCGCTGGGATGACGTCGCCGCGCAACACAACCTCCAGTCCCGTCGATGCAGGACCCAAGTGTGAGTTGTACCCCCGCATGGGCGACTATAGAGGGGTGAGTGAAATGCACGAAAAGACCAACAGCGGGCCAGATCAGGCCGACGCCGGGCGCCGCGAAGAGGCTGCCGGAACCTTTGACGACGCGCCCATCAGGCCCGTGATCCCGGCGGCGGCAGCCAAACGCGCCAATGCTTCGGTGATCGGCATGATCATCGCCCTTGTGGTGAGCATCGCGGCGTTCCTGCCCGTTGTCCTGATGAACCCGTCCCCCAAGAGCGATGGCTACCGGCCGAATGTCGACGTCAGCGAGGTGGCCCGCAACGCCACAGATGTGGCGGGATTCACACCTGTCGCGCCGGAGACGGGAGGGGCCTTCACGTCGAACTACGCACGCTGGGAGACAGGAAGCGGCAGCGGCGTCCCCACGTGGGAGGTTGGCTACCTAACGCCGAAGGAGTCTTTCATCGGGCTGGTCCAGACGCGCCAGGCAAACCCCACCTGGCTTCTCCAGGAGACCAATAGCGCACCCGTCACCGGAACACGCACTGCCGGCGGCCAGGAGTGGGAGCTTCGCGATACGGGCAAGGGCGAGAAGAGCATGGTGCTGGACTACCGCGGCACCACCGTTGTCCTGACGGGGACAGCGCAGCTGGACGAGTTTGGCATCCTCGCTGACGCCGTCGTCAAATCCCTGGAAAGCAATCCGGCCGTCACAGTTTCACCCTCAGCCACTGCCGCACCGTAAAGTAGGCGCGTGGCAACCTACCTGACTCCGGCCCTGGCCTGGCGGCGACTCCGCGAAGGCAACGAACGCTTCGTCAACGGCGAATCCTCCCACCCGAACCAGGACGCCTCGCGCCGGTCCTCGCTGGTGGAAAACCAGCACCCGTTTGCGGTGATTTTTGGCTGCTCCGATTCCCGGCTTGCGGCTGAAATCATCTTCGATCTTGGTCTCGGAGACGCCTTTGTGGTCCGCACCGCGGGCCAGGTGATCGATGACGCGGTACTTGGCTCCCTCGAGTACAGCGTCAGCGTGCTGGGAGTGCCGTTGATCGCCATTCTTGGGCATGACAGCTGCGGCGCCGTCAGCGCAACGAAAACCGCTGTGGACACCGGCCAAATGCCAGCGGGCTTCATTCGTGACCTGGTGGAGCGCATCACGCCCTCGGTTCTGACGTCGATGCGCGATGACAAGCACGAGGTCAACGACATGGTGGTTGAGCACGTCAAACAGACCTCGCAGCGGCTTGCGGACAGCTCACGTGTGATTTCCGCCGCAATCGACAGCGGACGTACGGCTGTCATTGGCCTCTCCTACAGCCTTGCCGAGGGCCGTGCCAACGTTGTTTCCGGGATCGGCGAGCTCTAAGGTCCCTGCGGGCCGCCCCGAAACTAAGGCCGTCGCATGCGGTTCACGGTTTTCAGTGCGGCCTCAGAGAGTCCTAAGCTAGCCCCATGACTTCCACTGAAGAATTCCGCATTGAACACGACACGATGGGCGAAGTCCGCGTCCCCGTGAACGCCCTGTACCGTGCACAGACGCAGCGTGCAGTTGAAAACTTCCCCATCTCCGGCAAGACCCTGGAACGCGCCCACATCGAAGCCCTTGCCCGGGTCAAGAAGGCAGCCGCCCAGGCGAACGCAGAACTTGGAGTGCTCGACGGCGAGCTGGCCAAGGCGATTGCGGAAGCCGCCGATGAGGTAGCCACCGGCAAATATGACGGCGACTTCCCCATCGACGTTTTCCAGACCGGCTCCGGCACCTCCTCGAATATGAACACCAACGAGGTCATTGCCGAGCTGGCCACCCGCGCCCTCAAGGCCGCCGGCAGTGACAAAGTTGTCCACCCGAACGACCACGTCAACGCGTCGCAGTCCTCCAACGACGTCTTCCCGACGTCCGTTCACGTTGCAGCCACCTCAGCCCTGATCAACGACCTCATCCCGGCCCTTGGCTACCTGGCAGAGTCGCTGGAGCGCAAGGCCGTTGAGTTCAAGGACGTCGTCAAGTCCGGCCGCACCCACCTCATGGACGCCACCCCGGTGACCCTGGGCCAGGAGTTCGGCGGCTATGCAGCCCAGGTCCGCTACGGCATCGAGCGTATCAACGCCTCCCTCCCCCGCGTCGCTGAAGTTCCGCTCGGCGGCACGGCCGTGGGCACCGGCATCAACACTCCCGCCGGCTTCCCCGAGCGGGTCATCGAGCTCCTGGCAACGGACACCGGCCTGCCGCTGACCGAAGCCCGCGACCACTTCGAAGCCCAGGCCAACCGCGACGGCCTCATTGAAGCATCCAGCCAGCTGCGCAACATCGCGATCTCCTTTATGAAGATCAACAACGACCTGCGCTGGATGGGCTCCGGCCCCAACACGGGCCTCGGCGAAATCGCCATCCCGGACCTGCAGCCAGGCTCCTCGATCATGCCCGGCAAGGTCAACCCGGTTATCTGCGAGGCGTCCATCATGGTTGCCGCGCAGGTGATCGGCAACGACACCGCCATCGCCTGGTCCGGCACCAACGGCGCCTTCGAGCTGAACGTCGGCATCCCCGTTATGGCCGCCAACCTGCTTGAATCCGTCCGCCTGCTGGCCAACACCAGCCGTGTGATGGCCGACAAGATGATCGACGGCATCACCGCCAACGTTGAGCGTGCCCGCTTCCTGGCCGAAGCGTCGCCGTCCATCGTCACCCCGCTGAACAAGTACATCGGCTACGAAAATGCTGCGAAGATTGCCAAGAAGGCTGTCGCCGAGGGCCTCACTATCCGCGAAACCGTCGTCGCCATGGGCTTCCTGGAACGTGGCGAGGTCACCGAGGAGCAACTCGACACCGCCCTTGACGTCATGTCCATGACGCGCCCGCCGCACAAAGCCTAACAACACAACGTACGACGCCGGCCGCCCGCCTTCCCAGTGAAGGCGGGCGGCCGCTGTCGTTCCTACCCCTTGAGAGTTTTTGTCCAGATACGGCGACTTCCGCGCATTCCAAGTCGCCGTATCTGGACAAAAATTCGGAATGCGGAAGGGACGTGAGGGCCGATCTCGCAGTGTCACATCAGGGTTCGAAGTGCGCGGCTTCAACCGGAGCGAGGGCGCGGTGGATGCTGGTCAGGTGGCCTGGCATCAGTTCCGGCAGCTCGTCGATTCCGAACCAGCCCACGGCCAGCGACTCGTCGTCGTTGATCCGCGCAGTGCCGGACACATAGCGGCAGCGGAACACCACGTCCAGGAATTCACAGACATCCCCGTTGGGGTAGGTGAACGGTCCCACGGCACCGACGGAAACCACCCGCTCCGGCTCCACCACCACAGCCGTTTCCTCGAAGATCTCACGCACCAGTCCGCGGGCCGGGTGCTCGCCGGGCTCGAGCATTCCCGAGATGAGGGCCCACTGGCCGTTATCAACCCGCTGGGCCAGCAGGATGCGGTCCTGGCCATCGACCACCACTCCCCGGACGCCAGGAACCCACAATGGGTCATTGCCGATTTTCTTGCGAAGTTTGAGGATGTAGTCAGGTGCTGGCATCCTGCCAGCCTAGCGGAGGCGCTCCGGGCCGGAGAGATACTCCGCTGGGCAGTTCACCTAAAGCTTGGTACTTGGCCCGGAGTCTTTCAGGACCACGGTGCCGTGCCCGTTCTCCAGCAGCAATGATTCCCCCGTCAGTTCCCATGTCACTGTCTGTTCGAAAAGTTCACGCGTCCAGGACTCAAAACCACTCGCCGGTTCCGCGCAAGCCATGGCTGTTGAAATCGTCTGGCCAGGGATCAGCTGGTTTCCTTCCACAGAGACTTCAATGCTCATGTGGTTGCATGGAGTTTTCACTCCCACCGTCCAGGTTCCATTAACAAAGGTGGACGAGACGACGAGGGGTTGGGCGTGGAGCCATTCCAGCTCTCCCGAGGCATCGCTGCCTTCCGTGGAAGTGAACGTGCGGCACCCGAAGGGACCGCCTTCGCAGCTTGGACCGGGAATGGGGGAACCCGTATCCGGGCCTGCAGTTTCCGTCCCGAAACTGGAATCCGGTGCCGCTGGGAGGGGAGAGCCCTGATCTGCGCCCGGCACTCCGGCGCAGCTTCCTAAAGCCATGGTCATCAGGATGGCCCCTGCGGCTCCATGCAACAGTTTCGTGAGCTTCATGGTTTCCCCAAAATCCGCCCGTCGAGGCTCTTCATTGTCCAACCAGGTTGTTCTCATCAGTCTCCCCCGGGGGACTCCCGCCACGGAAGGCAAGGCGTGTTGCGGTACGGCCTCACTTTTCAATGGATCCGGGGCGCAATATTTAACCCGGCAGCAGCATGGCAGCCGCGGTTCCGGCGAGCATAAACGGGCCGAACGGAATGGAAGACTTCAGTGTGCCGCGGCGGGCGACGAGGAGGGCCAGGCTCCAGAGGCCGCCCAGCAGGAAGGCCGCGAAGGTTCCGGCGAAGACGTGCGCCCAGCCCAGATAGCCCAGATACATGCCCAGGACCCCGGCGAGTTTGACATCGCCGAAGCCCATTCCGGGGGGATAGGCCAGGCGCAGGAGAAAGTAGAAAACCCAGAGGACCACTCCCCCGGCCACTACACGAAGGGCAGGAACCCCCAGGAAGCCTGCTGCACCTTCCGGGATGGCCTGGAACGCGCCCGGGCCCCCTGCGACATGCACCAGGGCGGAGGCCAGCAGCAGGACACCGGCCACTGCATAGGACGGGAAAACAATCCTGTTGGGAAGCAGATGGTGCCTCACATCGATAACAGTGAGCCGGACCGCCATCACCGCAAAGTAGGCGCACGCCGCCAGCACCAGCCAGAAGGCCAGCGGAGTCACAGCCCACAGTTCGTCCAGTCGTCGGATCACTCCTCGGATGCTACTGGATTTCGGCTCCGGGCCGCAGGGCCCACGCGTAAACTGTGGATATGGCGACGTGGGACACGAGGCATCGGCCCGATCCGGACAACAGCGCATCGAGCGCAGACCTGACAGCCATGTTCCGTAACCTTTGCCGGTCATCCCCCTGGAAGTGGCAGTCCCTGCGATTTGAATACTGGGACGAACCATTCACCGACGCCCCTGAAGCCTCGGCGCCGCTGGTCAGGGCGTGGCTGCGCCGGCCGGGCGCGCTCCGCCTCGAAACGGTGGACGGACGTGTCCTTCACAGCACCACCGGAATCAATGATTCCAAGGATGACTTCTATGTCAGTGCCACGCGGAAGTCCTGGCTCCTGCCTCCCCATCTGGTGGCGCCCGTTTACGATAATGCAGGTTTGGTCAGGCGCCGGCCCGAGGCCGCCTATGGTGAACCTGGCTTTGGCAACGGCCGTTTCTCTGCTGCCCTCGATCCTGTGGAGCTCGCCGGCAACGCTCCGGTCCCCCTGGAGTTCCCCGGCAGCAACGCCGTGGAGGTCTTGGATGTCCGCCGGATTGAGCAGGACGGCAGGCCCACCCTTGAGGCCATCGTCACGCCGACTGCGGCCTACCATCCTGCAGATCCTGCCGCTCCACTGTGCCTGCCGGGAAACAACACTGTGCGGGTGGATCTCGGAACAGGAGTCTGCGTGTCCAGCCGGTCCCTTGAACCGGTTACGCAGGGCTATGGCCACTGGCTGCGGATCATCGCCGTGGACGAGTACATGCTGGATGACCTGTTCCTGGCTGAGTCGATGAACCTCACCGATGTCCGCCGGCACATCAGCTGGGACGTTCCGGCCTGACCGGGAGACGTGACAGGCCCAAACCCAGTCAGTGGGCTAGGCTTCCCTGATGACCGAGCTGACTTCCATCTGGCCCCTTTTCAACCTCACCCTGACGACGCCCCGGCTGGTCCTCAGGCCCGTGGCAGATCAGGACTTCCCCGCGGCTGTGGCGGCAGCAAAGAGTGGAATCCATGAGCCCGGGAAAAGTCCGTTCAGCACGCCCTGGGCGGAGGCGCCGGCCGAGGAGCTGGGACCGAATATGGCCAGGTGGCACTGGCGCAGCCGCGCGGAGTCAACGCCGGAATCGTGGAGCCTGATCCTGGGCATCTGGCACGACGGCGGACTGGTGGGCTGCCAGGACATCGGCGCCAAGGATTTCGGCACCCTGAAAACGGTCTCGACGGGCTCCTGGCTCAAAAGGTCCGTCCAGGGCCGGGGGCTCGGCAAGGAGATGCGCGCCGCCGTCGTTCTTTATGCCTTTGACTGGCTCAAAGCGGAGGTGGCCGAATCAGAAGCCGCAGACTGGAACGCCGCATCCCTTGGCGTCTCCCATTCGCTGGGCTATGAGCTCAACGGCGTTACGCGGACGGCCTGGGGCGACAAGGTGGAAGACGTCCAAAAGATCCGCGTCACCCCTGAAACCTTCAACCGCCCCGACTGGACCCTCAAAGTAGAAGGCCACGACCCCGTAGCCAAATTCCTCGACATCAGTTAGCGCGTTGCCGTGGTTGGGTCGCCGGGTTCCTGTCCTCCGCCGTCGCTTAGACACCTCCCGCCGCGCTGCTACGGTCGCTGGACGACCTGCGCATCGCTCTGGTCGGCGATGCGCTCCTACGCGAAGGACTGGAACCCGGCACACGTCTGGCTGCGGTCCTTCTCGTAGGAGCGCATCGCGGCACATCGGGCCACAGAGGTCGCCCAGCGACCGCCGTGGCCCTTTTGTGCCGTGTCTAAGCGACGGAGAAGGGCCACTGCCAGGCGGACCCAACCACCGCAACGACGGAGAAGGGCCGTGGCCCGACGAACCGAACCACGGCCCTTCGCGAACCGGAGCGTAGAGCTAGACTTCGGCGCCTTCGAGCAGTTCCGTCACCAGGGCGGCGATGGGTGAGCGTTCGGAGCGGGTCAGCGTGATGTGGCCGAAGAGCGGGTGGCCTTTGAGGGTTTCGACGACGGCGGCAATGCCGTCGTGCCGGCCGACGCGCAGGTTGTCACGCTGGGCGACGTCGTGGGTGAGGACGATCTTTGAATTCTGGCCGATGCGGCTCATCACGGTGAGGAGGACGTTCTTCTCCAGTGACTGGGCCTCGTCCACGATCACAAAGGCGTCGTGCAGGGAACGTCCGCGGATGTGGGTCAGCGGCATGACTTCCAGCATGCCGCGGTCCATGACCTCCTCCACGACTTCCTGGCTGACCAGCGCTCCCAGCGTGTCAAAGACGGCCTGCGCCCAGGGGTTCATTTTTTCCGATTCGGAGCCCGGCAGGTAGCCAAGCTCCTGGCCGCCGACGGCGTAGAGGGGACGGAAGACAATCACCTTCCGGTGTTCCCGGCGTTCCAGCACGGCTTCAAGACCGGCACAGAGTGCCAGGGCTGATTTACCCGTTCCGGCCCGGCCGCCCACGGAGACGATGCCCACCGCGGGGTCCATCAGCATGTCAATGGCAAGCCTTTGCTCGGCGGACCGGCCATGCAGGCCGAAGACGTCCCGGTCCCCCTTGACCAGCCGGACCTGCTTGTCGGCTCCGACGCGGCCCAAAGCGGAGCCGCGGTTGGAGAGCAGCACCAGGCCAGTATTTACCGGCAGTTCGGCGGCGGCGGGAATGAACACAGGCTCGTGTCCGTACAGGGTGGAAACCTCTTCCTCGCTGGCTTCCACCTCAGCCATCCCCGTCCAGCCGGAGTCTTTCACCAGTTCGTTGCGGTACTCGTCGGCAGTAAGCCCCATGGCGGAGGCCTTGACGCGCATCGGCAGGTCTTTGGAGACAACGGTAACGTTGCGTCCTTCGTTCGCCATGTTCTTGGCAACGGCGAGAATCCTGCTGTCGTTGTCCCCGCTGCGGAAGCCCAGTGGAAGTACCTCAGCGGAAATGTGGTTCATCTCCACCACCAGGGTGCCCCCGTCGTCGCCAATGGGAATGGGCTGGTTCAGGCCTCCGTGTTTGACCCTGAGGTCATCGAGCAGCCGCAGCGCCTTGCGGGCAAAGTATCCGAGTTCGGGATCGTGCCGTTTCGCCTCCAATTCGCTGATCACAACAATGGGAACAATAACGTCATGCTCGGCGAAACGCAGCAGGGCCCGGGGGTCCGAGAGCAGGACAGAGGTGTCAATGACGAAGCTGTTTATGGTGGCTTCCCTTCCGGAGACAGCAAAACCGGCCGCAGCAGTTGCCGCACCGGTCTTTGAGGTAGCTCGCATGGCGCGAGAGGAAGCTTTCTCTCCCTGGTCGGATACGACCTCGGGCAGTTGCTCAGAAGTAGCCACATCGACTCCAGCCCCGGGCGAACCCGGATTTGTTATTGGTGAGGCGGCTCGGCCTGAAGGCCGGGCTCGGCCTCCCATACAATCGGTGCGAAACTTCGCTCCATGTATTGGCCTCCCCGATCAGCCGGCGGTTTTGCCTGCTGATGGTTACAACGTAAGACCAGCTCGAGGAATTTCCGACTTCATCCGTCGGCGATTCCTGTTGCCGTCGTGTGAATTGCGGATGAACGACGGCGGCAGGCGCCGCAACAAGAGCAGGCTACAGATCTCCAGCGGCCGGATTCGGCCAGGACTGCGTGCGAAAGGCCTCAGGCTCCGAAGCGGCGCTGCCTGCCTGCATAGTCGCGGAGCGCGCGGAGGAAGTCCACCTTGCGGAATGCGGGCCAGAGGGCCTCGCAGAAATAGAACTCGCTGTACGCGCTTTGCCACATCAGGAAGCCGGAGAGCCGCTGCTCCCCCGAGGTCCTGATGACGAGGTCCGGATCCGGCTGGCCCCTGGTGTAGAGAAAGCGGGATATGTCGTCGACGCACAGGTTGTCCGCCAGGGTGGTGATGTCGGTCCCTTTGGCGACGGCGTCATGCAGCAGTTCCCGGACGGCATCAACGATTTCGCGGCGGCCGCCGTATCCCACCGCCACATTGACATGGATCTTTTCCCGCACCGGCGTGCGGGCTGTGAGTTTGTTGAGCCGCTCGGCCAGGTAGTCGGGGAGCAACTCGGGGGCACCCATCGCGTGGACGGAGATGTTCACGTCCTCGTCGAGCCGGTCAAGGGTGTTGGCAATGATCCCCATGAGGAGGTCGAGTTCTTCGCTGGACCTGTTCATGTTGTCCGTGGACAGCATGTAAAGCGTCACCACCTTGACGCCCAGTTCCTGGCACCAGCCCAGGAACTCATGGATCTTGTCCGCTCCGGCCTGGTGGCCCTGGCTGGTGGGTGCGTTGAACTGCCTGGCCCAGCGCCTGTTGCCGTCCACCATTACGCCGATGTGTTCAGGGATGCGGCCTCCGGAGAGGTCCCTGAGCAGCCTGCGCTCGTAGACGCCGTAAAGGAACCCTGGCAATTCCACCCGGAGACTCACCTGACTTCCTTGCTGTACGACGGCATTGCACATCCTAGGCTACCGTCCGCAGCAGGATGGACCGCCTCCGTGAACGCGCTCCCGGGACTCCCACTTGTTACTGGGCGGTAACTTACTGACGCGTAGGTTATTCTGGAAGCATGACCAGCGAGACTCCACCAGGCCCCCGCAACCCGGAACTGGAGCCAGGACAGAGCGCTATGGATGATGCCGCGGTCCGCCTTGCAGAACTCCTGATGATCAAGCCCAAATGGCGCGGCTGGATCCATACTGTTACGGCGCCGCTGGCGCTAATCGCGGGCGTTGTCCTGGTGGCGCTGGCCCCCACAGCAGACCGAAAAATCACCTCAGCGATCTACGCTGCCACGGGCGTCCTGCTCTTCGGGATCAGCGCGGTGTATCACCGGGGCAACTGGACTCCCGGTGTGAAGATGGTGCTGAAGCGGCTGGACCACACCAACATCATGCTGGTCATCGCCGGAAGCTACACGCCCCTTGCCTGGTCATTGCTGGACCGGCCCAAAGCCATCCTGTTGCTCTGGGTCATTTGGTCTGGAGCCATCCTGGGAGTCCTGTTCCGGCTCCTGTGGACGAACGCGCCCCGGTGGCTGTACGTACCCATCTACATCGCGCTGGGCTGCGGGTCCCTCTTCTACCTTCCGGAGTTCTTTGCTGCCAGTGTCCCGGCTGCTGTTCTCATCTGCGCGGGAGGGGTCCTGTACATCGCCGGCGCCATCTTCTACGCCCTCAAGAAGCCCAACTTCAGCTACCGGCACTTCGGTTTCCACGAACTCTTCCACGCCCTCACGGTCCTTGCCTTCGGAGCGCACTTCACCGCCATCGCCATCGCGGTGCTCAGCTGACTCGTTGGGTGTTACAGCACCCCGCCGGGGCCTGGAACCGTCATCGCCGCCAGTCGTCGCCGAAGCTCTGCCACACTGCTGACCGGCATCTCACAGACCATGTTCCGGCACAGGTAGACCAGAGGGGTGCCGCCGGGCCCACCGGCCCTGCCAGCGAGCAGGGGCACCTGCACGTCCCCTGAAGGCGTACCGGACGGACTCGCCGGCCCACCGCCGTCGTCCCCCACCGCGATCACCAGCCCCGGACTTGGAGAGTTGAGCAGTTCACGGTGCAGCGCAGTCCTTTCAGGACTGTCAGGCCCGACGACGGCGGCCTCCACCGGTCCCGCCAGCGCCGCCTGGGCGGTGGCCAGCAGCCAACCGACGGCGCCCGGCGCCCGGACCGCAAGGGGCGGCAGGAGGGACAGAATGTGTCCGGCCATGGCCCGGTGTTCGGCAGATCCGGAGAGGGCAGCGTAGCTGAGGAGGACTCCGGCGAAGGCTGATGCACCGCTCGGGGTAGCCCCGTCATAGGGCTCGAGCCCCGACTGGCCTCCCTGTGCTGAACTGACCTGCGCCGCCCCCTCGGAGGTATCCACCAGCCGGCCGGAGACGACAAAACGGCTGCACGCGGCCTGAACCAATTGTTCGGCGAACCCGTACCAGTAGGGCTGGCCGCTGACGGCGTACAGCGCGAACATACCCTCGGCACAGAAGGCATAGTCCCCAAGGAGTCCGCCGATCCCGCGGGCTGTCCCGGCATGCGAAACCCGCATCAGCAGCGGTGGAACGTGCGCAGGATCTTCCTGGCCGCTTATTGGTGCGGGCGGGCTGGGCTGCCAGTGGACGCGCTCCAGGTATGCAGCGATGGATTCGGCCGCGGACACAAAGTCCCTTCGGTCAAGCACCGCGCCCGCTTCGGCCAGCGCGGCAACAGCCAACCCGTTCCAGCCGGCCACAATTTTTTCATCGCGCGCGGGCTGGGGGCGGAGCCGGCGGGCGGCCAGGAGCGCGGGCCGGGCCTGGTCCCACAGCTTCGCCTCAGTCGCGGTTAAAGCCCGGGCAGGGTGGAGGGGCGAGCCGAACTCCGAGACAGTGCCTTCCGGTCCCACGTTCATCAGCTGCGCCACAGCCGCGCCTGCGTCCGGGCCGAGCACGTCCTGGAGCGCGTTGATGGTCCAGAGGTAGGTTGCCCCTTCATGGTGTTCGCCGTCCACCACTGAATCGGCGTCAAGCGAAGATGCCAGCGCGGCGACACGCGGTTCCTGCGCTCCCGCTCCTTCCGCCGAACCGGCGTCCGGCAGGCCCAGGGAGTCCAGCATCCACTCTGCGGTGCGGGCGGCCACTTCCGCCGCCTCGCCGGCCGGAAAATCCTCGTTTCCGCCAAGCCGGATCCAGTGCACGTAGACGCGCAGCAGCTGGGCATTGTCGTAAAGCATCTTCTCAAAGTGAGGGACGGACCAGTCCCTGGTGACCGAATACCTGGCAAAACCGCCGTCCAGCTGGTCGAACAGGGCCGAACGTGCCATGGCGGCCAGTGTCCTGCCTGCCATACTCCCGGCGGCATCAGCGGTATCGGAATGGGCAGTATCGGAAGGGCCCGGACCGGACGGATCGGGATCAGGTTGGGCCGCTTTGGATTGGGCCCCTTCGGATCGGGCCGGATCAGACTGGACGGCATCATGGGGGACGGCAGCATGCCGGAGGAGGAACTCCAGCACCGCCGACGGCGGGAACTTGGGCGCGGCGCCGAATCCGCCGTCGTGCTGGTCTTCAGTCCGTGCCAGCGATTCCACGGCGCCTGGCAGTAGCAGGGAATCAACAAGCGGCGGAGTGCCCTCCAAACGCACCGCTGCAGTCAGCTGCGCCTCGCCCATGCTTTGCGCCAGTGTTTGGGCGTTCTGCTCCACTGCGTCGCGCCGTTCCTGCCATGCCTCCCAAACGGCTTCCAGGACCTGGCGGAAGGAGGGCCGGCCAGGCATGGGACGGGGCGGGAAATATGTGCCTGCGTGGAATGCACGGCCGTCCGCGGTGAGGAAGACCGACATGGGCCAGCCGCCCTCGCCGCTGATAGCCTGGGTGGCCGCCATGTAGACGGAGTCCACGTCCGGACGCTCTTCCCGGTCCACTTTGACCGCCACGAAGTGCTCATTCAGGTAGTCCGCAGTCTCCTGGTCCTCAAAGGACTCGTGGGCCATAACGTGGCACCAGTGGCAGGCTGCATAGCCGATCGAAAGGAATACGGGGACATCCCGGGCTGCAGCCTCGGCAAAGGCCTCATCACCAAACGGACGCCAATGCACGGGGTTTCCAGCATGCTGGCGCAGATAGGCGGACGGCTCCCGCTCCAGCAGGTTCTGCCTGATGTGACCGCCTGGGAATTCGCCGGGTGCGCGTCCGGCGTCAGCGTTGTGAGCGTCCCGCATCGCCGTTCGGCTCCGGAAGGATTGCCTCCGAATGGCCACGCTCGGAAGTTTCAGGTTCTGAAGTGGCTGGTTCTGAAGTGGCAGGTTCTGAAGTGGCAGGCGTGCGGCCGTAGGAGCCGGCGTCCTCCGCCTCGACGTCGGCCGCCGCTGCCGCCGCCATGCGCTCCTCCTCCACCTGGGCCCGGTACCGGACACGGCGGATGCGTCGCACCATATCAACGATCAGCAACGTCGTAGCCAGCACAAAAAAGGCCGTCATGATGAAGCCCCACAGCCCCGGGGTGATCTGGTCCTCGGAGATGCCCTCACGCAGGCTGGGCGTGGGCAGCGGCGTCGGAGTGGTGGCCAGGGCGACGAGCAAGTGTTGCACGGTTCAAACCTTCTGTGGAAACGATGGCAGCAGGGGCGTGGATTCCGGGTTCGTTGGCGGCACCGGTCCGGTCTTTTCTACTCTTCTGTTACGTATTTTCTACTGTTCCGTAACTTCTACTGTTCCGTATTTCTACGGGGCATAGAAATTGCCTGCTGTCTCTATCTTAGCCCCGCAAAGAGATCCTTTTCCGGCAAATGGGCCGGAACCCGGGACTGGATCAGGGAGTAGTCCTCCCATGGCCAGGCGCGGCGCTGCATCTCGGCCGAGACAGCGAAGAAGAAGCCCAGCGGATCCACCTGGGTGCGGTGCGCGCGGAGGGCGTCGTCGCGGGCTTCGAAGTAGTCGCCGCAGTCAATCTGGGTTGTGGTGGGGTGCGGGGCAGGCGGCGGCGTATGGCCTTCAGCATCAGTTTCCAGCCAGGCCGCCAGCCGCTCAGCATAGGGAGACTGCAGCCCTGCCTCTTCCAGGGCAAAATGCAGGGCCCGGAACCGCTCGGGGCTGAAGGCGCGGTCATAGTACAGCTTGCCGGGCTCCCAGGGCTCGCCTATTCCCTGGTAGCGGTTGGGATCGCCGGCCGCTTCGAACGCTTCCACAGCCACCCTGTGCGCCATGATGTGGTCAGGGTGGGGGTAGCCGCCATTTTCGTCATAGCTGATCATGACGTGCGGCTTGAACCGCCGGACCAGCCGTATCAGGGGCGCGGCTGCACGCTGGAGGGGCTGGGTGGCGAAGGACCCCGCCGGCAGGGGCGGGAGGGGATCGCCCTCAGGAAGTCCGGAGTCCACAAAACCAAGCCATCGCTGCCGAATACCCAGGACCTTGGCGGCGTTGTCCATCTCAAGCCGCCTGGCACCTGCCATGTCCCGCTTGGGATGCGGCTCCCCGTCCACTGCAGGGTTTTGGATATCGCCCCTCGAACCGTCGGTGCACGTTGCCACCATGACTTCCACCCCGGCAGCGGCGTACATGGCCATGGTGGCCGCGCCCTTGCTTGACTCGTCATCGGGGTGGGCGTGGACTGCGAGCAGCCGGAGCGGGGCCGAGGTTGTACTGGACGCTGTCATCGGGGACGGCTCCTTTTCCTTCTAATGCTGCTGCTCCGGCCGCTCGGGCCGGAGATATGTGGACGGGGTGGGTAAGGGGCGGCGGGAAACCACGGCCGGAGAACCAACACCCGGATCCGCACTAAACTGAACTGGTGACGTCCCAGGATCAGCCAGCCCTTCCCCCGCCGGCAGACACTAGCCTAACCAATCGTTATGGCAGCCAAAAGCCGCGGCTCTCCCCGGGGGCCAAGCGTGCCATCGGAATCACAGCACTGGCTGCAGGAATCGGTTTTATGGCGTGGGTTTCGACGTCCTCAGCCACCTCGGGAGTGACCTTCAAGGACATCGGCTTCAACGTTGCCGATGCCACCCAGGCAGAAGTGGATTTCCAGGTGACCCGGGAACCTGGCACGGCCGTCAATTGTGCGGTCAAGGCCCTGGACTCCAAGTTCGCGGTGGTGGGCTGGAAAGTGGTTGACATCCCGCCCGGCCAGCCGGATGGGACCGCGGACAACGGGCGGACCGCTTCCCAGCGGGTGGTCCTGAAAACGGAATCCCTTTCTGTCTCCGGCGTGGTGGACAGCTGCTGGGTTCCGGAGTCCGGCAGTCCGAAAATGTGATCTGCGCCGCTCCGGTGTTGGGTTTATTCCACAGGATTGATTACAATGGAGCAATACCTTTACCCCGCTGAGCTGGTTACTGAGTTCCACAAGTGGCCACCATGGCGGGGTCTTTTGCTGTATGACCCAAGAGGAGAAGTCCGTGTCTACCACCAACAGCGCGCCTGCAGCCTGGCTCACCCAGGAAGCTTTTGATCGCCTGAAGGCAGAGCTGGACCACCTTTCCGGCGCAGGCCGGGCGGAGATTGTCCAGAAGATTGAAGCAGCCCGCCAAGAGGGCGACCTCAAGGAAAACGGCGGATACCACGCGGCCAAGGAGGAGCAGGGCAAGATTGAAGCCCGCATCCGCCAGCTGACAGCACTCCTGCGCGATGCCCATGTGGGGGCGGCCCCCGCCGACGACGGGATCGTCGAACCGGGAATGATTGTTGTGGCAAAAATCGCCGGCGACGAGGAGACGTTCCTTCTCGGATCCCGTGAAATCGCCGGTGATTCAGACCTCGACGTTTTCAGCGAAAAGTCTCCACTTGGTGCCGCCATTGTGGGCCACAAAGAGGGCGAGAAACTGAGCTACACCGCACCCAACGGTAAGGACATCACGGTGGAGATCCTCTCTGCCAAGCCCTACGCCGCCTAGCTCTTCCGCTGCAACGACAAACACCGGCCATCCTCACGGGTGGCCGGTGTTTTCGTTATCCGGCGCCTGCCGAAGTCCCTACAGCACGGAGGTGCGGCTACCCCTGAAGCGTCCCGGAACTCCGGGGACGCAGCAGCATGGCGGCGATAACGCCGCCGGCCGCGCCACCCAGGTGTGCCTGCCAGGAAATGTACCCGGCCACGATGGGAAGCGCGCCCAGCAGGATGCCGCCGTACGCCATAAACAGCACGATCGAAAGCAGGATCTGCCCCCAGCTGCGGTTGAAGAAACCGCGCACCAGAAGGAAGGCGAACAGCCCGAACACGAGGCCGGAGGATCCCACCGTGATGCCACCGTCACCGATCAGCCACACCGTAAGGCCTGACCCGAGCCAACTGAATGCCAGCGCTGTCAGGAAAACGCGCAGTCCTGACAGGAACACCAGGAAGCCAAAAATGATCAGCGGCAACGTATTGGAGAGCAGGTGGTTCACGCTCGCATGGAGCAACGGAAAAGTGAAAATGTCCAGCAGGCCGTCCAGGCTCCGCGGCCGAAGACCGAACGTCCTGTTCAGTGCATGAAAAGTGAGCATGTTGATCACTTCAATCACCACCAGGACCAGGGCGAAGCTGCCCACCACGAGCAGCCCGCCTTTGGCCCGGGAGGCAGTGGTCTCACGGTTTCTGGGAACTCCGTCTCCTGCAGCGCCGAACATTGCCCCTCCTAGTGCACCACTATGGGCTGGAAGCCCTCTGCGCGGAGGGCACTGAGTACCTGTTCGCAGTGCTCGTGGCCCTTGGTTTCGAGGTTCACGGTGATGGAAACGTCTCCCATGCTGATGGAGCCCCCCACCCGGGTGTGGTCCAGGCCAGTAACGTTGGCATCGTTCTCCGCGATGATGCGGGCGATCGTGGCCAGCGAGCCCGGCCGGTCATCAAGCATCATCCGCACTGTCATATAGCGTCCGGCGGCCGAGAGGCCCCGCTGGATGACTTTGAGCATCAGCATGGGGTCAATGTTTCCGCCGGAAAGAATGACAGCAGTTGTGCCGGGATTTTCGATTTTGCCGTCCAGCAGGGCAGCGACGCCCACGGCACCAGCCGGTTCGACCACCAGTTTGGCCCGTTCCAGCAGGAAAATCAGCGCCCGCGCGAGGGAATCCTCGCTGACTGTCACAACATCGTCCACCAGTTCCCGGATGATGCTGAACGGCAACTGCCCGGGACGTCCGACGGCGATGCCGTCCGCCATGGTTGATACCCGCTTCAGCGGAACCAGGGCATCTGCCGCAAGAGACGGCGGATACGCGGCGGCATTCTCCGCCTGGACGCCGATGATACGGATTTCCCGGCCCAGTTCCTTGGCCCGTGCCTTCACGGCGACGGCGACTCCGGCGAGGAGCCCTCCGCCGCCAACGCCCATCAGGATGGTGTCCACGTCCGGGATCTGTTCCAGGATCTCCAAGCCGACAGTCCCTTGGCCGGCCACAACGTCCACGTTGTCGAAGGGGTGGACAAAGACTGTTCCTGACTCGTTGGCGTATCGCTGCGCCTCCGCGAGCGCCTCATCAACGTTGTGCCCATGCAGGATCACCTCGGCGCCGTGGCTGCGGGTGGCCGCCAGCTTGGGGAGCGCCACACCCATCGGCATGTAGATGCGCGCCTTGATGCCAAGGCTTTTGGCAGCAACTGCCACGCCCTGGGCATGGTTGCCTGCGGACGCAGCAACCACTCCGCGCTTCTTTTCCTCCGGTGAGAGCCGGGCCATGCGCACGTAGGCTCCGCGGACCTTGAATGAGCCGGCCCGCTGCAGGTTTTCGCACTTGAAATAGACGTCTCCGCCCACCATGCTGCCCAGGGCCCGGGACGATTCCACCGGTGTCCGCGCAATAATCCCCTCGAGCAGCTTCTGCGCCTCCAGGACATCGTCCAGCGTGACGGGAAGGGTTTCAAGGATGTTCACGGACTATTCTCCTTTGGCGGGTTCGGCTCCGGTGCCAGGGCCTGTTGGTACGGGCGGGACATCCGGATTGGGTGTTTCTGTGCTGGCAGCGGCGTCCTTGCCGCGCCTGGACCTGACGCGTGGCAGGGTGATGTCCTTGAACGTGTCGTCGTGCCCCGCGCCAACTGTCACCACCCCTCCGGGTGTTGCCAGCACTTGTTCATGTTCCCACGTTCTGCCGGCGATGTAGCGAATCGCCGAGTTTGCGACAGCAAGAATGGGCACCGAGAAAAGTGCACCAGGGATTCCGGCGAGGTAAGACCCTGCTGCCACGGACAGGATGACAGCCACCGGATGCAGGGCCACCGCCTTCCCCATGACCAGCGGCTGAAGAATGTGGCTCTCCAGTTGCTGGACCAGCAGGACGATCGCAAGCATGATGAGGGCGTTGACCGGTCCGTTGGCCACCAGGGCCAGCAGGACGGCGATGGCGCCAGTCACCAGGGCACCCACCACCGGGATGAAGGAGCCGATAAACACCAGCACACTCAGGGGCAGCGCAAGGGGGACACCGATAATTGCCGCGCCCACGCCGATGCCAACAGCGTCCACGAACGCCACGAACATCTGGATGCGCGCGTAGCTGACCATGGACGTCCACCCGCGGCGCCCGGCACCGAACGCCGCGGCGCGTGCTTTCTTCGGGAGCAGCCGGACCAGGAAGGCCCAGATCCTGTCACCTTCGAGCAGGAAGAAGATCAGGATGAAAAGCGCCAGAACAAGGCCAGCGGCGAAATGCCCGGCGGTGCTTCCAAAGGACAACGCGCCGCTGAGGATGCTGCTGCTGTTGTCCTGGAGTGCGGTAGTGGCTTCCCGGAGGTATTGGTCGATCTGGTCCGCCGTGAGATGCAGGGGGCCCTCAGCCAGCCAGTCCTGGATCTGCCTGACGCCCGCAAGTGCTTCGGACCAGAGTTCGCCGAATCCTGAGATGAGCTGCCTGCCCACCAGGGCCAGGGATCCTGCGATCAGGCCAAGGAAGGCAAGCACCGTGACTGCCACGGCCGCGCCGTTGGGCAGTTGGCGCCTCCGCAGCCAGCCCACAACGGGGCTCAGCAGCCCTGCCAGCAGCGCAGCCACCATAACCGGAATGATCAGGAAACTGATCCGGCTGAGCAGCCAGATCAGGGCTCCGCCCACCAGCAGAATCAGTCCAAGCCTCCATGCCCAGGCTGCCGCAATACGGACACCGTAAGGGATGTCACGGTCAAGTTCCCGGTCTGCCAGGACCCGCACTGGCGGGGCCTGTTCTGTCCTGAGCGCGCTCCCGCCCTGCGAAGTGGCGGCGGATGTGCTGGATGGAGTGGCGTCCTCGGCTGGCGTCATAGCCCTAATACTTCCCCAGCGTTGGCCTTATGGGAAACCGCTACCCGGCATCGCCCAGCGTGGCATCGATGCCCCAGGAGATGGTGAAGCTGTCCCCCGGCGGCAGCCACCTGAGCCCGTCACCCGAGTTGAAGGCGTTCGCAGGTCCGGTCATGGGCTCAATGGCCACCGCGCGGGTCCTGCCCGGATATTGGTCCGTGACAAAAACATGGACATAGGAGCACGCTTCGTCCTGCCACAGCGAGACGCTGCGTCCGTCCGGTGAGCTGAGCGTGTGGCGGGACACGCCGCCGTCGAACGCCAGATCCGTCAGGGCGACGTCGATGTCCAACGCCCCCACGTTCTTGCCCTGGCGCAGGTCCGTGTCTCCGCTGACTGGCTCCGAGGAGCGCGGGATCAGCCGCTCGTCCGCTACCAGCTGGGTAGTGGCCCCAACCGTCAACAGCAGGTCACCGGGGTCGGTGTCTCCCAATCGCAGATAGGGATGAGCGCCCAGGACAAAGGGAGCGGGCGCTTTGGAGCTGTTAATGAGTGTCTGCCTGACCACGAGGCCCAGGTCCTCCGCAAGAGCGTACTGAACCTGGTGGCGCAGCAGGAAGGAATAGCCATGCTGGGGAAAAATCGTCGCCTCGAGAGTCACCGAGAACTGCGACTCATCAACCAGCGCATAGGACGCGTTGCGCAACAACCCGTGGCTCGCGTTGTTCCGCTTTACCTCCGTAATGTCCAGCTGCTGTTTCTTCCCGTCGAGATACCAGACCCCGTCCTCCACCCTGTTAGCCCACGGGGCAAGGGTGATCCCCGCAGCCCCAGGCGGGATATCGGAATTCCCGTACGTCTCGGTAAGCAGCACACCGGAGCGGCTGTAGAGGCGGAGGCCGGCGGCGAGCTCGGTGACGATGGCGACGGCGTTTCCCCGCCGGAGCTCGTACTGCCGTCCGGTGGCAAAGGACCGGAATCCGTCGGAAGAACCGGAGTCTGCGTTTGAACTGGGAGTCATGGGCACCACGGTACAGGGCACCGCGAGGGTGCAGCCAACAGACGTGCCTTGTTCTATTTTGTTAGAATCTATTCTTTTCTGAGCTATATATGCCACACTTAAGGACGACAGTAAAAATATCTCAGGAGGGTCCATGCTGGCAGCACAACGGCAGCACCTCATTCTCCAGGAGCTTGAGGCGGCCGGAACCGTCCGGGTGGCTGCCCTGGCGGAACTCCTGGACGTTTCCGAAATGACCGTCCGCCGGGACATTGATGCCCTGGATGCCGGCGGACTCCTGCTTCGGGTCCATGGAGGTGCGGCACGCACGGATAGTTTCAGTGCCCTGGAACCCGCCTTTGCCAGCAAGTCGACCCGGGAACTGGCGGCCAAGGCAGCCATCGCAGCAGAGGCAGTTCGGCTCATTGAACCCGGCATGACGTTGTTGATTTCGGGCGGCACCACTACTTTCGAACTGGCCAGGATCCTGCCGGGGAACATGGGACTGACTGTCGCCACCAATTCCCTGATGGTGGCCAACTCGCTGGCTTCAGGCGTGGAAGAGGACGGAAGCGATATCCGGACCCTGATCCTGGGCGGTGAACGCACTCCCTCGGAAGCCCTGGTCGGCCCCCTGGCTGCGCAGGCTGTGCGGACGCTGGAAGCTGACCTGTGCTTTATGGGAGTCCACGGCATGGACCCCCAGGCCGGCATTACGTCCCCCAACCTGCTCGAGGCAGAGCTCAACGCAGCCATGATCTCAGCGTCGAGGAAGCTCATTGTGTTGGCCGATGCCACCAAATATGGGCTGGTTGGCCTTGCCGGCATTTCGCCTTTGTCCGCCATCCACACCCTCATTACCGATGTCCGCATCACCGAGGCGGCCGGAGACGCCCTGGCCGCCCTCCACCAGGCAGTGGGTGACATCCGGATCGCCGGGCTTGAGCCTGGCCCGGACGGGCCAGCAGCCGGAGCCCTCATTCCACCCCCTGGGGCGGAACACCTTTCCCCACCCGCATCCAAAGGACAATAGCCATGACAGGTATTACCAACACCACGCTTGCCGACGGCCGCGAGCTGATCTATTTCGACGACGCCGCTACCCCCAAATACCGCACGGCTGAAACCACCACCGATCACCGTGACCTGCCCGCACGCGGCGAGCCCGGCGAGGTCCGGTTTGATGCGCTGACGGAAGAATGGGTTGCGGTGGCTGCCCACCGGCAGACGCGGACCCACCTGCCTCCGGCAGACCAGTGCCCCATCTGCCCCACCACGCAGAACAACCCGTCGGAGATTCCCGCGCCGGACTACGACGTTGTGGTCTTTGAAAACAGGTTCCCGTCACTCGGCCCCGCACTGGGCCCGGTGCCGGCCAACCCGGCATGGGGAACCACAGGCCCGGCCTATGGGCGGTGTGAGGTGGTGTCCTTCACCCCGGAGCACACGGGATCATTCAGCGGCCTGACGGAGGCCCGGGCACGGACTGTAGTGGAGGCCTGGGCCCACCGCACGGAAGCATTGAGCGCGCTGTCCGGCATTAAGCAGGTCTTTCCGTTCGAGAACCGTGGAGCTGACATTGGGGTGACCCTCCACCACCCCCACGGACAGATCTACGCCTACCCCTACGTCACCCCGCGCGCGGGAGTCCTGGGCGCGGCCGCACGTAAATTCTATGACCAGGCAGATGGGCAAAAGACGCTCACCGGCTCGCTGTTGAGCGCCGAGCGGGAAGACGGTAGCAGGATGGTGATGGAAAGCGAGAACTTCAGCGCCTACGTGCCCTTCGCCGCGCGCTGGCCACTGGAAATCCACCTTGTCCCCCACCGCCAGGTCCCGGACCTGGCCGCCCTCAGCGGCGAGGAAAAGGACGAACTGGCCCACGTCTACCTGGATTTGCTCAAGCGCCTCGACGCTCTCTACCCCACACCCACGCCATACATTTCGGCGTGGCACCAGGCCCCTCTTGACGACGTCCTGCGGCCGGCAAGCTATCTGCACCTGCAGCTGACCTCGCCGCGCCGGGCTGCGGACAAACTCAAGTTCCTTGCCGGCTCCGAGGCGGCGATGGGCGCCTTCATCAACGACACCACTCCGGAAAGTGTGGCGGAGCGGCTTCGCGCCGTGAAGGTGCCCGCGTCCACCCCCTCCCCCGCCGAATCCCCGCTTAACATCCCCTCCCCCGCCGCCAGCCTGGCGGCCGCAAGCAAAGGAGCCTCCGCGTGACCGCCGCCCCAGACCCGCTGACAACCACAGCGGCCCCGCCCACCACCGCCGAACTCACCAGCCGGTTTGAGCGTGCATTCGGCAGGCTTCCCGACGGCGTCTGGCAGGCACCGGGACGGGTGAACCTGATCGGCGAGCACACAGACTACAACGAGGGCTTTGTGCTCCCGTTTGCCATCGACAAGACGGCCCGTGTTGCCGTTGGAGTCCGCGCCGATTCCACTATTCGGCTGCTCTCCACGTACGGGGACCAAGGCATGTTCACCACTGACGTGCAAGGGCTGGATGCCTCGGCGGCCAAGGGCTGGACCAAGTATCCGCTCGGAGTGATGTGGGCGCTGCAACAGCGTGGCATAGCAGTACCCGGCTTGGACCTGCTCCTTGATTCGAATGTTCCGCTGGGTGCCGGCCTGTCCTCTTCGCATGCGATCGAGTGCGCCGTCGTCTCAGCCCTGAATGAACTGACAGGAGCCGGCCTGGCCGCGGAAGAGATGGTTCTCGCCACGCAGCAGGCGGAAAACGACTTTGTGGGCGCCCCCACCGGCATCATGGACCAGTCGGCCTCGCTGCGTGGATCAAAGGACCATGCAGTTTTCCTCGACTGCCGGGACCAGAGCGTGCGCCTGGTGCCGTTTGAGACTGAGCCCGCGGGACTGGTGATGCTGGTGATCGACACGAAGGTGTCCCACTCCCACGCCGACGGCGGCTACGCATCCCGCCGTGCTTCCTGTGAACTTGGCGCGGAGGTCCTCGGCGTCAAGGCCCTCCGCGATGTTCAGGTGGCCGACCTCGAAGAAGCCAGCGGACTCCTGGACGAGCTGACCTTCCGCCGCGTCCGCCACGTGGTCACCGAAAACGACCGGGTACTCCAGACTGTGGACCTGCTGGCCAGCGAAGGCCCTGCCTCCATCGGTGCGCTGCTGGATGCCAGCCACGTATCCATGCGGGACGACTTCGAGATCTCATGCCCGGAACTGGACCTCGCCGTTGATACCTCCCGTATGCACGGCGCCATCGGCGCCCGGATGACCGGCGGCGGCTTTGGCGGCGCGGCCATCGCCCTCACACCGGTGGGCTCTGAGCAGCAGGTGCGCAACGCCGTCGAACAGGCTTTCTCCGACGCCGGGTTCAAGGCCCCGGATATCTTCACTGTGGCGCCAGCTGCCGGCGCCATGCGCATTTCTTAAAGGACACGAACCTCACCCAGGACAGTGGTCCTTGGGACACCCCGGAAAAGCAGGAGAGGCCCCATCAAATGATGGGGCCTCTCCTGTTGAACCACAGCTCCTGTGAACTACAGCTCCTGTTGAACTACGACGGCGGGGTGTCCGCCGGGGATTTATTCGTCGCCGCGCAGGATGGCCAGCAGGCGGATGATCTCCACGTAGAGCCAGACCAGCGTTACCGTCAGGCCAAATGCCGCCGTCCACGAGAAGCGCTGCGGGGCGCCGCTGTTTACTCCGGCCTCAATGCTGGTGAAGTCCATGATGAGGGAGAAAGCGGCCAGGCCGATGGCCAGGATGCCAATGAAGACGCCCAGCGGGATCCCGAGGATTTCAACGCTGGTGCGCAGGCCGAACGGCTCCTGAACAGCGCCGGTCCACATCATGACCATGTTGATCAGTGAGAAGACGGCATAACCGATGAGCGCGATCATAAAGAAGCGCATGGCCTTGGGCGTTGCCCGGACCTTGCCGCTCCTGAACAGCACCAGGGTGACTGCAAAGACGGACAGCGTTCCGATGACGGCCTGCAGGCCTACGCCGGGGAACATGCCGTCCAGGATGCGGGTCAGGCCACCAAGGAACAGACCTTCCAGGCCGGCGTACGCGAGGATCAGCGCGGGAGATGGCTGCTTCTTGAACGTGTTGACCAGGGCAAGCACAAAGCCGCCCAGGGCGCCAACAATCATCAGCATGTAGGCCAGGCTCAGGCCAACGAACAGTGTCACGGCAGCACCGGCCACCACAACCGCCAGGCAGGCAGCCGTCTTGACGATGACGTCGTCATAGGTCATCCGGCCGATGTCAGCCGGGCCGGCGGCCGGCTGGTTGTACATCTGCTGCAGCTGCTCATTGGTCATGTTCTGCGGCTGGGACCCCCAGCCGCCCTGCGGACCTGCGGTCATGCCGGGAGCCTGCTGGCCATACTGGCCATAAGGCTGCTGGCCATAGGGGTGCTGGCCATAGGGAGCCTGACCAAAAGGCGCCTGCGGGACAGGCGGTGCCTGGGTGGCTCCACGGAAATTCTTTCCGTTGAAGATCGGGTTTCCGCCAAGTGCCATTGCGGGTGTCCTCCAGATAAGTGATGGGTAGTGAACTTAAGGTTCACGTTACCAATTTCCACGTGCTCGCGCCTCTGATAGTTCCGCGTGGGCGGGCGCCGCAACACAACTGTGACGTGCACGGCTCCCCGTCTTTTCAGCGAAGGCAACGACCGTTAAGAAATACCGTGGATCAACAATTGTTTCTTTAGCTGGTCTAACCATTACTCTCGCCATCCCTACATGGTTGTTATCCGATCGCTACCAGACGGGGCCTCCCAGCTGCGAATAATCGCCCTGACGGGCTGTAACATTGGCCACACACGGTGACCAACCTCACAGAAACTGCTGCTTTTTCTGTTCAAGTCAAAGCTTTTGCAGGGAGCAGTTTTCCAAGATGCAGCACAGCGGTCAGTCCCCGTGCCGTTCGCAGCGGTTGCAAAGGCGCAGCCAGCCCACCCCCCAAGTGGAGGTTTTTCAATTTGAGAAGTACATCCAAAGGCCGGCCGCCGAAGCGGCGCGGCGGAATGCTGAAGATGCTGGGGGCTGTCTCAGCCTCAGTGCTGGCAATCCTGCTCGTCGTTGCTCCGGCATCACTGGCCACATCCCCGTCACCGACACCATCCCCGTCACCTACGGCGTTCCAAAACAGCATCAGCGGCTTCCTTCGGGATGACGAGCGCAAACCCATCGCAGATGTCACCATTACCGCCAAGAGCGGCGATTTCACTGGAACAGCAAAGTCCGCCGCCAACGGCGCCTGGACTATTGGCGTACCTACTCAGGGAACCTACGAAGTGGAGCTGGACGAGTCCACGCTTCCGGAGGGCATCAAGCTGGCTGAAGGCCAGGAAAACCCGCGCAACGTAACGTTCAGCCAGACCTCCAATCTCTCGGTGATCTTCGCCTTTGGTGAAGGAATCGTCGTCCAGGAGCAAAACTTCGCCCAGAATCTCCTCAACCGTTTGGTTGCAGGCCTCAGCTTCGGCCTCCTGCTGGCCCTGGCCTCAGTAGGGCTCTCACTGATTTTTGGTACTACCGGCCTCACCAACTTTGCCCACGGTGAAATGGTGACCCTGGGCGCCGTCGTGATGTTTGGCCTCAGCGCCATGAACCTGCCCTTCTGGCTCGCGGGAATCCTGGCCCTGCTGCTCGGCGGCCTGTTCGGTTACATTCAGGACGCCGGCCTCTGGAGGCCGCTCCGCAGCCGCGGGACAGGCCTTGTCCCCATGATGATCGTCAGCATCGGCCTTGCCTTGGCCGTCCGCTATGTCATCCAGTTCAACTTTGGCGGCGCCACCCAACAGCTGCCCTTTGCCCAGTCCCCCGAGATCCAGCTGGGCGCGGTGTCCATCTCGCCCAACAACCTGTGGTCCCTCATCATCAGCGCCGTTGTCATACTCCTGATAGGCATCGTCCTGCTCAAAACGCGTTTGGGAAAGGCCACCCGCGCGGTGGCAGACAACCCGGCATTGGCGGCCGCTTCAGGCATTGACGTCGATTCCGTCATCCGCATCGTCTGGGTCGCCGGTGGAATGCTGGCAGCGCTGGGCGGCATCCTCTGGGCTTACTACCGTCCTGGCGTCACTTTCGACATGGGCTCGCAGATCCTACTTCTTATTTTCGCCGGAGTCACGCTGGGCGGTCTGGGAACAGTCTTCGGTGCTTTGGTGGGATCCATCATCGTCGGAATCTTCGTCGAACTAACCACTGTCTTCGGACTGGCTGCCGACCTGAAGTACGTGGGCGCCCTCTTCATCATGATCATCGTCCTCTTGTTCCGTCCGCAGGGTATCCTCGGCCGGCGCGAGCGTGTGGGTTAGGAGACAGCCTTGGACTTCGGATTCATTCTTTCCAGTGCCCTCAGTGAGCTTTTCACTCCGACGACGGCGGCATACGCTTTGGCCGCTTTGGGTCTTGCTGTTCACTTCGGCTACTCAGGCCTGCTGAACTTCGGTCAAGCCGGGTTCATGGCAGTGGGAGCGTATGGCTTTGCCATCTCCACGCTGACCTTCGGCGTTCCGTTCTTTGTTGGACTGCTCATTGCCATCCTCTGTTCCTGCCTGTTTGCCCTGCTGCTGGGTATCCCCACCCTTCGGCTCCGGGCAGACTACCTGGCCATCGTTACCATCGCCGCCGCCGAAATTGTGCGATACGTCGTTACCACTAACCAGCTGGACGCAGTGACTGGATCAGCGGACGGCCTGGGCGCCTTCGAAGGCGGATTTTATGGCATGAACCCTTTCCCTGAGGGCTCATATCTGGGCATGAATAACCGGGACTTCTTCATCCGCGTCGTGGCGTGGGCCTTGGTCATCATTTGTTGCGTTGTCATCTGGCTGCTGATGCGCAGCCCCTGGGGGCGTGTACTCAAGGGCATCCGCGAAGACGAGAACGCTGTCCGTGCCCTCGGAAAGAATGTCTACGCCTACAAAATGCAGGCACTGGTCATCGGCGGCGTGCTCGGCGCCCTGGCCGGCATGATATTCACGCTTCCCCGCGGCGCCGTGCAGCCGGCCAACTACGGCACCGAACTCACCTTTTTCCTCTGGACGTGCCTCCTCCTCGGTGGCATGGCCACTGTGCTGGGACCCGTCGCCGGTGCGATGATTTTCTGGGTGGTGCTTTCGCTTACCCAGGGCATCCTCTACGGCCTGATCGAGTCCGGCGCCGTGACCTGGCTGACCACAGTCCAGGCGGGCCAGCTGCGTTACATCCTTGTAGGGGTGGCGCTGATGCTGCTGATGATCTTCAGGCCGCAAGGCGTCTTCGGCAATAAGAAGGAGCTGGCGTTCGCATGAACCAAAGCGCGCATTCAATAGACAACACAGGCAAACAAGTCAGCGTCGACTACATGACGGACACCAGTCCAATTGCCGTTGGCGAGGCGGCTCCCGGCTGCCAGAAGAGGGATCCCATCGTGGTGGCCGAAAACATCACCCGGAGCTTCGGTGGCATCAACGCCGTTGACGTGGAGTACCTCGAAATCCCGCGACATAAGATCACCGCCCTCATCGGCCCCAATGGAGCCGGAAAGACCACACTCTTCAACCTCCTGACCGGCTTCGATGCGCCCAACTCCGGAAAATGGAAGTTCGAGGAAAAGGACATCCAGGGTGTGCCCTCGTACAAGCTTGCCCGTATGGGAATGGTGCGCACTTTCCAGCTCACCAAGGTCATGGGCAAGCTCACGGTGATGGAGAATATGCGCCTTGGCGGCTCCGACCAGCCGGGTGAACGCCTCTCGAAGGCCCTTTTCAAAGGAATGTGGGGCAGCCGCGAGAAGGAAATCACCGCCCAGGCCGAGGTCCTGCTGGAGAAATTCAAGCTCGACGCCAAGAGGGACGATTACGCTGCTTCCCTGTCTGGCGGCCAGCGCAAGCTCCTGGAAATGGCACGCGCCCTGATGGTCCGGCCGAAGCTGGTGATGCTGGATGAGCCAATGGCCGGTGTCAACCCGGCCCTGACCCAGTCCCTGCTGGACCACATTAAGAACCTCAAGGCAGAAGGCATGACCGTCCTGTTTGTGGAGCACGACATGAACATGGTCAGGCATATTGCCGACTGGGTTGTTGTGATGGCCGAAGGAAAAATCGTGGCAGAGGGTCCCCCTGGTGAGGTGATGAAGAACCCGGCCGTCATTGACGCCTACCTGGGCGCTCACCACGATGTCGATCTTGGCGACACCGAGGGGATCAAGGAACTGGAAGCAGTACTGGAAGCGGACGAGGAATCGATCGTCGGTACGGAGAACGCGGGCATCATTGCTGTTGACGCAGTGGCCCCAAATCTCCGGGGCGCGGACCTGGAGCAACCTGGCCTCAGCCCGGAAACCCTCCAAGTGCCGGATGCCGATGAACCCAACTCCCCCGAGTCCGGTTTGGCGGAGCCTGGCTACAAAGACAAGGACAAAGAATGAGTGCCACCAGCGCAGCCCCCGCAGCCCAGCACGCATCGGAGGATGGCGTCGTCGTCAGGGTCACGGACCTTGTGGCGGGTTACCTCCCGGGTGTGAATATCCTCAACGGATGCAGCATCGAAGCCCGGAAAGGCGAGCTGATCGGCATCATCGGCCCCAACGGCGCCGGTAAGTCCACCCTGCTGAAGGCCATGTTCGGCCTGGTAAAAGTACATTCCGGCTCAGTTGTTGTGCGCGGTAAGGACATCACCGGGCTTAAGGCCAACAAGCTGGTCACCCAGGGTGTCGGCTTTGTGCCGCAAAACAACAACGTGTTCGCGACCCTCACCATCGAAGAAAACATGCAGATGGGGATGTTCCAGCGGCCCAAGGACTTTGCCGAGAGGTTTGACTTCGTCACCAGCCTGTTCCCGGAGCTTGGCAAGCGGCGGGCCCAGCGTGCAGGGTCGCTGTCCGGCGGTGAACGCCAGATGGTGGCGATGGGGCGGGCTCTGATGATGGAGCCTGCGGTCCTGTTACTCGATGAGCCGTCCGCAGGCCTGTCACCGGTCAAGCAGGACGAAACCTTCCTGCGCGTGCACGAGATCAACAGGGCCGGGGTCTCGGTCATTATGGTGGAACAGAATGCGCGCCGCTGCCTGCAGATCTGTGACCGTGGCTACGTCCTGGACCAAGGCAAGGATGCTTACACCGGCACCGGCCGGGAACTCATGAAGGATCCCAAGGTCATCCAGCTCTACCTTGGGACTTTGGCTGACACGGTGGAGGAGGGCCAGGGATAGGGCTCCGATAGCAAGTTTCGTTGGAGGGCCGTCACCTGCCGGTGGCGGCCCTTTAGCGTGCTCCTTCCCCATCGGTCGCCCACGTGGGCAACCGATGCAGGGCAGGCCTATGCAGCGCAGGATAAGGCGGCTCAGGCGCCTGGCCTGTCATCTGGTTTAGGTCCTGACACAACAAAGGCTCCCGTCCATGGACGGGAGCCTTTGCTGGTTATGCCTTACAGCTTGCCGAATTCTTCCTTGACAGGCTGCGGCTTGTTCGAGTCGTCGTATTCGTAGATGCCGATAAAGGCTTCCGTGGGGTCACCGGCATCCGAGAAGGTGATCGGACCCGACTGGCCGTCGTAGTCGATATCCTTGCCGTCTCGGAGCAACGTCACGCACGAAGCGAAGTTGCTGCATTTCTCGCCGCCCTCGGAGACTTCCTTCAGCTTGGCCGCGATATCAGCTCCCTTGGTGCTCTTTGCTGCTTCCGAGGCCAGTGAAATCAGGTTCACAGCATCGTAGGACTCACCGGCGTAGTTGTAGCTCACCAGTGCGGGATCCAGTGCCAGGAGCTTTTGCTTGAAGTCTTCCTTGGCGAACGTTCCGGGCTGCGTGCCTTGGGTTCCCTTCATTGTTCCCGGTGAGAGATCCTTGCTGTAGTCAAAGAGGTTGCCGTCCACCATGAACATCTGCGGTGCCTTGATGCCCTTGCTGGTGAAGAGCGGATAGATGCTCTTTGCTTCGTCGAAGGTGATCAGGGCGATTGCGTCCGGTTTGGCAGCTACGATCGCGTCAACCTGGCTGCTGAACTGTGAATCGCCGGTGTTGTAGAGCTGTTCGGCGACGACCTTCCCGCCGGCAGCTTCGAAGGCTTCCTTGACGTTCTTCTGCAGGCCTGTTCCGTAAGCGTCGTTCAGGACCATCATGCCGAGTGTCTGGGCGCCACAGGCAACGATGTAGTTGCCCAAGACCTTGCCCTGGAGCACGTCAGAGGGGGCCGTGCGCCAGTAGAGGCCCTTGTCATCCCAGGTGGTGAAGTCCGGCGAGGTGTTGGCCGGGGAGAAGTGGAGGACGCCTGCACCGGTGATCTGGTTGATCACGGTCTTGGAGACAGACGAGGAAGCTGCGCCGATAACCGCGCTGACTCCCTGGCCCAGCAGGGCGCTGGTGGACTGCGTGGCGATGTCGGTCTTCGTGTCGCCCGAGTCGCGGTGGGTGACTTCAATCGGCTTGCCCAGAACACCGCCAGCATCGTTGACCTCTTTGACGCCGAGGTTGACGCCAGCAATTTCGGGTGGGCCCAGGTACGCCAGGTTGCCGGTTGTGGGCAGCAGCGATCCGAGCTTCAACGGTGTGTCCGTAGTGGTGCTGGACGGCGGAACGGCTCCTGTGGGAGCTGCCGCCGCTGAGGTGCTGGCACCGGCACCGGCACCTGCCGGGCAGGAGATTGCTCCTGAAGGCGCGGTGGTGGTCTCCGTCGCGCTTGGGGTGGTGGTGCCACCACAAGCGGTAGCCAGAAAAGCGACGCCGACGCTAAGCGCTGTGAGCTTGGCGATACGGGACGACGCAGGGGGGAGTGAAATCATTGACAAACTCCTGGATCGAAAGGTGCGAACGGCCTTTGATGCGGATGGTCAGGTGTTCCTGACTTAACTTCAAGCTAATCCATATCCGGCGCGAACATAAGTGACTGAGGTCACATCCTTATAACAGTCGTTGCATATGCGAAATTAAGTGACAAGATGCCCTTCACGCACGCGCGGCGGCTCTCAAAGCCCGGCCCACCCCGGCGGGAAAGGGGAACGTTGTGCCCCAGGCGAGACTCGAACTCGCAACACGCGGATTTTAAGTCCGCTGCCTCTGCCAATTGGGCTACTGGGGCGCCCGGTCAATGATATCCCGTCACAACCCCGCAAAAGGGGCGGCATAGCGGAAGGTGCCGTGAACTCCTCCGGGCCACAACGCCAGCGGCAGGAGCTGGAAGCTGTCGGCCCAAATTTCTTCGGGAGGCAGCACACCCAGTGACGTGGCGGGCACAAAGCCGAAGCGCGGGTAGTACTCGGTACTTCCCAGCAAAGCGATGCCGCTCTCCCCCGCAGCGTTGGCACGCGCGATGGTTTCATTCATCAGCGCGCTTCCGATGCCGTGCCGTTGGAGCCTGGGGGTCACGCCAATCGGGCCGAGTCCCAGCAATTCATGCTCGCCCACCCAGCCGCGGGTACTGATGACGTGGCCCACCACCTCGCCGTCAAGGACAGCCACAATGCTGAACTCGGGCAGGTACTCCTCACACTCGAACAGTTGGCGGAGCACGTCCACTTCAATCGGCTCTCCCTTGGCCGGCAGGCCTGTTGCCGGCGATATGGCAAAGGCCTCCGCCGTCAGGGCAAGGATCTTTTCCCGGTCCTCGGCCGTTTCGTTGCGCAGCACCAGTTCGGGACGGGGCTGGTGACTGTTTTCCGCTGCCAACTCAGCCAAAACTTCCAGGGCACGGGCAGCCTCTCCGGCAGGAACCAGCAGATGGTCGTGGTGGAACCCTGCCAGCACGTTGCAGCTGATCTTGGCGTCTGTCAGGGCCCGGCTCACCGCGGCTGTCAGGCCCACGGCCTCCAGCTCAGAATGGATCTGCAGGGTGATCCAGGCCGCCACGAAGTCGTAGGGCAGGCCCAGGCCGTCCGCTTCGGAGCGGGGAAGGACCACCGTCAGCCCCTCAGCCTCACGCACTGCGGCCTGGATCCCCGCGGCAAGCGGCCTCCCATGGGGCCAGAGGACATAGACATACTCCCCTTCGCGCACTACAGGGTGGATCGCTGCCAGCAGGGCCTGGAGGTTCTTGTCGCCAGTCATGGTGCCAGTCTAGAAGGACGGGGCGTCCACAACGCGAATGGCGCCCCGCACCCAAACAACGTCAGCGGTCAATAAACGACGGCGCTTAAACAGCGACGGCGGCCGTCCCCCTGAAAGGGACAGCCGCCGTCGGGCGTTGCTGCATCTGCATCCCGGGACGTGATCCGGGCAGGCAGCGCTACTTGGCGTTCGCGCTGACTGACTGCTTGGGATCAAAGCTCGCCGCGGCCGTTGATCCGGGCTTGCCGGCCTCGGGAGCGGCGCCCGGGCTTCCGGCCGGCGGTGCCGCCGCAGGCTTGGGAGCAGGGGTGGCCGCTGCAACGAAGGCTCCGCGCGGGTTGTCGAGGTCCAACAGCTGCGTGGTGTCGCGGCCTGCGAAGAAGCTGATGATCCAGTTGAAGATCACACGGAACTTGCGCTCGAACGTAGGCATGGCCATACCGTGGTAGCCGCGGTGTGCCAGCCAGGCCAGCGGGCCCTTGAGGCCGATGCTGCCGACCAGGTTGATGTTGGCGACGCCCTTCCATTCGCCGAAGCCGGCAACGGCACCGAGGTTCTTGTGCTTGTAGTCCTTCAGCGGCTTGTCCCAGCGGGAAGCCCACAGGTTCTTCGCGAGGCGCTTGGCCTGGCGCAGGGCGTGCTGGGCGTTCGGTACGCAGGTACCGTCCGGCAGGCCACTGCCTGTGAGGTCCGGCACGGCTGCGATGTCGCCGGCAGCCCAGGCGTTCTCAACGATTCCCTCGTCCCCTCCGATGCGCATGTCAGGAAGGGTGCGGACGCGGCCGCGCGGCTCGAGCGGGAAGTCGGTGGAGCGGACCATCGGGTTCGCCTGCACGCCGGCAGTCCACACCAGGGTATCTGCTTCAAAGTCCTGCGCCGGCGTCTTGTCCGGGAGGTTGATGAGCTTGATGGAGCCTTCGGCGTTGTCCAGGGAGGTGTTCAGCAGGACCTCGATGCCACGGCTGCGCAGGTGCTCCACCACCCATTCGGCCTGCTTGGCCGTGACCTCGGGCATGATGCGACCCATTGCCTCAACCAGGACGAAGCGAACTTCCTCCTGCTTGATCCGCGGGTTGTTGCGGACCGCGGCACGGGCCAGGTCCTCCATCTCGGTGATGCATTCAATGCCGGCGAAGCCGCCGCCGACTACCACGAAGGTGAGTGCCTTGGCCCGGGCTGCGGGATCGGTCATGGTGGAGGCAACCTCAATGCGCTCCAGGACCTTGTTGCGCAGCGCAACGGCTTCCTCAATGGTCTTCAAGCCGATGCCCTTGTCCGCGAGGCCCTTGATCGGGAACGTGCGGGTGATGGCGCCTGCGGCCAGGACGACGTCGAAGTAGGGAATCTCGAACGTGTCGCCGCCGTCCGCGGGAGCCACTACGGCCGTGCGGTTGGCGTGGTCAATCGACGTCACACGCCCCTGGATCAGTTCGGTCTGCTTGAGGTGCTGGCGGTGGGAGACCACTGCGTGGCGGGCCTCGATGTTGCCACCGGCAACTTCGGGCAGGAACGGCTGGTAAGTCATGTAGGGCAGTGGATCCACGAGGGTGACGATGCCACCGGCATTCGCGATCTTCTTCTGCAGTTTGAGTGCTACGTACAGGCCGACGTATCCGCCGCCGACGACGAGTACCCGGGGACGGTCCTGGAGCTCTGGGGTGGTTGCCATGATTTAAGAGTACAGCACTTTGTGAAAATCTTCACTAACTAGCTTTTCCGCCTGAATCAACGGAATCCAAGACCCCTGTATCCGGCTCTTCCCGGGCCAGCCGAGGGTTTCGGGCAGCGCGGCGCAGCTGGAACACTGCTGCCGCGATGATCGCTATGAACAGGATGGCAAAGCCGATGACGACGGCGGCGCCAAGGGCGGAGTCACGCTGCGAAGGAGCCTCCACCGCGGGCACTGTCGCTTCGGGAAGGGTGGGGACGGCGCTGGCCACACCGGAGGTGGGAGCAGGTGCGGGCGAGGCAAGGTTTCCACCCCGGCGGTGTACACGGATCCAGTCCGAGATGGAGCCCAGCGGATTGGCCGCAGCCTCGGGCACAGGGTCCTTCAATGCCGCTTCGGCGTTCAGCACACCAAAGCCGTAGAGCGGGTCCTTCCCCGGTGCACCGGCGTCCTTCGCGGTACTGACGATCCTGTTGATGACCTGCCGGGCGCTCATCTCCGGCCATTTGGAACGGATGAGGGCCGCAACGCCGGCAACGATGGGAGCCGCTCCGGATGTTCCGGCCCACTCGGCGTAGCCTCCGCCCGGCAGTCCCCCGAGCAGGTTTTCCGCCGGAGCGGCCACCCCGATACTGATCCCCTGGGAGGACGAATCAATGCTCGCCACTCCCTTCCGGTCCAAACCCGCCACTGTCAACACGCCCGGGATGGTGGCGGGTGCGCCCACCTGGATGTTGCCGCCCACCCGGTTTCCGGCGGCGGCAACGATCACCACGTCCTTCTGCTCGGCATAGAGGAAGGCCGCATCCCAGCTTTGCGGCCACTGGGGCGTGGTGCTGCCCAGTGAAATATTGATGACTTTGGCGCCATTGTCCACTGCCCAGCGGACAGCCTCAGGAATCTGGTCCTGGTCGCTTTTTCCTGCCGGGTTGGGCGAACCCAGCCAGGTGGAGACGGACAGGATCTGTGCTTCCGGTGCCACGCCCACGATGCCATCCGGGCCCGTGCTGGAGGTGCCCGGGCTGGGTGAGGCCGTGGAAGTCGCCGGCTGGTGTCCGCGGCCTGCCAGCATGGTAGCCACGAGGGTGCCGTGTTCGGGCTTGCCGCCGATGCTCTTCTGTCCGTCAGGGCTTCCGGCACCTGAAACGTCGCGGCCGCCCGCCACAGCGCCCTTGAGGTCCGGATGCTGGGCGTCTACCCCGCTGTCGATCACAGCGACCTTGACGCCGGCACCTTTGGAGACCTCCCAGGCCTTCGTGATGCCGGACTCGGCCAGCCAGTACTGTTTGTCGCGCCATGAGTCGGCGTGGGCTGCAGGCGCTCCGGCAAGACCGGCAGCCAGGCTGCCGCCGGCAAGCATCATTGCGAGAAGAGCCGTGGCGGTCCGGCGGAGCCGGGCTGTTGCTCTGGTCATGTCGGGTCCCATGGTCGGTTAGCTGATGCTCAGGGCAATGCCGTCGAGAATGTCGTGTTCGCTGGCGGTGGCCGTGACGATCCGGCCTGCACTGAGCTCGTTAAGGCGTTCCAGGATACGCGCCCACACCAGCCCGCCGGCCCCAATCACATCCACCCTGCCGGGGTGCATGTACGGCAGCTGGGCGCGTTCGGTCCTGGACATTTCCAACAGGTCTTTTGCTGCGCCCCGGACCATTTCCAGAGGTAGTTCAGTGCCGTGGATCGCTTCAGGGGAATACTCCGGAAGTCGCAGCGCATGGGCTGTGATGGTGGTGATCGATCCGGCCACCCCCACGACGGCGGTGGCGCGTTCGAGCGGAACGTCCAGTCCCGCCAATGAAATGGCAGCGTCCACATCAGCCTCGGCAGCGGCAATCTGTTCCGGCGTCGGCGGGTCATCGCGGAGGTGCCGCTCCGTCAAACGGACGCAGCCGATGTCCACGGATTTGGCTGCCGTGACTCCGTCCGAGGTTCCGAGGACAAATTCCGTGCTTCCGCCGCCAAGGTCGACCACCAGCACCTGCTGGCCGTCAAGGACCGGCAGGACGCTGGCTGCCCCGGCAAAGGACAGCTCCGCTTCTTCTCCGCCGGAGATCACTTCGGGCTCAACCCCGATCAAGCCGCGGATCCCGTCCACGAATACCTGGCGGTTCCGTGCGTCCCTGCTGGCCGATGTGGCCACAAAGCGCACCCGTCCGGCACCGTGTTCGCGGATCATCCTGGCGTAATCGGCTGTGGCTGCGAAGGTACGTTCCAGCGCCTCCGGGGCGAGCTCGCCGGTGGCGTCCACGCCCTGGCCGAGCCGCACGACCCGCATTTCACGGACTACGTCCGTGAGTTTGGCGGACCCGTTGCTGCGGTCAATGTCGGCAATGAGCAGACGGATGGAATTGGTACCGCAGTCAATGGCGGCGACCCTGCTCATTCGGCGGCCCCGGCATGCCCCTGGCCATCCGCTGTCGCGCCCGCAGCGGTCCTGCGGACAGGAGCCGGCCGGCCCACAATCTCCGGCAGGCCCTGAGGCCCATGACGGCTCAGGTCCCTCGAGGGTGCCTCCCCCGCTGTGTCCCAGGCGCCGTCGCAGTAGCAGCGGTCGGTCGTCCACCATTCGCTAATGCCTGCGATGGCTTCGTCCCCCAGGGGATTGACTCCCGGTCCGGCGGCGAGGGAGTGCCCCACCAGGACGTGGAGGCACTTGACCCGGGTGGGCATGCCGCCTGCGGAGATCCCGTCGATTTCGGGGACCGCGCCGATGCCCGAACGCCCGCCAATCGCCTCACGTGCGGCCAGGTAGGCGTCGTGCGCTGAGCGGTAGGCTGCGGCCAGGGGCTCGTCGGCAGCGAGGCGTTCATTCATGGTGTTCATGAGACCAGCGGCCTCGAGCCGCGAAACTGCTGACGTGATCACCGGATGCGTCAGATAGAAGGTGGTGGGAAAAGGGGTGCCGTTGCTGAGGCGGGGCGCCGTGGCAGCCACCAGCGGATTGCCGCAAACGCAGCGGGCCGGGATTTCCACCACGTCGCGGACGGGCCGCCCCAGCTGCCGGCTCAGTACTTCAAGATCATGTGCCGATGGCTGACGTGAGTCCTCCGGCGCTGTTGTGTTTTCTCCCACTGGCGCGGGCCATCCTTCCTCTAGCGGTTCAGTCTGTGGCCGCACGCCTGATGGACTCCCACAGGGAATCCACCCACGGCAGATCGGCGGGGTCTTGTGATGCTGCACCGGTCTGGCCACTGCCTGATCCGGCCGGCAGGTCGCTGCCGAACACCCAGTAGCTGGTTTCACCCGGCATTACCATGTTAATGCGGTCGCGGGCCTGCTGTTTCACATAGTTGGGGTCCTGCCAGCGCGATACCTGCTGGCGCAGGCTGGCCTGCTCGGCCTGGCTTGCGGCGATGTCGGCGTTGAGCGCAGCGATTTCAGCCCGCTTATCAAAGAAAATCTTGACGGTGGGTGCCAGCATGATGGTGATGGCGATCATCACCACGGCGAGTGCAAGCATGCGCCCGGAAAATGCCTTGGCAGGAACCGGCTGCGCCTCATCCTCAGGCTCGTTGCCCTTGGCCTGGCTGCCTGATCCTGCGCGGGCAGCGGGGGCTTTGCCCTGATCCTTTGAGGGGCTGCCTGGGGAGGAGCCGCCGGGCTGGCCCTGCGCGGCGCCCTTTAGCGAGGATGCTCCGGCACGCGCGGCTCTGTCCTGTGACGTTCTGTCGTGTGAAGCCCGGGCACTGCCGGCATGCGCCGTGGAACCGCCAAATTGGCCCCGGATGATGTCGGCGGTGTCGGCTGTTTCCTTCGCTGGCCCGGAGGCCTTGGGAACTTTTGGACGGCGGGTAGCCATGACACTCCTGAAACGTACGGCCTGCCTGTGGCCGCAACTGTGTGGGCTGAAACAAAAACCAGGCTGAAACAAAAACCGGTGGCTATGGTCTTTCAACCATAGCCACCGGTCAGATGAGATTGCGGCTACTAGCCCTTGAAACGCGGGAAGGCGCTGCGTCCGGCGTAGCGTGCGGCGTCATCGAGTTCCTCTTCGATGCGCAGCAGCTGGTTGTACTTGGCTACACGCTCGGAGCGGGCCGGGGCACCTGTCTTGATCTGCCCGGCGTTGGTTGCCACGGAGATGTCGGCGATGGTGGTGTCTTCGGTTTCGCCTGAACGGTGCGAGGTGATGGTGGTGTAACCGGAGCGCTGGGCCATGCTGACGGCGTCGAGCGTTTCGGTCAGCGAACCGATCTGGTTGACCTTCACCAGCAGCGAGTTGGCGGTCTTGGTCTCAATGCCGCGCTGCAGGATGGAGGGGTTGGTGACGAACAGGTCATCGCCCACCAGCTGGACCTTGTCACCGATGGTGTCGGTGAGGGTCTTCCAGCCGTCCCAGTCGTTCTCGTCCAGCGGGTCCTCGATGGAGACCAGCGGGTAGTCGGCGACGAGCTCGGCGTAGTAGGCGCTCATCTCGGTGGAGCTGAGGGCCTTGCCTTCGAACTGGTAGGCGCCGTCCGTGAAGAACTCGGAGGAGGCAACGTCCAGTGCCAGGGCGATGTCCTGGCCCGGGGTGTAGCCGGCGTTCTTGATGGCTTCCTGGATCAGGTCCAGGGCTGCGCGGTTGGACGGGAGGTTCGGCGCGAAGCCGCCTTCGTCGCCGAGGCCGGTGGAGAGGCCCTTTTCCTGCAGCACGGCCTTGAGGGCGTGGTAAACCTCAACGCCCCAGCGCAGTCCCTCAGAGAAGGTTTCTGCGCCGAGGGGGACAACCATGAATTCCTGGATGTCGACGTCGGAGTCGGCGTGCGAGCCGCCGTTGAGGATGTTCATCAGCGGTACGGGCAGCACGTGGGCGTTCGGGCCGCCCAGGTACTTGTACAGCGGCAGGTCAGCGGAAGCGGCGGCTGCGTTGGCTACGGCGAGGGACACGCCCAGGATGGCGTTGGCGCCGAGCTTGCTCTTGTTGGGCGTTCCGTCCAGGTCGATCATTGCCTGGTCGATGCTGCGCTGGTCTGTGGCGTCGAAACCTGTCAGGGCCGGTGCGATCTGGTCGATGACCGCGTCAACGGCCTTCTGGACACCCTTGCCGAGGTAGCGGCCCTTGTCTCCGTCGCGGAGCTCAACGGCTTCGTGCTCACCGGTGGAGGCGCCCGAGGGGACTGCCGCGCGGCCGATCTGGCCATCGGAAAGCAGGACTTCAACTTCTACGGTCGGGTTGCCACGGGAATCGAGGATCTCGCGGGCGTGGATGGCATCGATAAGCGCCATGAATATGCTCCTTATGGGCGTTAACTGGGAGTCTGACAGCGGGAAAACTAGCGGAAAACTCGACGTCCTCGTCAGGACTAGCGTAGTCGAGAGTGGCGCGGGTTACGGAAACCTATCCATCACCCGGACGTCATTGTTCACGGAAACCCTCCTGGTAGCGGCCGACGGCACCGCGCAGGGCGCGCTCGGCATCAAATCCCCGGGCGCGGGCGGAGCGGACGATCGCGAACAGCACGTCGCCCAGTTCCTCTTCAGTTTCGGGGTCTTCAGTGCCGGGGCCAGGAACCGCAGCCTGGGGAAGATGCAGGCCGAATCCGCCGCGCTCGGCCCGGTCCAGGGACTTCTGCGCCCGGGCCAGCGCGGGCAGCGCCTGCGGGATACCTTCAAAAGGACCCTTTCGTTCCGGGCGTTCTGCCATCTTCACGGCATCCCACTTCTGCACGATCTCCTCCACCGTGGCGGGAAAGCTGTCCTGCAGTGACCCGTCCGGACGGAAGACGTGGGGATTCCGCCTGATCATCTTGGCACTCAGACCGCGGGCGACGTCGTCGAAAGTGAAGGTTCCACGTTCCTCGGCGAGCCGGGAGTGCAACACCACCTGGAGGAGTACGTCTCCCAGCTCGCCCTGGAGCTCCGCTTCATCCGCTCCGGTCTCGATGGTTTCCGCGACCTCGAAGGCTTCCTCGAGGAGGTATTCCACCAGTGAGGCGTGGGTAAGCGCTCCCATCCACGGGCAGTGCTCGCGGAGCGCAGCGATGATAGCGATGAGTTCCGCCGTCGGTGAATGCCCGGCGGAGGTGGAGGATCCGCTAGCCAAGGTTGGCGTAGGCGTCGTTGATGTACTCCACCAGGGCTTCCTTCTCTTCAAGGGGCAGGAAGGATGCTTCAGCGGCATTGAGCGTCAGCTCGAGCAGGTCATCGAGATCGTAGTCGAACGTCTCCACGAGCAGTTCAAACTCATCGGTCAGGGTCACGCCGCTCATCAGCCGGTTGTCCGTGTTGATGGTGACGTTGAAGCCCAGCTGGTAGAGCATGTCCAGCGGGTGGCTTTCGATGCCTTCACCAAAGCCGGCGATGGCACCTGTCTGAAGGTTTGAGGAGGGGCAGATCTCCAGGGCGATGCCGCGGTCCCGGATCCAGCTTGAGAGGTCACCCAGGGTGACCAGGCCGATGCTGTCCTCCGCATCCTCGCTACCGGATGCGTCATCGTCATCCTCGAATTCCACCATGATGTCTTCGGCGATTCGGACCCCATGGCCAAGGCGGAGGGCGCGCCCGTCCACCAGGGCTGACTGGATGCTCTCCAGGCCCGCAGCCTCGCCGGCATGGACGGTGGCCGGGAAGTTGTTCTGAGCCAGGAAGGTGAACGCATCCTTGAAACGGGCCGGCAGGAAGCCGTCCTCCGCGCCGGCAATGTCGAAGCCCACGGCACCCCTGTTGCGGTGCCGGACGGCAAGTTCAGCGATCTCCTGCCCGCGGTCCGCGTGCCGCATGGCCGTGATCAGCTGGCCCACCTGGATTTCCCGACCACTTTCGGCCACGGCGTCCACGCCCGCTTCCAGGCCCTCCTGGACGGCCTCCACTGCTTCATCGAGCGAGAGGCCGTTCTGAAGGTGCTGCTCGGGTGCCCAGCGCACTTCACCGTAGACCACGCCGTCATCGGCGAGGTCCTCCACAAATTCCTTCGCTACGCGGAACAGGCCTTCCTTCGTCTGCATCACGGCGACGGTGTGGTCAAACGTTTCCAGGTAGCGGACCAGTGAACCGGAGTCGGCGGACTCACGGAACCACTCCCCCAGGGCCACAGGATCGGTGGAGGGAAGGGTGTGGCCAACGGACTCAGCCAGCTCAATGATGGTGGCCGGACGGAGTCCCCCGTCCAGATGGTCATGAAGGGAAACCTTCGGAAGGCTCTTCAGGTCAAAATCAAGGGCAGGGGCAGTGTCAACAATAGGCTCAGTCACGTTCCAACCTTAGGGTCGGCGGGCGCCTAAAGCCAGCCGCTACTTGGTCCCGGGCTCGGCATCCAGAGCGCCGGCCGCGAGCAATGGGGATGGGCCGGGGGCGCCGACGGAGGCACCTGCCGGGCCGCCATCCAGCCACTCGTCCACTACCTCGGCGTCGTTGCGGGCGAGGTGCTTGTGCCACCAGCGCAGGAGGTGGTCGATGAGGATGCCCAGCACAATGGCGAACACCACGGCAATGCCGGCGCTCAGCAGCGGATTGTGATGGAGCCAGGGGAAGGAACTGGCCAGGATGCCAATGCCGATGGAGTAGCCCACCCAGGTGATGCAGGCAAAGGCGTCGAGCAGGAAAAAGCGGCGGTGCGCAAACCCCGTGCTCCCTGCCACATAGTTGACGGCAACCCTGCCCCACGGAATGTACCTGGCCGTGAAGATAAGCACCGCGCCCCGTTTTTCGAGCTCGTACCGTGCCCAGCCGAAGGCTTTCTGGACCTTGGCGCGGCGCATCCACTTCCAGCGGTTGAGGCCGATCCTGCGTCCCAGCAGGAAGGCCATGTTGTCACCGGCAATTGCACCCACCAGGGCGGTTGCACCCAGGATCCACAGGTTGGGCTCTCCGCTGTGCCGGGAAAAGGCCGCCAGAGCCACGATCAGGGTCTCGCTGGGGACCACCATGGCGAAGCCGTCCACAAAGAAAAAAACCAGCAGGACGGGGTAGATCCACCACTGACCCGCTGCATGGAGCACGGCCTCATTAATAAACTCCACGCGGGTCTTGCTCCTAGAGGAAAATGACGCAGCCAAAAGTGACGTAAATCGCTATTCAGTGTCCCACGGCCAGGGCGTCGTTCGCTACGCCCCGGCCGGGGGAACACTGAGCCAACGCTATCCCGGCGTGATGGTGCGGGTCGTCGTCCTGGGGGCTGATTTCCGGCGCCCACCGGGCTCCACCCACGGGTGGATTCTAGGGTTCCGGTTCTTTCATGCGCTCCACTACGGGGACCTTCCCGCGCAGCCGGTTGATGACCAGGTCCACTACGATTCCGAGCCCTACCGCACAAATGATGGCGATGACCGCCCCAAGCAGATGGTTGTCCTCAAACCACTGTCCAAAGAACAGGCCTATCCCGACTGAGTACGCGGCCCACAGCGTGGCGGAGAGGACCGTCAATCCGATAAAGCGCGGCCGCGGGTAGTGGGTCACTCCGGCGGTGAGGTTGACAGCTACCCTGCCGATGGGGATGAACCGCGCCACCAGGATGAGCGACGCCGGCCGCTTCCGCAGTTCAACGCCCGCCCACCGGAAGGCACTCTGCATCCGCGGACCGCGCATCCACCGCCAGCGGCGCGTTCCCACCGTGCGACCAATCAGGTACGCAATGTTGTCTCCTGAGAAGGCACCCACGGCAGCCACAAGCATCAGCATCCAGGGGTTGGGAACGTCAGCCGTCGCGGCCACAGCGGCCAGCCCCACCACCACGGATTCGCTAGGGATGGGAGGAAAGAAGCCGTCGATCAGGCAGCAGGCGAGGACAAGGAAGAGCACCCAGGGCTGCCCGGCCGCAGCGAGGATGAATTCATTGATGGCCTGCATTGTCGCTATGCTATTCGATCGATGATGAGCTGCTGGGCCGGCCGGGACCCGGGAGGTGCGATCACCACGGCATGCTCCAGCGATTCCCTGGCCCGTGCGAACTTCTCCGGGGTGTCCGTCAGCAGGGTCATCAGCGGTTCACCCGCGCGGACCACCGCCCCTGGCTTTGCATGCATCCGGACACCGGCACCCGCTTGGACAGCGTCCTCCTTGCGGGCACGGCCGGCCCCCAGACGCCAGGCCGCGACGCCCACCGCCAGGGCGTCCAGTTCCACCAGCACGCCGTCAGCGGGCGCATAGATGACTTCTGATTCCCTGGCTACCGGCAGCTTGGCCCGCGGGTCACCGCCCTGCGCCCCGATCATCCGGTTCCACACATCCATGGCCCGGCCGTCCTTCAGGGCCGCACGGGGATCAGCATCATGGACACCGGCGCACGCCAGCATCTCCTCGGCCAGCCGCACCGTCAGCTCCACCACGTCTTCAGGCCCTCCGCCGGCCAGGACTTCCACGGATTCCTCCACTTCAATGGCATTGCCTGCAGTGAGCCCCAACGGTGTATTCATATTGGTCAGCAGGGCTACCGTGTTGACGCCGGCGTCCTGGCCCAGGGCAACCATGGTCTCAGCCAGTTCCCGGGCCTGGGCCTCATCCTTCATAAACGCCCCGCTGCCCACCTTGACATCAAGGACCAGCGAACCGGTGCCCTCAGCGATTTTCTTGCTCATGATCGAGGAGGCGATGAGAGGGATGGCTTCCACGGTGCCGGTGACGTCGCGGAGCGCATAAAGCTTTTTGTCTGCCGGCGCCAGCCCGGCGCCGGCTGCACAGATGACAGCTCCAACGTCCTGGAGCTGCGCCAGTATTTGATCGTTGCTCAAATTGGCCCGCCAGCCGGGGATGGATTCCAGCTTGTCCAGGGTGCCGCCGGTGTGGCCCAGCCCGCGTCCGGAAAGCTGCGGGACAGCGACGCCGAAGACGGCCACCAGCGGAGCGAGCGGAAGCGTGATCTTGTCCCCCACTCCCCCGGTGGAGTGCTTGTCGCTGGTTGCCTTGATGCCGCCGTCGGGCCTTCGGAGGCTGGAGAAGTCCATCCGCTCCCCCGAGGCGATCATGGCGGCGGTCCAGCGCGATATCTCGCTTCGGTCCATGCCGTTGAGCAGGATGGCCATGTTCAACGCAGCCATTTGCTCGTCCGCGATAACGCCGCGGGTGTAGGCGTCGATGGTCCAGTCGATCTGTTCAGGACTGAGAACGCCTTTGTCCCGCTTGGTGCGGATGATGTCGACGGCGTCGAAAGCTTCAGTCTGTCTCGGGGCGGCTGTCACCGGGTCTCCTCCAGGTGTTGGGGGCCAAATGCATCGGGCAGCACCTGGTCCATGGTCTTGATGCCGGTTGTGGTCATGAGTTCCATATCAGGCGCCCGGAACTCATAGAGGAGCTGGCGGCACCTGCCGCACGGCATCAGCACATTGCCGCCGGCGTCGACGCAGTAGAACGCGCGCAACAGTCCGCCACCGGTCATGTGAAGATTGCCCACCAGTGCACATTCAGCGCACAGGCTCAGGCCGTAGCTGGCGTTCTCCACGTTGCAGCCGCTGACGATCCGTCCATCGTCTGTGAGGGCTGCCGCCCCCACCGAAAATCTTGAATACGGTGCGTAGGCGTTCTGCATGGCGTCGACGGCGGCGGCCTTCAGCGCCTGCCAGTCCTCAGCGCTTAGTTTTTCTCCCCGGCCGTAGTTTCCCATGCGGTTCAGCCCTTGACGTAGGGGATGCCGCTGGCGGCCGGGGGCCTGGACCGGCCCACCAGCCCTGCCACTGCAAGGACCGTCACCAGGTATGGCAGCATTGCCATGAACTGGCTGGGTACCGGCGTCCCGATGATGGTCACGATGCTCTGCAGGTTATCCGCGAAGCCAAACAGCAGGGCCGCGAAGAAGGCACCAATGGGGTTCCAGCGACCAAAGATCAGGGCGGCCAGGGCGATAAAGCCACGTCCACCGGAAATTTCCTTGGTAAAGCTGTCGATGGCCACCAGGGTGAAAAAGGATCCGCCGATTCCGGCAATGGCACCGCCAAGGGTGACGTTCCAGAAGCGGGTGGCGTTGACCTTGATTCCCATGGTGTCGGCGGCCTGCGGGTGTTCGCCCACCGCGCGGACCCGCAGGCCCCATTTGGTCTTGAAAAGGCCCACCCACACAACAAGGACGGCGACGTACATCAGGTAGCCCACCAGGGACTGCTTGAACAGGATGGGTCCGATGATGGGGATGCCCGACAGAACCGGAATTTCGATGTTGTCCAGGCCCGGCGGCGAGTTGAACTGCGCCTTGTTGGCCTGCATGACGGTACTGAACAGGAAGCCGGTGAGGCCGGAGACCAGGACGTTGAGGACTACGCCCACAATGATCTGGTTGACCAGGTACTTGATGCTGAAAAAAGCCAGGACCATGGAGACGACGGCGCCGGCCACGGCAGCGGCCACCAGCCCAAGCAACGGACTCCTTGTCATGCTTGCCACCATGGCGGCGGTAAAGGCACCGCCCAGGAGTTGCCCTTCGATGGCGATGTTCACGACGCCGACGCGTTCACACAGGACACCTGAGAGGGATCCAAAGACCAGCGGCACGGCAAGCGTGACTGATCCGGCGATGAGGCCTGCCAACGAGATGCTGGGAGTGCGCGCTCCGCCAACAACCCAGATCAGGAACGCTGCTGCAAAAACGACAGTGAAGGTGATCGGCAACCAGGTAGGTGCAGACTGGTCCTTGGTTTTGAGGAAGACCGCATACGCTGCGAGTCCCAGCAGGATCAGGGAAAGCACCATGCCACCGAGGAACGCGGGCACTTCAAGGGCGGGGAGCTGGAAGAAGTCGCCGGCGGTGGAGATGCCGAACTTCGCGGTCTGGTTCGGTCCCATCAGGCCAAAGAAGATGAAAGCGGCGAGTCCGAGGACGCCGAGCATCGCCGGGGTCTTCCAGGTGGCCGGTCTGGCCGAAACTGCAAGGGACTGGTCGGCGGCCCGCGGGGTGCCCGGCTCCCGCTTTCCCGGCAGGGGCGATGTTGCTGTTGTGCTCATGCTGCACCTCCGGTGGCTGCTGCCTGCTGGGACTTTCCGGCTTTCGCCGGCTTTTTGCGCCGCGGATTCAGCCCAAAGACCGCCCGCACCAGTGGCGGGGCCGCGATGAAAAGCACGATCAGTGACTGGACGACGAGGACGATGTCGATGGGGGTGCCGGTCTGGATCTGCATCTGGACTGCTCCGGCGCGGAAGGCGCCGAACAGGAGACCGGCTGCGAAGGTGCCCCACGGCGTCGAGCGTCCCAGCAGCGCCACGGTGATGGCGTCAAAGCCGTACGTTGCGGCTACGCCGTCCGTCAGGACTTTTTCCGTCCCCGCCACTTGGGCAACACCTGACATTCCGGCGAGGGCACCTGCCATGGCCATCACCAGGATGGTGGAGCGGGATACATTGATGCCCGCTGTCTGGGCCGCCTTGGGGTTGGCCCCGACAGCCCGGAATTCGAAGCCGACCGTGGAACGGTTCAGCAGCCACCACACCAGGACGGTAGCGGCGATGGCCAGGATGAACCCCAGGTGCAGCCGGTACTGTGAGCCGAGAATCTGCGGGTACACGGCCGTAGGATCCAGGATGGGGGAGATCGGGTTGGATTCCCCCGGCCGCTGGAAGGCCGGCGTATTCAGCAGGTATCCCAGGAAGTACAGCGCCACGTAGTTGAACATGATGGTCAGGATGACCTCGTGGGCGCCTGTCCGTGCTTTAAGGAGCCCAACGAGCCCGCCCCATAGCGCGCCGCCAACGATGCCGGCCACGAGGACCAGCAGCAGGTGCAGTCCAACAGGCAGGTGCAGTGCAAAGCCAACCCAGGCGGCGAGGATGCCCGCCATGATGATCTGCCCTTGGGCGCCGATGTTAAAGAGGCCCGCGCGGAAGGCCAGCGCCACGCCAAGACCGGCGGTGATGAGGGGCGTTGCGATGGTCAAGGTTTCCATCAGCGGGGCGAACTGGGCAGCCAGGCCGGAAGCCCTCGGGTTGAAGACTGCCCCTTGGAACAGGGCGATATAGGAGCCGGTAGCCGCGCTCCATACAGCGGAGAGGAAGTCAGTGGGCCGGGCGAGCAGATAAGAGGAGGTTGCTCCCACCCGCTCGTCGGTGCTGGCGATCAGCAGGCCGCCGATGACGAGGGCCAGCAGCACGGCCAGGACCGAAACCATGCCGCTGCCGGTGAAGATCCTCCGGGCCACGGAGTCCGGAGCACCGGGCAGTTTGCCGCTCTGCGCGGTGGCCGGAACCGCGGAGGGCTCCCTGGCTCCCCCGGCGGTATCCAGCGCAACCACCGCCGCTGTTTCTTCGGCTGCCGGGCTGGCTTCATGGGGTTTGCCTGCATGCTGCCCGGCAACGTGTTTGTGGGGATGCTTGTCAGTCATGGTCGCCTCCTTCGGCGGTGGAGGCTTGGGTGGTCCCAGGAATGTCCGGCGCTGTTCGCCTCTTCTCGGCGAGCGGCTTCTCCCCCGGCGCAGCGTCCGTCCGGGCCGCGTCCTCCGGGGAGATCCCGGCCATCATGAGGCCAAGGACGTCCCGGCCGGTTCCGGCCGGGACGATGCCCACCAGCTTTCCCTTGTACAGCACGGCAATGCGGTCAGCGAGTTCCATGACCTCATCCAGCTCCGTGGAGATGATCATGACCGGCGTCCCATGGTCGCGTTCAGCCACAATCCGGTTGTGCAGGAATTCGATGGACCCAACATCGACGCCCCGGGTGGGCTGCGAAGCGATGAAGAGCCGCAGCGGCCGGGACAGCTCCCGGGCCATGACCACTTTCTGCTGGTTGCCTCCGGACAGCGTCCCAGCTGCCAGGGATCCTGACTGGGTCCGGACGTCGAACTCACCGATCCGTGACTTCGCGTTCTCAAGGACTTTCGCCGGGCTCATACTGATCCCCTTGGCGAACGGAGGCTGGTCGTAGCGGTCCAGGATGAGGTTTTCGGCGATGGAGAACGTGCCGATCAGCCCGTCCACTGACCGGTCCTCGGGAACAAAGCCGACACCGGAGTTCAGGATTTCCTTGACGCTCCGGCCCAGGATCTCTTCCCCGTCGAGCATGATCGAGCCGTGAACCCGTTCCTGGAGGCCAAGGATCGCCTCGGTCAGCTCGGTCTGCCCGTTCCCCTGGACCCCTGCCACGGCAAGAATCTCGCCGCGCGCAATATCGAAGCTGAGGCCGTCCACCACGTGTTGGCCGCTCGGGGCGATGACGGTGAGGTCCTTGACCTGGAAAGTCTTCTCCTGGGGTTTTGCAGGGGCCTTGTCGAGGGTGAGGTTGACGGCCCGCCCCACCATCATCGATGCCAGTTCCGAGGTGGAGGCCCCGGGCTCGGCGGTGCCCACCACTTTGCCCCGCCGGATCACCGTGATGGTGTCTGACACAGCCTTAACCTCACGCAGCTTGTGCGAGATAAAAACGATCGAGGTTCCGTTGCCCTTGAGCTGGCGCATGATATCCAGCAGCTCATCGGTGTCCTGGGGCGTCAGCACCGCCGTCGGCTCATCCAGGATCAGGACGCGGGCCTCGCGAACCAGCGCCTTGATGATCTCCACCCGCTGCTGTACCCCTACGGGGAGGTCCTCCACCAGGGCGTCGGGGTCGACGTCGAACCCGTAGCGGTCGGAAATCTCGTTGATTTTTCGCCGGGTGTCATCCAGGTTGAGGAAGCCGCCGGCTTTGGTGGACTCGGCTCCGAGGGCAACGTTCTCGGCAACAGTAAATACCGGAACGAGCATGAAGTGCTGATGCACCATGCCGATGCCGGCGGCCATGGCGTCGCCCGGGCCGCGGAAGGAAACTGGTTTCCCATCGATGAGGATTTCACCCTCGGTGGGCTCGTAGAGCCCGTACAGCACATTCATCAGGGTGGACTTGCCGGCCCCGTTCTCGCCCAGCAGGCAGTGGATCTGTCCGGGTTCAACCACCACGTCGATGTGATCGTTGGCGAGCAGGGAGCCGAAGCGTTTAGTGATCCCTCTGAGTTCAAGTTTCAAAACTCTGACCAATCTCGAAGCGTCCGTATACCGACTGGACGGGATATGTGGCTGCAGCACCAGCCTAGTGCGTGCAGTCTTGGATGGGCGGTCGCGCCGGTCCGTAAAACTCCAACGAAAAGCGCCACCCCCGGCCAGTGGATGACTATCCGGGGGCGGCGCTTGGCCAGGATGCCTAAGCCTTGGGGCTTACCGGCGACTCGACCTTCAGCTTGCCGTCGATGATGTCCTTCTTGATCTGCTCCAGTTCCGACTTCACTTCCGCCGGGACCTGGGAGTCGAAGTTGTGGAAGGGTGCCAGCTGGACGCCGTCGTTCGCCAGAGTGCCCACGTAGGGCGTATTGGTGAACTTGCCGTCTTTATCGTCCTTAACCACTGTTTCAACGGCTTCGCCCATCAGCTTCATGACTGAGGTCAGCATGATGTCCTTGTATTCCGGTGCGGTCAGGAAGCCGTCGGAGTCAACCCAGATGAGCTTGACGTCTTTACCCGCCGCTTTCGCCTCCATGAGGGCTGCGCCGGCGCCTGCACCCACCGGGCCGGCGACGGGCATCACGATGTCCGCACCCTGGTCCAGGAAGTTCTGGGTGAGCTGCTTTCCGACGTCCTGCCTGACGAAGTCGCCGGTGAAGCTGCCGTCCTGGGCCGCCTTGTCCCAGCCAAGGACCTTGATGTCCTTACCCTTCTGCTCGTTGTAGTACTTCACGCCATCGACGTAGCCGTCCATAAAGATCGTGACGGTGGGAATCTTCATGCCGCCGAAAGCGGCCACCGTTCCGGTCTTGGTGCTGGCGGCAGCGAGGTAGCCGGCCAGGAACGCGGCCGGGGCGGTGTCGTAGACGATCGGCTTGACGTTGCTGAGTGGCGGGTCGTAACTGAAGTCAATGATGGCGAAGTGGTTGTTCGGGTTGGCCGTGGCCTGGGCCTTGGTGGCGTCACCGAGCAGGAAGCCCACGGTCAGGGTGAGGTCGCAGTTGGCGGCGACCATGGCACGCAGGTTCGGCTCAAAGTCATTGTTTGTCTTCGACTCGACCTGGTTGACCTTGATGCCAAGCTCGGCTTCAGCCTTCTTCAGTCCGTCGTAGGAAGACTGGTTGAATGACTGGTCGTTGAATCCGCCGGAGTCCGAGACGATGCAGCCGGTGTAGTCGCTGGCCGTCGCGGTCGGGCTGCCGGCTTCGGGAGGCGCACCGCAACTGGTCAGCAGGAGTGCGGTAGCACTCATGGTGGCCATGCCTACGACTGAACCGCGCTTAAGTTGTGCACGCAGTGATGTCTTCAAAATTCCTCCAGGATGAAGAGAGATGCGCTACGACGGGGATTCAATGAGTGTCTGTTTCAACCCTGAAATTCTGTTTTCACTGACGATCCGCAGCACTGCGCCGAAGCGCTCTGATACCAGTTACTTTAGTGGCCTGCGACACGTCAGCTAACACATCCGGGGCCCATTCTGAAGATTGTTGAGATTTTGTTACCAACGAGTAGGAGTTACCGCAATTCCCACTCCCCTGCCGTGCAAATTGAGCGCGAACGTACACTTGCGGCCCTGGGGAACTGGGGCCTCAAGTGTTCGTTCGCGCTGGCGTTGGGGACTAGAGACGGACCAGCATCTTCCCTGTATTGGCGCCGTCGAGGAGGTCAATGAAGGCCTGGGGCGCGTTTTCCAAACCATCCACCACTGTCTCGTCGTAGCGGACCGAACCATCGGCCAGCCAGGCTGCCATCTTCTCGGCGAACTCCGCACCGTGCTGACGCTGGCCCCCCACCAGGAAACCCCGGAGGGTCAGCTGCTTGCCGATCGCGAGCATGAGGTTTCTCGGGGCAGGCGTGGCCTCGGTGGCGTTGTACTGCGAGATGGCGCCGCACATGGCCACACGTCCGCCAACGTTCAGTTCGGCCAGCGCAGCCTCCAGGTGCTCACCGCCGACGTTGTCGAAGTAGACGTCAATCCCGTTACCGCCCGCTGCCGCCTTGAGCTGGTCCCGGACCGGAGCGTCGCGGTAGTTGAAGGCAACATCGAAGCCCAGGTCCAGGAGACGCGCCACTTTCTCCGGTGTGCCGGCACTGCCGATGACCCGGGAAGCTCCCATGGCCTTGGCGATCTGGCCAACCAGTGAGCCCACCGCACCGGCGGCGCCCGACACAAACACAACATCGCCAGGCTTGAATTCGGCCACCTTGAGCAGGCCTGCATAGGCCGTCAGGCCGGTCATGCCCAGTGCCCCCAGGAACGCCGACGGCGGAGCCAGATCCGTGCGGGCCACGGTGGTGGCGCCGGCATCCAGGACGGCGTATTCGCGCCAGCCCAGTTGATGGACGACGACGTCCCCCACCTTGCGCAGGTCAGAACTGGACGCGATCACCTCGCCCACCGCGCCGCCGTCGAGCACTGCATCCAGCGCGAACGGCGCTGAATAGGATTTAACGTCATTCATGCGGCCGCGCATGTAGGGGTCGACGGAGATATAGCGGTTGCGGACCAGGATCTGGCCGTCCTGGAGTCCGGGCAGCGCAGATTCGTCCAGCCTGAAGTTCTCCTGCGTGGGACGCCCTGAAGGCCGCGACGCAAGGCGGATCTCACGGGTTGAAGCGGGCAGGGCGGCTCCGTCCCATTCAGCGGTGCTCATGCTGCAAACTCCAGGATCTTGATGTCCACTGCCATGTTGCCGCGGGTGGCGTTGGAATAGGGACAGATTCGGTGGGCCTTGGCTACGAGCGCTTCGGCCGTGGCAAGGTCAAGCGCGGGGACCGCGATCTCCAGCTCCGCCGCGAGGCCGTACCCTTCACCACCTTCAAGGGCACCAAAGTGGATACGGGCAGCTACGGCTGAATCAGTGAGGTCGGCGCGCTCCTTCCGCCCGACAAGGCGGAGCGCGGAGTGGAAGCAGGCTGCGTAGCCGGCGGCGAAGAGCTGCTCGGGATTGGTGCCGGCACCGTCTCCTCCGAGTTCCACGGGGCTGGCCAGGGTGACGTCGAGCTTTCCATCCTTTGTGCGTGCAGTTCCGTCGCGGCCTTCGCCGGATGCAAGTGCTTCGGCGGTGTAAAGGGTTTTCACGGTGGTGTCCGTCCTGTTGGGAATAAAGGTGAAATTCATGGGCTGATTTGGCGCCGCTGTTGCGGGACGTGATTCAGCGCGGGTTGTGGAGTGCCTTGGTGAGCCTGTCCAGGGTGTCGCGAAGCTGCTCCAGTTCGTTGGCGGACAGTCCTGCCGCGTCGGCAAGGTGCTGGGGAATCCCGGTGGCCTTGGTGCTGAGGTCCAGGCCGGCGGGAGTCAGGTGGATGGCAACCCGGCGCTCGTCCTCGCCCGACCGCCGCCGCTCCACCAGGCCAAGTGCTTCGAGGCGCTTGAGCAGGGGTGAGAGGGTGCCGGAATCGAGTCCGAGCTCCTCACCCAGTTCCTTAACTCCCCTTGGCTCGCTTTCCCACAGAACGAGCATCACCAGGTATTGAGGGTAGGTGAGGCCCAATTCGTCCAGCACGGGCCGGTACACCGCGGTTGCCGCGCGGGACGCCGAGTACAGGGCAAAGCACACTTGGCGGTCAAGGCGGGGGGCTTCAGTCATGACTAAAACGATAGCGCACAACTAAATTGTGCACAACTTGGTTCTACAAAAGAAGCGCGAACGAACACTTGGGGCCCTTCGAAGGAGCTTAAGTGTTCGTTCGCGCGGGGGTTAGAGGTCCCGGATGGTCCTGAGGGCTGCGGCGGTGAGCACCTGGATTCCGTAACTCAAAGCGCGTTCGTCAACGATGTAGTCGCCGCGGTGCAGATCGTACTCTTCACCGCCCGGCGTCTTGGTGCCCAGGCGCATCATGGCGCCGGGACGTTCGGCCAGGAACCACGCGAAATCCTCGCCACCCATGGACTGCGGTGTCAGTACTACTGCACCCTCCCCGATTTCAGCCCTTGCCGCAGCTTCAATGAGCGCTGTTTCATGCTCGGAGTTCACTACCGGGGGTACTCCCCTGGTGTGTTCCAGGTGGACATCCACGCCGTAGGGAGCGGCCACCTGCTGCACTACTTCATCCAGCAGCTCGCCGGCGTCGTGCCAGGCGTCACGGTCCAGGCAGCGCATGGTGCCGGACATGTAGCCCGTGCCCGGGATTGCATTCGGGGCCGAGCCGGCGTTGATCTGTCCCCACACCACGGATACGCCGCTGCGGACGTCAACCCGGCGCGACAGCACAGCCGGCACATTCACGGCGATCTGGGCGAGGGCGAACACCAGGTCCTCGGTGAGGTGAGGGCGGGACGTATGGCCGCCGCGACCGCTGAGTTCGATCTTGATGGTGTCCGAGGCGGACGTAATGGCGCCGATGCGCGTACCGATGCGTCCGACGTCGATCCTGGGATCGCAGTGCAGCGCAAGGATCCGCGGCACACCATCCAGGACCCCTTGTTCAATGCAGGACAGCGCGCCGCCGGGCATGGTCTCTTCAGCAGGCTGGAAGATGATCCGCACGGTGCCGGCCAATGGGGACACCTGGTGCATCTCCTGGAGGACCAACGCCACACCAAGCATCGCGGCCGTGTGGATGTCATGGCCGCAGGCATGCGTCACGCCGTGGTTTTTCGAGGCGAACGGAAGCCCGGTCTCTTCAATGATGGGCAGGGCATCAATATCGCCGCGAAGGGCCGTGGCGATTGGGCCCACACCCACGTCCACCGTCAGCCCGGTACCTTCAAGCCGCCGAGGCTTGAGACCCGCCGCTTCGAGCCGTTCCACGAGCTTGTCGGTGGTGCGGAACTCCTTGAAAGACAGTTCGGGGTGCGCGTGCAGGTCCCGGCGAAAATCGATCAGTTCCGGGAGGAGCGGCTCCAGCCATGGCTCCACCAACGCGGTGGGTTCAGCTTCAGTAGTGTAATTGCGCACAGATTCACTCTAGCGAGCGTCTACAAAATAGCGTCATCACAGTCTGCGCATTACGGTTTGCGGGCAAGGAACCTAGAGAACGTCGGTGTCGCCGCTGGCCTTGAGCGCGTCAACGGCACCCTTGACCCGCTGGGCGTGCTGCTTGGTGGTCACCAGCAGGGCGTCCCCGGTGTCCACGATCACCACGTCCTTAATACCAATCAGTGCAATGACGCGCTTGGTGTCCGACACCACCACGCCGCTGGCGTTTTCGGTGAACACGCGTGCGCCCTCACCGATGACGGTGACATCATCCACTTCCCGTGCACTGTTGAGCCTGCCTACGGACGCGAAGTCCCCGACGTCGTCCCAGCCAAAAGTGCCGGGCACAACAGCAACGTCACCAGCGGCGGCGGCAGGTTCAGCCACCGCATAGTCGATGGCGATCTTGGGCAGCGTAGGCCAGACCCGTGCGGTGACTTCGTCACGTTCGGGGGTGTCCCAGGCCTGGGCGATCTCCTGCAGACCCTTGAAGAGTTCCGGCTGGTTGGCCTCAAGGTGCTTGAGCATCAGGGCAACGGGGGCCACGAACATGCCGGCGTTCCAGACGTACTCGCCGCTATCTACGTACTGCTGGGCAACGTCTTCGTCCGGTTTTTCCACGAACTCAACCACGGCCTGCGCGCTGGGGGCACCTTCAATATGGAGTTCCTGCCCGGCACGGATATAACCGAAGCCAGTGGACGGGTGCGTGGGCTTGATGCCGATGGTGACAATCTTGCCGGCAGCAGCCGTATGGATCGCCTCGCGGACAGCGCTTTGGAAGAGGTGGTCCGGGCTGATCACTTGGTCGGCGGCGAAGGAACCCATGATGGTGTCCGGATCCCGCTCATGGAGGATGGCCGCGGCCAGGCCGATGGCGGCACCGGAGTCCTTCGGTTCGCTTTCGAGGACAAGGTCCGCGTCCTGCACCTCGGGCAACTGGCGGCATACAGCTGCCCGGTGCGCGGTGCCGGTGACAACCAGTACACGCCGCCCTGCAAGGGGCTCCAGCCGGTCATAGGTAGCGCGCAGCAGGGTGCTGCCGGAACCCGTGAGGTCGTGGAGAAACTTCGGGGCTGCTGCACGCGACAGGGGCCAGAGGCGGGTCCCCACTCCGCCTGCCGGAATCACCGCTATAAAGCGGTTCAGGGGTGAAGCCGGGCTTGTCACTTTGTCTGTATTCATCACGGCCTACTTTAGCGGACCGGCTCGAACAACCTTTTTAAGCGCTTGCCCGGGGCACCCAGAACCGCCGGATCATGTGGCGTTCGTCTCAAACGGGCGGAAAACCGCGTCAGTACGGGTCACCAAGGAACCCCTAAATTGAATAAGCTATGAGCGAAGCCTAGATTTAGGCCTGAGCTACGAGTGCTCTCGCAGCAGGCGTTCCCCCCGCGTGGATCTCATGCCAGCGCCGCTGTGTTGCAGGGAGGTTTATTCAGTGCCGACAAAACCAGCTGGCACCTTGTACCGCGGCCGTGAAGGCATGTGGTCCTGGGTAGGACACCGTATTACCGGTGTTGTGATCTTTTTCTTCTTGTTGGTCCATGTGCTGGACACGTCACTGGTCCGGGTATCCCCTGAGGCCTACACCGCTGTCATCGGTACGTACCAGAATCCCCTGATGGCCCTGGGCGAAACGGGTCTTGTTGCAGCAATCGTGTTCCACGCCTTTAACGGCCTGCGCATCATTGCAGTTGATTTTTGGAAGAACGGCGCCAAGTACCAGCGCCAAATGCTCTGGGCCGTTCTCGGGCTTTGGGCCGTCACCATGGTGGCGTTCTCCATCCGCCACCTGTCCCTCGCTTTCGGAGGTCACTAAAACATGACTGCGACAATTCAGAACCCACGCAGTGGACAGAACAGCAGTGGAAAGATTGCCCCCCAGTACCGCCGCACAGGCGCATCCAGGGGCAACTTCGAGATGCTGGCCTGGCTGTTCATGCGCTTGTCCGGCGTGGTGCTGGTGGTGCTGATCTTTGGCCACCTCTTTGTGAACCTCATGGTGGGTGAAGGCATCCACGCCATCGACTTCGGCTTTGTGGCCGGCAAGTGGGCTGACCCGTTCTGGCAGGTCTGGGACCTGGCCATGCTGTGGCTGGCCATGCTGCACGGCACCAACGGCGTCCGCACCATCATCAACGACTACGCCGAGAAGGACTCCACCCGTCTCTGGCTCAAGATCGTCCTCTACGCGGCCACCACCGTCATCATCGTCCTGGGCACGCTGGTGATCTTCACCTTCAACCCGTGCCCCATGGTGGACGGTGTTCCGCTGCCCGGCGGCTTCTGCCCCGCTGCGTAACAGCTTTATCCGGAGCCCGCGGCCTCGCCGCGGGCCCAGTTTTGCGGAGCAGGCAACGCCCGCCCGTTGTTTTATAGCGAATTTTGAGAGAAAGAGCGTCTGGTATGCAGGTCCATAAGTACGACGTCGTCATCGTCGGTGCCGGTGGCGCTGGCATGCGCGCCGCGATCGAATCCGGTCAGCGCGCCCGCACAGCAGTACTGACCAAGCTCTACCCCACCCGCTCGCACACAGGTGCGGCGCAGGGTGGCATGTGTGCGGCCCTTGCCAACGTCGAGGAAGACAACTGGGAATGGCACACGTTCGACACCATCAAGGGCGGCGACTACCTGGTTGACCAGGATGCCGCTGAAGTCATGGCGAAAGAAGCCATCGACGCCGTCCTGGACCTGGAGAAGATGGGCCTGCCGTTCAACCGCACGCCTGAGGGACGGATTGACCAGCGCCGCTTCGGCGGCCACACCCGCGACCACGGCAAAGCCCCCGTCCGCCGGGCCTGCTATGCAGCAGACCGCACGGGCCACATGATCCTGCAGACGCTCTACCAGAACTGCGTCAAGCACAACGTGGAGTTCTACAACGAGTACTACGTCCTTGATCTCCTGACCGTCGAAGAAGACGCAGTCCGTGAGGACGGAACGCCGTACAAGCAGAAGCGCGTTGCCGGCGTCGTGTCCTACGACCTCGCCTCCGGTGAGCTGCACGTCTTCCAGGCGAAGTCCGTGGTGTTCGCCTCCGGCGGTGCGGGCAAAGTCTTCAAGACCACCTCGAACGCACACACCCTGACCGGCGACGGCATGGGCATCGCGTTCCGCCGTGGCATCCCGCTGGAGGACATGGAGTTCTTCCAGTTCCACCCGACAGGCCTCGCGGGCCTGGGCATCCTCCTTTCCGAGGCAGCCCGCGGTGAAGGTGCCATCCTGCGCAACTCGGAGGGTGAACGCTTTATGGAGCGCTACGCCCCCACCATCAAGGACCTTGCACCGCGTGACATCGTGGCCCGCTCCATGGCCAACGAAGTCCGGGAAGGCCGCGGCTGTGGCCCCAACAAGGACTACGTCCTCCTTGACCTGACCCACCTGGAACCGGCGCACATCGACGCCAAACTCCCGGACATCACCGAGTTCGCCCGCACCTACCTCGGTGTTGAGCCCTACACCGAGCCGGTTCCGGTGTTCCCCACCGCGCACTACGCCATGGGCGGCATCCCCACGAACATCACCACCGAGGTGCTCCAGGACAACGACACTGTGGTGCCGGGCCTGTACGCCGCGGGCGAGGTTGCCTGTGTTTCGGTCCACGGTTCCAACCGTCTCGGCACCAACTCGCTCCTGGACATCAACGTGTTCGGCAAGCGTGCAGGCATCGCCGCAGCTGAATACGCCAAGACGGCCGACTTCGTGGAGCTTCCCGAAGACCCGGAGGCCTACACGATCGAGCTGCTGAACATCGCCCGCAACGGCAACGGCGACGAGAAGGTGGCCGTGATCCGCAAGGAACTCCAGGACACCATGGACGCCAACATGCAGGTTTTCCGCACGGCAGACACGCTGAACCAGGTCCTGCGGGACATCGCTTCCTTCGAGGAGCGGTACCGGCGCATCACGGTCCAGGACAAGGGCAAGCGCTTCAACCTGGACCTGCTCGAAGCCGTTGAGCTCGGCTTCCTGCTCGAGCTTGCCAAGGTGATGACCGTGGCGGCCCTGCACCGCGAAGAATCCCGCGGCGGCCATTTCCGCGAGGACTTCCCGGACCGCAACGACGAAAAATTCATGAAGCACTCCATGGCGTACAAAGACATCGTTGCCCCGGCCGGGGGCACGGACGGAACCGCAAAAACAACAGCGGGCATCCGGCTCGATACCAAACCGGTTGTCTTTACCCGCTACGAGCCGATGGTGAGGAAGTACTAAGATGTCAGCTGAAATTGCTGAGCCAGCCTCAAAGATTGAGCTGCCTGCCCATGTTGGAGGCGGCGGCGAAATCCCCACTTTCGACGTCACACTGCGGGTCCGCCGCTACAACCCCGAAGTCTCCGAGGACGCCACCTGGGATGACTTCACGCTGACGATGTACGGCACGGACCGGGTCCTGGACGCCCTGCACAAGGTCAAGTGGGAGATCGACGGCAGCGTCTCGTTCCGCCGCTCCTGCGCGCACGGCGTCTGCGGCTCCGATGCCATGCGCATCAACGGACGCAACCGCCTCGCCTGCAAGACCCTCCTGAAGGACCTGGACACGTCCAAGCCCATCACGGTTGAGCCCATCAAGGGCCTCCCCGTGGAGAAGGACCTGATCGTGGACATGGAGCCCTTCTTCCAGTCCTTCCGCGAAGTGATGCCGTTCCTGATCAACAAGGGCCACGAGCCCACCAAGGAACGCCTGCAGTCCGCCGAGGACCGTGAGCGCTTCGACGACACCACCAAGTGCATCCTCTGCGCCGCGTGCACGTCCTCCTGCCCTGTGTTCTGGACCGACGGCCAGTACTTTGGGCCTGCCGCGATCGTCAACGCCCACCGCTTCATCTTCGATTCCCGTGATGACGCCGGCGACATGCGCCTGGAGATCCTCAACGACAAGGAAGGCGTGTGGCGCTGCCGCACCACCTTCAACTGCTCCGAAGCGTGCCCCCGCGGCATCCAGGTCACGCAGGCAATTGCCGAGGTCAAGCAGGCCATCCTGTCCCGCAAGATCTAAGTTGCTGTTTACTTAAGGCACAAATACGACGGCGTCACCTCCCAACAGGGCCCCAGACAGAGGGTCCCCTGCCCGAGCTTGCGAGGGTAGGGAATGTAGGGGGAGGGGCGCCGTCGTTTTTTCCGATATTCGGGTTCCAACATTCGGGTTCAGGCGGGCCCCCCAACGAAAGCGAGCGTCATGTCACGTTCCGAGCGAGTCAGTTTCGAAGGATCCACGGGCGAGCTCCTGTCCGGCATCCTGGACGTACCCGAGGGCCCGGTGAGGGGCTGGGGGGTCTTCTCGCACGGGTTCACGCTGGGCAAAGACAGCCCCGCGGCCTCGCGGATGTGCAAGGCGCTGGCAGACACCGGCATCGGCATGCTCCGTTTCGACAACCTCGGATTGGGCGATTCCGCCGGCCTCTGGTCCGAGGGTTCCTTCAGCCACAAGGTAGCTGACACAGTCAAAGCCGCCGAGTTCATGCGGGACCAAGGCAAGGAGATCTCCCTGCTGGTGGGCCACTCCTTCGGCGGGGCCGCCGTGCTGTCGGCCGCCCGCCTGATCCCCGAACTCGACGCCGTGGCCACAGTTGCTGCCCCCTTCTCACCCAAGCATGTGGCGCACGTCTTTGACGCCGCCCTGGACAAGATCCTCAGCGAGGGCAGCGCTGAAGTGGACCTCGGCGGCAAAAGGGTAGAGATCCGCAAGCACTTTGTGGAGGACCTGGAGAACGCTGACCTCACGGACTGCATCCGGCAGCTCCACAAGCCCCTGATGGTGCTGCACTCCCCCACCGACAACACCGTGGGCATCGAAAATGCCAGCACCATCTTCCAAACGGCCCGTCATCCCCGCAACTTCGTTTCGCTCGAGGGCAGCGACCACCTGCTGACGGGCAAGGGCCAGGCAGCCCGTGCCGCCAGGATCATTTCTGCCTGGGCGGACCAATACCTCGACGCCGGGAAGTAGCCGCTCAGACAGCGTTGCCGCTGTAAAAAGGCAGGCGCAATGGCGGCCGCACTAACAGTGGGCCCCAGCGTCTTTACTTTCCTGCCTGACAGGTCCAGAGTCAAGGGATATCCGTGACTTTGCGAGGACATCATGAAGCACAGCGCCTTGACTCGATCTTCGTACATGGCAACTGTGCTGGTGATCAGCCTCTTCGCCTTCGCATTCGCGGTTATTCTCCCCCCGCCGGCCAACGCCGCGGGCCTCGCCATAGACAAGGTGGTCAGCCGGCATCAGGCGTCGCCGTCGAGGAGCATTGTTTCCCCCGCGTTCACCACCAGCCAGGCTGGCGAACTCCTTATCGCTTTTGTTTCTGCTGACGGTCCGGCGGTGAGCCGGGGCCAACAATTCACCGCAGTCACAGGAGGCGGCCTCACCTGGCGGCTTCGCCAACGCACCAACGTCCAGTACGGGACAGCCGAGGTCTGGCAGGCCGTGGCCACCGGAATCCTCACCAATGCCCGCATCACGGCGACCCACCCCGGCAACTATCAGGCATCGATGACAGTGGCCACATTCACAGGAGCCGACATCAGCTCCGACGGGGCCGTGGCGGGGGCAAGCGGTCCCACCGGTGCACCCACTGCGGCGCTGACAACAACCCGGGACGGTTCATGGGTCTGGGGCGTCGGCAACGACTGGAGCAGGGCGGCGGCCAGGACTGTGGGCCCCGGGCAGACCATGGTGGATGAATACACGTCCAGCCACGGCGACACGTTCTGGACCCAACGGCAGACGCAGCCCACGGCGACGTCGCCCACTTCAGTGACCATCAACGACACCGCCCCCACCAACGACATGTGGAACCTGTCACTGATCGAAGTCCGCCCGGCCAGCGGCGCAACGGACACCACACCTCCCGTCCTGACAGGTGTGTCCGCCGGAACCCCGGGCCAGACCGGGGCCACCATTACCTGGACAAGCGACGAGCCCTCCACAAGCCAGGTCGAATACGGCACCACAGCGTCCTACGGTTCCAGCACCAGCCAAGAATCAACGCTGACCACGTCACACAGCCAGGCACTTGGCGGCCTCAGCCCGGGCACGCTGTATCACTTCAGGGTGAAATCCGTGGATGCAGCCAATAACGCCGCCACTTCACCGGACGCCACGTTCACCACCACAGCCCCGGCGCCCGACACCACACCGCCCACTGTTAACATCACTTCTCCGGTGAACGGTGCCACCGTGTCCGGGCAGGTGAGCGTTGCGGCAACAGCCGCTGACAACACCGGTGTTGCCGGCGTCCAGTTCAGAGTGGATGCGTCCAATCTGCAGGCCGAGGACACTGTTGCCCCCTACGCAGTGACATGGGATACCACAGCGGCCACCGCCGGAACGCATACCATCACGGCTGTGGCCAGGGATGCGGCAGGCAACACCACCACCTCAGCCAACGTGGCTGTAACGGTCAGCAACGGCGGGCAGGACCCCGCCGTGGTGGGATCGTGGGGCCCGCTGCAGCCGTGGCCACAGGTGTCCATCCATGCTGCCCTTACTCATACCGGAAAAGTCCTTACCTTCGAAGGCGATTTTTCACAGCGGGGCGAGCAATACCTGCTTGACCCCGGGACTGGGGCCTTCGAGCAACTTCCCCCTGCGCCCGCGGACCTGTTCTGCGCGGGGCAGACAGCCCTCCCGGACGGCCGGATCATGGTGCTCGGTGGCACGTCAACCACCGGCGGCCTTGGCATTCGCGACATCACAGCGTTCAACCCACTGACAAAATCATGGCAGCCGCTGGCTCCCATGCGCTATGCACGCTGGTATGCAACAGGGACAACGCTGAGTGACGGCAAGGTGCTGGTCACGTCCGGTGCCAACCTCAATTCGACTGACATCATCCGCATCCCCGAGTTGTATGACACGAAGAACAACGCGTGGAGCGAGTTGACCTCAGCCAGCCGCAACATCCCGTATTACCCCTTTATGTACCAACTCCCTGACGGACGAGTACTTCAGGCGGGCGCTTCCGAACAGGCAACCTCAACCATCGCCCTGGACCTGGCCACACAGCAATGGAGCACGATCGACAGCCGCATCATCGACGGGGCTTCCATCGCCAACTACGCGCCGGGAAAATTCCTGAAAGCAGGATCCGCGGCTGACAGCGGCTTTACAGGCCCCTCCTCAAACACGGCTTTCACCCTGGACATGAATGCCACAACCCCCACATGGCTGCCAACGTCCAGAATGCAATTCCCCCGCAGCTTCATGAACCTCACAAACCTCCCGAATGGCTCCGTACTGGCCACAGGAGGCGGCACCGACAAATCCAGCTTTGATAACAGCAAGGCGGTAAAAGCGGCGGAAATCTGGGATCCCACCACAGGGCTGTGGCGAACGGTTTCGGAAATGGCAGTGCCCCGGCTGTACCATTCGACGGCGCTTCTGCTCCCGGATGGCCGGGTCTTTATGTCCGGAGGCGGCGGAGACTCAGGGGTTACCGACCAGAAAAACTACCAGATCTACTCTCCGCCATACCTGTTCAAGGGTCCCCGGCCGGCCATAACCTCGGTTCCCGACACCGTGACTTACAACGCCAGCGTGTTGGTGGAAACGCCCAATGCCGGCTCCATTCAGTCCGTTTCACTCATCAGGACCGGAGCAGTGACCCATGCCTTCGATCAAAACGAGCGTGCCCTGTCCCTGTCTTTCACCCAGACGCCAGGCGGGCTGAGCGTGCAGATGCCAGCAAACGGCAATTACGCCCCGCCGGGACATTACATGTTGTCCTTAGTCAACGGCGAGGGCGTTCCGTCGGTTGCGTCCATGGTCCGGTTTCCTGCTCCTTTCGAGGATGCTGAGGCCCCGACAGCCCCAACAGCGTTGTCTGCGGCGGGGTCGATGGGACAGGTGGACCTCGCGTGGGGCGCATCGTCGGACAATATCGGCGTGGCCAAGTACACGATCTACCGCTCAGCCACGGCAGGTTTCACTCCAGGCCAAGCCAACCAGGTCGGCCAGGTTGCAGGGTCGGCCACGTCCTATCGGGATTCCGGTCTGACGGCGGGCACTTACTACTATCAGGTTAAGGCCGAGGATGCCGCCTCCAACCTGAGCCCACCATCCAACGAAGCGAGCGGCGAGGCATCGGGCGATACCATCCCGCCCAGTGCCCCCAGCGGCCTCTCCGCAACGGCTGCAGCCGGTCAGATTTCGTTGGCTTGGACTGCCAGTTCCGACAATGTCGGGGTGGTCCGGTACAACATATCCCGGAACGGATCGGCGCTGACCAATGTTTCCGGCACGTCCCATGTGGACAGTTCAGTCACAGCCGGCACGGAGTACACCTACACCGTGAACGCTCAGGACGCTGCCGGAAATATCAGCGTGGCCTCGAATACCGCCACTGCGACAGCCACCGGCGGCCCCAAAACCGTGACCGTGGACAGCATCGTCACCCGGCATCAAGGCACGAATTCCTCAACCGTTTCCGTGACCGGCTTGACCACCACCGCATCCAACGAACTGCTATTGGCATTCATCAGCTCCGATGGACCAAGCACCGGCGGAACGGCCTCCATCCGTTCCGTAGCCGGAGCTGGCCTGACATGGTCACTGCGTCAACGCACCAACACCCAGGCCGGTACGGCGGAAATCTGGCAGGCCGTTGCGCCTGTTGCGCTAACGAATGCCACAGTCACCGCGACTCAAAACTCCGGCACGTGGCAGTCATCCATGTCCGTGGTGGGCTTCCTCAATGCCGATACAGCCAACGGTGCAGTCGCCGGCGCCAGCGCAGCAACCGGGGCCCCCACGGCCAGCCTCACCACTACCCGTGCAGGCTCCTGGGTCTGGGGAGTGGGTACTGACTGGCAGTCACCCGTTGCCCGCACAGTCGGTCCGAACCAGACCCTCGTGGACCAGTTCCTGGCCCCGGCCGGCGACACATACTGGGTGCAGCGGCAGAACACTCCCACGGCGGCGTCGGGCACATTGGTCACCATCAATGACACCGCACCCACCAACGACATGTGGAACCTTGCCGTGATCGAGATACTCGCCACACCGTAAGGGCCAGGGCTATTTCTGCCTGGGCCGACCAATACCTCGACGCCGGGAAGTAGCCGCTGCGGCTCCAGCATGCTCTACGGGGACCTTGCCAGGCTGGACCTGCCGCGGCCCCCAGCGGACCTTTTCATGCACAGCGGGAACGCTCCTGAGGTCTTCTTCACGGATCGCTGCCCAGCCTGCGGAAACCAGGTAAACCTGGCTGACCAGGTTGAACCAAATCAACAGCCCAATGATGATGGCGAACGGCGCCAGGATGGGATTCCGCCCAGCCCCGGCGAGCAGTTCGGTGCTGAAGACCTGGAGCACTGTGGTGCCCACCGCGGCAAGGATTGTCCCCTCCAGGAGTGCCCGCCGGGACAGCTTCAGGCCGGCAGCCAGGCGGAACATGATGAAGGCGGTGACCCAGCTCAAAACCAGCGGGACGCCGATTTTTACTGACGTCGTGAGCGGTCCTGCCAGCAACGGATCGAGCCGCAGGAAATCCGCCACCCACCCTGCGGCAGTGCCAAAGACCAGGGAGGCTCCGGCGCTGATCACCACGGCGACGCCCAGCAGCAACAGTGTTCCGGCGTCGCGCAGCTTGAGCAGCACGGGGTTGGTCCTGGGGGGCGGCAGCTGCATGACCACCCGCAGCCCTGCCCGGATGCCGTCGATCCAGCCGAGGGAGATGACGAACGTGACAACACCGGCGATCACCGCCGCCCAGCCCAGTCCCTCGGGATTCAGCAGCTCTGCCGGGTCCACCAGGCCCTCGCCGCCGTCCACCTTGAGCAGCCCCGGCGCGCTCTGGGCAACCGTGTTGATCGCCTGTTCCAGGAGCGCAGGTTGGCCCCGAAGCACCAGCCCGGCAACGGAGAACCCCGTGGTCAGGAGGCCGGTGATGGAGAAGAACATCCTGAAACCGATGCCAGCGCTCAGGAGCGGACCACGCTGGAGGTTGTAGTGCTGCCATGCCCTGACCGGCCGCAGTGTGCTGAGCCTTGCCGCCAGCCATTGCATCATGGCCAGCAAACTCGCTGCAGGACCCTTGTTGGATCGCCTGGCCTTTCCCCATTCCATTCGCTTTCGAATGGCCGCAAGCCTTAGCTGGGCAAGGTCAGTGGGAAGCGGTGGCTCCGTCGGCGTCGGCTGAGAAGGCGGGGGCGTCGTCGTCGGTTTCGGTCCCAAAGTCCAGCTCTTCCCGTAGCTGCCAGATGCCGTTGGCATCGTGCTCGTAAAGTCCCATGCTAACCACGGGGAAGGTTGCCCTGTAGTCCTTGAGCACCGTTTCGGCTTCATCGAGGCTTTCCGGAGCGACATCGTGGGCGATGGTCACATGCGGATGGTAGGAAAAGGGCAGGTCCCTCTCAAGTGGGCCGGTCTGGAGTTTCTCGTGCAGGTCTACGCACTCGCCGAAGCCTTCCTCAACATTGATAAACACCACGGGCGACACCGGCCGGAACGATCCGGTTCCGGCGATCGTGACCATAAACGGCGCCTGCCGCCGGGCCACCTCCCGCACATGGGCATGTGTTGCCTCCCAGTCCAGGGTGGGAGTTGTGGTGACCAGCGTGATGTGGGCAGGGACAACACCCGCCATGGGATCCCCGAAGGACGCCCGCCATCGCTGGAGTTCCTCGGCGATGGCAGGGGGAAATCCAAGAATGACGCCTACGCTCATTCCTTCACTGACACTGCTGGAGGCCGGCATCGGGTTAGCGGGCTCCTGGTGCGCCGCCGTAAGGCAGGAAACCCACCTTGGCATAGACGTCACTCAAGGTGGCCGATGCGATCTCCCGGGCCTTGTCAGCGCCGTGGGCCAGGAGTCGGTCCAGCTCGGCGGGGTCCGCAAGCAGCTGGTTGGCGCGGTCGCGGATGGGTGACAGATGCGCCACCACCGCTTCGGCCAGGTCTGTTTTGAGGTGCCCGTACATCTTGCCCTGGTACGCAGCGACAAGTTGCTCGATGCTCTGGCCCGTGACGCCGGAGAAGATGGTCAGCAGGTTGGAAACGCCGGGCTTGGCCTCGCGGTCGAAGCGGATTTCCGTCTCGGCATCGGTAACAGCCGATTTGATTCTCTTGGCAGTGGTTTTCGGTTCATCCAGCAGATTGATGAGGCCCGCGGGTGACTCCGCTGACTTGGACATCTTGGCAGTGGGGTTCTGAAGGTCGTAGATCTTGGCCGATTCCTTCTGGATGAACGGCTGCGGAACGGTGAAGGTCTCGCCGAAGCGGGAATTGAAACGGGTGGCCAGGTCGCGGCTCAGCTCCACGTGCTGCCGCTGGTCTTCACCCACGGGAACGCCCTGCGGCTGGTACAGGAGGATGTCGGCTGCCTGCAGCACGGGGTAGGTGAAGAGCCCCACGCTGGCGAAATCTGAGCCCTGCTTCTGCGCCTTGTCCTTGAACTGGGTCATCCGGGAGGCCTCGCCGAACCCCGTGATGCAGTTCAGGACCCATGCCAGCTGCGCGTGTTCGGGCACCTGTGACTGCACAAAGAGAGTGCACTTCTCCACATCCACGCCGCCTGCAATGTACTGGGCGGCTGTCACCCGGGTCCGCCGCGCCAGCTCCGCAGGATCCTGCGGCACAGTAATGGCGTGAAGGTCCGGGATGAAGAAGATGGCATCGTATTCGTCCTGCATCCGCACCCAGTTCACCAGTGCGCCCAGGTAGTTGCCCAGGTGCAGCGAGTCAGCGGAAGGCTGCATGCCGGACAGGACACGGTGCCGGACTCCGGCAGCCGGCTGGCCTGCTGAATCCTGGTCCGTCCGGACTGAGGCGGCAGTGGCTGTACCGGCGGACTCAGCAGCGGGATCCGCTGACGAGGCAGGACCGGTCACGGTGGAGGAAGTCGTCATACGTAGGAGGCCTTAGGTCTAGAGCCGGTAGTCCACTACCAGCGGTGCATGGTCAGAGAAGCGTGTGTCCCACGAGGCGGCCCGGTCCACGACTGCCGAGAAGGCGGCGGCCGCAAGTTCGGGTGTGGCCAGGTGGTAGTCGATGCGCCAGCCGGTGTCATTGTCGAATGCCTGCCCGCGCTGGGACCACCAGGTGTACGGGCCGTCGACGCTGCCCGCGAGGCCCCTGTGGACATCCTTCCAGCCGATCTCGTCACCGAAGAAGCGGTCAAAATAGGCCCGTTCGTCAGGGAGGAAGCCGGCTTTCTTGACGTTGCCCTTCCAGTTCCTGATATCCAGCTCGGTGTGGCCAACATTGAGGTCACCCACCACCAGGGCGTGGTCGCTGTGCTTGGTCAGTTCAGGCAGGCGGGTGGTCATGGCATCCAGGAAGCGGTACTTGTCCACTTGCTTGGCAGTTCCCACCTCGCCCGAGTGGACATAGGCGCTGGCGACAGTAAGCTGCACGGGGTTCCCTCCGGCGTCGGGAATCCGGAAATCAGCCTCCACCCAGCGCCCCGCGGTGGCGAAATAGTCATCACCGATGCCGTTACGGGTCTCCAGCGGCTCTTCCCGGGAAGCAATGGCTACGCCGGCGCGGCCCTTGGCTTCCGCTTCGGCGTGCAGGATGTGCCAGCCGTCACCGAGCAGCTGGCGCACGATCGCGTCCGGCGCCCGGACTTCCTGGAGGCACAGAATGTCCACCTCGCGCGGCTCAAGCCATGCCGCCATGCCGTTCTTGTAGGCAGCCCGAAGACCGTTAACGTTGACAGATGCGATGCGAAGGTGGTCCTTCTTCAATGCCGAGCTCACCCGCTCCACTCTAGTCGATGATGGTTCCGCTGACCGGGTCCCCGGTGCCGCCGGAGGACCTGATCATGTCGCGGGCGTTCGTGGCGGTGATTTCAATGGTTTCCAGGGCTCGGCGGATGGTATCCTGGTCGGCTGCCTCCCCCTTGGCGCGCTCCTGCTCCACCACCCGGATCTGCACCTGCACGATCTTGAACGAATGGTCCAGCTTCAGGTCGCGGACTTCGTCAGCTTCGGACCGCTCCGCCACCACCCGGGTGCCGCCGTGGTCAGCCGAGGACGACGACGGCGCGCGTCCGGTTGCGCTGTTGAAGGCGTTTTGGGCTTCAGCCAGCTTGGCACCGGCCTTTTTGGCGGCCTTTTGGATGCTGAAGACCACAAAGCAGGCCAGGAGCAGCCAGAACATGGCGATGATGGCAACAATCCAGCCCACGACGTCGTTCTGGTTGGCCGCGAAGATCACGGCCACCAGGAAAGCGATGACAAAGATCATCATTCCCGGGCCGCTGATACGGAGCAGGGAGAACCCGCCCTTGGCGGGGTTGGAGGCAGATTGAGGGGTACCCAGGGAGCGCATGCGTCCATTGTCTCAAACGCCGCAGGGGGCCAAGGACCCTTCCACCCCCGGCGAACAGCCCTCGAACACCCTCCCCTCACAACTGGGTAGCGCTATCTGTCGTTTTCGGCCCCCATAACGACAGATAGGGCTACCTAGTTGGGGAAGGAGAGCGGCGGGTTACTTGAGGAACAGTTTCCGCAGCCGGGCCGTGGTCAGCAGCATGCCAAGCGCGGTCATTACCAGGTAGTAGCCGATGTGGATGGCCGTGGCCGGGGTGAACGTACCCACGCTGATCTGCCGCAGCAACTCCACGCCGTGCCAGAGCGGCATGGCCTGGATGAGCCACTGGATGGCCTGGGGGTAGACGCTCAGCGGATAGAACGTGGCGCTGAACAGGAACATGGGCAGCATGATGAAGTTGATCCAGTCCATCTGCTGGAACGTCTTCAGGAAGCTTGTGATGCCCATGCCCATGCTGGCGAATCCAAAAGCGATCAGCAGCGATGCCGGAATCATCAGGATGGCCCAGGGCGTGGTAATCAGGCCCATTATGCCCAACACAGCGGTGAAACCCGTGGCATACAGGGCGCCGCGCAGGAGGGCCAGGAAGATCTCGCCCATGGCAACGTCCAGCGGTCCCAGGGAGGTATAGAGCATCCCCTGGTACAGCTTGGCGAAGTTCATCTTGAAGAAGACGTTCCACGTGGAGTCGTAGACCGCTCCGTTCATGGCGGAGACAGCCAGCAGTGCCGGTGCGATGTAGGCGGCGTAGCTGATCTCTTCACCGCCCGGCCCCTGCACCGCCCCTACGATGGGCCCGAGGCCGACTCCCATCGAGATCAGGAAGAGCACGGGCTCGAAGAAGCCGGAGAGCATCACCAGCCAGTTGCTGCTTTTGGTGGCCATCAGGCCACGTGAGATCACCGCTTTGGAATTGCGGGAATACAGCGGCCCGAACCTTCTGTTGCGCGCGTCTTCGGTGACGCTGTGGCCACCGGTGAGGACGCTCATTGACCCATCCTTTTGACGAACTGCTGCTTGGTGAGGATCCAGCCCAGCACGGCGAGCGCCACCAGGACCACAATGTGCACAACGGTAAGCAGCGGTGGTTCCTGGTAGCCGTACGTGAAGACCCGGCCCAGCTCAGTGCCGTGCCAGATGGGAGAGATCCAGCCGATCCAACGAACGGCCAGCGGAAGGGTGTCCAGGGGGAAGAAGGTACCAGAGAACAGGAACAATGGCATCACGATGAACCGCATGACCAGGGCGAACTGTCCCTTGTCCTCCTTGAGCGACGCCGAGTAGGCCATCAGGGGCAATCCGAAGGACAGCCCTGCCACAGTTGCCACCAGCACGCTGACCCACCCCCAGCCACCGGGGGACGCTCCAAATAGCGCCACGGCAACAAAATAGATGGCCGACTGCACCAGGAAACGCAGCGTCACGGCAATGATGTGTCCGGCCGCGATCTGCTCCGGTGTCAGCGGCGAGGCGTGCGGACCGTAGTAGGTCCGGCGCCACTTGAAGCCGGCCATCACCGGGAAGGTGAACTCGTTGGCCGCCGTCATGACGGCCGCGGACACCAGGAGCGCAGGGGCGATGAAGGCCAGGTAGCTGACCCCGCCGAAAGCCTCGCTTTCGGCTTCCACGAGGGTTGCCAGGCCCACCCCCATCGCGAACAGGTAGGCCACTGGCTGGCCCACGCTGTACATCAGGATGGACCAGCCATACCCCCACAACACCCGGATCACCTGCTCGGCATAGTAGAAGGCACCCCATCTCCGGGCCTTGGCTGCGGAGACCTCCGGGCTGTGAGCCCGGACGGTGGCGGTCAGGCCGGGGGGACGGGCAGTTCCGGTGGAACCCGATGACTCACTCAACGAGGCTCCTGCCGGTGAGCCGGAGGAACACGTCCTCCAGCGAGGACCTGCGCACCAACGAAGTCAGTGGCCGCAGGCCGCGGGACGCCACCTGCTCAAGGGCCGCCTCGCCGTCGTGCGCGTAAATCAACACCCGGTCCGGCAGCGACTCAAGCCGTTCGCCGATTCCCTTCAGCTCCGGGCCAATGGTGGAGTTGCGCTCGGAGCCGAACCGCAACTCCAGGACCTCCCGGGTGGAATGTTCCCGGATCAGCTGGGCAGGCGAGCCTTCAGCCATAATCCGGCCCTTGTCCACAACAATCAGCCGGTCGCACAGCTGCTCGGCCTCGTCCATGTAATGCGTGGTGAGGATCAGCGTGACGCCCTGCTCCTTGAGACGGAACAGCCGGTCCCACAGGATATGCCGGGCCTGCGGATCCAGCCCGGTGGTGGGTTCGTCCAGCAGCAGGATCCGCGGCTCATTTATCAACGATCGGGCGATGGTCAGGCGGCGCTTCATGCCGCCTGAAAGGGCATCCACCTTGGACTTCGCCTTGTCCGTGAGCTGGGCAAACTCCAGCAGCTCGTCGGCTTTGGGCTTCAGGTAGCTCATGGGCAAACCAAAGTAGCGGCCGTAAACCAGCAGGTTCTCCCGCACCCGCAGTTCCTCGTCCAGATTGTCCTGCTGCGGCACCACCCCGAGGTGCGCCCGGACCTCGGGCCCGTGGCTGTCCGGATCCAGGCCCATGATGCTCAACGTCCCGGAGGTGCGCTGCGTGACACCGCCGATCATTTTCATGGTGGTGGACTTGCCGGCGCCGTTGGGGCCCAGCAGCCCGAAGGACTCCCCCGCCAGAACGCTGAAGGAAATGCCATCGACGGCGGCCAGATCCCCGTACGTCTTCCTCAGGTTTTCCGCTGCAATCACCGCTTGCTGCTTCATGGGGCCGGCTGACGTATTGGAGGAGAGGATGGCTTCATTGTGCACCTCAGCAGACTAGTGGAGCACTCTGGAATGCGGAAGGGCTTTGAGTGAACGTTCACGTGAGGCTGAACAGCGCGGGCGGTTAAAAGTCCGACGGCGGCGCCGCACCTTCCGTGAAAGGTGCAGCGCCGCCGTCGGGCGTTACAGTTCTTACCCAGTGCTAGGCGATGCCCGAGCCGCTTTTCTGTGCCACTTGGCGTTCCGCGGCTTCCACCACGTTGGTCATCAGCAGGGCCACGGTCATGGGTCCGACGCCGCCGGGGTTGGGCGAAATCCACCCGGCCACCTCGGCAGCAGCCGGATCGATGTCGCCCTGGACCTTGCTCTTGCCCGTCTCGGGGTCGGTTTCGCGGGTGACACCGACGTCCAGCAGGGCTGCGCCAGGCTTCACGTCCGCTGCCTTGACGATGTGCTTGGCACCTGCCGCGCCCACAATGACGTCCGCCTGCCGCAGCAGCTCCGAGAGGTTCTTGGTCCCGGTGTGCGTCAGGGTCACGGTGGCGTTCACGGCCCGCCGGGTGAGCAGCAGACCGATCGAGCGGCCGATCGTGACGCCACGGCCCACCACCACCACATGCTTGCCCGCCAGGCTGTAGCCGTTGCGCTCCAGGAGTTCGATGACGCCGCGGGGCGTGCACGGCAGCGGTGAGGTGATCTCGCCGTTGACATTGAGCACCAGCCGGCCAAGGTTGGTCGGATGCAGGCCGTCGGCGTCCTTGGCGGGGTCAATCCGCTCAAGGATGGCGTCGGTGTCCAGGTGCTTGGGCAGCGGCAGCTGCACGATGTAACCGTGGCAGGCGGGGTCCGCATTGAGGTCATCAATGAGGGCCTCAACCTGCGCCTGGGTGGCATCTGCCGGCAGCTCACGCTGGATCGAGTTCATCCCGATTTCCATGGACTGCTTGTGCTTCATGGACACATACAGCTGGGAGGCAGGGTCAGCGCCCACGAGCACCGTGGCGATGCCAGGGGTAACGCCACGGGTTTTCAGGGCCGCCACACGGTCAGCCAGCTCGGATTTGATGGCTGCAGCGGCTGCCTTGCCGTCAAGGATCTTCGCGGTCTGGGTCATGGACGGGTTTACCACTGCTCGTGCTGCGGGTAGAGCGGGAAGTCTGCGGCGAGCTTGTCCACGCGGGCCTGGAGTGCGTCCACGTCCGTTGCCGCACCGGTCTTCAGCGCGGTGGCGATGATGTCCGCCACTTCGGTGAACTCCTCGGCGCCGAAGCCGCGGGTGGCCAGGGCGGGGGTGCCGATGCGGAGCCCGGAGGTGACCATCGGCGGGCGGGGGTCGAACGGCACGGCGTTGCGGTTGACGGTGATACCCACGGAGTGCAGGAGGTCCTCGGCCTGCTGGCCGTCCAGCTGGGAGTTGCGCAGGTCAACGAGGACCAGGTGCACGTCAGTGCCGCCGGTGAGGACGGAGACGCCGGCATCGGCGACATCGGCCTGGTTGAGGCGGTCGGCGATGATCTTGGCACCTTCGAGCACGCGCTCCTGGCGCTCCTTGAATTCAGCGGTGCCGGCGATCTTAAAGGCCACAGCCTTGGCAGCGATGACGTGCATCAGCGGGCCGCCCTGCTGGCCCGGGAACACGTTCGAGTTCAGCTTCTTGGCCCACTCCTGCTTCGCCAGGATAACGCCGGAACGCGGTCCGGCCAGGGTCTTGTGCACGGTGGAGGTGACGACGTCGGAGTGCGGCACCGGGCTTGGGTGCAGGCCTGCTGCCACCAGTCCGGCGAAGTGCGCCATGTCGGTCCAGAGCAGCGCGCCCACTTCATCGGCGATGCTGCGGAAGGCTGCGAAGTCAAGGTGGCGGGGGTAGGCGGACCAGCCGGCGATGATGACCTGCGGCTTCTCGGCGATGGCCTGCTCGCGCAGCTTGTCCATGTCCACCCGGAAGTTGTCTTCTTCAACCTGGTAGGCGGCAACCTGGTAGAGCTTGCCGGAGAAGTTCAGCTTCATGCCGTGGGTCAGGTGGCCGCCGTGGGCCAGGGACAGGCCAAGGATCTTGTCGCCGGGAGTGATCATGGCGGAGAGGGCCGCGGCGTTGGCCTGGGCACCGGAGTGCGGCTGGACGTTGGCGTACTCGGCGCCGAAGAGGGCCTTGACGCGGTCGATGGCCAGCTGCTCGGCAACATCAACATATTCGCAGCCACCGTAGTAGCGGCGGCCCGGGTAGCCCTCGGCGTACTTGTTGGTCAGGACGGAGCCCTGGGCTTCCATCACGGCCCGCGGAGCGAAGTTTTCGGACGCGATCATTTCCAGGGTGCCGCGCTGACGGCCAAGTTCCTGGTCGAGGACTGCGGCGATTTCGGGGTCGAGCTCGGCCAGCGACTGGTTGCTGACTGCGGCTGTTGTGGTGGCTGTTGTAGTCACGAAGAACTCCTGGCTAGGGATACGGGCACTGCTAAGGTCAGGCTACCGGCTGGCGCACCACAGCACCCCTTTGATGACAGGGCGCATAAGTGCGCAGGAAGGCGCTGCATCAAGGAGCCTGCAGCTAAGTCCGGCAAAACATGACCCTCGGCCCAGGCGTACGATCCGTGGTCTTCGTGATTGCCGCTCCCTGGTGGTTAGCCACCCAACGCCAGTTGCGACCCCACAAGACTACCAAAGACGGCCACGAAACACGGCGGCCGGCGCGGGTAGGCTGGTACGCGTGACTGAAGAGGACCTGAACCAAGCGTACGTAGTAACCCTGTCCTGCCCCGACCGCCCCGGAATTGTCCACGCAGTGGCCGGCGCGCTGCTGGAGGCGGGCTGCAACATTACCGATTCGCAGCAATACGGCAGCCCCGCAACAGGCAACTTTTTTATGCGCGTGGAAGTCAGGACGTCAGCCTCCCGCGCCGAACTCCAGGCCTCCCTCGAGCCGGTGGCCCAGTCCTTCGGGATGCAGTGGAGCCTGAACTCCGTGGGCCAGAAAGTGCGGACCCTGCTGATGGCGAGCACGTCGGCGCACTGCCTCAACGACATCCTGTTCCAGCAGCGCTCCGGCACCCTGCCTATTGAGATCCCTGCGATCGTTTCCAACCACCAGGACCTGGCGGGGCTGGCCGAGTTCTATGGGGTTCCGTTCCACTACATCCCGGTCACGCCGGACACCAAGGCCCAGGCCGAAGACAAGCTGCGTGCCATCATGGCCGAACACGATGTGCAGCTGACGGTCCTTGCCCGCTACATGCAGATCATTTCCGATGAACTGTGCACGGAACTTACCGGCAAGGCCATCAACATCCACCACTCGTTCCTGCCGTCCTTCAAAGGCGCCAAGCCGTACCACCAGGCCCACGCCCGGGGTGTGAAGCTGATCGGCGCCACCGCGCACTATGTCACAGCAGCCCTGGACGAGGGACCCATCATCGAACAGGAAGTGATCCGGGTGGATCACGCACGCACCCCGGAGCAGTTCGTGCAGATGGGCCGTGACGTGGAGGGCCGCACCCTGGCCCAGGCCGTCCAATGGCATGCCGAGCACAGGGTCTTGCTGGACGGCAACCGCACCGTGGTCTTCAACTGACAGCATGAACAGCGTGGTGGATCCGTGGACGGAGGAACCCGGCAGCGAGCAGCGCCTGGCGGAGTTCTATAACCGCCTCGCGGCCTCCGGCATTGACGATCCAATGGACCCGCGGAGGGCCGAACAGCGCGAACGCTTTATCAGCACCCTCAAGGCCGAAGGCCGCCACGACGTCCTTGACGTCGGTTGCGGCACAGGCATTGACGGCCTGAAGTTTGTCCAGGCAGGCATTCACTACACAGGCGTGGATCTCGCCGAGGGAAACGTCCGGCTGGCCAGGGCGAAGGGCCTGGACGTCTCGGTCGCGAGCGCGCGGCGGCTGCCCTTCCCTAATGGTGTGTTCCCCGCGGTGTGGTGCATGAGCACACTGGTGCATATCCCCGACAGCGACGTTGACGGCGTGCTGCGGGAGCTGGTGCGGGTCTCGGCACCCGGCTCGCCCATCGCCGTCGGCCTCTGGTCCGGAGGTGACGAGGAGCTGTTCAACCCCGCGGACGACGTCGAACCCCGCCGGTTCTTCAGCCGGCGAACAGACGGGACGGTACGCGATGTCTTTGGCCGACACGGCGTGATCGAGGAATTTATCACGTGGCCGGAGGGCGAAGGCCCGGAATCAGGTCCCGGCGCAGGGGCGTGGACCCAGCACTACCAGTTCCTCATCCTCCGCACCCCTTCTTCCCCCACTAGGTAGCGATAACTGTCGTTATGAGCCCTCAAAACGACAGTTAGCGCTACTTAGTTGGGCCAGTGGGTGTCCTAAGGTGGGGGCATGGCTCCTCTTTACGATTTTGCCGGGAACACTCCGGCCGTCCACGACTCCGCCTTTATTGCCCCCACGGCGTCGATCATCGGCAACGCCAGCCTTGCAGCGGACTCCAGCGCCTTTTATGGCGTCTCGGTTCGGGCTGACACCGCAGCAATCAGCGTGGGCGCGGGCAGCAACCTGCAGGACAACGTGGTCCTCCATGCGGACCCCGGGTTCCCCTGCAGCGTCGGCGCCCGGGTCAGCGTGGGCCACGCCGCCGTCGTCCATGGCTGCACGGTGGAGGATGACTGCCTGATCGGCATGGGCGCCACCGTCCTGAACGGGGCGGTCATCGGCGCCGGCTCCCTCGTGGCGGCCGGCGCCGTTGTCCTGGAAGGGACAGTGGTTCCGCCCCGCTCACTCGTGGCCGGAGTCCCCGCCAAGGTGCGGCGGGAACTCAGCGACGAGGAGTTCGAGGGCGTTAAGGGCAACGCGGCCCGCTACGTGGAGCTGGCCCGTGCCCATCGGGAACTGCACGCTCCGTAGAACAGGTCAGTCCAGGCTGATCGGACCGATCGCGTCCAGGAGTTCGCCGGGTCCGGGGTTGCCAAGCGCGGATGAGCCGCCAAGGTGGTTCACCACGCCCCACACGGCATTCAGGCCGGTGGTGACGGCGCCTTCCGCCCAGCCTGCCGTGAAGGACACGTCATCACCGGCGAGGAAGATGCCGCGCTGGCTTTCTGGCAGCCTGTCCTGCTTGAAGTGGCTGAACAGCCTCTGCTGGTAGCGGTAGTGCCCGGGCAGGTTCGCCTTGAACGCCCCCATGAAGTTGGGGTCAGCCTCCCATGAGACAGTGATGGGCTGGCCCACGATGTGGCTCGCAATGTCCACCCGCGGGTAGATCTGCTCCAGCGAATGCAGCATCAGCTCGACGCGTTCGTCCGCGTCCAGCGCCAGCCATTTAAGGGCGTCATCGTTCCAGGTGTAGGAGAGCAGGATTACGGCCGGCTTGTCGGGGCCGTCGTCCAGGAGGTACGTGGCCCTGTTGAGCCGGTCTGTCAGGGTCATGGACAGAACCTCGCGTCCGGTCTCCGGATCGATGTCCTTCCAGAAGGGCCGGTCCACCATCACAAAGGTCTTGGAGGACTGCATGTAGTGCGAGCGCTCGATGGCGGTCCACAGCTCCGCCGGGAACAGGGCTTCCTCGGTGTGGATGCGCGTGGACAGCAGCCAGGACTGGCAGGTGGTCACCACGGCCGGGTACGTGGCTTCGCGGCCCCACCGCTCACGGATCCGAAGGTCACCGCCGGCGTCGCGGCTGATTTTTCCGACGGCGCCGCGGGGCGAGCCTGAATGGAGGGACGCCAGGGATGTTCCGTCCGGCCAGTGCGCCATGCCCGACGGCGTATGGTGCCACAGTGCCTCGGGAAGCCTTTGCGCTCCACCGGTGATGAGCCGGTGCTGGTCGTCAGCGTCCGTATAGACAACCCGGAGGATTTCGAGGATGGAGTTGGGGAAGTCGGTGTCCCAGCCGCCAGTGCCGAAGCCCACCTGGCCGAATGCCTCGCGGTGTGCGAAGCCTGCTTCCTTGAAGGACTCGCTGCCGGCGATGAATCCATAGAAGGTCTGTTCATCCATGAGGGGCAGGAGCTCGTTCCAGATCTCCTTGATCCGGGCAGTGTCCCGTGCGCGGATGGCTTCCTGCATCTCGCTGAACTTCGCGCCGTCGTTCACGGCAGCCTTCCACGCGTCGGCCACTTCGCGGAAAAACGGCGGCAGGTCCTGGGCAGTCTCGGCGTAGTGTTTCCGGCCGGCCAGCTCGATCACCGTGCTGGACGTTACCGGCGCCAACGGGTTGGGGAAGTCCTGGGTGTCCAGGCCCAGCAGGTCCACGTAGTGGTAGAAGGCCTTGCCGGACACGGGGAACCTCATCCCGCCGAGGTCAGCCACTACCCCCGGAGCGGACGGGAAGTTGGCGGTACGCAGCCGGCCGCCGATCTGGTCTGCCTCGTAGACAACGGGGCGCAGGCCCAGTTTCATCAGCTCGTACGCGGTCACCAGGCCGGACAGTCCGGCGCCGACAACTGCCACCTCGGTGCCGTAAAGCTCGGGCGGAACAGCTCCCAGGCCGGCCGGATGCGCCAGGTAGTGGTCGTAGCTGAAGGGAAAGTCCGGGTTCAGCATGGTGATGGGCTCTGCCGGGACACCATATTCGCCGGGGCCGGGCGAAGGGGCTGTAGCCAGTCCTGAAGAAGTACTTGACGGGTCGGAGGCCGGCAGTTCGGTGGCGATGGTCATGAAATCTCTGCCTTCGTCGGTTCGGGGGTGGACAGTGGTGAAGATTCCCGCCCGCTCAGCTCACGGTATTCCTCGTGGCTCAAAGCCGCCACCCTGGAGTTCCGGCGTCCGTAGCCGAAGTAGGCGGCTACGCCCACCAGCATCCAGACCCCGAACACCAGCCAGGTGTCCGCGCCAAGGTTGAGCATGAGGTAGCCGCACATCGCGGCGCCCAGGATGGGGGTCAGCGGGAAAAGCGGAACGCGGAATGTGCGCTCCAGTTCGGGGCGGGTGCGGCGCAGGTAGATAACGGCCACGTTGACCAGGGCGAAGGCGAACAGCGTGCCGATGCTGGTGGCATCAGCGAGGGCACCCAGCGGAACCAGCCCGGCCGTGAGTGCGACGGCGATGCCCACCAGCAGCGTACCGGCCACGGGGGTGCCCGTGCGGCGGGAGACGCGGCCGAAGATTTTGGGAATGAGGCCGTCGCGGGACATGGAGAGCAGGATGCGGGTCTGGCCGTAGAGAACTGTCAGCACAATGCTGGCGATGGCCAGCACGGCGCCCACCGCAAAGACCAGTGCGATCCAGGGCTGCCCGGTGGTTTCCTCGAGGATCTTCACCAGCGCGGCTTCGGTGCCGTCGAACCAGCCCCAGGGGCGGGCGCCGATCGCTGCCACGGCCACCAGGACGTAGATGGTGGTCACGATCACCATGGAGAGCATGATGGCGCGGGGCAGGTCCCTTTTCGGGTTACGGGCTTCTTCGCCCGCGGTGGAGGCGGCATCAAAGCCAATGTAAGAGAAGAAAACGCTGGAAGCTGCGGCGGAAACCCCGGCAGCGCCCATGGGCAGGAGCGGTTCGAAGTTTCCGGCGTTAAAGGCGGTGAAGGCCACGGCACAGAAGAAGACCAGGATGCCAACCTTGATGACCACGATCGCGGTGTTGATCCAGGCGCTTTCCTTGGCGCCCTTCACGAGCAGGAGCATGGCCAGCACCACGATCACCATGGCCGGGATGTTGACCACACCGCCGTCGCCGGGTGGCTGAGAAATAGCATCCGGAAGAATCTGCCCAAAGACCCCGAGGGCCTCGTTGACGTACTGGCCGGCGCCAACGGCAACTGCTGCCACCGAGACCGCGTACTCCAGCACCAGGCACCAGCCACAGATCCAGGCCATCCCCTCCCCCATGGTGGCGTAGCTGTAGGAGTAGCTGGAGCCGGCAACCGGAACCAGGCCGGCCATCTCCGCGTAGGATACGGCGGAAAGCAGCGCGGCCAGTCCGGCGATGGCAAAGGAAATCCAGATGGCGGGCCCGGCCAGCGGCACCGATTCGCCCAGGATGACCAGGATGCCGGTCCCAAGCGTGGCACCCACACTGATCATGGTCAGCTGGAAGACACCGAAGCTGCGCACCAGTTTGGTGCCGTTGTGGCCTTCGTCGGCTTCGGTGACCATCTGGCCGATCGGCTTGCGGCGCAGCAGTTGCGCGCCCAGGCCGGGACGGCCGGCTGTACGTTCCGGCGTCGGCCGGGAGAGTGTGGGCACAGTCATCGTTGACGTCCATTCAGAAGTAGTTGTCGGTTTCCCTCGTCCAGCGTAGGGGTGTGAGCCGCATCTCAGGGATGTGCAAAGTGACCTATAGTTGGCAGGCATGAGACTTAATGCACCACATATGGAGGCCTCTGAACCGATTCGGCCGGGCTCCGCGGTCCGCGCCAATCCCCTGCCGACCGGCCCCGCTGACGGGTTGGATGCCGTTACCCTAGGGCAGTTCCTGGCCGCCCTCCCCGCGGAGCTCACCGTTATTGTCGACGCCGGCAACAGTTCGGCACCGCTGCGGTGGGTGGAGCCCAGTGAACTGGAAGACCCCACGCCCTACCTGCTGGACGGCGAGTTTGTCCTCACAGCGGGACTCCCCTTTCTCGAAAGCGGCGGTGACGGCGTCACCCCGGGAGCCAAGGAAGCAGTGGCAGACGCATACGTCCGGCGGCTGGTGGATGCCGGTGTTGCAGCCCTCGGATTTGGCCTTGAGCCGTATTTCGACGCCGTTCCGGAGCCGCTGGCGGCAGCCTGCCGGAAGTATGGCCTGACCCTAGTTCAAATCCCCGGCTCCCTGCCTTTTGCTGCCCTTGGCCTGGAGTTCTCCCAGCTGCTGGAGTCCGGAAACGCCAGGGTCTTCCGGCAACTCGCGGACACCAACCGGCAGCTGATGCGGGCGGTGCTTTCGGCGCGGCCTGAACACGAACTCCTGTCCGCGCTGGCACAGCGGGTTCCGGTCTGGGCGCTTCTGATCGGCGCCGATGGGCGGGTCCGGGCCCGTGCTGCGGCGGCCGGAACTGCAGCAGGCAAGCAATCTGGCGGGGGCAACAAATCTGTCAGGAGCATGAACTCTGCCGGCGCCAAAGAAGGTTCAGCATCAAAGGACAGTGCCCCTGCAACTCCAACCGGCAGCGCCGGGGGTGCCGGCGTCGAACTTTCCCTCTTGCAGCCGATGCTCAAGCGATTGCTGGCAGGCAAGGGCCCGCGGGTAGAGACGGAATCCTTCGACGTCCCCGGCGCCGCACAGGTTTTCGGTCACCCGCTGCGGAGCACCAGGGACGCCACCCTGGGTGGCCTTGTCCTGGGCACTGACAAGCCGCTGACTGCCGCGCAAAACAGTGTTGTTTCGTCAGTGGTGGGACTTTTGGAACTGCTGGTCCGGCAGCGGACCAGCGGTTCGCTGGCTCCCAGCCAGCTGGCCACGGCCCTGCTGCTTCATCCGGAAAGCCTGGTCTCTGGCAGCACCAGGCAGCTGAACGTGCTGAAGGACCTGCTGGCGCAGAGCGTGTCCGGAACCAGGTCCGGCCAGCTCCGGGTGGTCCAGGGGGTGCGGGCGGACGCGCAGCCGGAGTCGCCCGCCGACGGGCCCGTCAGGGAGCTGCTCCAATGGCGTCGGCTGTTCGACACCAAGATGGTGGAGCTGACCGATTACGGGTTTGCCGCCGTCACCAGGCTCAGGGTGGACGAGTCGCTGCTGCAGGAAGTGGAGCGGCTGGGGTGGCGGCTCGTGGTGGGTGATCCCACGGAGCTGACCGGACTGCCGGCGGCCTACCAGCGCGCCGCGTCCTTGCGTTCCAGGGTCCAGTCCACGGGCAAAAGTGTCCGGGTTGACGAGGTCACCTGGTCTGTCACCGGGCTCCTGGGCCGGGAGGCGGGCAGCATGCTCGCGGCCAGGCTCCTGGAACCGGTCCTCAACCAGGAGCCCGAGCGCCGCAGTTCACAGCTGGTGCTCCTGAAGTCGTGGCTCGGTGAAAACGGAAACTGGGATGCCACCGCCAAGGTCCTGGGGCTGCACCGGAACAGTGTGCGCCGCCAGATCACAGCCCTGGCCGAGGTGCTGGACATGGATCTGGGCCAGGCCCAGGTACGGGCCGAACTCTGGATTGCCCTGCAATACGTCGACGGCGCAGAGGCGGACCGGTCTCCGGCGGAAGGGCTTCAGAGCCCCCAGGACCGGTAGAGGTCCGGGCGGCGTTCCTCGAGGTAGGGCACCACGGCCCGGGCTTGCCTGGCCGAGTCCGGAGCAACCTCTGCGAAGAGCAGCTGGTTCCCTTCGCCGGCAGCTGCCAGCAGGGCACCGTCCGGCCCGGCAATGACGCTGCCGCCCAGGAAGCGGCAGCCGTCCTCCATGCCGGAGTGGTTTGCATAAGCGATGGTCAGCTGGCTTTCCAGCGCGCGGGCCCGGAGCAGCACCTGGGGCACGGCGTCAAAGCCGTGGGCCAGGGCCGTGGGAACCAGGAGGAGCTCGGCGCCGCTTACCGCTGCAGCCCGGACGATTTCCGGGAACTCCACGTCGTAGCAAATCACCATTGAGGTGGGGATTCCATTGAAATCGACGACGGCGGGACGCTCCTCTGCGGGACTGAACGCAGCGCGCTCCTCATCGCCAAAAAGGTGGACCTTGGCGTAGTGAAGAAGCTCGTTGCCCCCGGCATCCAGCAGGGTGGACGTGATGTGCCAGGCACCGCCGGCGGCGACTTCCGGGAGGCTGTAGACCAGTCCGATCCCCCAGCGGCGTGCAATGCCGGCCAGGCCGGCCCGGATAGCCGGGAGCCGGGCGGGGTCCAGCCCGGCCCGGACCTTGAGCGGGGCGTAGCCCACAGGAAACAGTTCAGGCGTAACCAGGACCGCAGCCCCCGCGGCGGCAGCTGACCTCGCCGCTGCTTCCACCGCGGCGCAGTTTGCCTCCACGTCCAGTACTGCAGAGTTTGCCTGCATCAGCGCCAGCAGCACCATTACCACCTCACGACGTCGGGGCGGATACAGGAAGCGTGTCCGCTTGTCCCAGCCTAGCCACGGACGTGGTCCGGCGATCCGGTGCAGATGGACCCGCAACAGCCCGGGGGCGGGCGTTTTGCCCACTTCAAGCGGCTGCCTCCGCACGCTTCAGCAAGCGTCCGCAGGAAGGAGCACCGGCGGGAAGCCGGGCATCACGATCTTCACAGCGGAAACATAGGTTTCGCCAGTTTGCCGCACAGCCTGCGCAGAGAGCCTTGGAGCGAAGCCGGCCCAACCCTCCCTCAGCTTTGGCACTCTTTTCCCCAACCCTCTCGCACCTCAATGAGAGGATGGCTGTCATGAGTGCGCCCATTGCCACACCGTGGCTGTCCAGCCAGCCCGAGCAGGATCCGCGTTCCGCCACCGGAACCCCTTTGCGGTGGGGTGTCATCGCCACCGGCGCCATCGCCCGGGCTGTTTCCCAGGATCTTTCGCTCCTGGCTGATGCTGAGCTGCACGCCGTGAGCTCCCGCGACAAGTCCACCGCAGACAGTTTTGCCGGGACCTACGGTTTCGCCAAGGCGTACGGTGACGACGACGGCGTACCCGGGTACCAGCGTCTCCTCGCCGACGACGCTGTGGACGTGGTCTACGTCGCCACTCCGCACGCCCAGCATCACCAGATGGTGCTGGCCGCGCTCCATGCCGGCAAGCATGTGCTCTGCGAAAAGGCCTTCACCATCAATGCCAGGGAGGCCGGCGAACTGATCGAGGTCGCCAGGAGGCAGAAGCTTTTCCTTATGGAGGCGGTCTGGAGCCGGTTCCTGCCGAGCATGCAGCGCGCCTTCGAGATAGCCGCTTCGGGCGAGCTGGGTGACGTTCACTGGGTCACTGCCGATCTCGGTTTCCCTGCCCCTTACTCCCCCACCGCCAGGCTCTGGTCCCGGCATGACGGCGGCGGGGCGCTGCTGGACATCTCCGTGTACCCGCTGCTCTGGGCCCTGGGGACCTTGGGCTTTCCACAGACCGTCAGTGCCACGGGCTTTATCAACGACGACGGCGTGGACGCCCAAAACGCGTTGACCCTTGGGTACCACCACGGTGCCCAGGTGCAGCTCACGTCCTCACTTTTAGCCCACGGCCCGCGTACGGCCACCGTCGCCGGAAGCCTCGGCTACCTTCAGAGCGTTGGTTCCATCAACAATCCGCGTGAACTGCGGATCGGAATCGGACGCGGAGCGCCCCGGAGCGAGGCTTTCGACGTCGTCGGGCTGGGCTATGCGTATGAGCTCCGCGAGGTGACCCGCTGCATCCAGCAAGGACTGACTGAAAGTCCTGTGATGCCCCTTGATGACTCACTGAATACGATGCGCCTCTTCGACGGAGTGCGCGCCCAGCTCGGCGTCAGTTACCCCAACGATGCATTCGAACCCCGCCGCTAGCTTTGTGAACATGTCCCTACAGACGAGTCACGGCAAATAACAAGGTCTTCAAGTTCTCCATCAACCCGTGACAATGTTGGTCAATTCGGTGGGATTAACTTCATTTTCCCTAGACTTGCGCAACAACCCGGTCTTACGCTGTAGAAATCGTCGGTTTCCACGATACGGGGGGTGTCACGCATGGCTAAAGCTCTATCGCCATGGCGCGTTCTCCGGCCGGTTTTGCTGGCCGGTGCCGCTACCCTCACGTGGCTGACCTTTTCGACTTCCGCCGCTTCGGCCGACTCCTCAACAGAATCAGGTTCCTTGCTCGGCGGCCTGACGTCGTCTGTTTCGTCCATTTCGGCACCCCTCACCGGAACCGTTTCCCCTGCAGCCGTGCCGGCACCTGAGCCAGCCCCGGCTCCTGCCCCCGCCTCCCCCGGTCTTCTGCAGCCTGGCATAGGAAGCGTTGCAGGTGCAGCCGATCAGTTGGTAGCGGCGGTTCCAGTGGTCAGCGCTTTGGTGCCGGCAGGCACTGTTTCAACAGTCTCGGCCCCCGTCGCCGTCGTCGCGGACGAAGCTGCTGCCGGGCTTGTCAACGCTGTCGCTCCGCCGCTCAGTGAAGCAGTGCCTGTCCTGGAACCGGTGCTGCAGCCTGTTGTGGACGTTGTCATTGGCGTGAGCCCCCTGCCCGTCTCACTGCCCGTCCTCGAGGTGCCAGCCATCGGTCCCTTAGCTGGCTCGGACGTCCCCGCCGGTGGGCTTGCAGATGGCGACGTGTCAGCGGCCATAGCGGCGTCTTTGGCAGTCGAGGGTCCGGACGACCTCGTCAATGCCGGAGGGGCTGCCCTGGCACCGTCAGCATTGTCCCTGGCCTTGGCCGGCATGTCTTCCGCATCGACCGCCGCCCCTGGAGTCCAGTCAAGTCAGCCGGATGTCCCCGGCACCGGCGATCCATCGCCCCTCTCTGCCCTCGCGCCTGCAGGACCGTCGTCAGGAGCCGGAAGTGGTTCCTCGGCCGCCGGTTCCTCCGGTTCCGCGGCCTTGGTGGATTCCTTCGGTCTTTACCTTCCGCTCGGTGGCGCGTACCCCATCAGCGGATTCTCTGAGCATGCCCCTTCGCCGGTGTCATTCGACCCCGGCTCTTCTCCTGACTAGTTGCGGCCCTTTCTGCCCCTTTGCGAGCGGAACACGGCCATTTGGGTTGCTCACGAGCGCCCTACAACAACTTCTCAGGAGACAACATCATGCATTGCATTCTTCGCAGAGGGCTGCTTAGCACCCTCTTCGCCGGCGGGCTGTTAGCCCTCGGCGCCACCGCAGCCAGCGCTGCGGACACTACAAGCGGAGCGGATCTCACCGCCTCCGCCCTGGTCTCAGCGGCGACATCCGCTGCTCCGACGTCGTTGGGCCTGCTGGGTGGTCCAACGCCGCCAGAAAGCGCGAATGTCGCCGCTGCAGTAGACGTGGCCGTGAACAGCGGCACCGCCGAAACCGAGGGCAACACCGCCCTCGCTGCAGCAGCAGACGTTACTCTCGGCCTCGGAAACGCCACCACCGGAACCGTCCCCGACACCACCGCCGACGTGGCAGCAGCCGCCGACGTCGCCATCGGCCTCGGGAACGCCACCACCGGAACCGTCCCCGACGGCACTGCAGACTTGGCAGCAGCCGCCGACGTCGCCATCGGCCTCGGGAACGGCACCACCGGAACCGTCACGGACAGCACCGCCGACGTGGCAGCAGCCGCCGACGTCGCCATAGGCCTCGGAAACGCCACCACCGGAACCGTCACGGACAGCACCGCCGACGTGGCAGCAGCCGCCGACGTCGCCATCGGCCTCGGAAACGCCACCACCGGAACCGTCACCGACACCACCGCGGACGTGGCAGCCGCCGCCGACGTCGCCATCGGCCTCGGGAACGTCACTGACGGCACTGCGGACGTGGCAGCCGCCGTTGACCTTGGCCTTGGCCTGGGAACAGTCACCGAGGGCACTGCGGACGTGGCAGCCGCCGTTGACCTTGGCCTTGGCCTGGGAACAGTCACCGACGGCACTGCGGACGTGGCAGCCGCCGTTGACCTTGGCCTCGGCCTCGGACTCGGCGACCTCACCGGCACAGACGGCACAGGCACCACCGCCGACCTGGGCGCCGCCGTCGACCTTGGCCTTGGCCTGGGAACAGTCACCGACGGAACAACCGACCTGGCAGCAGCCGTTGACCTGGGCCTCGGACTCGGACTCGGCGACCTCACCGGCACAGACGGCACAGGCACCACCGCCGACCTGGGCGCCGCCGTCGACCTTGGCCTTGGCCTGGGAACAGTCACCGACGGAACAACCGACCTGGCAGCAGCCGTTGACCTGGGCCTCGGCCTCGGACTCGGCGACCTCGCCGGCACAGACGGCACAGGCACCACCGCCGACTTGGGCGCCGCCGTCGACCTTGGCCTTGGCCTGGGAACAGTCACCGACGGAACAACCGATCTGGCAGCCGCCGTTGACCTGGGCCTCGGCCTGGGACTCGGTGATGTCACCGGCACAGACGGCACAGGCACCACCGCCGACCTGGGCGCCGCCGTCGACGTCGGCCTTGGCCTCGGACTGGACACCGTGGGTCTGCTGGATGATGTCACCACCGATATTGGTGGATCAGTGATCATCGGCGGCGGTACCGACGGTACCGGCACACCGGGAACGGGCACCCCGGGGACCGGAACGCCCGGTACGGGGACCGGCTCAACCGGCGGAACCGATCCCACCGTACCTGGCAGCGGAACCGGACCAGGTAACGGAACCGGAACAGGCAGCGGAACCGTCACCACGGGAGCGGGCACCGGCAACGGGAGCGGCATCACGGTTGTCCCGGCGGGTTCTATTTCAGCCGGAACCGTTGTGGCTGCAGGAGCAACCCCAGCCACCTCTGCCCAGGGTTCCAACACGCTGGCCAAGACGGGCCTCAATGCGGCGCTGGTCCCCCTGGCCCTGCTGCTCCTCGTGGCAGGACTGCTGATGTTCAGGCGGCGCAAGACCTCCTGAACAGGCTCCATTTGAGCCCGTATGGGCAGCAATGAGCTCTAACGCCCTTGCCTTTGGCAGCGCAGGAACTCTTGGAAAGGAGGTGAGGCTTCCGCGTAGACCGATAATAATTCAGCACAAGTCCTTGTGACCGGTGGTCCGACTGCCAGGCCTATCGTGGCCTTGCAGACGGACCGCCGGTGCGCCGGGAATGCGCTGTCCACCCATATGATCAGCACGGCGTTTCACACCCTCGGAGCGCCGGCTCAAGTGCGCCTGCCGGACCGTATAATTTAGTGCAAGATAGTGCCGCAGCGCACCCAGGAGGGGGACGGATCATGGTGGCGGATTCGCCTAGCTCCATCAGGAATGAAGTGGTCGGTGGGCGTTATCGGCTGGGCGAAGTGATCGGCCGCGGCGGCATGTCGTCCGTGTACTGTGCTCGGGATGAGAACCTCGGCCGTGATGTGGCCCTGAAGCTCTTCGCACCCCAGGCTCCGGACACGGAAGAGCTCAAGCGCCAGGAAGCGGAAATCCAGCTGCTGGCAACGCTCAATCATCCCAGCCTCGTGACACTTTTCGACGCCGGTATTGACAGCCGTATCCCCGATGAGCCCCGCCCCTTCCTCACCATGGAGCTGGTTGAGGGCCAGGACCTCAGGAGCCGAATCAGGCACAGCACCGTGCCTTTGGACGAACTGGCAGTCATCGGCGCCGGGATAGCTGACGCCCTGGCGTATGTTCACGGCCTTGGCATCATCCACCGCGACATCAAACCCGCCAACATCCTGCTGGTGCAGATCAGGCCAGGGGAACCCTTGCGTCCGAAACTGACGGATTTCGGGATCGCCAGGATAGAGGACGGGACCCGCCTCACTGCAACCGGCACCATGGTGGGAACGGCGGCCTACCTCAGCCCGGAGCAGGCCATGGGCGCCCCGCTCTCGCCTGCCAGCGACATCTATTCCTTCGGCCTGGTACTCCTGGAATGCATCAAAGGCGTTGTGGAGTATCCCGGAAATGCAGTGGAATCGGCAGTGGCCAGGCTCCACCGCGCACCGGAAATCCCCGAGGACCTCCCGCGCGAATGGGCTGACCTCCTCCGGTCCATGACAGCCATCGAGCCGATGGAACGGCCCGGGGCCGCCGACATTGAGAGGGTTCTGAGGCAGGCGCTGGTGTCGCCGGCCTCCACACCCGGCGAACTGGAGCCGGAAGCCACCCTGGTCCTGCCGGCCATGCCGTTCAGGCCGCCGTCCATCACGCCAACTCATAGTTACCCCACCGTCTCCGCGGAGTCCACGGGTGAATCTTTCGCCGAGCCGGAAGCAGCCGGCCAGACCGGGCCAGCAGCACCGGCCGGGCAAGCCTCGGGCCGCCGGTCAGCAGGCAAGGAGCCGCTGTGGTCCGGGCTGCGGCTCAGCGGTAAACGCCTGTGGGTTGCGGCCGTCCTGCTGGTGCTGGCTGCCGTGGCAGCGGTGGCCGCGGTCACGGCCAGCCTGCTGCCCTCACAGTCCACGCCCGACGTCGTCCCCTACCCAACAGTCAGCGGCACCTTGGGAGACCATCTGAAGGAACTGCAGAAGAGTGTGGAACCGTGATCTTTTCTGAAAACGGCCACTGGCGTCGGGGACACCGGCTCGCGGCTCCCGTTGCTGCTGCCCTCCTGCTCACCGCAGCCCTGGCCGGATGTGGTCCCGCAGATCCGGGTATCGAGCTCGAGGCTGCCCGGACTCTCCAGGAGAAAGTGCTGGGTGTGACCCAGGCTGCCGCGGCCAGTGACCATGCCGCTGCCCTGAAGACGCTGGATACGTTGGAGTCTGATCTGGCGGCTGCGGTGACAGGCGGGCAGGTCTCAGAAGAACGCAGGCGGACCATCATGACTGCCCTTAGCGCTGTCCGTGCCGATCTGGCCTCGGCGGCAGCTGAGGCTGAAGCCGCCGCCCAGGCGGCCGCAGCCAAAGCGGCTGAGGAGGCGGCAGCCGCAGAACGGGCTAAGGCTGAAGCGGACGCCGCTGCGAAAGCTGCCCAGGAAGCCGCATCCCCGCCGCCCGCCCCGGCAGACAACGCCAAAGGCAACGAGGACAAAGGCGAAGAAAAAGGCAAGGGCAAAGACGACTGACACGAAGGTGGGAGCTGCTGTGGCCCACGACGGCGGCGCTTCCGCCAGCGCACGCTATTGAGCCTTACGGGCGCTGCTGATTTAACTCAGCCGTGCCTCGAGCCTCGACCTCGTCACCGCGCAGTCTTCCCCCAGCATGCAAAAGGCGGCGCCCCGTTCACAGAACGGGACGCCGCCAAACGCTGCCGGCTCAGCTGTTTGGCTGGCCGGGGATGCTTAGCTCAGGGTTTCAATAACCTTGTTCAGCGTGGCGGAGGGGCGCATGACAGACAAAGCCTTGGCTTCGTCCGGGTGGTAATAGCCTCCGATGTCCACCGGGGAACCCTGGACAGCCGCAAGCTCGCCGACGATGGTTTCCTCGTTTGACGTCAGCGCCTCTGCGACGGCGGAGAACGACGCTGCCAGTTCGGCGTCCTCCGTCTGCTTGGCCAGTTCCTCGGCCCAGTAGCGGGCCAGGTAGTAATGGCTTCCCCGGTTGTCGAGCTCACCGGCGCGGCGGCTCGGGGACTTGTTTTCCAGCAGGAACGTGCCGGTGGCCCGGTCCAGCGTGTCGGCCAGGACCTGGGCCCGGGCGTTGCCGGTGGTGGTGGCCAGGTGCTCGAAGCTCACCGCGAGGGCGAGGAATTCGCCCAGGCTGTCCCAGCGCAGGTGGTTTTCCTTAAGCAGCTGCTGGACGTGCTTCGGCGCCGATCCGCCGGCACCGGTCTCGAAGAGGCCGCCACCGTTCATCAGCGGAACCACCGAGAGCATCTTGGCGCTGGTGCCCAGCTCCAGGATGGGGAACAGGTCTGTGAGGTAGTCGCGCAGGACGTTGCCGGAGACGGAGATGGTGTCCTCGCCCTTGCGGAGCCGCTCCAGGGTGAAGGCAATTGCCTTCTCCGGAGACATGATCTCCAGCTGCAGGCCCTCGGTGTCGTGATCCTTGAGGTATTCCTTGACCTTGGCAATGAGGTTGGCGTCGTGTGCGCGTTCCTCGTCCAGCCAGAACACGGCAGGCGTCTGGGAGGCACGGGCCCGGGTGACGGCCAGCTTGACCCAGTCACGGATGGGCAGGTCCTTGGTCTGGCAGGCGCGCCAGATGTCGCCGGGGGCAACTTCGTGTTCGATCAGGACGGTACCGGAGCCGTCAACGATCTGAACGGTCCCTGCTTCCTGGATCTCGAAGGTCTTGTCATGGCTGCCATATTCTTCTGCTGCCTGTGCCATGAGGCCGACGTTCGGCACGGTGCCCATGGTGGTGGGATCGTAAGCACCGTTGGCGCGGCAGTCGTCGAGGACCACCTGGTAGATGCCGGCGTAAGAGCTGTCCGGCAGTACTGCCAGGGTGTCGGCTTCCTTGCCGTCAGGTCCCCACATGTGTCCGGAGCTGCGGATCATGGCGGGCATGGAGGCATCCACAATGATGTCGCTGGGGACATTAAGGCTGGTGATTCCCTTGTCCGAATCCACCATGGCCAGCGCCGGGCCATCTTCGAGGCCCTTCTTGATCAGGGCCTGAACGCCTTCCCGGACATCTTCGGGCAGGTCTTCAAGGCCGCTGAGAATGGCTGCGAGTCCGTTGTTCGGGCTGACGCCTGCGGCAGCGAGCTGCTTGCCGTAGGTGTCGAACAGCTCGGAGAAGTAGGCCTTCACCACGTGGCCGAAGATGATGGGGTCCGAAACCTTCATCATGGTCGCCTTCAGGTGCGCCGAGAACAGCACGCCTTCCTCCTTGGCCCGGGCAACCTGGGCGGCCAGGAACTCGTCCAGGGCGGCGGCGCGCATAACGGTGCCGTCGATGACCTCGCCGGCCAGCACGGGGAAGGCCTTCTTCAGGACCTTGACAGAGCCGTCTTCGCGGACCAGCTGGATGGCGATGGTGTCTTCGGACCCGATGACCACGGACTTCTCGTTGGAGCGGAAGTCGTCTTTGCCCATGGTGGCCACGTTGGTCTTGGAATCCGGGGACCAGGCGCCCATGGAGTGCGGGTTCTGGCGGGCATAGTTCTTGACGGACAGGGGGGCGCGGCGGTCAGAGTTTCCTTCACGCAGGACCGGATTCACAGCGGAACCCTTGATCTTGTCGTAGCGGGAGCGGACGGCGGTTTCCTCGTCCGAGGAGGGGTTGTCCGGGTAATCCGGCAGCGCGTAGCCCTGGCCCTGCAGCTCTGCAATGGCGGCCTTCAGCTGGGGAATGGAAGCACTGATGTTGGGCAGCTTGATGATGTTGGCTTCAGGCGTCTTTGCCAGCTCGCCCAGTTCAGCAAGGGCGTCGCTGATCTGCTGCTCCGGGGTGAGGTAGTCTCCGAACACGGCGATGATGCGTCCGGCGAGCGAGATGTCGCGGGTCTCCACCTCCACACCTGCTGTCGAAGCAAACGCCTCGATGATGGGCAGGAACGAATAGGTAGCCAGCATCGGCGCTTCGTCGGTGTGGGTATAGATAATCTTGGACATGCGCGGGCGTCTCCCTGGAGGTCGGCTTAGATAGGAATCCGGTCTTATTTCACCACGTCCAAACTTACCCGAGGACGCGCGGGTGGCGCCCACCACTGTGGCCAAAAGCACTTGCATTACCGTGCGATACCTGGCCGGTGGGGCCCGGCGGTGCCATTTATGAGCTAAAAGGCGATGCGGCGCAACAGGTCCCGCAGCTGGTCGCGTTCAGCGGAGCTCAGGTCCCCCATGGCCTGGTCTTCTGCCTGCTGGGTGGCCGCGGCCGCCTGGTCCAGGACACGCCGCCCCTTGGCCGTGCCCTTGATGACTTTCGAGCGCCGGTCCCGGGGATCCGTCTCGCGCTTGACCAGCCCCCGCTGTTCCAGTCCGTCCACCAGCGCCACGATCTGGCTTGGATCCAGCAGCAGGAATTCGGCGAGTTCCCGCTGTGACGGTGCTGCTCCACTGCACGCCAGCGACAACACGGCGTATGAGCGGATCTTCAGCTCCAGCGGCGCGAGGAGGGCATTCGCTTTCGCGCTTCCACGCGCACGTGCCCGCGCAGTCAGGAACTCAATCTCGCTGACGAGCGGGCTATTCAACAGCCGTTCCACGCCTTCGGCCGGCAGAAGATCCATGATTCGAGGCTGGGTCATTTATCAATCCTAGAGTTGACGTCCCTCAATCATGCCGCACATAAAGAAGAAAAAAAACTATTGACATTTTCAATTATAAGAGTTGACATAGATACATCCGGGTGTGTGCTGAGTCACACGCCCCGCGTCAGGCGCAAGAGCGCCGCCGCGCCAGTGATGGAACTCAAGGAAGAGTTGAACAAGATGAAAAGGCACCTCGCTAAGATCCTCGCAGCCAGCACCCTCACCGCCATTGCCCTCACTGGCTGTGGTTCCGGTTCGGTCACAGGCCAGGACGGCACGTCCCCGGGAGCAACGACAGGTGGCGACGTCAAAAACATCACTGTCGGCGTGCTCTCGATCGCACCATCCGTTGCTGTGCAGTACGGCATCGATGAAGGGATCTTCGAAGACCACGGCCTGAAAATTGAGCTCCAGACCGGGCAAGGTGGAGCGGCCATGCTTCCAGCGGTATCCACCGGAACGATGAACTTTTCTGTGGGCAATCCACTCTCCGTGATGCTCGCCGTCGACAAGGGGCTGGACATGAAGATCGTCACCGGCTTCAGCAACTCCAAGGCGGAGGGTGAGGACATCAATGGGGTCGTTGCCGCTAAGGCGTCCGGAATCAGTTCTTTCGGCGATCTGCAGGATAAGACCGTTGCCGTGAACACGCTGAAAACCCAGGGTGACCTGACCATCATGGAGAGCGCTGCAAAAGCAGGTGCGGATCCGGCCAAAATCAAGTTTGTTGAGATGCCGTTCCCGGACATGCAGGCCCAGCTTGACCGAGGGTCAGTGGACGCCATCTGGCTGCCGGAGCCGTTCCTGACCAGGGCACTCGCGGACAGCAAGAATGTGCTGGTTGGAAGCCCGAACCAGGAAGCAATTCCGGGGCTGCCCACCATGGTGAGCTTCACCAGCGGAAACTTCGCCCAGCAGAACCCGGACACGGTAAAGGCCTTCAAAGATGCCATGAAGGAGACGCTGGAGAAGGCAGAGCAGAATCCGGACAATGTCCGTGCCCTCCTGCCGAAGTTCATGAACATGGACGCAGCCGTCGCCAAGAATCTGAAGATGGAATCGTACGACGGCGAAGTTCCCACCGAGGTACTCTCCAAGCTTGGATCCCTCATGGTGAAGTACAACTACGTGACTAAAGAGCCCGACGTCGACGCCATGATCGCCAAGTAAGCGAAATCAGGCAAAATGAACGGCAAGAGCGGCGTGGCCGCTGCGGGCCGGGGATCGCTGTTCTCCCGGCCCAAGTGGCCAGTCCAGCAATTCCTGGGTCTGGCGGGAATCATCGGATTTCTGCTGACCTGGGAGCTGATACCGCGGTTGGGGATCGTTGAACCGCGCTTCCTCCCGCCCGCAAGCGAGGTTATTGCAGCACTCTTGCGGGCCCTCGGGCTGACGGCCTTCTGGGTGAGCGTGGGTGAAACCATGCTTGCCTGGTTCCTCGGCCTGCTGATTGCAGTGATTGCCGCCGTCGTACTTGGCTTTCTCATCGGCTCATCCGCCTTCCTGAGGAAAGCCACGAACTCCACGGTGGAGTTCCTGCGGCCCATCCCATCGGTGGCGCTGATCCCGCTGGCAGTACTGATGTTTGGCGTAAAAATCGAATCTTCATTGATGCTGATCGTTTATGCGGCCTTCTGGCAGGTCTTTATCCAGGTCCTTTACGGGGTGGCAGACATCGACATGGTTGCCAACAACACTGCCAAATCTTACGGGCTGGGACGCTGGGCGCGGATCCGGTACGTGGTGTTCCCCACGGCTTTGCCGTACCTGATGACAGGGGTCAGGCTGGCCGCCGCCGTCGCGCTTATTTTGGCGATCACGGCGGAACTGATCATCGGCTCCCCTGGACTTGGCCGTGAAATCGCCTTGGCTCAATCGGGCGGCGCCATCTCCGGCATGTACGCGTTGGTATTGGCAACGGGCCTGATCGGAGTATTGATCAACCTGCTGATGCGGTTCATTGAAAAGAAGACCCTTTCCTGGCACTCGTCAGTCCGTTCTGAGGTGATCGTATGAGCTGGTTGAAGGCGTTTGGCTACATAGTGGGGCTGCCGCTCCTGCTGATCTTCCTCTGGTGGGCGTTGACACTGGGGAGGCCCAACTTTTTCTTTCCCAGGCCCGGGATCCTGGCTGATACGTTTGTGGAGGTCTGGTTTGGCGAACGGATCCTCTCTGATGTCCTCCCCAGCCTCGGCAGGTTGATCACCGGGGTAACTGCGGCAATCCTGATCGGCGTCGCCGCCGGGCTGGTGATCGGATCCGTCAGATGGCTCCGGTCCTTACTGGAGCCGACACTGGAATTCTTCCGCGCTATCCCGCCGCCCGTGCTGGTGCCCGTACTCATGTTGCTGATGGGAATCACGGATTCGATGAAAGTGGTGGTCATCATCTCCGGCTGCATCTGGCCGGTGCTGCTGAACACCATCGAAGGCGTCCGTGCCGTTGATTCGGTGCTTTCCGATTCCAGCCACACGTACGGCATTACGGGCTGGGCCCGCGTGCGGTACCTGGTTCTCCCCTCGGCCAGCCCCCAGATCATGGCCGGGGTCCGTCAGTGCCTGTCTATTGGCCTGATCCTGATGGTCATCTCGGAGATGTTCGCCTCGTCTTCCGGACTGGGCTTCACCATTGTGCAGTTCCAGCGCTCCTTCGCCATCCCCGAGATGTGGTCCGGCATCATCGTCCTCGGCCTGATCGGCGTGGCACTGTCATTCATCTTCCAGTGGAGCGAGCGCCGCGTATTGCGCTGGTACCACGGTCAGAAAGAGGTAGAAAATGCTGGATAACGAAACACCGGGCAAATCCGGCCAAGAGGACCAGCCCATGCTGTCGGTCCGAGGTCTGAAGAAGGTCTACAAGACCGACGGCGGCGACGTCGAGGCGGTTCGGAACCTCACCTTCGACCTGCGTCCGGGCGAGCTGGCCTGCCTGGTGGGCCCCTCAGGCTCCGGCAAGACCACCCTGCTCAAATGCATTTCAGGGCTGATGGCCCCCACTGAGGGTGAAGTCCTCCTGAACGGCACGCGGGTCAGTGGCCCGCCGAAGAAGATGGCGGTGGTCTTCCAGGAATACGGCCGCTCCCTCTTCCCGTGGATGCGGGTGCGGCAGAATGTGGAGTTGCCACTAAAAAACCAGCGTGTTCCCAAGGCCGAGCGCGACCGCATTGTTGACGAGGCCCTGGAAGCAGTGGGGCTGGCCCACGTCCCCCAGTCCTATCCATGGCAACTCTCCGGCGGCATGCAGCAGCGTGTGGCGATTGCCCGCGCCGTCGCCTACCAGCCCGAAGTACTCCTCATGGACGAACCGTTCGCGGCGGTGGACGCCCAGACCCGCGCTGACCTCGAAGACCTCATCCGCAGCGTCTGGAAGAAACTCGGCGTCACTATCCTGTTCGTCACCCACGATATCGACGAATCCGTCTATCTCGGCGAACGCGTCATTATCCTTTCCAGCTCTCCCACCGTGATCCAGGAGGACATCGTCATCAACCTTCCTCAGGAGCGGGACCAGCTCAACACCCGGGCACTGCCACGGTTCACAGAATTGCGCCATCACGTCTACGAACAGATCCAGCTTGCCAAGAAGGGACACCGCCCCGCCGCGGCAAGCGTCTCCTGATGCTGCGGTCAGCGGACCAGCGGATTCAGCGAACCAGGGCAGGAAACATCACTTAACAGAGACCCGCCACGAGTGCAACAAAGGAGGAAAATTCATTTACAAAAGTGTCATATCCGGATAAATTCATGGTGCACGTGGCGGGCGTCACCGGAGCCCTCCCCCACCGTTTGGACAGGACACAAATGACACGCACCAGGTCTCTGGCTACCAGCCTTTTGAGCCTCTCTGCAGCCGCCCTGCTGGCACTTGGTGCCGCCGGTGGAGCCACGGCCGCGCCTGCTGCCTCGGACGACAAGCAGGCCCCTTCGGTGACAAGCGCAACGGTGGACAGCACGGGAGTGGCCGAGTACTGGACAAGCGAGCGCATGCAAAACGCAATCCCCGGTGACGTCCTGGCCGCGAAAGCACTCGAACGCGGCAATTCGTCAAGCGCAGCGTCCGTGGAGAAAGGCACTAATTCGCAGGTGAGGGCGGCCAAAGGCAGAACCACCATTGCCGTCAGCGAGTCCCCGGTGGACCACATCGGCAAGGTGTTCTTTACCCTCGGCGGAGCCAACTATGTTTGCTCCGGCAACGCAGTCGTTTCCACGAACAGGAGCACCGTAGCCACCGCAGGACACTGCCTCAACGAGGGCCCTGGCGCCTTCGCCACCAATTTCATGTTTGCACCCAAATACGAAAACGGCGTGGCGCCCTACGGGAAATGGACCGCGCGTAACGTTTACGCACCAACCCAGTGGAGCTCGAACGGCGACATCCAGTACGACACCGGTTTTGCAGTGATGAACCAGCTCAACGGGCAGTACCTGGCAGACGTTGTCCAGGAATCGGGAGTCGAGTTCAACGCCGCACGGGGCCTCACCTATAAGTCCTACGGCTACCCGGCCGCAAAGCCGTTCAATGGCGAGAGCCTCAAGAGCTGCACGGGCGCGGCCTTCGACGACACCGTCAACCCGTTCAACACGCAGGGCATTTCCTGCGACATGACCGGCGGCTCCTCCGGCGGCCCCTGGTTCATCGGCTCAGACGCCACCGGCCTTCAGAACTCGATCAACAGCTACGGCTACAGCCGCTCCCCCGTTATGTACGGCCCCTACTGGGGCTCCGTTATCCAGCAGACCTACGCAAGTGCAGAAACAGCCTAGGGATTCCTCACCCGGCGGGGAATCAGTCAGCCACAGCCAAGCGGCCAGGACGCAAGGGGAGATCCTCGAGTACTGGACGCAGCAGAAGATGGCTAGTGCCAGGCCCCGGGAGCTCCGGCTTCCGGAGAAGGGTCCGCGCCTCAAGCAGCGGGGCGCGGACGCTCAAACACCTGGTTCCTAGGCAGCCCTTAAAGCCCGACGGCGTCTCTCCCCTCAGGGGGACAGACGCCGTCGACGTTTAACCCGGCGCGCTTGGGAGCCGGTGGCGACTAGTGGAAGAAGTGGCGGGCACCGGTGAAGTACATGCTGACGCCTGCCGCATTCGCCGCCGCAATTACTTCCTCGTCCCGGACCGAACCGCCCGGCTGCACCACGGCGCGCACGCCGGCGTCGATCAGGATCTGGAGTCCGTCAGCGAACGGGAAGAAGGCGTCGGAGGCCGCAACCGCGCCGCGGGCGCGCTCGGCTGCACCGTCCGACTGGGTGTTGGAGGCTCCGCCTGCTCCCTCAACATCCGAACTTACGTTCACGCCCAAAGTGTTCGCCCGTTCCACGGCCAGCCTGCAGGAATCCAGGCGGTTAACCTGGCCCATGCCGATGCCGACGGCTGCGCCTTCGGAGGCCAGCAGGATCGCGTTTGACTTGGCGGCGCGGCAGGCGGTCCAGGCGAAAGCCAGATCGGCGAGGGTCCTCTCGTCGGCAGCTGCACCGGCGGCCAGCGTCCAGTTAGCCGGGTTGTCGCCGTCGGCGTCCACCTTGTCTGACATCTGGACCAGGACGCCGCCGGAGACCTGGCGGATTTCGGCCGGATAGCGGCCGTAGCCCTCAGGCAGGGCAAGCAGGCGGATGTTCTTCTTCTTGGACAGGATCTCCACGGCTTCCGGCTCGAAGCCGGGGGCGATGACAACCTCAGTGAAAATGTTGGCCACGGTGCGTGCCATGCCGGCAGTGACCATGCGGTTGGCGGCGATGACGCCGCCGAAAGCCGAGACGGGATCGCAGGCATGGGCCTTGGCGTGCGCGTCCGCGATCGGATCTTCAGCATCGGCAGCACCGACAGCCACACCGCAGGGGTTGGCGTGCTTGATCACGGCGACGGCCGGCTCGACGAAGTCGTAGGCGGCACGGAGGGCGGCGTCTGCGTCAACAAAGTTGTTGTAGCTCATGGCTTTGCCGTGCAGCTGGTCCGCCTGCGCGATGCCGGCAGGAGCGGCCTTGTCCACGTAGAGGGCCGCCTGCTGGTGCGGGTTTTCGCCGTACCGGAGGACCTCGGAGCGTTCCAGTGCCAGGCCGGCGTAGGCCGGCCAGTCGATGACGCCGTCGCCGTCTTCATCCAGGAACTGGCTGGCAGTCCAGGTGGCCACGGCGTTGTCGTAGGTGGCGGTGTGGGCGAACGCCTTGGCGGCCAGCCGGCGTCGGGTCTTCAGGTCAAAGCCGCCTTCAGCGGCAGCGTTGACGACCTCGCCGTAGAAGCCCGGATCAACAACGATGCTGACGGCGGCGTGGTTCTTTGCAGCCGAACGGACCATGGCGGGGCCGCCGATATCGATCTGCTCGACGACGTCGTCCGGGGCGGCGCCGGACTTGACGGTCTCGACGAACGGGTAGAGGTTCACCACCACCAGGTCAAAGGTTTCGATCTCCATGCCGGCGAGGGTTTCCATGTGTGCCGGGACGCGGCGGTCGGCGAGGATACCGCCGTGCACGCGCGGATGCAGCGTCTTGACGCGGCCGTCTAGCATTTCCGGGGAGCCCGTGACTTCCTCGACTTCCTGGACCGGGATGCCGGCCTCGGCGATCTTCTTGGCCGTGGAGCCGGTGGATACGATCTTCACGCCCGCTGCATGCAGGCCCTTGGCGAGCTCCTCCAGACCGGTCTTGTCGTAAACCGAGATCAGGGCCCGGCGGATGGGAACACGGTCAAGCTGCGTGAAGCTCACAAAAGTCTCCGTCTTATCTCGCGGAACAACGCCGCGGTTGGTGGGGATACGGCCAGTTTATCGTGAAGTGGCGGTGCGCCGTTTGCCTGCCGCACTGTGACGGCGCGGGCGTGGGCGCTCCCCGGCCCCGCTAGAGTTTTCCCAGGAGGCCGAGATGAATACATACACCACTGTGCCCAGCGGCGAACAGGTGGTCCAGGAACTGCCGTGGCGATGGAAAGTCCAGGGCAGGATCTTTCTGATCGGCGGGCTCGGCTTTATGTTCGACGCCTGGGATGTGACCCTCAACGGCATCCTGATCCCCCTGCTCTCCAGCCACTGGTCGCTGACCCCGGGCGAGGCCGGCTGGATCGGCACGGCCAACCTGATTGGCATGGCCCTTGGTGCGTTTGTATGGGGAACCATCGCTGACACCATCGGGCGCAAGAAGGCGTTTACGGCAACGCTGCTCATCTTCTCGCTCTTCACCGTCCTGGGCGCCTTCTCCCCCGACTTCATCTGGTTCTGCGCCTTCCGGTTTATGGCCGGCTTCGGACTGGGCGGCTGCATTCCGGTGGACTATGCCCTGGTGGGGGAATTCACGCCCCGGAAGCAGCGCGGCAAGGTACTCACGGCCATGGACGGCTGGTGGCCGGTGGGGGCAGCGCTCTGCGGGTTTGTCTCAGCGGCACTGGTGGCTGCGTTCGCCGACTGGCGCCTGACCATGCTGGTGATGGTGCTCCCCGCCCTGTTGGTGTTCTGGGTCCGTCGGAGTGTCCCCGAATCGCCGCTGTTCCTCATCCGCAAGGGCCGCCGCGAAGAGGCAGCCAAAGTTATCGACGCGCTCGTTGCGGCGACTGGAGTGGAGCCACGCGCGTACAGCCTGCCCGATGCCCAGGCCGTTCCGCGGCTGTCGGCAGGCAGCGCCTGGCAGCAGCTGCGGCTTGTGTGGCAGTTCAACTGGAAAATCACCGCGGCTGCCTGGTCCCTGTTTTTCAGTATCCTGCTGGTCTACTACCTGTCGCTGACGTGGATGCCGCGGATCCTCATTGGGGCCGGGTTCGCCGAGTACAAGGCCTTTGTGACCACGGCCTCCATGGCCGCCGTCGGGCTTTTGGGCGTGATTGTGGCGGCGCTCCTGGTGGAACGGGTGGGCCGTAAATGGATCTTGGCCATCACCGGTCCGCTGTCCGCACTGACCCTGGTGATCGTGGCGTTTGTGGTGGACATCCCCACGGCCGCGGTGTTCTGGCTGCTGGTATTCGGTTTTGTGGTGCAAGTGGCCATTCCCGTGCTCTACGCCTATGTGTCCGAGCTCTATCCCACGGAACTTCGCGGCACCGGCTTCGGCTGGGCGTCTACGTTCTCCCGGCTCGGGGCAGGCTTCGGACCGCTGGTCTTTGCCACCTATTTCTGGCCCGAACTGGGGCTGGCCACGTCCTTCGCGCTGGCCGGCGGGCTGGTCCTGGTTGCAGTGCTGTGGATGGCCTTCTTCTCGCCAGAGACCAAGCAGCGCCGGCTCGAGTAGCCCCCTCCCCTCCCCTCCCCTCCCCGTAGTCCATCCCCAACTAGGTAGCGCTAAGTGTCGTTTTGAGCTCCCAAAACGACACTTAGCGCTACCCAGTTGTACCGACCCATACGGACCTGTGGATAACTTCAGCGGCATCTTCGCCCAGCTGTCACCATGGGCAGATGAAAGTCCCCAGATCACTGCCGGAGCCCCTGGCTGCCATCCCGTTCACCTTAAGAGAAGCGGCCGACGCCGGAATTACCAAGCGGCAGTTACGTCACCAAGGTCTGCAGCGGCCCACCCGGGGCATGCGGGTGCCAAAGGCGGGCGACGTGGCGGGCCCCGGACCGGCACCAAATATTCGGCCGTACACGCTCATCACGAAGTTCGCGGCCGCTTCGCACGCGACGGCGTTCCAGTTGTGGGGCTTTCCAGGGTTCCTTCCGGGGAGCGATGAACCGCTGATTCACATTTCGCGTCCGGATACGGCAGCCATCATGCGTCGCCCAGGGGTTCGAGGGCACCGAGGGCAGTTCTTTGCCGACGAAATTGTCGAACTGGATGGACTCTTCATCACGTCCCGCACGCGTACATGGCTGGACTGTGCGCGGAAGATGACCATCGACGAACTGACGGTTGTCGCCGACCATTTGCTGAGGCTGCCCAGAGCCGACTTTGAGGGTCGATCCGAGCCCTACGCAACTTTGGAGGATCTCGCGGACATGCTGGACAGGCACAAAGGAACTCCCGGCATCCGCAAAGCCCGACTTGCGCTGGAGCAGGCCCGGGTAGGATCCGACTCCGCCCCGGAAACGAGGCTCCGGCTGGTCCTTGAAAACGCCGGCCTGCCCGAACCGCAACTGAACGTTCCCGTCGAACTGACTGGCGGCGTAGTGCGTCAACCGGACCTGGCTTATGCGGGAGAAAAGGTGGCGGTTGAGTACGAGGGAGCGGGGCATTCCGAAGCGGCCCAGATCGTCAAGGACATCGCGCGCGAAGAAGATTTCGCCCGTGCGGGCTGGACGCTGGTCCGCATATCCAAGCGTCACATGGAGAACGAAGCACGGGCGGCGGTCTCCAAGGTCCGCTCTGCGCTTGTCAGCCGAGGTTGGTCAACAACTAGGTAGCGCTATCTGGCGTTTTGAGGGGTCAAAACGTCAGATAGCGCTACCTAGTTGGGTGGGGACACTATTAGGCCGGAGGGGCGGCGGCGAGGGAGGCCAGCGTCGAGACCAGGAGCCGGCGCTCCACCACCTTGATGCGTTCGTGCAGGGTCTCCTCCGTGTCGGAGTCCTCGATGGCCACGGCCTCCTGCGCGATGATGGGGCCGGTGTCCACCCCGGCGTCGGCCCAGTGCACGGTGCAGCCCGTCACCTTCACTCCGTAGGCGATGGCGTCGCGCACCCCGTGGGCGCCGGGGAATGCAGGCAGCAGGGCAGGGTGGGTGTTCAGGTATTTGCCGTTGAAGGCGTCGATGAACTCCGGGCTGACGATCCGCATAAAGCCGGAGGACACCACCACGTCGGGGGCATAGGAAGCCACCCTCGCGGTCAGTGCGGCATCCCATTCAGCGCGGGTTGGGAAGGAGTTGAAGTTGACCACAAACGTCTCCAGCCCGGCTTCAGAGGAACGCTCGACGCCGTACGTCCCCTCCCGGTCCGCGCCCACTGCGGCAATCTGCACGTCCAGGTCCCCTGCCTTGACGGCGTCGATGACGGCCTGGAGGTTGGAGCCGGTACCTGAGACGAGGACTACGATGCGCATGGCACTAGCTTATGGGCACGCTCGCGTAGGCTGGAAAACATGAACACCACTCCGGACCCGGCTGGGCAACAGCGGGCAGCGGCTCCGCTCAGCGAAGCCGCCAAGACCTCGCTGGCGAAGACTCACACCCTTTTCCGGACCTTCGTCTTCACCGTGCTGGGATCACTCCTGGTGATCCAGCTCGACCTGACTTACTACTGGCTTGCGGGCATTCTGACGGCGGCGAGCCTGGTCCTGGGAATCGTGCTGCTGATCCGCGCCGGGCAGCTCAAGGAATCCAAGCTGGTGCTGTTCGGCACCATCTCGGGTCTGGCGTTGTCGCTGGTAATGGTGCTCATGATCCTGGGCATCGGAGCGTTCACGGACCAGTTCCAGGATTACCAGGAGTGCGCCCGGCGTGCCCTCACGGACCAGGCACAGTCCGGATGCGTCGTCCAGCTGCGGAACTCGCTGCCCGGAATGTAGCTGGCCGAGCACGTAGTGAACAGCAGGTATCGACCGCAGCCCAACTACCGCACCAGTTCGGCTTCTTCTTCCTCTTCCACCTGCCGGCGTTCCAGCCATGGCCCCGCTGCGTAGCCAATCACGACGCCGATCCCCACTTCGGCGGCCAGCCAGGTTCCCATCCAGAACGGGTCGGGTCCGATGTCCGTGAGGCGGCCAATTCCGCCAGAGCCGCGGGCCAGCCACGCCAGCCCGGCAGCCAGCAGCCCGGATGCCAGACCGACGAGTGCGCCGAGCACCAGGGTGGACACGATTGCCGTGAACCAGCGGGCGTGGATCTTGATGGCGAGCCATTCGTCGAAGTGGTTTTCACCCTCCCGCAGGAACCACCAGCCCGCCAGCACACCGGCCAGCACGGGGACCACCAAGGCCACAAAACCGTAGTCCAGCGCACCTGAGGGGATGGCGGCGAACACCGGAATGGATGGCAGCGGCCCGGTAGCGGTGGCAAGGGGTCCCACCTGTGATCCGACGCCCATGGCGAAACCGGATCCGGAGACCCAGGCAAGCGCAAAGACGGCAAGGTTGGGGAGGAAGCCAAGCTGTGCAATGGTGAGCACCGCGCCGCCGATGGCACCGGCGTCGAGCGCTTCGTACACAGCAATGACCAGGTTCCAGTGGATAAAAAGGTCCGCTGCAAGAAGCACGCAGGACAAGGCCAGCGCAGCAATCACCGCCACAAAGCCGGCTTTGGCGGCCGAGGCAAAGTAGGACCCGGCCCAACGCGAGTGCTGGCTGGTCCGCGAGATCCAGGCTACGGCGTCCACGCCGATCAGCCGGCTCCACGAGCCTGCTTCGCGCCTGGCCCCGATCACCATGCCCAGGGCGAAAGGAATCAGCGGGATCAGCATGGCGTACCAGAGGTTGATCACAACATCAGGGGTGCGGCACACGAAGCCGGTGGCGCCGCCAAACGCCCCATAGACTACCCACGATCCCAGGAGCGCCTGCCACAGCTGGTCCGTGTAGGAGGCCCTCGCCAACCTGCGTCCGGCACGCCACGCGAGCAGGAACGGGATCAGGGTAAGCCCGAGGGGAATCAGCGACAGCGTGCCTGAACGGGCATCGGCAGCTGTACCTGAATTCAACGCCACCAGTTCCAGGGGCACTCCATGGATCAGCAGCCAGGCCTGCCCGGCGAGGCGGGCCAGGACGTCGAACGCCGAGTTCTGGAACCCCGCCGTGGCCCATACCGCCACGACGGGAGCCACAACCACCAGCGCGGAAATGATGGCGGCCTGCGCCGTTTCCAGCGCCCCCTGCAGCCATAAAGGCATGGGAATGCCACGGTCTCCGGTCTGATCAGCGCGCAGTTTCATCGTGTTCCATGGTGTCACGGCCGGGCCTGCTCCCCCGTTTCCGACAGGCTCATTCCATGCAGGAGACGGGGCTCACCACAGCTGGTAGTCCGCTGCGCAACGCGCTATGCCAGGGCTTCACGTTGACTTTCGGCAGAAGTTCCTCCCCCTGTTCAGCGGTGTTCCCTGCTGAGCAGTCGACGACGACGGCGGGGCGTCCGCCGCCCATTCCGGCGCCGTCGTCGGGCCTTAGCAGAAGTCCCCATGGCCCCGGTTTTCGGCGCTTTTTCCACGGGTCAGCCGTAAAATTGGAATGTCCGCAATCAGTGGTTGGAGGCAGAAAAATGACTACCGCATCCCCACATGCACATGGTGTCCATTTTGGACGTTCAGACGTCCAGAACGCCGGCATGGGTGTAGGTATTCTCTTGTTGTTGGTGGGTATCCTGGGCTTTATCCCCGGCGTCACCACCCGGTACAGCGAACTGATGTTCCTTGGGCCTGATTCACACGCCATGCTCCTTGGCCTGTTCCAGGTGTCCATGCTGCTCAACATTGTGCAGCTGGCCATCGGTGCAACCGGCTGGGCAATGTCCCGCACGGAACATGGCGCACGAAACTTCCTCTATGGCGCCGGCGCGCTGTACATCGTCCTCGCCATTTTCGGGCTCAGTGTCGGTGTTGATTCGGCGGCCAATTTCCTGTCGCTGAACATGACGGACAACTGGACCCATCTGGTGCTGGGTGTACTGATGATTGCTGCTGGCTGGCTGTTTTCACGGAACATGGCCGGCGAGAGGAGATAAACCCGGACAACACACCCGGGAAATAGGAGCCGCGAATGAAGAATGATCCATAAAGTTCTGAATATTCGTCCTACTGGCTGGTGCAGTTGGCGCGGTCCCGCGAGCAGCTGCACCGGCTTTCTTTGTGCCCGGGCCACGCGCTCCCTGGGTTTACAGCGAGTACAGCGAGTCATCACCGCGAGCGCCGGCCGGGGAAGAACCGGTGCAACAATGGGCCCATGACCGCCATCATCCTGGGCTGGAACCCGGACCGCTGGAACGACTGGACTTACCCGGCAGTCCTCGAAGAGGTGGCCGCCGCGGGCCTTTATGTCCACTCCTGGAACCCTGGACGGCGGAGAAACATCCCGGCCGGCACAGACATCTGGCTGGTTTTGCAGGGAAAACGCGGGCCTGGGCTCATTGGTCACGGCGCGGTTGCCCCGGCGCCTGGGGCCGGGACGCCCACCATGCAGGTGCAAGTCGCCTTCGACGCCCTCCTGCCGATGGGTGACCACATCACGTTCGACGTTCTCATGCAGGCCACGCCTACCGTTCCGTGGAGCCGGGCCAACCGTTCAGGCCTCACCGTCCGCCCCTCTGAGGAAGCGAACATCCGGGCTCTCTGGGGAGCCTTGGGGCCGGCGCCGGGGCCAGACCCCACGCACCCGGTGCCCGGCACGTATCCGGGAGGCGCGGTCAGCTGGGAGCAGGTCAACCGGTACGAACGCGACCCGGAAGCCCGGCGGGCCTGTATCGCCCACCGCGGCACCAACTGTGCGGCCTGTGGGTTCTCGTTTGAAGTTACTTACGGCGAGATTGGCCGGGACTTCATCCAGGTCCACCATGTGGTGCCGGTGTCTGAACTCGGCAACGGATACCAACTTGATCCAATCACGGACCTTGTCCCGCTGTGCGCCAATTGCCACGCGATGGCACACCACGGAGTAAGCACTCCCAGAACCGAAGGGGAGCTGAGGCGGGTCCTGGCTGCTGCCGGGTTCCTGCGCGGAACCACTGTGTCCGTCGCCGAACTTGAAGCCGAGCGGGCTGCCAAGGAGATTCTGGGACTGGAGAAGTAGGACCGGGCAAGCGACGCCGGGCCCCTGAAAGTGGGACCCGGCGTCGTTCTTGGCGAACCGCGAACGGTGCGCCGGCCTGCTCCCCGTTGTGCTAGCGGCGGGTTTCGTCGATGCCGTCGGCCTCGATGCGTTCCTTGCGGACCTCTTCGTTGACGGTGACATCGTCCGTCACGGTGTCTTTGTCCAGGCGGACGCGCTCCACCGGCACGGTTTCCTTGTCCACCACGGGGCGCTCCTCGTGAAGGGTCACTTCGTGCTCTTCATCGCTGAGGTCAGGGCCCGACATTGCTGCTCCGCGGTTCGCGTCAGTGATGGGTTCGCGCTCGATGCGGACTTCCTCGCGCTGCACTGGAACCGTGCGGGTGACGTTCTCAGTGGTGACGTACTTGCGCAGCCTTGCCCGTCCGGTGGCCTGCTTTTCGGTACCCACGTGCAGGCGTTCCTCTGAGCGGGTCATGGCGTCATCGGTGGTGGGCCCGGACGTGTCGCGGCCAACGGTTCCGGCAGCGTTGCCGGCGTTGAGGTCGGCGTCACCGCGATAGTCGGCGTCGGTGCGGGCTTCAGAGTAGGTCCGGCCGCCCCGTTCATAGTGGTCGTACAGGCGGTCTTCCTCATCTGGTTCCAGATGACCGTCCGCTTCCACCCGCGGGGCATCCTTGACGTGGTCCTTGGTGTACGGAACCACCAGGTCGTCGCCGTCGATCCGGGCGCCTTCAACCGGAACAAACGACTGGGACGTTCCAAACAAACCAGTCTTCACTGTGACCCAGGTGGGCTCGCCCGTATCGTCATCGGCGTAGAGCTGGCCGATCGAACCGATCTTCTCGCCGTCCGAAGCAACTACGTTTCCTCCCCGATTCAGGAGGTTTTCAATGTTTTCCCTCGTGAGCATGACGTCTCCTTTTGGATGTGCTGGGATTGCGCGCTTGCGGTGGACCTGCCATACCGCCGGGAGCTCGGGAGAGTCTCCGGGCCTCTTGGCGTCCACCCCATCTTCTTGAGGTTCCGCTATAGCTGCCCCTATACGATAAGCATGCTTAGCATCGAAAGGAAAGCCTACTTAGCATTTTTCTGTTCCCTGTTTTGAAGAGCACGAGAGGTGCACGAAAAACCCCTCGACGAACGGCACCGCTGAGCGTACGCTGGTGCCCATCGGCGAGGGGGTGGATCGGATGGGGGCGATACCACGGACTCTTTGGCGCCCTGCCGTCCGCTCAGTCCTGCTGGCTTTCCTGACCGCGATGGCCTGGCTCCTCTGGGGAGCCGGAACTGCCACCGCCTCCAGCCTGGTTCCGGAAGGCGGCGATCTCGGCAACCTTTCGTCATCCGTTCTGACTCAGCCGCTTCCGGCACCTCCCGTCATCGCCAGCGCGGGTGAAACCGCGGTATCCAAAGCAGTCTCCCTCACGGATTCGGCACCAGCCGCCGTCAATACATTGGCGGCCCCAGCTGTGCCTGTGGTCGCGGGGACAGTCGCAACAGTCACCGGCCTGGCACCGGAACTGCCCGACCTCCCGCTGGTGCAGGCTCCCCTCCCGCTTCCCCTCCCCGACGTCCTGCCGTTGCCTGACCAGCTGCCCCCGCTGCTGTCGGAACCCCTGCCCGCGCCCGTGCCGCTGCCGGGCCTGCTGCCCGTCCCCTCCCCGCCACAGTTGCCCGGTCTGCCCCCGCTGACGACGCCGACGCCCGCGCCCAGCCTCCCGGCGTCGGAAGCTGTTGCGCAGGTCGCCGCCGAGCCTGGTGCGACTCCGGCCGACACTTCTACCGTCGCGACTGACGAGACGGACGTGGCGCCGCGGTCCAACACGCTGCGGTTCGGATTCGCCCCCGCCCAGGATGTCGCCGGACTGGCCTCGCCTGCTGCGGCAACAGGAAGCCCCTCAGGTCGCGGGGACGGCCCGGGCAATACCGGCAAGCAGGATCCTGCGGCGTTGGCTAACGGCGCGGGGACGGCCAACTCGGGGTCGGCCGGCGGTTCATTCAGCCCTGCAGACCTTGGCGGTTCCTGGCTCGCCCTTCCTACTTCCTCTAATGAAACGCACCGGTCAGGCAGCCAGACGCTGCCCGCCGGCCCTTCCTTCGATCCCGGCTCTTCACCCGACTGAACGGGTCAGCCCTGCCCTTTTTCGGCAGGACATGACCACCCGCGCGCCACCGGCCCGCGGACACCACGTTCAGTCAGGAGAAACCCATGTCCATCAACACTGCCGTAATCAACCGCGCCACCGTTATGTCCGCTGTGGGCAACTGGCCAGACCCTATGCGCAAGCTCGGCTAAGGCCAGGGGGTTGGGTGGGGCGGTGCTGGGGGCCGCCCCACCCGGCCAGCAGTTGCCATAGGGAGGCGGTTCCTGACAAAGCGCTGCGGCCTGGGACCATGCGGTCACGCCTGACCGCGCCGATCTGTTAACCCAACCTTTCCCTCCGCTCTATCCCTGCGACCCCGCGGCGTCAGCCCGGGCGCCCACCGTGGAGGGGTGAGGATCGCAATTGTCGCTGAATCATTCCTGCCATCGATGAACGGGGTAACGCACTCCATCCTGCGGGTGCTTGAGCATCTGCGGGACCGGGGCGATGAAGTCCTGGTGATTGCCCCGTCAACCCAGGAGCCCACGGGGGCTGCAGTTCCTGAAGAGGTGTACGGCGCGCAGGTGCACCGGCTGCCTTCCATGCCCCTGGCCGGATACACCAAGGTGCGCGTGGCGATGGGTGGTGTGTATCGGGTCAAGCGAATCCTTGCCGATTTCGCACCCGACATTGTCCACCTGGCCTCCCCGTTTGTCCTGGGCTGGCGCGCAGTCCAGGCCGCACACCAGCTTGGCATTCCCACGATCGCCATCTATCAGACCGAGGTCCCCAGTTACGCTGCACGCTATGGTGTTCCGTTCCTGGAGAACTGGGCGTGGAACCGCGTGGAGAACATCCACCTGCTCGCCAACCGGACCCTGGCCCCCTCGACGTTCGCGCTGAATCAGTTGCGCGGGCGGGGCATACCGCGGGTGGCCATGTGGCGGCGGGGCGTGGATACCGTCCGGTTTTCACCCGGAAAGCGCGACGACGGCTGGCGGGCTTCGGTGGCACCCGGCGGCGAACGGATCATCGGCTATGTTGGCCGGCTGGCTGTCGAAAAGCAGGTGGAAGACCTCGCCGTATTGGCAGATGTGCCCAACACCAGGCTGGTGATCGTGGGTGACGGGCCACAGCGGGCGGCCCTGCAGGAGGCCCTGCCGGGCGCGGTGTTTGCCGGATTCCTGGGCGGGGACGAACTCGCCCGGGCGGTGGCGTCGTTCGATCTCTTTGTCCATCCCGGCGAATTCGAGACGTTCTGCCAGACCATCCAGGAAGCCATGGCGTCCGGTGTTCCGGTGGTGGCTACGGGGAGGGGCGGGCCTTTGGACCTGGTGGAAAATTCCCGCACAGGCTGGCTGTATGAACCCGGCCATCTGGCCGGATTGCGGGCGCACGTGCTGGATCTGATGGGAGACGACGCCAAGCGCCGTGCCTTTGCGGCAGCGGCCCACGCCTCGGTGCAGAACCGCACCTGGCCTGCACTGAGCGCCGAACTGGTGGCACATTACCAGGCCGCGATCGCCGGTTCGCCGGTGGCGCCGGCCAGCAGGAACGGGGCCACGCTGTGAAAATCTCAGTCATCGGCTGCGGCTACCTGGGGGCAGTCCACGCCGCCACTCTCGCATCGATGGGGCACTCCGTCGTCGGCATCGACGTGGACGTGGCCAAGGTGGAGCACCTCGGCCGCGGCACGGCCCCGTTTTATGAGCCCGGACTGGACGAGCTCCTGCAGGACGGGCGCACCACCGGGCGCCTGACCTTCTCCACCGACTTCTCCGACGCAGCAGGGGCACAGGTCCATTTCCTCTGCGTGGGGACGCCCCAGTCAAAGACGTCCGACGGCGCCGACCTCACCTATCTGGTGTCCGCAACGGAGGCGCTGCTCCCGCACCTGGCGAGGGGCGCCGTCGTCGTCGGGAAATCCACGGTGCCCGTGGGCACTGTGGAGATGCTCCACGGAATCCTGTCCCGGCGCCCTGATGTGCTGGTGGGGTGGAATCCGGAGTTCCTGAGGCAGGGCACAGCCGTCAAGGATTCCCTGGTTCCGGACAGGCTGGTGTACGGCGTGGAAGGCGGCAGTACCAGGGCGTTCAACGCCTCCACAGGGGCGCCCCTGGCAGTCACCGCAGTACTGGATGCCGTCTATGAGCCGCTTCTGAATGCCGGCATCCCCCGGGTGGTGTGCAGCTTTGCCACCGCCGAGCTCATCAAGTCCGCGTCCAACGCCTACCTGGCAACGAAAGTCAGCTTCATCAACGCGATCTCGGAGCTGTGCGATGCATCGGGCGCCGACGTCGCCGAACTGGGCGAGGCCATGGGCATGGACCCGCGGATCGGCAGCCGCTACCTGCACGCCGGGCTGGGTTTCGGCGGCGGGTGCCTGCCCAAGGACATCCGCAGCTTCCGGGCACAGGCGGCCGGTTTAGGGGTCAGCTCGGTGGATGACTGGATGGGCCTGGTGGATGCCATCAACCTGGGCCAGCGGACCAGGACGGTTGCCCTCGCCCGGGAGCTGTGCGGCGAGCTGGCAGGGCGGTCGGTCACTGTTCTTGGCGCGTCCTTCAAGCCGGACACGGACGACATCCGCGATTCCCCCGCCCTTGATGTGGCCTCCCGGCTGGCGGAGGCAGGGGCGCACGTCACTGTCACGGACCCCAAGGCCGTGAACCACGCCTGGATGCGCTACCCGCGGCTTCGATTTGAGACCTCAACCCTGAAGGCGCTGCAGGGAGCCGAGCTGGTGCTGCTCCTGACGGAATGGGACGAATACAGGCTGCTCTCCCCTGCTGTTGCGGGCGCAACCGTCCGACGCCGGGTGGTCCTGGATGCACGGAACGTGCTGGATGCTGCTGCCTGGCAGGCCGAGGGCTGGACAGTGCGCGGGCTGGGGACGAACGGGCTCGGGACAAACGGGCTGAACGCCGAAGTCCGGTTGCCGGAAATGCGCAACTCGTAGCTGTCAGTTCCGTGCCGCCGTCCATATACAGGCCGGCAGGGACCAAAACCCTCACATTTCGGTCACAACAACAATTATTGGCACCTTTTGATATCCCGAATCCTTGCAGAATAGTAAGTACGCTGATTGAATTGGATGACCGGGGTGAGGCGTCGGCACCAATTATCGACAAGGAAGTGTGACCATGGGAATTCTCGGGTTTCTCATTTTGGGCTTGATCGCTGGAGCCATTGCCAAGGCCATCCTGCCCGGAAGGCAAGGAGGAGGCTGGCTGATCACGCTCGTTCTGGGCGTCGTGGGCGCTATTCTTGGCGGCTGGATCGGCTCCCTCATCTTCGGCGGCGGACTTGCCGAATTCTTTGACCTCCGGACCTGGCTGCTGGCAATCCTGGGCTCCATCATTGTCCTGCTGATCTATGGCGCAGTGGCGAACCGGGGCAGAAGCCGCGTGTAACCAACGCAAAGACAATAAGCAGCTGACACGCAACACCAGCGAGGGCGCCGTCTCCAGAAATGGAAGGCGGCGCCTTTGCTCTGCCGGCCGGATCTCCGGCGGCGAATGGAAAACGATTCCTGCCGTCCCCCTTGTTATCGGCTCGGCGCACTTTATGATGTGCGTGGGGGTGGTGCGTCATGCCGAAATCGGTGCGTCATAGGGAAAGGCCTGAAGGAAGAACTTTCGGCAGCCTCCTGGACGCCAACCCTGACGGACTTATTGCCTTGGCCCCGGACGGCACCATAAGCCTCGCCAACAAAGCCGCCGCCAGGCTCTTTGGCTTGAGCCAGGACGAGCTCCTGGGAACTGACCACCGGCACCTGCTGCTGGCGGGATCCCAGGGCGAACTCGTCGAGCTATTCCAACAGCTCCAGGAGCAGCCAGGGAAAGATATTGCACCGCGGGAAGTGCACGGCGTCCACAGCAGCGGCTACAGCTTCTCCGCCGAGATGGCCGGGGCAATTCTTGAGGCCGATGAGGGGACCCAGCTCCTGGTTTCCGTCAGAAGCACCGCCCATCGGAGAGCGGCCGACGCGGATCTTCGCAAAGCCATGTCGCTGTTGACAGCAACCCTTGAGTCCACGGCAGACGGCATCCTGGTGGTCAGCTCGGAGGGCAAACTGGCCGGGCTCAACGAGCAGTTCCTCAAGATGTGGGGCATCCCCCCGGAGCTGTTGGACGGTGACTCAGCCGAGCCCATCATGCGGCTCATCCTGGCGCAGGTCACTCACCCGGAAGCCTTTATGGCCCGGGTGGCGGAGCTGCAGGAGGACCCTGCCGCTGAAAGCAATGACATGCTGGACTTCCGGGACGGCCGGACCTTCGAGAGGTATTCACGTCCGCAGAAAGTGGGAGACCGCATCGTAGGCCGGGTCTGGAGCTTCCGGGATGTGACCCCGCGGCGGCAGGCGCAGGAGCAGGCACAGCGGGCCATGCAGGAAATGGCAGCGCAGGCGGAACAGCTGAAGGCGATGGCTTTCCAGGATCCGTTGACAGGCCTCGCCAACCGGGCGGTGTTCAATAGCGCCCTGGAGGCAGCGCTAAGCCAGCCGCGGCTCAAGTCAGTGGATGTCCTGCTGCTGGACCTTGACGATTTCAAGGAAGTCAACGACATCCTGGGCCATCAGGCGGGCGACGACATGCTCGTGGAGGTGGCGCGCCGCCTCACCGGCTGTGTCCCCAATGCCGATGTTGTGGCCCGGCTTGGCGGCGATGAGTTCGTGGTGCTGCTGACCGCCTGCCAGGATGTCGAAGCCACAGCGGCCTGCATCGTGCGGTGCCTGAACGTGCCGATGCAGATTCACGACACCATGCTGCGTCCTTGCCTGAGCCTGGGTGTCGCGTCCGCCGGAAGGGAAGCAATCGGTGCCTCCGGCCTGCTCCGCGAGGCGGACATCGCCATGTATGCTGCCAAGGGCGCGGGGAAAAACAGGTTCCTGCGGTTCCAGCCGGACATGATGACGGCACTGGTGCAGCGGACGGACATGCAGGCTGCCCTGCAGTCGGCGCTCACAAGAGGCGAGATTTCCGTTGATTTCCAGCCCATCTCGTCTCCGCGCAGGGGCCAGGTGGTCAAGTTCGAGGCGCTGGCCCGGTGGGACCGCGGAGGCGAGCGTATCCCGCCGACCGTCTTTATCCCCATGGCGGAGCGGAGTGGCCTGATCAACCAGATCGGGCTGGAGGTACTGTCGCAGAGCCTGGTCCGGTTGGCGCCCTGGCTGAGGGAAGATCCGTCGCGTTCGCTTGCGGTGAACGTTTCGGGGGTCCAGTTGCAGGAACTGGACTTTGCAGACCGTGTCCTTGATCTCGCCGAGGCAAGCGATGTAGCCGCCTTCCAGCTGGTCATGGAGGTCACCGAAAGCGTATTTTTCGACGCCGACCAGCACGTGATTGGCCAGCTTGGAAGACTGCGCGACGCCGGCGCCCGGGTGGCGTTGGATGACTTCGGGACGGGGTACTCCTCGCTGGGCCGGCTGCAGGACCTGCCGGTGGATACCGTGAAGATCGACAAGACTTTTGTGTCCATGATCCGATCGGGGGCCGAGCGCCTGCCTATCCTCAGCTCAATGATCAACATGGCTCACAGCCTTGGCTTGACGGTCACCGCAGAAGGTATCGAGACGCCCCAGCAAGCGGACTACCTGATCGCGCTGGATTGCGATTCCCTGCAGGGTTACCTGTTCTCCCACCCGGAGCCGGGTGAACGGCTGGACATGGCACTGCGGCATGCAAAGGAAGCGCTCGAGGCTCTGAGAAACCGGTAGTCCGGAACGCCAGCCCTCTTGAGATGTGAGGGATATCATAGCCTTGCGTCTACACCTCGGTCTCAGGTGACGCCGGACCCTGCTTAAGCAAGCAATAAGCGGGGTCAGGTGGACGGCGCACCTATGGGGAGGGATCCGCGTGTCTCAGACTGGTCTCGTCGAGCAGCGGCCCGCCGTCGACAGCAGCAAGGTCCCGCTGGGGCGGCTGATCTTGCTGGCTGTTGTGGTGGTTGCCGCGCTTGGACTGTTTTTCACCGCCAACAGCGGCACAACAACGGCTCTGGTGGCCGGCGATTTCGCCATAATGCTGGCAGCGCTACTGGCCGGTGCCAGCTGTGGACGCGCCTCGCTGAGGGGTGGACCCAACGCCCGTGCTTGGGGTTTCATGGCCCTGGCCGCGTTTATTTGGGCAGCAGGCATGGCGCTGTGGACGTACTACGGCCTTGCCTACAACCATGTCTACCCCTTTCCTTCCCTGGCTGATGCTGGCTTCCTGGGGTACTCAATCCCGGCCGCCGCCGCACTCTTTGCCTTCAAGCGGCGCAGCGGCAGCAGGGTGGCCCTGCTCAGGACTGTCCTGGACGCCGTCGTTATCGCCGGATCAGTGCTGGTGGTCAGCTGGCACACGGCGCTGGGGCCAGTGTTCAGCACCGAATATGCAGACCTTCTGACCCGGTTGACGGGACTGGGATATCCGGTTGTAGACGTGGTCATCACGTCCCTGGTGCTGGTGCTGGTCATGCGCCGGCAGCCCGGCGAGCGGCTCCCCTGGCTGTGTTTTGGCGGCGGCCTCCTGGTACTGACCGTGACGGACAGCATCTACGTCCGGCTCACGTTTGAAGGGGTCACAGGGGTCACCGGCTCGCCGCTGGCCATCGGATGGATCTCCGCCTTCCTCCTGATTGCCCTGGCACCCTTGGTTCCTTTTAGTGAGAATCCGGCCCCGGACCGTAGGTCGTACGCGCTGGCCCTGGAGCTCCTCCCCTACGCCCCGCTCCTGATCGCACTGGTGATGTTTGCTGCCCCGCACATTCAGGATGTTGATACTTTCCTGCTGGTGGTGGCCAGGATAACGCTGGTAGCCGTGGTGGTCCGGCAGGTGCTGATCATTATCGAGAACATCAGGCTGACTACCGGCCTGGAGCAAGAGGTTACCGCACGTACCCATGAGCTGGAGGGACTGGCAGCAATCGTCAACTCCTCCACAGACGCCATCCTGGGGACCACCAGCGAAGGCATCGTCACCAGCTGGAACCCCGGCGCGGAAAAGCAGTACGGCTATATGGCGGACGAGGTGATCGGCCGTGACGCTACCTTCCTCCTGACACCTGAAAACAAGGAACGGGACCTGGAGGCCTTCGCGCGGCTCTATGACGGCAAGGACGCCATGAGCTACGAAACCGAGCACTTGAGGAAAGACGGAACCGTCATTCCGGTGTCCCTGACCGTCTCCCCGATCCGTGAAAACGGAGAGCTGCACGGTGTGGCCACTATCGCCCGCGATATCACCCAGCGCCGGGCGGCTGAACGGGAGCTTCAGGCTGCACAGGAGGCAGCCCTGGAATCCAGCCGGCTGAAGTCCGAATTCCTGGCAACCATGAGCCACGAGATCCGCACGCCGATGAACGGGGTGGTGGGGCTGACGGCCCTGCTTTTGGAAACTCCCCTGGATGAAACGCAGCGGCAGTACGCCCAGGGGGTCAAGGGCGCCGGTGAGGCACTCCTTGCGCTCATCAATGACATCCTGGATTTCTCCAAGCTGGAAGCCGGCAAGGTGGACCTGGATGTGCGGCCCTTTGATCCGCGGATCCTGGTGGAAGAAGTGGCAGGGCTGTTGGCCGAGACTGCGCAGGCGAAGCAGCTGGAGCTTATTGCCTACTGCGATCCGGACGTTCCGGCACTCCTCTCCGGCGATTCCGGCCGGATCCGCCAAATCCTCCTGAACCTGGCCTCCAACGCGGTGAAGTTCACGGCGACCGGCGAGGTGTCCATCCGGGTACGCTCGGAGATCCAGGAGGACAACACGGCAATGGTGCGCTTCGACGTCCGGGATACCGGCATCGGCATTGATCCGGCGGACCACACACGGCTCTTCGAATCGTTTTCGCAGGCAGATGCCTCCACCACCCGGCGCTACGGTGGCACGGGGCTGGGGCTGGCTATCTGCAGCCGCCTGACCGAAGCCATGGGCGGAGAGATTGGGCTCAAGAGCCAACTGCAGGAAGGCAGCACGTTCTGGTTCCGCATCCCGCTGCCGGTGGCACCAGGCTCCAGTGCTCCAGTCCCGCCCTCCGGCTTCCTTAAGGGGCTGAAGGTGCTGGTAGTGGATGACAACGCCACCAACAGGCTGGTGCTGGAATCACAGCTGCGCGGCTGGCGCCTGGAACCGGAAGCGGTGCCGGATGCGCAGTCCGCGCTGGCCCGGGCCCGGGAGGCGGCCTCCGCCGGGGAGCCGTTCGACATCGCCGTGCTTGACCTTTGCATGCCGGAAATGGACGGCCTTGAGCTTGCACGCCAGATCACGGCCGACCCCCTGTTAGCCAGGCTTGAAATGATCTTGCTGACTTCCACCATGCAGGTGGATGCGGAGGAAGTGGCGGACGCCGGAGTCCGTGAATGGCTGATGAAGCCTGTACGCAGTTCCGAGTTCTACAACCGGCTGGTCCGGCTGATGTCTGCCCGGGAAATGACACCCGCACCCGCAGCTGAACCTCGTGCAGCGGCTGCTGCTCAAGAGGCTCCCGCGGGGCCGTCCCGCGGCCGCATCCTGGTAGTGGAGGACAACGAGGTAAACCAGCTGGTGGCCCGGGCTACTGTCATCCGGTTCGGATATGACGTGGACGTGGTGGCCGACGGCGCCGAGGCCGTGGCCGCCACTGCCTCCACCAACTATTCGGCTGTCCTGATGGATTGCCATATGCCGGTGATGGACGGCTTCGAGGCCACCCGGATCATCCGCGGCAGCAGCGGAAAGCACAGCCGCCTTCCCATTATCGCCATGACAGCCGGAGCACTCGACGGCGACCGCGAACGGTGCTTGGCTGCGGGCATGGACGATTACCTCTCCAAGCCGGTGGTGGCCGCTGAGCTGGAGGCGACGCTGGCCCGCTGGATCCCGGAACCGGGGAACGACGTCGAGCGGCCGCCGTCGGTGGATCCGGAACGTCTCGCCGTCCTGAGGGAGCTGGGCCCCGCAGACGGACTGGGCCTGCTGCCCGCCGCCGCGGAGGCGTTCCAGCGGGATGTTCCGGCGCGGCTCGCGGCCCTAAAGCAGGCGGTGGACGACGGCGGCGGGCCTGCTTTGCAGCTGGCTGCCCACACGCTCAAAGGGGCAGCCGCCAACATCGGTGCCACCGCCGTCGCGGATCTCTGCCAGGAGCTGGAAGGAATGGGACGAAGCGGAAACCACGACGGCGGGGTGCAGCTGATCAGGCGGCTGGAACGGGAACTGGTCCTGGTGGGCGCCGCCCTGGACGAAGCCCTGGTGGTGACGCATTGAAGGTCCTGGTAGCTGATGACGATCCTGGCTCACTCATGGTGGCCAGGGCCGCCGTCGAGCGTTCCGGACATGACTGCCTTGCAGCGGCGGACGGCGATGAGGCGTGGAAGCTCTACCTGCAGCACCAGCCGGACGTTGTGGTCACCGACTGGATGATGCCCGGAATGGATGGCCTGGCGCTGTGCCGGGCCATCCGGGCACGCGAGGCCGATCTCTACACCTACATCGTGATGCTGACCTCCCAGGGATCCCGGGATGACGTACTGGCAGGGCTTGAAGCCGGCGCTGACGACTACGTCACCAAGCCCCTGGATCCGTTTGTGCTGCATGCCCGCCTGCTGGTGGCGCTGCGGGTCACCACCCTCCATGCCGATCTGGCCCATTACCGGAAGGTGCTCTCGCAGGAAGCGCGCACCGATCCGCTCACCGGTCTGCACAACCGGCTGAAGCTGTCCGAGGACCTGGAGCAGCTGCACGCACGCAGCCAGCGGTACGCGGAGGTGTACTCGGTAGCCATGTGCGATGTGGACAACTTCAAGAGCTACAACGACATCTATGGCCACCAGGCGGGCGACCTCGCTTTGCGGGCAGTGGCTGCCGCGCTGGTGAGCCAGGCCAGGAAAAGCGACGGCGTGTACCGGTTCGGCGGCGAAGAGTTCCTGATGGTCCTGCCGAACCAGACGCAGCTGGGCGCCCGGGAAGTGATGGAGCGGGCGCTCCACAGCGTTCGGGAATTGGCGATCCCCCACGAGGGCGATCCGGCGGGGCTGCTGACGCTCAGCGCGGGGATTGCCGCCTTCAGCGCAGAGCACAGAGTGGACGCCGAGCAGTTGCTGGGCGAGGCTGACTCGGCGCTTTACGCTGCCAAGGCCGCCGGGCGGAACCGGGTGGAACTGGCGCTGTAACGTTCAGCCGCGGCGCTCAGGCGGCCTGTTTCCAGCCGGGCCTTTTGTGCGCTGACGGGGTTTCTTGATGCTGGGCCGGTGCCTGCTGGACCTTCGGATGCTGGACCTCAGGCTGCTGCTGGTTCTCAGCGGGCTGGTCCTCCGCCTGCTCGAACTCGGCCTGCTCCGCCTCGGTCTGCTCGAACTCGGCCTGCACGGCCTCCGTCAGCTCCCACTCAGCCTTCTCCGCTTCGGTGAACTGAGTCCGACGCATCTGGCGGTTCAGCCTGTAGCGGCGGACCAGGTCCATGGCAGCCATGATCCCGGCGATCGGCGTGAGGGCTGCTGCCATGTAGACGAACAGCATCCACGTGAGGGTGGCCATCGGCGCGTTCTTGTCGTTGAGCATGGACAGGCCGCCCAGCATGCCCACGGCCCAGAAAAGCACCACAGCCGTCAGGACGACGGCTGCGGGGAAATACTGGTTGCTCACGATTTTCTTCAAGGTTTCCATGCACTTCCTCCTGTCTGTCCGGGGCCGGCGAGTGGCCGCTCATGACCAGTATGCGGCTGGCGATGCCAGGAATCGTGCAACACGCAGGCGCGCGTGACCAACCTAACTACGGCGGGAACTTTCGCTGGCTGGGGCTTGCTCAATACTTACCCTGCAAGTGCGCCGGGAATGCGTAACTTTTGGTCTCAGGGAAGGCTTCGAGCCCGGATTTGCGCAGGCCACGCGCGCGCGGACCCACAAGAGTTACGCATTTCCGAAGGGCGGCTGAAGAAGAACCAAGTCTTCCCCATCGTCCGTCGGCCTAATACCGTGGGACCTGTCCGCCGGTATCCGCCGGCCCGCAGCAACCGTTGGCATCATCTTAGAGGTCCTTATGCGCAAAGTTACCGCCGGCCTGTTCCACTCCGTGGATGGAGTGGTGTCAGACCCCAATCTTTGGCAGTTCGACAGCTTCGACGACGAGCTGGGCATGGGGCTGGACCGCATGATCAAGAGTGTGGACACGGTGGTGCTGGGCCGGGTCAGCTACCAGGAGTGGGCCGGTTACTGGCCCACGGCATCGGTGGACGAGGACTTCGCCGGTTTCATCAACCCCGTGGAGAAGCACGTCGCCTCACGCAGCCTGACCGAACCGCTGGAGTGGGAGAACTCGCACCTCATTGAGGGTTCGCTGGAGGAATTTGTGGGCGGGCTGAAAGAACGCGACGGCGGCGAGATCGCCGTCTGCGGCAGCATTTCCGTGGTGCGCCAGCTCCTGTTCGCCGGGCTGCTGGACTCCCTGACCCTGATGACCCATCCTGTGGTGGCCGGCAGGGGCCGCCGTCTGTTCGAGACCGACGACCCCATCACCCGGCTCAGCCTGCAGGACCAGTACCGGACCAGCAAAGGCAATGTCATCAGCACCTACGGGCTGCTGGGCGAATAGCCTGCAGCCAACAGTCCACCAAACCTGGCGAGGAGTTTCCTAGCGCGTAGCCGTGGGGCTCGCTGGCAGCGATGGAGACGGGCTGGTGTTCCCCTCCGTCTCCGTAGGCGACACAGTAACGGTAGCCGTGGGCGAGGCCGTGGTGGTTGTTGTTGGGCTCGCCGTCCGCGTCGGTGTCCTCGTGGGCGACGCCGTGGCCGTCCCGTCGCCGCCGGCCTTGGCCAGGACTTCATTCACCAGGCCCTCGAGTTCCTCCCGGTCGGGATCCCTCAGGTCAGCTCCTGTCTTGGTAGCAACCACCAGCAAGCGCCCCTCGGCCGCGGAAACCTGCATGAGCATTTCCCCGGTGTCACCATTCCGCGTGCTCACGGTGGCAAAGGTCTCCTCGCCATTGGTCTTAGCCTCCAGGCTTTCGCTGGACACCTCGTGGCGTTGCCCCAGAACCTCGATGGTGAAGTCGGAGCACTGGCCCAGTTTGCCCTTCACCTCGCGGAGCAGCTCGACGCCGGCCGGCCCACTGCTGCTGGATTGTGCGGACAGCGTCCGCGGCATGGCACTCTCGGAGACGGCAACGGCAACATCGCCGTTCTCCACCTCATCCAGGAGCCCTGCTGTGGCGATCGACTTGCAGTCCTCGGGCTCCACCGTCGCCGTAGTCATCAGCTTCTCGGCAATAGTGCCGCCCTGGTCAACCTGCTCCTTGGAATAGAGCTTCAGTTCGTTGCCCTCGGCATCCTTCATTCCGGAAATCAGGTCGCGCAGTTCGTCTTCGGTATAGGCCTTGGCCTGCGAATTTCCGGTGGTGGTGGCAGTGGGTGAGGGCCCCTGCCCCGCACCTCCCCCGGTGCATGATGCCAATGCCAGGACACTTGCTGCTGCCAGCCCGATGACCGAGGACTTGCGCATGAAAACCACCCCTCACCAATAGAAAGCATGCTTACGATCTCAAGGGTAGGACCTACTCGGTGGCCGTCCAAGGCTGCTGGAAGATTGTGTTCAGGCCGTAACCAACTCCGCACTCCGGTCCCAGAACTCGCGGGCCAGATCGGCATCGTAGGCCTGGGCGTTGGCCTTGGCCAGGGCGCGCTTGTAGTAGTAGGCACCGGAGATCCAGTCAGTCCCCGGGGTGCCGTTAATGAGCCAAAGCAGGGTGTCCGCACCCTGCTCCGGCGAGAGCATGAACCTGTTCAGGAGCGTCTTGTAGGCGTGCCGCCAGGGGCTGCTGGACTCGGCCGCGAAGTTGGTGCGGACCACGCCCGGGTGGAATGCCGCCGTCGTGATTCCCTGATCGCCGAAACGGCGGTGCAGTTCGCTTGTGAACAGGATGTTGGCCAGTTTTCCGGTGCCGTAGGCGCGGTGGGTGGAGTAGCCGTGCTCCGAGGTGAGGTCAAAGAGATCCAGTTTGCCGAAGCCGTTCGCGGCGCTGGAGGTGTTGATGACCTTGGCGTTGCTGGCGGCCAGCACGTCCATCAGTCCGGTGGTAAGCAGGAAGGGGGCCAGGTGGTTGATCTGGAAGGTGGATTCGTGCCCGTCCACGGTGAGGGTGCGCTTGCCCATGATGCCGCCGGCGTTGTTGGCCAGGACGTCGATCCGCGGGTAGTTTTCCCTGAGCTGGGCAGCGAGGGTGCGGACCTGCGCCAGGTCGGCGAAGTCCGTGACGAAGTAGTCAGCGTTGAGCTCTTTGGCGACGGAACGCGTCTTTTCAGCGGAACGGCCGACGACGACAACCCGCTCCCCTGCCTCCGCCAGCGACCTTGCGGCTGCTGCGCCGATCCCGTCGCTGGCGCCGGTGATCACGATGGTGCGAGGAGTCAAGGGGTGTCCTTTGGTTGGGGATCGATCCGAAGGTTTCGGATGGGCTGCCGTTGGGCACAACGACGGCGGGGCGGACGGTGTTCCCGAGCTGGGTGCGTTCTGCTGGATTAGCTCAGCGGGTTGAGAGGTGGCGCTAGAGGGTTTGGGCCGCAGGCGCCGTTTCCGTGCGGAGGGTGAAAGCCAGCCCAATCCAGCCCGCGCCGAACAGGGCAAACACGGCGGTCGCGAAGGTAAGAGGCAGCAGTTCCAGCGCGTACACCAGCGGCTGCACTGGCAGGGTGAGCATTCCGATCCCGCCCAACAGCATCATCCACAGCCCCACGAATCTGTGTGGTCCGCGGCCGTCTGCGCCGCCTTCCCTGCCGGCAGCAAGCCCCGCAAGGAACAGGGCCAGCCCCAGTGAAGGAACCCCAAAACTGATCCCGCCGATTGTCGGGGAAACGAACAGAACCACCTGGCCGACGGCGGCCACCAGTCCGAAGACAAACGCCAGCAGCGCAAATATCCGGGCCGCGCGCCTCAGCCCAGTGCGTCCCGTGGCCAAGGTGGGCAGGAAGGAGAGGGCCGCCCAGGAAGAAAGCAGGAGGGCCAGTACGCCCGGCAGGCTGTACATCAGGAAAAGTGGCGTGCTGAGGATCTGCGAATACTGCAGATCCTCCCGCCACACAGCGTCCGGCCCCTGCGGCGTCAGAAACCGGAGGTATCCATGGACCATCCAGAGAAGACCTCCGGCCACCATGGCCCACAGTAGCCCGGGTCCGTGGCCGAGCAGACGCCGCCACCGTGAATCCGGAGTGTTCATCAGAGGCCTCCACGATCAGGACTGCGGGGATAGCGATTGGTCGGAGTCTACGACTCCCAGGTCTCTTTTGGCAGAGGGCGCATTCCTCGCCTGTCGGCCCTAGCCAAAATCAGATGCCGGGTGGAACGATGGCGTACACGCGGGAACGGCCATCCAAAGTCCCGCAGAAGCACAAAGTCCCGCAGAAGCAGTCACGGCAGGAAGTTTCCACCCACTGAAGGAGAGCAAAGATGACCCAGGAAATCCACGCTGAACACACCCTTACAGACCACCAGCACGGCGGAGACGACTGCACCCACGTCACCGTCCAGCACGGCGACCACGTTGACTACATCCACGACGGCCACCGCCACGCCGAACACGAAGGCCACTACGACGAGCATGACGACCCGGCCGAGCACACGCCTGCCCAGCACCAGCACGGCGGCCCGGACTGCAGCCACGAAACGGCGCAGCACGGCGATCACGTTGACTACATCCATGACGGCCACCGGCATGCCGAACATGAAGGCCATTACGACGAGCACTGACTCCACAAAAAGGTCCCCATCGACGAACTTTCATTACTGGGGACCTTTTGCATCATGCGACTGACCCACGGCAGCGCTGGCCAGGATTCGGCTGGACTGCACACGAACCCCAAGGTCAGCGAAGATTCATGCTGCGGCCCTCTGGTTGCGGCTCTCCGACCAGAACGCCAGGATGTGCCGCGTCACTTCGCCCGGTTCGATCAGAAGCGGGGCAACATGACCGGCGCCGGTGACCACGGAGAAGCGTCCGTCGCGCACACTTCGGGCTGCACGCTCTGCCTCCGCAGCGTCGTTCATGGGATCGTTCCGGCCTACCAGCACCAGCGTGGGGACCTGCAGCCGGGCCAGGACAGGGCGAAGGTCCGGCCGGCGCAGCATAACGGATTGCATGGCCCAATATTTGTCACGCCGGCTGCCCCTGCGGAAGGCCTCCGCCACTGCCGCTGCGGCCTGCGGTGCTGACTTCGAAACGCCTTTGCCTCCCAACGCATTCGCGATGCCACCTGTGAACGGGGCCGGGCCCAGGATCCGGTAGGCGTACACCATGGGAACAATCTGCAGGCGCTCGGATCGGGAAAGCGGATAAGGGGGTGAGCCGATCGTGGTGAGGGTCCGGCAGCGGGCTGGGAAAGTATCTGCGAAGACGATTCCCACATGCCCTCCCCAGGCGTTACCCACCCAATCGACAGGGCCAGGGATGCCCAAGGCATCCAGGATTTGGTTTGCAGCGACGGCACACTCCACCAGGGAGTAGGGGCGCCGCGGCCCGGGACTGCCACCATGCCCGGGACCGTCCAGCAAAATGAGTTCCCTCTCCTGACCCAGGCTGTCAACGACGTTGGCGAAAGTACTGGAATCAACAAACAGGCTGTGCCATAAAAGCGCCGGCTGGCCGGATCCTCTGCGGCGGACCATGAGAGGACCAAGCGTGGTGTCGATCATGGTCGGGGAAATGTCCAGATGCATCCCATCCTCCAATGGCCTCTGCTGTGATTTGCTTGCCGTGATTTACTTCGGAATCCGAAGCTTATGGGATAAAGTCTCCTCCGTGGACATGCCGCCGTCAAGAGATTTGCATCCGCACAGGCTTCCCGTGGGCCAGCTATTGGTCCGCCTGCTGTCGGAGTTCCGTCGCGAGCTTCTGGCTGAGGCCGAATCCCATGGCTACGGCGACCTCCGTCCCGCCCACCTCCAGATCACAGGGAACATTGGGACCAAGGGAATACGGCTGACAGCCTTGGCCGCACGCGCACAGCTGAGCCTGGCCGCAACGTCCGAACTGGTCAACGAGATGCAGAAGATGGGGTATCTGGAGCGCCGGCCGGATCCGGCCGATGCCAGGGCAAAGTTGATCTTCCCCACCGCCCGGGGACTGCGGCTTCTGCACGAGGCATCAGACAAGGTGAAGGAACTGGAGCAGCTCTGGGGCATGTACGCAGGGGAACAGAGGTTTGAAGCAGCATTGCAGACACTTCAGGACGTCCTGAATGCAACCCGAATGTCCGCGAAACCACAGGGCAACGACGGCTAAACCCGCAACCCAAAGCGGGAGGGCAATTCGGCAGTGCCCGATCTGTACCGGATGGCGTAGCGGGCATATCCTGCACTCAGATCTGCATTCCCCTGCAACCGGAGGAGACCACCATGGAGATGCCCAAACCGTCAGAGGCTGACAAGGAGCGCTTCCGGTCGGTGGTGCCGGACAGGCCGGACGTGGTGGTCAAACCGATGTTCGGCAACCTCGGCGCCTTCGTGAACGGCAACATGTTTGCAGGACTGTTCGGCCCCACCATCGGCGTTCGCCTCTCCAGCGAAGACCGCACGGAGCTTGAAAGTACAGAGCGGACCGTCCCGTTCGGGCCGGTGGAACGTCCCATGGGCGGCTACGTCGGCCTGCCGGAAGTGTGGAACGCCGAAGGCGACGGCGATGACGCCCGGGTACGCGCCTGGGTGGAGAAGGCGTTCGAGTACGTGGCGGACCTCCCGCCCAAGGAACCCAAGGAACCCAAGCCCCGCGCGCCCCGCAAGTAGCCAGGCCCGAAAACCTGCTTCGCGAACTGGCAGCAAATGACCTCAAATCCCTGGTTTGCGGTCATTTGCTGCCAGTTCGGCGTGAGCAGCTGAGGGCAGCGGCTACCCAGCCACCCCGGCCAGCAGGAAGATCATGGCCGCGATGCCGAAGCCCATCACGCCGATCAGGGTTTCCATCACGGTCCAGGTCTTCAGCGTGGTCTTGACATCCATGCCGAAGAAGCGGCCCACCAGCCAGAAGCCGGAGTCGTTGACGTGCGAGACCACCACGGATCCTGCGGCCACGGCGATAACAAGGGCTGCAACCTGCATGCCGTTGAGGCCTGCCAAAGCAACGGCCGGGGCGATCAGCCCTGCAGTGGTGGTCAGGGCCACGGTGGCTGAACCCTGGGCGATGCGCAGGATGGCTGAGATCAGGAAGCCGGCCAGGATCAGCGGGATGCCGAGGTTGCCGAGTACGTCGGCCAGGGCATCGCCGATGCCGGAGGCCCGCAGCACGCCGCCGAACATTCCGCCGGCCCCGGTGATGAGGATGACCGAGCAGACAGGGCCCAGTGAAGACTCCAGCAGCTTCTCCAGTGCGCCGTTGGCAGTTCCGCGCCGGGCGCCGAGGACGTACATGGCCACCAGGACCGCGATCAGCAGCGCCACAGGGGTTTCGCCGATGGTGCGCAGGATCTGGAACCACTGCTCGTTCTTGACGGCCTCGGACAGCACGCCGGAGGAGGCAAGGGTGTTCAGGCCGGTGTTGATGAAGATCAGGACCAGGGGCAGGAGCAGCAGGCCGATGATGGTGCGGAAGCGCGGCGGGTGCGACTCGGCTTCCGCGCTGGCGTGGCCCAGGATTTCAGGCACGGGAAGGACCAGCTTCTTGCCGGTGTACAGGCCGTAGAGGTAGGCGGTCACATACCAGGTGGGGATGGCGGTGATGAGGCCGGCGATCATGACCAGGCCGATGTTCGCGTCAAAGAATGCGGCAGCGGAGACGGGTCCCGGGTGCGGCGGCAGGAAGATGTGCATTACCGAGAAGGCGCCGGCCGCCGGAAGGCCGAAGCGCAGCACTCCCCCGCCCAGGCGGTGGGCCACCGCAAAGACCACGGGCAGCATCACCACCAGGCCGGCGTCGAAGAAGATGGGGAAGCCGAAGATCAGCGAGGCCAGGCCAAGGGCGAACGGGGCACGCTTTTCACCGAAGACGCCGATCAGGTAGTCGGCCAGGACCTTCGCCCCGCCGCTGGTCTCCACGATGCGGCCCAGCATGGCGCCCAGGCCCACCAGGAGCGCCACGGTGCCCAGAGTGGTGCCGAAGCCATTGATCAGCACCGGCACCACCTGGTTGGCGGGGATTCCTGTGGCGAAAGCCGTGGCGAGGCTGACCACAATCAGGGCGATGAGGGCATGCATGCGAAGCCTGATGATCAGGAACAGCAGGACGCCTATTGCGGCCGCCGCGATGAGCAGCAAGGGCGCTGCGCCCATCGTTTGAGTCCAACCTTCGATGGTCATGGTTCTCCTTTGAAACAGCTGAAACAAATCGGGGAAAGTCGTGTTTGGGAAAAGAGGCCGGTCAGGCGGCCGGGAGCCTGAGCGCGGCGAGGATGGTCTGGACCAGCTCTTCCGGGGATTTGGAAATATCCAGGCGGAGGCTTCCCTGGGCAAGTTCCTCCGGGCTGAGCGGTTCCAGCGTCGCCAGCTGGCTGGGCAGGAGCGTGGGCGGCATAAAGTGGCCTTCGCGCCCCTGCATCCGCTGGCCAATCAGGTCAGCTTCACCATGCAGGTGCAGGAACAGGACTCGGCCTTCAGCCTCGGCCAGCAGGTCCCGGTAGCTCTTCCTGAGGGCCGAACACGTAAGTACGGTGCACTGGCCACTTTGAGCCTGGGCGGTCATCCAGTCCCGGATCTCCTGGAGCCACGGCCAGCGGTCCTCATCCTGCAGGGGAATCCCCTGGCTCATCTTGTTGATGTTGGCCTGCGGGTGGAATTCGTCCGCCTCGGCGCAGGCCCAGCCCAGTTGCTGGGAAAGGGCCGCAGCGATGGTGGACTTGCCGGAACCGGCTACCCCCATCACCACCAGGTGCGTGGCTGGATACTGCATGTTTACCTCCGAAGAAGACGTCTTTGGCTTAGTGAAGAAGCTCACGTGCACTGCCGTCTGGATAGCAGGCGAGTGCACTGGAGATAAGGTATCACCTTTCATCGCGATAGATACTATCTTTGAGTGTCACAAGTCATACCTTTTCGTCATATTGCCTATGATGAGAGGGCGCCTCGAGCGCGGATGGAGGCAGCAAAATGTCGACGGCGACAGTTGGGCCCGCGGATGAAGCGGACGACGGCGGGGCTTCCCCCGCGATGCAGGGACGCGTTCTTGAGGCGGTAGGCGTTGCCATCGCTTCCGGCAGCCTCCCGCCAGGCAGCCGCCTCACCTTGGACACGCTTCAGCAGGAGTATGGGGTTTCCCGGACCGTCGCGCGCGACACCATGAAGGTTTTGGAGTCGATGAACCTCGTCTACTCGCGGCGCCGCGTTGGCATTGTGGTCCAGGAGCGGGCGCTGTGGAATGTTTTTGACCCCAAGCTGGTGCGCTGGCGCCTTGCCTCCGACAGCCGGGCGGAACAGTACAGCAGCCTCACGGAGTTGCGGATCGCCGTCGAACCCATCGCCGCGGCCGGGGCTGCCCGCCGTGCCAGCGCGGCGGAGCGCGCCAAACTGACTGCCCTTGCCGCCGAGCTGAGGCGCCTGGGCGAAGCCGGGGAGCTGGAGGCGTTCCTGGCCGCCGATATCCAATTCCACTGCCTGCTGCTGCAGAGTTGCGGCAACGAAATGTTCACTGCCCTAGAAGGGATGGTGGCCGAGGTCCTGACCAGCCGGACGAAGCAGGGCCTGATGCCGTTCAGGCCACGGGACGAAGCACTTCAGGCGCACGAGGATGTTGCCGCCGCCGTCGCCCGCGGTGACGCGACCACCGCCGAGACCGCCATGCACCACATCCTGGACGAAGTGCGGAACGCGATGGGGCTGCCCTAAGAACCCCTCCGCGTGCACCCCTGAAACCCTTTCCCGGAGCGGCATTCATGGGTAACCTGAAGGAAATCAGGACCTCGGAATGTTATTCCGGGCTGATGAGGGGGCTCATGCACACGGGCCCATAGGCACCGTCCGGACGAGGTGAAAAATTGGCCATCACAGGACAATCATCTGAAGGGGTAGCCGCCACGGCATCACCCGCGGTGGTACCGCGGCGCAAAGGCAGCCTCATCGTCACTTGGGTTACCTCCACAGACCACAAGGTCATCGGGTACATGTACCTGATCGCGTCGTTTGTGTTCTTTATGATGGCCGGGGTGATGGCCCTGCTCATCCGGGCTGAGCTTTACGAACCTGGCATGCAGATCCTGCAGACCAAGGAGCAGTACAACCAGCTGTTCACCATGCACGGCACCATGATGCTGCTCATGTTCGCCACCCCGCTCTTCGCCGGGTTCACGAACGTCATCATGCCGCTGCAGATCGGCGCCCCTGACGTCGCGTTCCCGCGGCTGAACGCCCTGGCATTCTGGTTCTTCCTCTTCGGCTCGACCATCGCCGTCTCCGGATTCATCACACCCCAGGGCGCGGCGTCCTTTGGCTGGTTCGCCTATGCGCCGCTGAACAACACAACGTTCAGCCCCGGCGTCGGCGGGGACCTGTGGGTGTTCGGCCTGGCGTTGTCCGGCTTCGGCACCATCCTGGGCGCCGTCAACTTCATCACCACCATCATCTGTATGCGCGCCCCCGGCATGACCATGTGGCGGATGCCCATCTTCACCTGGAATGCCCTGGTCACGTCCATCCTGGTGATCATGGCGTTCCCGCCGCTGGCCGCAGCCCTGTTCGGACTCGGCGCTGACCGGCGGTTCGGCGCCCACATCTACGATCCGAACAACGGCGGCGCCGTACTCTGGCAGCACCTGTTCTGGTTCTTCGGCCACCCCGAGGTGTACATCATCGCGCTGCCGTTCTTCGGCATCGTGTCCGAAATTTTCCCGGTCTTCAGCCGCAAACCGATTTTCGGCTACAAGGGCCTGGTGTACGCCACCATCGCCATCGCCGCCCTGTCCATGACAGTCTGGGCGCACCACATGTACGTGACAGGATCCGTGCTCCTGCCGTTCTTCGCCTTTATGACCATGCTGATCGCGGTGCCCACCGGCGTGAAGTTCTTCAACTGGATCGGCACCATGTGGGGCGGCTCGCTGACCTTCGAGACGCCCATGCTCTGGAGCCTGGGCTTCATCATCACCTTCCTTTTCGGCGGCCTGACCGGCATCATCCTGGCGTCGCCGCCGCTGGACTTCCACGTCTCCGACTCCTACTTCGTGGTGGCGCACTTCCACTACGTGGTGTTCGGCACGGTGGTGTTCGCGATGTTCGCCGGCTTCTACTTCTGGTGGCCCAAGTTCACCGGCACCATGCTCAACGAGCGCCTGGGCAAGATCCACTTCTGGATGCTGTTCCTGGGCTTCCACGGCACGTTCCTCATCCAGCACTGGCTCGGCGCCGTGGGCATGCCCCGCCGGTACGCAGATTATCTGGTGGAGGACAACTTCATGTGGATGAACCAGTTCTCCACCATCGGCTCCTATTTGCTCGGCGCGTCCATGATCCCGTTCCTCTGGAACGTCTACGTCACGTGGCGGGCCGGCGAGAAGGTCACCGTGGACGATCCGTGGGGCTTCGGCGCCTCGCTGGAGTGGGCCACGTCCTGCCCGCCGCCGCGCCACAACTTCACGTCATTGCCGCGCATCCGCTCGGAGCGCCCGGCCTTGGACCTGCACCATCCGGAGATCAGGGTCCGCGAACACGAACCCGTCCACTCTCCGGCCGCCGCGGCCCTGGGCGCCGCCGACATCGGCGAAAAGGACGTCCGCAGCCCCAATCCGGACGAGTAACGCTCGCCCCTAATCTCTCTTCCAAACTGACTGGCAGCTAACGTCCTCATCAGCGCGTTTGACGACGTTAGCTGCGAGTCAGTTTGTTGTGCCGGGTTGTTGTGCCGGGCGGGAGCGGCCCGGAGTCGAGCATGCCGGATCCTTCGGCCGCGTAGACTCGCACCATGAAATCAGGTTGGGGGACCCTGGGTGTGCTGATCGTCGCCGTGATTGGGGTTGTGCCGAGCACAGGCTGCACACCCCTGGCGTGCCCGGCCATCGGCTACGTCAGCAGCATCACTGTGAACATCGAGGGAAATGCCGCGGCCGTCGATCGGGTGAGCGTGTGCGGCAAGACCGGATGCTCCCAGCCGGAGCCCACGGCCGCGCCGGCACCCTCGAAAACCGTGGTCACCGAGTTCGCCCCCGCGCCCCAGCCGACCGTCAGCCTGGCACCCTTTTACAGCCACCGCGAGGACAAGGACACCTGGGTGTTCACGCTGAATTCCGGGACGCCGCCGGAAGTCACCGTGAAGGCCATCGCCGCGGACGGCACCGTCATTGCCGAGAAAGATCAGGGCCTTGTGTGGACCAGGGTGGGTGGAACCGAGCAGTGCGGCGGACCCATCACCACCCCGCCCATCCAGTTTGCGGTGCCCTGAGCCCTGACCAATCACGTGCTGCACGTCCACGCTCACAGCACGGCCGGGTTAACAAAAGCAGGGCCGGTCAATGACCGGCCCTGCTTTAGAAGATGAAACCTTGCGGCCCCAGATTCTCTAATGAATTAGAGTGCCTGGATGTTGACGGCCTGCGGGCCCTTGGGGCCCTGCTCGGTCTCGAAGGAGACCTTCTGGTTCTCTTCGAGTGAGCGGAAGCCGGAAGAGGCGATCGCGGAGTAGTGAGCGAAAACGTCCTGTGAGGAGTCATCGGGGGAAATGAAGCCGAAGCCCTTTTCAGCGTTAAACCATTTGACGGTACCAGTAGCCATTTTTTATGTCCTTCGTGAAGGTGGAGGAAAAGTCCCGACTTTCGGGTCCTCCTGCGTGGGGTGTTCACAACCGCTTACTTCAGAAGAACGCGGACTTTCGACCGCGCGTACTGCCTGAACTACGAACTGCTAAAAACACAACAACAAGATCGACTCTACACGAGATCCCGGAGACCAATTACCACCGGTCCCTTGAGACCCAGTCAAGGGCGTACGACGGCGGCCGGAGGCTCCCGCCCCTACTCACGCGCCTGCTCCCCCACCTGCTCGCGCGCCTACTCGCCCAGTGCAGTCGAAAGATGGCGGGCCGCCGCGTCTTCGAGGTGGGTCAGGTCCGAGGACACTGTCACGAACGTAAAGCCTTCGTCGATCCGCCGGCGGGCGATCTCGCCGCTGCCGGTGTGGATCGCCGCGATGATGCCCGCGCCCCGGGCTGCATCACGGATGGTGACCAGGGCGGCGTCGAACACTTCGGCCACGTCCGGATCATCGGGGAACCTGCCGCCCACCGCAAGGCAAAGATCGGACGGTCCGATGTAGACGCCGTCGAGCCCGGGGACGGCGCAGATCTCGCGGACGTTGGCCAGCCCCCCGGGGGTCTCGATCATGGCCAGGCACAGCACGGTGGCGTCCGCCTCCGCGGGCACCGGCCCGATCCGGAGCCCGGAGCGCATGGGTCCGTAGGACCGGATGCCGTGCGGCGGGTAGCGCACGGCGCGCACTGCGGCGGCGGCTTCCTCCGCGTTGTTGACCAGCGGCACAATGACGCCGGCGGCACCGGCGTCGAGCGCCTGTCCGATGAAAGCGGCGTTGTTGGACGGTACGCGGACAATCCCGGCTGCGCCGGAGGCGTCGATGGCCATCAAACCGTGCAGCCAGCCGGAATAGCCCATCAGCCCGTGCTGCGCGTCCAGCGCCACGTAGTCGTACCCGAGGCGCGCCACCCGCTCGGTGGACACCGGTGAATCCAGGACCACCCAATATCCGACGACGGTCTGGTGGGCCCGGGCTTTGGCGGCGAATGATGCGGCACTCATTGGCAGATTCCTCTTCAGTGGGCGGCGGGAATTAACGCCAATCTACCGCCCGGTCTCCTCATCGCTGTCGATAAACACTTCGACGGCCACCACCTGCAGTTCTGTCAGCCCCTGGGCCGGGACCGGCTTCTCCAGCAGGACCGGCTGGTCGTACTGATGGGCCCACTCGCGGGCGTCGGGTCCCAGCACGTCGTCGATCCAGACCACTGAGTCCCAGTCCGCCTCTCCGGAGTCCCTCATCCGGGCCAGCCAACGCCTCACCGACCGCAGTTTCGGCGTCGGCTCATCCTCGTCGGCGGCACGGAAGATGAGCGTCACACGCAAAGGGTCGGCGTCCAGCGCCAGCTGCGATTCCAGGCCTCCCGTCTGATCCGCCGGCCACGTGGACACCCAGGCGAGCCGGCCGCAACGGGCCAGCCGTCGCACCAGCGCGGCTGTGGCAGGAGGCAGTGACAGTTCCGGACGGTCGGCGCCGGGACGCACCACGGGGTTCAGGACGCCGTCGATGTCCAGCAGAATGATCGGCTTCATGACGGCGACCCCCGGTCCGGGGACGCGAGGCGGCGCTTGACGTCGTCGAGGTCACGTTTGAGCTCTTCCACCTGGAGCTTGTACGTGAGGAATTCCGCTTTCCGGCGTCTTGCTTCGGCGTAGCCGACAATCAGGGCGGCGAGCGCCAGGGGCAGGGAAATGACCAGCGCCCAGCCTGCCGCCACGAAGAACTCCATGGCCTGGGGAAGGGCAGCGCTGAAGTCAACGAAGTCATTGACGTTGTCAGCTATTCCACGCAGCTGCGCCTCAAGGGACTCCAGGAAACGTCCCACAACGGGCGTATCAGTGAGCGGAGGCACCCCCACACGGTCCTCATCTTTGCCGCTCCAGCGGGGGTCACCCACGTGGTTCAGGACGTAGATGCCCGCCCCGGCGTTGGTGACCAGAAAGACGAACACCGATCCCAGCGCAGCCAAGTGGAGACGGCGGGGGCGCCACAAGCCCAGCATCAGTCCGGTGGCGATGGCAGAGAGCCACGTGAGAGCTTTGAGCCAGTCCACGCTTACGCCGCTCAATATGTCCACAGCAACCGCCGTTCTCTAGAGCGTCCTCAGTCCTGGGCGATGCAGAACTCGTTGCCTTCGGGGTCCTGCATAACGTCCCAATGGAAATCGCCGACGTCGTGACCCTCCACAAACGAGGCACCCAGGAACTCGGCGTGCCTGCGCAGGCTGGCGGCATCCGGGGTATGAATGTCCAGGTGAAGGCGCCGGCGCCCGCCGGTGGGGCTGGCCACCTGCTGGAACCCCAGTTGGGGCGTTCCCGGGCCGGCTGCTTTCAGCCAGATGAACTGATCGATTCGCGAGGCCACCTCGAGGTTCAGGAACTGGGACCAGAAAGCGGCCAGCCGCTCGGCGTCCACGGCGCTGACCATGATTGAAGCGATGTACGACGGCGGAGCGTCCTTGAGTTGGGCGCTTCCGCTGACCTGAGTTTCCATGTCCGTCTCCCCTTTGTTGGCTTTCTGCTCCCGGACGCAATCTACCGGAATTGCGGCGGCAGCTGTTGCCTGCAATCAAAGATGTGTGAGCCCAGCGAAGCGAGGACTAGCCCTGCGTATTGATTTCCGCCTCGATGGCGTCAAGGTCGCGGACGGCGAAGCGGTGGTGCTCCCACTCCTCCAAAAGTATGGTGTGCAGGCACTGGAGTGTGGTCACCGTGTACTCGGGAGCATCGGGGGCCTTGTGCGGCCGTTCAAGGTCCTCCTCCCTAAGGCCGGCCAGGAACTCGCGAACCATGGCCATCCGGCTGGCCCGGACCTCTAGCACCTCCGAGTAGGACGGTGTGGCCGCGCTGAAGACGGACATGTCGAGGCCGTCGGTCTTATATTCGGCATTCGGTTGGCCGATGGGGTGGAATGGCTGCTCATTCTCCAGAATCCCCCCGCTCATCCACTTGTCCGTGGCCATCACCAGATGCCGCAGCGTCTGCGCAAACGTCCATTCGCCGTCCACAGAAATGTCCACCGTGCCGGCCGCCATCGCCGCTACGCGTTCCAGGGTGGCCGCCCAGGTCCGTTCGAGCACAGCCCAGGCTTCGCGCAGGCCCTCAGTATCCTCGGCGCGCCTCTTCTCGCGGCCGGGAAAACGGCGATTAAGTTCGGCCTCGACGAACGGGGCCACATCCACACCGTTGACCCGCAGGAAGCTTCTGCCTTCGAGGAGCCACGGCGCGTCGATGTCCGCCCGCTCCACATCCACCCCGCGCATCACCGCACCGGACAGGTCAGTCCGGACGAATCGGGCCCCGCGCAGGTTCACGTCGAAGAACTCCGCACCCTGCAGGTCGTCAGATCCGGTGAAGGTGGCCATGACGGTAATCTTTCATGCCGGCCTCCGCGCATCAAGGGATTCCGCCGCGCTGCTCCTTCGGCAGCGCCAGGTTCTCGGCCAGGTAGTCACCCGTACGGTGTCCCCACGGCTGCGGGTTGGAGTGGATGAGGACGGCGAATTTCATGAGCTCGACCCTTTCGTAGACGTGGCCGTGCGGCCGTGACATCAAGAAGTCGGAGGCGGGGCTGGAAATCGACATCGCCGAGCCTACTTTGTGAAAACAGTCATCCCAAGGCTTGCCTATTCTTCTTCCTGCCGGGAATAGGAGGATCCCGACGGCGTCCGCGTCAGCAGCCCGAAGTCGATCAGGTAGCGGCGGAGCAGCACAACGTCGTCGGTGTAGCTCAGGAGCCGTTCGTTGACCTGCTGTTCGGTGAGCTCCTCGCCCTGCCGGATGGCGTCACCGGCAATCCAGGCGAGCAGTTCCCGCCGCTGCGCCATGTTGGCCGGGTACCTGTCAATCCGGCCCAGGCGCATAAAACGATCGACGCCGGTTTGCGGCAGGCGCCTGGGTTGTTGGGTGAGGAGGTCCTGGAAGATGGTGCCGGAGGCTTCCAGTTCATTGGCACGTGTCCGTTCCACCAGGCCGGCTGCCAGCAGGACCTCAACGGCACGGGTGCGCCGTTGTTCGGACATACCGGCAAGCACATCCGGTGCCTTGGCCCCGAGCACTATCTGCGCGTAGGCGGTCCGCGCGTCCCGGTTAGCGAGGGCAGCCACCACGCGGCGCCAATGCGGTCCGCCCTGGTTGGATGCTCCGCCCAATGCGTTCACCTCCCCTTGCTGCGCCCAAGTGAGCCACTGGCTCGGTAGCGAAAGCCGGCTGATGGCCCCGCCAATTTCGGCGGCGGCAGCTAACAGGGACAGGATATCGAACCGCCTGGCGCCGGTTTGGCCTAGCATTCGTGCATGACCCAACTGCTCTGGCGCAAACACACCGAATGGCCGCTCGTCGGCGTTGCAACCCTGTTCCTTGCCGCCTACTCCGTCCAGGTCATCTACGACCTGCCCCCGAGCCAGGACGACGTTCTGGAGCTGGTGATCTGGTTGACGTGGGGACTTTTTGGGATCGACTACCTGGCCAACCTGATCCTTGCCGAGAACCGGCCCAGATGGTTCTTTCGCAACATCCACGAGCTGATCATCCTGGTCCTCCCGGTCCTGCGCCCGCTGCGGCTGCTCCGCCTGGTCACCCTGTTGCAGGTCCTGCACCGGACGGCGGGCCGCACCCTCCGGGGACGCGTCCTGACCTATGTCCTTGGCGCTGCCGTCCTGGTTACGTACGTCGGCGCGGTAGCCATCCTCGACGTCGAGAAGGGCGCCGAAGGATCGAACATCAACAACTTTGGCGATGCCCTTTGGTGGGCGGTGGTCACCATCAGTACCGTCGGGTACGGCGATCATTTCCCGGTCACCCTGGTGGGGCGGTTGGTGGCCATCGGGCTCCTGCTCGGCGGCATCGCCGTCCTGGGCGTGATCACGGCCTCTGTCGCGTCCTGGCTGGTGGAGGAGGTCTCCCTCGAGGTGGCCGAAGAGACGGATGCCTCGGAGGATCCCCTGCGCCGGGAGGTGGCCAACCTGGCCGAGCAGGTGCGCACACTCACAGCAAGGCTGGCGCCGGACACGGCGAACGACAGTGATGCCCCGGGGCTCTAAACGAAAACCCGGGCGTCGCTCTTAGCGGGCTGGCCCGTTGGCCTGCCGGGACACCCGGCGTAGGGTTTTCCCATGGAACCGATTCGGGCCATCCTGCTTCCCGGGAGCATCCTCCCTGCCCAGCTGGCCTATGGCGACCTGATCGAAGACCTGGCCCCAGGCGTGGACGCCATCGCCAAGGACCTGGAACTTTATGAGCGCGACGAGCCGCCGCCCGGCTGGAGCCTGGACACCGAGGTGGACGGCGTGCTCCGCGAAGCCGACGCGTTCGGCTGGGAGACCTTCCACCTGGTCGGCTATTCCGGCGGCGGTGCAGCGGCGCTCGCCGTGGCCGCCGAACATCCCGAACGCCTGCTCAGCCTGGCTCTGCTCGAGCCCGCCTGGGCCGGCAGCTGGGACTGGAGCCCCGCCCACGAAGAAGTGTGGAGGAAATACCGGGAGCTGGAAGAACTTCCGCCCGACGAGTTGATACTGGAGTTCACCAGGCTGGGTGTGAAGCCCGACGTCGTCCTTCCGCCGCCGGTTGAAGGCGCCCCGCCGCCGTGGATGGCCAGGCGGCCCGCCGGTGTCAGGGCCTTCCTGGAGACGTTCAAGAGCTACGACCTGGACCGGGAGAAGCTCGCAGCCTTCCGCAAGCCCGTGTTCTATGCCCTCGGCGGCCTGAGTAACCCGGACGCGTACGGCGAGATCGCGGACCGGCTGGCCAAGGTCTTCCCGGACTTCCACATCGAAGTGTTCGAGGAACGCCACCACTTCGACCCGCCGCACCGGGCCGAACCGCTGCGGCTGGCGGTACTGCTGCGGGAGCTCTGGGACCGCGCGGAAGGCAGGGAGCATCAAGTCACCCTTTGACGCGCCGTAACTACGTGACAGCCCGATCCCTGCGGACCGATGTTCCTGGCGCGACTGCTCCCGTCAGCGGGCCGGCGGGCCAGCGGCGGATTCAACGCCCGTCCGGTAGGGATGGGCTGCATAAACGCCGAGAATCCGCACCTCGGACGTGAAGAACTCCAGTTCGTTCAGCGCCAGGCTCAACGGGGTGTCCTCCGGGTGCCCTTCAACGTCGGCCAGGAACATGGTGGCGGCGAACTCCGCCCCCACCATATAGCTTTCGAGCCTGGTCATGTTGACGCCGTTGGTGGCAAATCCACCGAGCGCCTTGTACAGGGCAGAGGGCACGTTCCGGACCCGGAAAACCAGGCTTGTAATAACTGACTCCGGCAGCTCCTGGCGCACGGGAAGTGGACGCTTCTCCCCAAGGACCACGAAGCGGGTGGTATTGGTCGGGTCATCCTCTACCTCGGTTGCGAGGACATCAAGCCCGTACATTCCGGCGGCGAGCGGTGGGGCCAGGGAGACTTTGGTTGGGTCGTTCCATTCCCGCACCTCCCGTGCCGAACCGGCGGTATCCCCCGCGATAACGGGCTTCAGCCCGTGGGAGCGAATCAGCTTGCGGCACTGCCCGAGGGCATGCAGATGGCTGTGCACTTCCCTGGCCTGTTCGATGGTGCTCCCCGGTATCCCCAGCAAGTCGAAGCGGATCCGCAGGAAATGCTCACCCACAATCTGCAAGTTGGAGTCCGGGAGGAGTGCATGGATGTCAGCCACGCGGCCGGCGATCGAGTTCTCGATCGGAATCATCGCCAAATCCGCCTCACCGGCCGTGACGAGCGCAAAGACGTCCTCGAAGCTGGCACAGGGAACTGCCTCCATGTCTGGATACATTTCCAAGCAGGCGATGTGTGAGTTGGCCCCAGGTTCACCCTGGTATGCAATATTTCGAACCATAAAGCACATGCTCCCACGTCACGGGGACGCTCCGCGTTCTACCTGTCACGAACGGCGGGACCGGGCGTAAGGTTCGCTTATGGAACCGATTCGGGCCATCCTGCTTCCCGGGAGCGTGCTCCCCGCCCAACTGGCCTATGGCGATTTGATTCAAGCCCTGGGACCCGAGGTACAGGCCGTCGCGAAGGACATGGAGCTCTACGCCGACGACGAGCCACCGCCCGGTTGGAACCTGGACACAGAGGTGGACGGCGTGCTCCGCGAGGCTGATGCCCTCGGTTGGGAGGCGTTCCATCTGGTCGGCTACTCAGGCGGCGGCGCGGCGGCGCTGGCTTTCGCCGCCAGGCACCCCGACAGGCTGCGCAGCCTGGCGCTGCTGGAGCCCGCCTGGGCCGGCAACTGGGACTGGAGCCCTGCCCATGCCGAGCTCTGGAAGAAGTACGACGAGCTGGAAGCCCTGCCGCCTGAGCAGTTCATGCCAGCCTTTATGAGGCTGGGAGTTAAGCCCGACGTCGTCCTGCCGCCACCGCCGCCGGGTCCCCCGCCGCCGTGGATGGCCAAGCGGCCCGCGGGTATCAAGGCCTTCCTGCAGACTTTCAAGAGCTACGACCTGGCGAGGGAGCGCCTGGCCGCCTTTCCGCAGCCGGTGTTCTTCGCCCTGGGCGGGCTGAGCAATCCTGATGACTACGGCGAGATCGCCGGCCGGCTGGCAAGGGTCTTCTTCCCGGACTTCCATCTGGAGGTGTTCCCGCACCGCCATCACTTCGACCCGCCGCATCGGATCGAGCCGGAGCGGCTGGCCGAGTTGCTTCGGCGCCACTGGGAAGCGGCGGAAGGCAACCCGGCGGCGGGGCCTGCCGATTTTCGCGTCCTGCCGCGCGTCACATCAGAGTCCGGCACAGCGGAGATTCTGGACGACGTCCGTGGAGACCGTTGATCATCTGGAAACCTTGCCGTGGCCGCACGACTCACATTGTTGTCGGTGGAGTTGACCTTCCCCAGGCCTGGCACGTTCTCAGGCGGACTCAACAGGTTTTGTCACGCAGTTAACCGTCAATTCACGTCGTCCTCAGGACCCGTCCAACCGTCCTCCGTACGGTCGAGGCATGGACAACATTTCGCGCAGATCCCTCCTTTCCGTCGGACTCGGGGCCGGGCTGGTCGCCGCTCTGCCGGGTGCCGCCGTCGCCACCTCCATAGCGGACGACGCCGGCCTCCGCACCGATCCGTTCCTCCTGGGCATCGCCTCCGGCGAGCCGTGGCCGGACGGCTTTGTGATCTGGACCCGTCTGGCGCTGGATCCGGTCGCCGAGGACGGACTGGGTGGAATGCCCTCCCGCAACGTCGCGGTCGCCTGGGAAGTGGCCGAGGACCCGGGCATGCGCACGGTAGTGGCCCGCGGCATCGAGCAGGCCCGGATCGAAACGGCCCACTCCGTCCACGTGGAGCTCAAAGGGCTCAGGCCGGGCCGTGAATACTTCTACCGGTTCCGCACCGGCCGGCACGTCAGTGCGGTGGGCCGTACCCTCACCAGCCCGGCCCCTCACGAGATGCCGGCGGCGCTGGCCATGGCGTTCGCCAGCTGCTCGCAGTACGAGCACGGCTACTTCACCGCTTACACGCGGCTGGCCCAGGACCACCCGGACCTGGTGCTGCACCTGGGCGACTACATGTACGAGTACAAGAAGGACAGCTATGTGATTGGCGGCGGAAACCCGCGCGATCACCAGGGCCCGGAGACCTCCAGCCTGGCCGGCTACCGGCAGCGGCACGCGCAGTACAAGTCCGACGCCGACCTGCAGGCCGCGCACGCCATCGCCCCGTGGCTGGTGGTGTGGGATGACCACGAGGTGGACAACAACTGGGCGGACGAGGTCCCGGAGAACAACGACGCCGGCCAGCTGAACGACACCACCGAGCGGTTCCGGCAGCGCCGCGCCGCCGCCTTCCAGGCGTACTACGAGAACATGCCGCTGCGGGCTTCCTCCGTGCCGGCCGGGTTCGACATGAAGATCTACCGCACCATCCAGTGGGGCCAGCTGGCCAACTTCCACATGATGGACACCCGGCAGTACCGGGACGACCAGCTCGCCGGCGACGGCTGGCAGAAGAACGTGGCCGAACGCCTAGCCGAGGACCGCACCATCACCGGCGCCGAGCAGGAGAAGTGGCTGCTGGACGGATTCAAAAACTCCACGCAGTGCTGGGACATCCTTGGCCAGCAGGTGTTCTTCGCCGAAAAGGACCGGAACCAGGCCCCGGAGATCGACGACGTCTCCATGGACGGGTGGGACGGCTACGCCGCTTCGCGCCGCCGCATCACCCAGGGCTGGGTGGACGCAAATGTCCGCAACGCCGTCGTCCTTACCGGCGACGTGCACCGCAACTGGGCCAACGACATTAAGGTGGACTACACGGACCCGGCCTCCCCCGTGGTCGGCTCGGAACTCGTGTGCACCTCCATCACGTCCAACGGCGACGGCTCAGGCTCCACCATCGACCCGGTGATGGCATGGAACCCGCACCTGAAGTTCTACAACGACAACCGCGGCTACGTGAACACGAAGATTACCAAGGACGCGCTGACGGCGGACTTCCGGGTCCTGGACTACGTCACGACGCCAGGATCCGCCGTCAGCACGAAGGCCTCCTTCACCATCCAGGACGGCGTGCCGGGGCTGCAGTCTTAGGACTGCCAGCCGGTTCTATGCAGGAGGTTCCTGCGGACGGACCGTTGTCACGAGGGAACCACGGCTACCAGCGCCGCCATCGCTTCAACTGCCGCCTCTTCCGTGAGCCCGTTCTGCCTGCACAGGGAGTGCCAGGTCCAGAAGGAGACAGCATGGCCCACAACGGCCCGCAGGGTGTTGTCATCCCGACGCTCGGAAAACGGCTCTAAAAGGACGTCTCGGAAATGCGCATCGCGGTCCTGCAGATTGCGGCGCAGGCCCTCCGGCAGGACATCCACGTCCCGGTGGAGCCGCAGGAGCATGTCTGCACCTTCCCGATAAAAACGGTAGGTATCGGACAGTCCCAGGCGCAGGCGGCCGTAGGGGTCGCCGACCGCTGACCACGCTGCGGGGTCCGGCAGCTGCTGTTGTGACCGCCAATGGGCCGAACAGGCGTTGAAGAGATCAACGTCCTCCGGAAAGTGCCGGTAGACGGTCAACCGGGTCACCCCCGCCTGCTCGGCGATGCCGGCAATCGTGGTCCGTGCGGGGCCCACGGTGGCATGGAGGTGGGAGGTCGCCTCCACAATGCGTTGGCGCGTGCCGTCCATCTGGTCCGCTCGCTTGCGCATCTGGTACTGCCGACCTTTGGTTGAACGCTCCTGTTCACTCAAACTATTGACTCAGTCCTTTGCCGTGGCGATAATTCGATATACACCAGTGTATATCGAAACTGGACCTCCCACTGGGAAAGGAATCCGTCATGGAACATGATGAGGCTCCGCGGCTGACTGTCGTGGAGCCCGGGCAGGGACGCGAAGGACCGCTGGGGACCATCGGCGTCGTGTTTAAGCTTTTCGGGGACGACACACATGAACAGCTGTCCATTGTGGAGCATCCCTTTCCGGTGGGGGCCCTGGTGCCTCCCCACATCCACACCCGCGAGGACGAGTACTCCATAGTCCTCGAAGGAGAGATTGGTTTCCGGTCCGGTGAGCGGCAGGCTGTTTTGGGTGCGGGCGGCTACATCACCAAACCCCGGAACGAGCTGCACACCATGTGGAATGCCGGCAAAGTACCGGCCCGCATGATCGAGATCATCAGCCCGGCCGGTTTCGAACACTTCTTCTGGGGCCTCGCCGACCACCTGGAGGCCGGTCCGCCGGATCCGGAACTCATCGAAAAACTGGCGGCCGATTTCGGGCTTCAGTTCGCCGAGGCGCCGTGGCTGCCCGAGATCATCTCCCGCTACAACCTGACACCTCCCCGCCCTAGGGGATAAGTGAACGTGCGGGGCCGATCTTCCGTACCGGGAAAGACGGCCTTCATCCTGTTTCTGCACGTGCTCGGATGGGGCGGCCTGGTGCTGCTCGCTCCGTCATCATCGGTGCCTGGAGTGTTTGGCGCAGAGCTGGGTTTGGCGGGACTGGGGCTGACGGCATACCTGCTGGGATTGCGCCACGCCTTCGATGTGGACCATATCGCCGCGATCGACGGAGTGACGCGCAAGCTCAGTGAACAGGGCCGCCCCTCCGCATCTGTCGGATTCTGGTTCTCCGCCGGCCACTGCTCCTTGGTGCTGGTGTTGTCCGGGCTGTTGACGCTGGGGGCACATAGCCTCGCCGCCGGACCGGCAGCGGAAGGGGCCGCCTTTCAGGTGTTTGGCCTGGCCGGGGCCCTCGTTGCGGGACTTTTCCTCGTCGCGATCGGCATTGCCAACCTCAAGCCGCTGCTTGCTGTTTTGAAACAGCGCAGCTTGCCGCCTGCCGCTTCCGGCCTGGGCGAGGGAACAGTTCCCGCCGTCAGAACGCCGGTAAGTATGGTGCTGGCACGAACGTCGTGGGTAACGGACAGGCCCGGCGGGATGTTCCTGGTGGGGATGCTCTTTGGACTGGGCCTGGACACCACCCTGGAGGTTGCCTTCCTCGTGATTGCGGCGGGAGGGCTCCTGTTCGCGAACCCCTTCGCGCCGGTGATGCTGCCGGTTCTTTTTGCTGCCGGCATGATCCTGCTGGACACCCTCAATGGCTCTTTCATGAGCGCGGCCTACAATTGGGCATCATGGCGGCCTGACCGAAGGACCCACTACAACACGGTGGTCACGGCGATCGCGGTCATAGCCGCCTTCGCGGTGGGTTCCCTGCAGCTGGCCTCTGTCGTTGCCAGCGCGTCAGGCCGGGAACTGGTTCTCGAAGCTGGAGCGGGAATCATAAGAGACGGCGGTGGCTACATGTTGACCTGTGCCTTTCTTATCACCTGGTCCGTTTGGTACGTCCGGCACAGGCGGAGTCCGGCGGCAGCGATCTGACGGGAACTAGCGGACAGCCCGGACAGTCTTATCTGCGTTCACCCGGCCATGTGCCCAGAAGGTCGCCTGGCCGGATTTCATCTCGGCAGTTGATTCGACGTAATAGCGCACTGATGCCTGAGTGTCGCCAGGATGTGAGCTCCAGGCGAGCGCGGCAACACCGGCGACGATAGCTGACGACATTGACGTGCCGTTGCCGACGTCGTAACCGAAGGACCGCTTGTTCTGGGTACCGAGGACGAAGGTGTGGTTCGGGAACGTTGAGTAGACGTTGGCTCCCGGTGCCGCGACGTCCACCCAGCTGGCTCCGTAGGTTGAGAACGACGCTTTGGCATCGGTGTTGTCGGTGGCGCCAACGGCAATCACGTTGGGGTACGCCCCCGGGTAGATCTTGGTCTGGTTGCCGCCGTTGCCTGCCGCGCCCACCAGCACAGCACCCTTAGTCCACGCGTTGTTGACGGCAGATTCGAGCGTTCGTGATGGCCTCACCCCGAGGCTCATGTTGATGACCTTGGCACCATTGCTGACAGCCCAGTTGATGCCGTCCGCCAGGCCTGAGCTCGATCCAATCCCGCTGTCGTTCAGCACTTTGCCGTCCAGAATGCTGCAGCCAGGGCACGTGCCTGCCACGCCTAGGGTGTTGTTGGCGGTGGCCGCGATGATGCCGGCCACGTGGGTGCCATGGCCATAGTTGTCGTCGCCGGTTTCCCCGTTGGTGAAGTTGGCCCGTGCAACCACCTTCGGATTGATATCGGGGTTGTCGTTGGCAACACCGGAATCCAGAACGGCAACTTTGACGTCGACGCCGGTGGTGACGGTCCATGCTTCAACGGCGTCCACATCAGCGTCCGGCGTGCCCTTGTCCACCGTCAGTGTGCCGGAGGTGTTGGTGAACGATTGGCCGGTGTTTTGCAGGGCGTACTGGCGCGGGAAGTATTGGTCGGTTGTAGCGGCCGTAACGACGGGGTCCGGCTCCGCGTACTCCACTGCCGGGTTCCGGCTGAGTGCCTCGGCGAGCTGGAGTTCCTTGCCGGCAGGGACCGTGATGAGGTGTGCACCGGTGCTGCCGATTCCCGTGCCTTCGCTGAGGCCATGCTGGCGGAGGGCGCCAGCAGCAGGCGCGCCGTTGTCGCGGAACTTGACCATGATTTGCCCCGGAGTGTGGGATGGCTCGGGCGGCGCCGCGTTAGTCACAACAGCCGAATTCATTGCGCCAAACGCCATCATCGCGGCTGCGAACCCAGCCACAAGAGTCTTTTTCATGGGGGCTATCTTGCTCCAACCCGCAGCCGCCGGATAGGGAAACCGGCAATTTGCCCTACCTAATTTCCCCTGCCTGACTGCACAGGTGCGGGAAGCGCGGAGGCGGGCGCCGCCGTCGTACTGTCATGAATTACGCCCTTGCGGGACGTTGACTGACGCGACGCCGGTCCCGGAACCACGCGTGATAGGCGGCCAGCAGCAGAAGCGCCGCGGCGCCCACGCCCACTGCAAAGGACAGGAGCACCACGCCGGCAGTGAGCGCCAGGAGCAGGATCCCTTCGATCCTGTCCAGCGACGAGTCTGCCGGCGCCGACGTCCCGGCGCACCTGGGCGCCTTCGGCGCTTCCCTCTACCGCTCCGCCGTCGCCGAGTACGAGCTCACCATCCCCGAGCGGGCCGCCCTGCTCTAGGCCGCCGAGACCGTCGACACGCTACGCATCATTGAAGACGCGATCCGCGAGACCGGTCCCGTCGTGAACGGCAGACCCTCCCCGCTCCTCGCCGAGGCCCGGCAGCAACGGGCTATCCTGGTCCGCCTCCTGGGCCTCCTGGACCTGCGCCTCGACGACGAAGAGGCGCCCGGCGAGAACGGCGTCCGCCCCTCAGTCTCCCGGCAGGCCCGGAAGGCCGCACGCTCCCGTTGGAGCCGCTGACGTGGCCCGGAAAAGGCCGGTCCTCCCGTTGCCGGCGCCAAGAACAGTGACCCCGAAGGACCGCGCCGGCGACCTCCCGCCCTGGCGCTTGCCGCGCCGCCCAGTACGCCGTCCGAAGCCTTGGACGCGCGGCGTGCCATTACGCCGCCGCTCACGCAGCCAGCGGCAACGATAGAACGCTCGTGGGCTCGGCATACCGCGATCATGGCTGTCTACCCTGGCCTCGGCAAGGCCTGTGTCCTGGAGCGGCTGGCGGGAATCGACCGATTGGAGACGTACCTAGCGGGCGGAAATGATTACTGAACCGCGCCCTTGAAGATCGCCGGTGGATCAGAGTAATTCGCCGAGTGGACCTCCATCCGCACGTCGCCGAAGCCCGCCGCCGGGATGCCATAAGCCATCGTCACTGTCTGCGTCTCGCCTGGCAGAATCGTTGAGAAAGAGCCGCCAGTCCCGCCCAACGCCTGCGAGTCGAAAGCGTACTGAGCCTGGATGCCTTGAGCGCCATAGCTAACCTTCGGAGTGCCCATGCCGACGGCATTGATCGGCTCCGTTCCGCCGTTCGTCACGACGACCTCGAAAACCACGATCTTGCCCTCAACGGCGCCCATACCGGTTTGGCTGGCAGGTACAGCCTTGCCCGGCGGGACTCTTACAGCTATCGCGCTGGGAAAGGTGATCGTGTCGCCGAAGGCGCCGGAGGTCTTCACCTGTGGGTTCTGCGTGGGTTCGGGCCCTGCTCCGGTGGGCGGTGCCGTAGGGCCGGCTCCGGTAGGCAGTGGCGTAGGGCCGGGTGTAACTGTGTTTGAACCTCCGCAACCGGAGAGCGAAGCTATCGCAACGGCCGCGGCCGCAAAGAGAACTCTGAGCTTCATTGCCCGTTCCTCCCTATGAAATAGGGCCTTATGGCGGAATTATAAGAGGCAACTTTCGCCCGCACAACGGCCTCAGTGGCCGGCAAAATGGAATCCTCAGCCCACGAAGAGCCCACCCAGGGAGAAAGCAAGGGTGGGCTCTTCTCGTCGCTCTACGGCTGCTTAAAGGCCGCCGCCTACGCGACCGCCCCCAGCGGCGAGCGCCCCATTTCCGGCGCACCTTCAGAGACTATGAGCCCTGTCTAGGGCCGCGCCCATTAGTTCTTCTGCAAAACAATGAACTGCCGGGGGCCGATTGGGTCAATGGGGATCGGCAACCCGGTCAATCCATCCCGTGACAACCCAAAAACGAGGTTTGGGTGGGTAAAATGGACCATGTTGGTCTTCCTTGCAATGGGTTGGCTACTATACGTTGCCTTCCTTCTTGGCGTTCTCGTCCTCGCCGGCATCGTCTGGTGCGTGTGCAAACTGGCGCTCTGGCTCATGGACCCCAAACTCTGGCTCGCTGGCCCACAGCCCGCTGTCGGCTCAAGGCCGAAAGCAGCCCCCGTCCCGCGTAGGCCGAAAGCAGCCCCGCTCCCCCAGCGGGCGAAAGTACCCCAGATCCCCCACCGGGCGGCAGCCGAGGTCACCTCCGACATCTGGCCCAAATGGACCCCGGCGCGCAGGCAGTACATGGACCGCGAACTGTCCCTCTGGCAGGAGCAGTTCGACGCCCTGAACTCCCGCGAGTAGGGGCCCTTCGGTTAGCCCTACCGACAACCGTACAAATGCCGTACAGTCGGGAGCGGAGGTTCACACTATGCCCAACACCAAATCACGTCGGCTTGAATTGCGCACCGACGAGAGCACCGACGCCCTAATAACGGAAGCCGCCGAACTGCTTCACGTGACCAAGTCCGCGTTCGTGGCTGACGCGGCACGACAGGCTGCACAAAAGGTGGTCTCGCGGGCGGATATGACTCTCATGGCGCCCGAGGTGTTTGACCTCATGATGGCCTCCCTCGACAGTCCCGATGAGTCCGCGGAACTGGCGGAACTGGCCAGGCTCCCCCGGCTAATCGGCCGATGAGCGTCTCGTCTTTCCGCATCGCCAAACTGGCCCCCGGGTATGACCTGGGGGCTTTTGACTGCGGTGAGCCCGCGTACAACCAATGGCTAACCGATCATGGAATGCAGGCGGTTGATGCCGGAGCCAGCATGGTCTACCTGCTTCTGGAGGCGGCGCCAGATGCCCAGGAGCGCGTTGTTGGATACTTCGCGATTTGCCCAACTCTCGTAGTCCGCGATGACATGCCGAAGCTACTCCAACGAAAAGTGCTGCGCAGCGCACCGGGCTGGCTCCTGGCCAAGTTGGCACTCGACCGCACCAGGCGTGGCGACAAGGCCCATCAGTGGGGCTCGCAACTACTGCGAGCAGCCTTGGAAAGAATAATCAGCGCCTCCGAGGTGGGCGGCGGCCAGATCATCGTCGTCGACGCGGACAACGCCGGGTTGGTCGGGTGGTACGAACGGCACGGGTTTGCTTCAACTGGCGGCAGCCCCTTGAGGTTGTACATGAAGGTGGCGACGGCCAGGAAGTACCTGGGCCCCGCCGACTAGTGTCGCCGGAAAGCTTGCGCATGGGAACCAGTCCGGCGAATTGCAACAGCGCCGATCCGCCTTCGCGGGCGGAGGAATGGCCGGCCACGAAGGCGGATAAGGACCGCGAGGACTGCGATCAGGCTCAGTCCAGGACCGGCGTCGTGCGGCGCCCAGGTGAGAACATGAGTACGACGGCCGCGATCGTGAGCAGCACGAACACGCCAACCAGCAGCTTGATCACTGCAGGCACGTCGACGAAGAACGCCGGCAGTGCTGTGAGGGTCATGATGATGATCGCACCGGCCGCGACGCGGAGCGCGGCGCGGTTGCCGGTACGCCACGTGATGATCACGGCGACCAGGCCAACCAGGCCGAGCACGCTGTCAATGATGAGGATGCCGATGGGCGGGCCAACCTGGCCTTCCGGAGGAGGGAACAGCACGCCCACGACGTTCAGCGCGCTGTAGAAGCCGGCCAGAAGGAGGCCGACCTTCTGCCGTTTCGATGTGGTTTTCATGATTGCTCCTCGGATGGGTGGATGAAGCGGACAACTCCACTGTCCGCCCGCGCCGCTTCCCTCCGCGAGGGACGGCCTCCCCGTCCATTTTCCCGCGGTTCCCGGCGAAAGGGAGGAAGTTCCCGGATCAACCGGGAGCGTACGCGCCCATAATGGGTTCATGAACCTCAGGGTGCTGATCGCGGACGACCATCCTGTCGTCCGCGGCGGGCTCCGGGCGCTGATCGAAACCCTGGAGGGACTCGAGGTGGCCGGCGAGGCAGGCGACGGCGAGACCGCCGTACGGGAGGCCCAACTCCTGCGGCCCGACGTCGTACTCATGGACGTCCGGATGCCCGGTCTCGACGGCGTGGAGGCCACCCGCCGGATCCGTGCCGCGGTGCCGGAAACGGCCGTGCTCATGCTGACCATGTACGACGACGACGCGACCGTCTTCACCGCAATGCAGGCCGGAGCCCGCGGCTACCTGCTCAAGGGGGCCGGGCAGGAGGAGATCGTCGCCGCCATCCGCGCGGTGGTCACCGGGCAGGCGATCTTCGGGCCGGGCGTGGCGGCACGCATACTGGGCTACTTCACTGCACCACCCGCGCCACGGCCCGCCCCCTTCCCGGAGCTGACCGCACGCGAGCGCGAGATCCTCGATCTGCTGGCATCCGGACGGCGTACGACGGCGATCGCCGAGGCGCTGTTCCTCTCCCCCAAGACGGTCAGCAATCACCTGACCAGCATCTTCGCCAAGCTCGAGGTGCTTGACCGGGCCGCCGCGATCATCCGCGCCCGTGAAGGCGGACTCGGCACGTGACCGCTTATCCTGCACTGCTCGCGCTGGCCGTCCTTGGCGTGAGCGCGGCCGTCAGCGGGTTGGCGTTGCTCGGCGTGCGGCGGGTCCGGCCGAGCGCCGTGCTCATGGTATTCGCAGGACTGGCCATCATCTCGGGGGCCGTTCTGGAAGCGACACGGGGAGGCTACGCACCGCGCCTGACGTTCATCATCGGCGGCGCGTTGCTGGCGCCGCTCGCATTGACCGCGTACCCGGCGCTCACCTGGCGCCACCCGGTGGACTTCGTCTCACTGGTGGTGATCGGAGGTTCGGGGGTCCTGGCGGTGGTCTGGGCAGAGAGCGACGCAGCTGTCACCACGATGCTCCTGGTCATCGGCTGTGCCCTGATCGCGCACACCTGGTGGAAGATCGAACGTGCCCCGGACCGCGACCGGTGGGCACTCAAGTGGATGGCGCTCGCGGGTTCACTGGTGGTGATAACCATGTTCATCAGCCCATTCCTGCAGCCCGGTCCGGTCGGGGAGGTCATCGCCTACCTCGCCATGAGCACCGTCGCACCCGCCCTGTACGTCGGGGTCCGCCGGCCCGAGGTGGTCGATGTCAGGGGCCTGATGGTGCGGTTCGTGGTTTTCGTGACCGCGGTGGTCGGCTACGTGGCCCTCTTCATGACCGTCGAGTCGCTAGTCGAGATCCTGGGCGGCCGCGTCCCGCCTCCGGGCACATTGGCCATCATCGGCGCCGTCGCGGCCACAACGTTCCATCCGCTGCAGGTGGTTCTGCGGGCCGTTGTGGACGTGCTCCTTTTCGGCGCGCGTCCGGACCCGCTGGGGGCGGCCACCCAGGTAGTCGGCCACATCGGTGACGACCCGGTGCTCGCACTGCGGGCGATTCGCGAGGCACTGGTCCTCCCGTACTGTGCGCTCCGCCTGGACGGAAAGACGGTCGCCGAGTCCGGGGCAGCGGTCACCCACACCAGGACGCTCCCGCTCGCCCTGGGCCCGGACCGGCACGGGGAGCTCGCGGTGGGGCTGCGGCCCGGTGACCTGACGCTGCCCCCGGGTGACAGCCACGTGCTCAGCCTGGTGGCGCCGCTGCTGGCCCAGACCCTGCGCGCCCGGGCATTGGCCGACGAGCTGCGGGAGTCACGCGGCCAGGCCATCACCGCAATCGAGGAGGAACGCCGTCGGCTGCGCCGCGACCTGCACGACGGCCTCGGCGCCCGGCTGTCTGGTATCGCGTTCACGTCGGATGCCTTGCGTAACACCCTGCGCACCGACCCTACCGGGGCAGAGGACCTGCTGCGGACCCTGCGCCAGGAGACAGTGACCGCGCTCGAGGACATCCGGGGGCTGGTCTACGCGATGCGGCCACCTGCGCTCGACGAGCTCGGCCTCGTCACCGCCCTGCGGCAGCAGGCACTTGCCCTGCGCACTCCTAACGGGACACCACTGCGAGTCGATCTGCGCGCAGACAGGCTGCAGGCGCTGCCCGCCGCCGTCGAGGTGGCGGCCTACCGCATCGTCGTCGAGGCGCTGACCAACGTGGCCAGGCACTCCACCTCGACTAACGCGACGGTCAGCCTCACACTCTGTGAGGAGGCCCTCGAGATCGAGATCACCGACGACGGGAGCACCGGTACGCCGTGGCAGCCCGGCGTCGGCATCGCCTCTATGCGCGAGCGGGCTGCGGAGCTCCGCGGCACGCTCTCCGCCGAGTGCACCCCCCGGGGCGGCCGGGTGCATGCCGTGCTGCCAATCCCGCCGTGACGACGGCGGGGCGGCGGCTGTCCTGCCGCCCCCACCCCGCTATTTGCCCTGTGGCGCCAGCCATTCCCTAACGGTCCGAGCCTCCGGCAGAATGTCGAGCGTCGCCTGGGTGCCCATGTCGAACTGCCCGGTCCGCAGCCACCGCCACATTGTGGTGAGGTCCTTTCCCACGAACCGTTCAAAGAGCTTCTCCGGCATCGGTAACCCACGTGGCCTTCGCCCGGTCCGTTCCTGCCACATGGTGCGGCACTCGTCTATTGACCGCACGTCAGATGCCAGTCCCAGCACTGCACCGCTCCACCGTTCGGGATCGGCGAACATCCGGGCGGCGATGGCACCCAGATCGTCAACGGACAGCCAGCCGACCGGCCGGGACGGGCCCATCAGCTTCGGCATCAGGTGCCAGGTGGAAAACTGCGGGTAATAGCCTTTGTCCGTCATCAGCTCCATGAAGGCCATGGGCCGCAGCACCGTGAGCGGCAGGCCCAGTTCGCGGAAGCGCTGGGCGATGACCAGCTTCGAGTCCCAGGAGCCAACGCCCGTCGCTTGGTCTCCTACGCCTGCCGCGCCGTACACCACGTGGCGTATGCCGGCTTCAGCTGCGGCCTCCGCCACGTTGCGGCCCTGCCGCACTTCAGCATCGAACCCAATTGTCTGCGGATTCTGGACGTTGAAGAGCCCGTAGGCCCCCTGGAACGGCGTCCGAAGGGAGCCAGGATCCTCGGTGTCCACCTTCTGGATGTCGGCGCCGAGCGCGAGCAGCGCCTGTGAAGCGTCACTGGATGGATTCCGGGTGAGGGCACGCACCTGCCATCCGTCGTTGAGGAGATGCCGGACCACAGACGATCCCTGCCGCCCAGTCGCGCCGACCACTGCCACCACACCGGGAGAGTCCCCGCCAGAGGAAGAAACCATGGCTTAGTATCCCACTTGGGCCGAGGGTTTGACCTGGGACGAAGGACTTCTGGTGCCCGACGACGCTCATACTGCGCGATGCCGCATGGCTGCTTGAGGGCGGGGCGGCCGGCACATGCTGCCAGCCGCCCCGCCGTCGTACCTTCCTCAGCGGTTGAGCGTGTCGAGACTGACTCAGCCAGCAGAGTAGGGAGCGCTGGGAAGGTTGCCTGCCGTCCACGGCGCGGTGGACCGGACGCTGGGCGTGTGGCCACGGCCGTCGTTCACGATGGCGCGAACAGCGGCGCTGAGAACCCAGAGTCCAAGTAGCAGGATGCCGAGCAGTTCCATGAAAATGCACCTCGAGTGAGTGTTGCGGATTGGGTGATTTCAGTGTCTCCAGCCGGCGTGTGAGCAACCGTGTGAGCTCTGCTGACGCCGGCATTGCTGCGGCGTACCATGATCCGTATGGCCGAGAATTGGATTCGGCTCCTCGGTCCGCCCGCGATCGAGTCCCCCGGCGCAACGCCCCCGCAGCCCAGGGGCCGCAAGGCCTGGGCCGTGCTGGCCTACCTCGCCCTTCAGGCGGACGGGACCCGTTCCCGCATGGCGTCGCTGCTGTTTCCGGATGCGGCGGACCCGCTCGGCGCCCTGCGCTGGAACCTGTCAGAGCTGCGCCGGACCCTCGCCGGCGTGAGGGTCACCGGCGATCCCCTGCGGCTGGACATACAGCCGCCGTGGCGCTGCGACGCGCTGGAGGTACTGGACTCGGCAGCTCACCCCGGCCTTGACCCGCGCAGGTTCAGCGGCCAGCTGCTGGAGGGGCTGTCCTTCGATGACTGCCCCGTCTTCGATTCCTGGCTGGCGGAGCAGCGTTACCGGCTCGATAACTGTGTCCAGTCCCTGCTCTACGAGGCCGCGCTGGCCGCATTGGCGTCGGGCGATCCGGGCGGCGCGGCGGAGCTGGCCACGCTGGCGCTGCAGCGCGATCCGTTCCATGCGGACTGCAACGCCGTCCTGGTCAAGGCGCTGGTGGCCCTGGGTGAGCACCGCAGGGCCCGTGAACACGTCACCAGATGCGGGAAGCTGTACCGGGAGGAGCTTGGCCTGCCGCTGCCGTCGGAAGTCCGGCGGGCCCTGTCGGGCGCGGCCCCGGTGGCGGACCCTGGGATGCCGGCCACTATGGCGACGGTGCGGTCCTATCTTGACGCCGGCGGCGCGTCGCTCTCGGCCGGCGCCGTGGACCGGGCGCTCGATCAGCTGCGGCTCGCGGTGGTGCTGGCCCAGCGCATGAACGAGCCGCATCTGCTGGCCGAGTCCCTGGTGACGCTCGCCGGGGCGCTCATCCACCAGGCGGGCGGCCGGGGCGCCGAGGTGGCGGACTTCCTGCACCGGGCGCTGCAGGCGGAAGAGTCCGACGGCGCCTCCCGGACTGCCGCTGCTGCCTACCGCGAACTGGGCTACCTGTCCGTACAGCGGGGCGTCCCGGACCGTGCGGCAGGCTGGCTGGGCCGGGCAATGCAGGCTGCCGAAGGATTCCCTGACGAGCAGGCCAGAGTTCTTGCCATCGAGGGCATGCTGGCCTCGGACACGGCGCGGTACCAGGACGCGGTGGCCGCACTGACCCAGTCCGGAAGGCTTGCCAGGGCTGTCCGGAACCGCCGGCAGCAGGCGTTCAGCGAGGCCCTTCTGGGCCGGGTGCGGCTGCTTTGCGGGGAACTGGAGCTGGCGGCCGGCTCACTGGACAGGGCGCTGGAGTGGATAGCGGAGGAACACTGGACGGTGTTCGAGCCGTTCGCCGATGGGGTGCGCGGCGAGACCTATCTTGCCGCGGGGCAGCTTGAGGAAGCCGCAGCCCTGATTGACCGGTCCTGGGTGATGGCGGACCAGGCAGGCGACCACTGTTACATGGCCCTGGCGGCAGGCGCCGAAGCACACCTGTTCCTGGCGCACGGCGACCTGGCAGCGGCCGAGCACTGGATCGACCGGGGCCTGGAACCGAAGCCCTGGTACCTCTGGTACTCGGCCCGGCTGCTGGATACCGCGGCGGAAGTTGCCATCGCCAGCAGGTCTCCGCGTGCGTCGGAGTTCGTTGAGCGGCTGGCCGAGTTGGCGAGCCGGAGCGGCATGCGGGAGTTCGTGGTGCGGGCGCAGTCGCACCGGGCCGTGCTCGGCGACGAGGCAGCAGCGCAGGCCGTGCCATGGCTGGCGAGCGAGATTGGCAACCCTGCGTTGACGGCGTTCCTGGCACAGCGGCACGCTGGGCTGAGTCTAAACGTGTGAGTGCCGGTAGTGCCGGCCCCGGGAGTGTCCAAGCTGCCCGGCCGGAGAAGGACGCTGCCTACAGGAGTTCCTTGAGGATCTCGTCGGCGGCCCGGCGCCCGGAACGGATTGCACCGTCCATGTAGCCGTTCCAGACCGTGGAGGTTTCCGAGCCCGCCCAGTGGATCCGGCCCACCGGCGCAGCGAGGGCCGGGCCGTACTGGGTCCAGGCGCCCGCGCCGAGCCGCCCACCGTAGCAGCCGCGGGTGAACTCTTCAGCGCTCCAGTCCTGCTCGACGACGTCGAAGGGGTGCGCCGCCTGCGGGCCGAAGTATTTCACCAGCGCGGCGATAACCAGTTCGCGGCGCTCGGCTGCGCTCATCAGGCTCGCGGTGCGGGCGTGGGCGCCCTCGAGGAAGCCGACCAGCACCCCGCAGGAGCCGTCGTCCGGGCTGTTGTCCAGGACCACGCTGAAGGCGTCATCGAGGCTGAGTACCGTTCCGCTCCTTCCGTCCTCGCGCCAGAACGGTGCGTCGAAACCGACCTGGACCTTGATGACTGACCCGGCCGGCATCTGCTGGGTGAGCCCGTCGCGCAGCGCGGGCAGCGGCGGGACGTAGCGCAACCGTCCGGCCAGCGTCTGCGGTATGGCGACGACGACGTGCTGGGCCGTGACACTGCCGCCTTCGTATTCGACAAGGATGCCCGTCTCATCCTGGCGGATGGTCCGGACCACGGCATTGAGCCGGACCCAGTCGCCCAGTTCGGCAGCCATCCGCTCCGAGATTTGGTGGGTGCCTCCCAGAACGCGGCTCTCCTGGGCACCCCCTGTGATCGTCATCAGTGCCTCAAGGCTGGTGCCGGACTTGATGTAAAAGAGGAAGTGCAGGAGGGAAAGCTCCGGGGACTCGGCGGAGAACAGGACAGGCACCACCAGGCGGAAGAACCGCAGCGCAATGCTGTCTTCGGTGTTGGCAGCCAGCCACCCGTCCAGCGTCTGCCGGTCCAGGTCCTTCGCGCCGTCAGTTTCCCACGGCGCCTCAAGCGCAACCGTGGAGGCCAGGATCTCCAGGTCCTCCCAGAGCCGGCCAACCTCCATCGCCGACTCCGGCGGAAGGCCGAAGGTCTCGTCGGCGTACCGGACCACGTTGCCGTCGAAAACGGTCAGGGCGTCGCCCCCATCGAAGGTGGGGAAGGTCTTGAGGCCCAGTTCCTCGATGAGCCCGAGCACCACGTCCTGTGTGGGGCCCACCCATTGGCCGCCCATCTCCACCGGCACCCCGTTGCTGAGAAAGCCTCCCAGTGTGCGGCCGGCCACCCGGTCACGCGCCTCCAGCACTGCAACTGTCCTCCCGGCCTGAACCAGTTTGCGGGCTGCACTCAGGCCGGCCAGGCCTGCGCCCACGACGACGACGTCCACATCGTTCATCCTGCGAACCTCCATCGATTCAGCCGCACGCATGACTTAGACATGAGCATACGACTCCCGCTGGGCACTGAGGAGAATAGGGGCAAGTGGCAGGGGAGAGGTTCCTGACCTACCCGCTGCGTGACGATCCGAGGCCGTTCCGGATTCTGTCTCCGTGGAGATCTGTCGGCTCCACTTCCCTGCCACTCATTATGGGCGACCGGGCCGGACGGGGTAGTGACTTGATAGGAACGTGCAGCTTAGCTCTTCAATGCTCTGTCCGCCCGGCCCGGTCGACCGTGCTCGCCTTCCCAGCATCGACAGGAATGAGTGAGCATGACGCTAGTAATGACCCAGCCCATCAGGACCATCACGATCGGTGTGGACACCCACTCCTTAATGCATCATGCAGCCGCGGTGGACCAGGACGGCCGATTCCTTGGGGACGAACGATTCGCCGCCGACCTGGATGGCTACCGGCAACTGCTGGACTGGGCCTCCGGTTTCGGCATTATCAACGTGTTCGGCATCGAATGCACCGGCTCCTACGGCGCCGGGCTTACGAGGTACATTCTCGCCGCCGGAATCGACGTCGTCGAGGTGAACCACAGCCATATCCAAGTCAAAAACAGGGTGGGGAAGACCGATGCCGTCGATGCAGAAGCAGCCGCCCGCAAGGTTCTCTCCGGAGAATGCTCCGCCCCGGCAAAAGACACCACAGGAACAGTGGAAGCAATCCGGAACCTGCACCTAGTCAGGGATTCAGCGATCAAAGCCCGCAGCGCCGCCTTCGTCCAGCTGCGCGACATCCTACTCACAGCCCCTGGCGACCTCAGGGCACGCCTGAATGCCAAGACCCTTGAGGGCAAAGCAACCCAAGCCAGAAGCCTGCGGCCAAACCCAAAGCGGATCCATGAACCCGAACACGCCGTGAAATATGCCCTCCGCGAGCTGGGCCGCCGCGTCTACGAACTGACTAACCAAATCAACGACATCGATAAGCACCTGCTCCGTCTGGTCAGCGCAGTCGCACCCAACACACTCGCCCTCCCACAGGTCGGACCGGTCAGCGTAGCCCAACTGCTCATTAGCGCGGGCGAAAACTTCGACCGATTCCGCAACGAAGCCGCCTTCGCCCGCCTCTGTGGCGTCGCACCAATCCCGGTTTCTTCGGGGAAATCACATCGCATGAGGCTACACCGGGGAGGCAACCGGCAAGCGAACCGGGTCATCTACCTCATCGCCATCTGCCGCCTGCGCTATGATCCCCGAACCAAGGCCTACCGTGATCGAAAACGAGCCCAGGGCCATTCATCCGCCGATGCAATCCGCTGCCTCAAACGCTTCATCGCCCGCGAAATCTACTACAGCCTCAAGCGAGACCTGTCGGGCGCAGAGCACTGAATGTTATATCGCCAAAGCCAGTGTGATCTTGACGCTGCTCGAAGCTACGAGGAACATCAAAAGTGCCGGTGCAGCTGGCCGTCTCTCGAAGTCCAGGTGGGGACCGGCCTGCTGAAGGGACATAAAATGCAGACAGCTTTCAACAGTCTGATCTCGATCCGCGTTGCGATCGTCGCCACTGCAGCCATGTTCTTGTCCTCAATCGGAGGCTGCACGGCCGCGCCGGATCCGCCTGACCGGCAGTCCCCGGCAGAACAATCCTCGCCGCCGCCGGCCTTCGCCTCCGTTCTGGAGAAGTACACCGAGGATGTGGTTGCTCTCGGAGCCCCGTCGGTCCACATCCAGATGAATTCGCGGCTGGGGGAATGGTCCAAGGCGGTCGGCTTCCGGAGCCTTGAGAACCAGGAGCCGGCGCAGCTGACGGATCAGGTCCATATCGGCGACGTCACGATGTCGATGGTGGCAGTTTCGGTCATGAAGCTGGTCGATGAGGGTAAGATCCGGCTGGACGAACCGATTACGCAGTATCTTCCGGAACTGCGCGACGTCATCAACGCCCCCGATGCCGTGAGCGTGCGCAGCCTGCTGAACCATCGGTCTGGAATGCCCAGTTATTGGGAGATCCTGCTGAAGTCCACACCGATGCGCGAGGTTCTGGCCAAACGCATGTCCCATGAGGAGCGCTTGGCGGTCGCGGCGACCGTCCCTTGGGGAACACGGGCGGACACACCCGTCGGGGAGCCAGTTAGCGAGTTCAGCTACTCAAACTCGAACTATGCTGTCTTGGGCCTCTTGGTAGAGCGGCTGCGCGGCCAGGGCATAGGAGATGTCCTCGATGCTGAGGTTGCAGAACCACTGGGGTTGCAGGATACCCTCATGACGCGCGCGGAATCTGCTCCACAGAAGATGGCCCATGGATACGTACTCCTGGGAGGCGAACGTGTTGACACAACACTCCCCGCACACGACATCGGTAACGCTGACAGCGGAGTGATTTCTACGGTCGCAGACCTCAACACTTTTACGGCCGCACTTGTGCAGGGAAAATTAGTGAAGGCCGAAACCGTAAAAGAAATGCACTCTTCAAAGTACGAGGATTATGGCTTGGGTCTCACTCTTTTCGGTGATGCCTGCTCCGATAGCAACTATCTCGGCCATGTTGGGGACGTTCCGGGATACGGGACCGTTGCCCTGACCAGTGCCGATGGCTCCCGGCAAATAGCGATGGCGGTGGCGCTACCACCCGCATCGCCCCGCGAGGAGTTCGATCCGCGTGTGAACCAGATGGTAGACGTAGCCCTCGAAGCGCTCAACATGGCTTGCTGACCGGTTGGCCAACGCAGAAATCTGATCGAGTATGGCACCGTACATCGGATGAAATCGGGTCACCATCGAAACGTACTCTTGCGGTACGAGCCATTCAGCCAGCACAAGAGGCGGGTCCTCCGGCACCACTTGCGCCGCCAGACGACCCGAACACTTGTCTATAGGAACATCTCCGCCATACAGCCCGCTAGTGCGGGCACCGAGTCAGGAACTACCTACAGCTATGGGAGCCCGAACAGCGTTGCCCCATTCGGTCCAGGAGCCGTCGTAATTCCTCACCCTGTCCATGCCCAGCAGGAAAGTCAGCGCAAACCACGAATGGCTTGAACGCTCGCCAATGCGGCAGTAGGTGATGACTTCATCGTCGGCCTGCAGTCCGACTTCGTTGAAGTAGATATCCTCGAGTTCGCTCCGCGGCCGGAAAGTCCCGTCGTCGGAAACAGCCCGCGCCCACGGGACATTGCGCGCCCCGGGGATATGCCCGCCGCGGAGGACCCCCTCCTGCGGGTAATCGGGAATTGACGTGCGCTCACCCGTGAATTCCTCAGGGCTGCGGATGTCTATCAGGGGCAGGCCGATGTGTTCCTGGACGTCATTCTTAAACGCCCGGATGGACGTGTCGTCCCGCGTGACCACCGGATACGGCGCTGCGCTCCTGGCCGGCGCAGGCGCAGTCTCGAGGGGACGCCCTTCGGAAATCCACTTCTCACGCCCGCCGTCGAGCAAGCGGACGTCAGGATGGCCAAACAGCCTGAACACCCACAAGGTGTAGGCCGCCCACCAGTTGTGCTTGTCACCATAAATGACCACGGTGCTGTCCCGTGAAATACCGCGGGACGTCATCAGGTTGGCAATTCCTGGCCCGTCAAATAGTCGCGCATCACCTGGTCGTTCAGGTCTGTATGCCAATCAATTTTCACGGCCGACGGTATATGGCCCACTTGATAAAGCAGCGGATCCTCGTCCGACTCCACGATGACCAGCCTGGGGTCGGCCCTGTGCTGCACAAGCCATTCGGCCGTGACCAGCCTGTCGGAATGTGCGTACTCTGCGATTCGGTCAGAATTGTCTGGAGGTAAAGCGTGCATTGAGGTCCTTTGATGGGATTAATAGCCCGTCAGCGAAAAGACCTCCCCCTGCCAACCTGTTCATCCACGAACAGGAACGGGTCAATTCACGAGCTTTGATTCATGTTTTCGCGCCCGGTGCGCCCGAAGGTTCGCCGGGTTGCCGCAGATTTTTACGTCATGCCACACGCCGCTGTTGTTGCGTGAACGGTCAAAGAACGCAACCCTGCATTTTTCGCTGCGGCAGAGTTTGAGCCGGTGCCAGGTTCCTGCGAGCTGGGCCTGGAAAATCTCTGTCATGGCCAGGGATTCAATGTGCCCGGCTCCCGCTCCCTGCGGTTCTGCCTGGACCGTTCCATTGGATTTGAGCTTCAAGGACGTGGCGGTTGTCCAGACTGTGGGCAGGGCGTCGACGTCGGAACTGACGACGGCGGCAGGGTCGCCTTCGGCGTTGAGCGTGCCGGCAAGTTCATCACGGAAGTACCGCAGATGTTCGAGGTCGCGTTCCGTGAGTTTGACGTCGACATAGCGCCTGCCGGTTGCCAGTGCCCACTGTTGGAGCCCCGCATCCACCCAGGCCTGGGCGGGCCCAAGGTCAAGCAGTAGATCGGACCGTCGCGGCTTTCCGGCGGATTTTGTGTTGAGCAGGTCATGCACAAAACCGAGCCCGCCAGGAGCACTTTCCATGTCATAGCGCCGCGTCGCTTTCCAGTCGCTCACTGCATCCTCTTTCGCCAACTTTTAGGGCACTTGGCCAACCACTAGCTTAAAGGCCTTCAGCGTCCTTGAAATTCCAACACGGGCCGTGGCCGTCCGGCTTTCAGGGCTTCCACTGCCGAGTTGAGCCCCACCTGGGTGTCTTCGCGCTCAAACAAGGGCATGGCGATATCAAACATGGCCTGGTCTGCCGCAGCGACGCCGCCCAGCGACCAGGTCCGCAGCAGCGCCTTGTGCGCGGCGTAGGCCCGAGTGGCGCCGGTGGCGATTCGCTGCGCAAAAGCCAAGACTTCCTCGCGGAGCTTGTCATCGGAAACCACCCGGTTCACTACTCCGGCGCGGCTCATTTCCGACGCCGGCACTTTCTCCGAGGTCATGGCCCATTCCGCTGCCCGTGCCTTGCCCGCCCTTTCTGCCACCCGGTAGATGCCGCCCAGGAGGGTAACGATGCCAAGAGTCTGCTCGGGATGCCCGAACTCCGCTGACTCTGCGGCAAAGATGAGGTCGGCCCGCAGGGCGAGTTCAAATCCGCCTCCAAAGCAAAGGCCCTGGACTTCGGCAATGACCGGCATCGGCAGCAATTCAAGCTGGTTGAAGACTGACATGTAGCGCTCAAACAAGGCACGCAGCTCCCGCGTTTCGGCCCCTGGCCACGTCATGATGTCACCTCCGAAGCTGAAGTCCGGGCCTTCAGATCGGATGATCACCACACGGGCGTCACTGCTGCCGATGGCGGTGACGGCTTCGGAAAGCTCGTCCGCCATCTGAAGGTCGATTCGGTTCTGGGGCGGATTGTCCAGGACGATCGTGGCAATCTGGTCCTGGACAGTGAACGTCAGGTGGGTCATTGGCTTAGGCCCTTTCGTTGTGGAAAAAGTTGTGTTCCGGCTGAGTGCCGCACGATTCAGTCCGCGGAGTAGAAACGGGATTCGCCCACGGTCTTCCCGATCCGCTTACCGAGTTCAGCCGAAAAGCGGAGCGCCGCGTCAAGCGGCCGGTGGTGGATGGCGGCTGAGACGATCTGACCGTTCTCGTCCTTGGTGAGGATGGTGACTCCGTAGAGCTTGAGTCCGCCGAACGCCGTCGCCTGCCACTCAAGATAGGTGCGTGCACCATTAGCGGTTTGGTGCGTGAACTCCAGGGACTCGTAGACGGAGCTGGCTGCGCTCATCGCCGTTTTGACGTTCTCCCGGCCGGTGATCGGAGACCTGAGGACAGAAGCCTCAAGGACAACGTCGCGGTGGAAGGCCTCGCCAAAGTCGTCCGCGGACTTGCTGGCAAAGGCGTTGATCCAGCCTTGGGCGCCGGCTGCGTCAGGCGCACTGGCAGATCCTTCCGAAAGTTCGTTGAGGAACCGGCCGATGAGTCCGGCCACATTCTGGGGCTGCTGGACGTGCGGCCAGTGGCCCGCACCGCTGAGTACTTCCTCCTTCACGTGCTGGAACCGTGGGGTGACCGCTGCGGACACCAGGTCGGCGGTGGCGAACCCGTCGGCTTCACCGCGGATTATTAGCACAGGTGAGCTAAATTCACTCTTCTCAGGGGCGCCCGGAATCCCCTCGTTCCAGCAGTCAACAAGGTGGGTCACAACTTCCGGGCGGATGCGGCTGCCTATGGAGGTGAGCTTATCCAGCCCGGATTCATTCAGCCCGCCGCCCAGGTACATCCGGACGCCGCGCTGCGCTTCTACATCCCCACCAAGATGCCGGAAGGAACCCACAGCTTCCTCCGGAAGGTGTGTCCCTGCCAACGGCACGGGCGTTAGGAATACTGCGCCCAGCACCTTGTCCGGGTGGCGGACACCAACCAGCTCGGCCACGAGCGTGCCCATGCTTTGCGCGACGAGTACCACGGGCTTGTCCAGCCCGGCAACGACGCGATCGACGTCGTCGGCGTACCGCTCCAGACTGTAGGGGCCCGCGTCACCGCTCCGGTCCCCCATCCCTGCCAGGTCCAGCCTCAGCAGTTGGGCGTCCGCGGTGGCGAGTTCGGAGACGACGTCGTCCCAGACACTCTGATCGTCCAGGAAACCGTGGATGAAGAGCACGGCCACATCGCCGCTGCCCGTCGTTGTGAGAGAAGGATCCTGCTCCTGCAACTGCTCCATTACAGTGCTCATTTACTGCTCCTTGGTGAGGGTGGAACCGGACGCCGACCAGGCTGCCGTATTGATGGGTGACCAGTCATCCGGCTGACCGTCCAGCCGTGCCATGCGCTGCTTGTGCTTGGACTTGAGGAGGTCCTCCTCAAGGGGTGTGGTGAACACGTTTTCAACCAGGGTGTATTCAGCCGCCAGCCGGCCCACGGCGGTGACCGCTGCGGTATCAATCCGGCCCCGGTCCAGGTACAGCTCGTCCTTGACGTGGAACCGGACAACTTCGCCCCAGACGACGTGATCGTTCATATCGCCCACGGGAATGATGCGGTTGACGATGCATTCCATCGCGATGGGCGCGTCTTTAATCCTGGGTGCTGACACGGCCTGTGACGCCTCCTTTTCAAGCCCCACCGCTTCAAACTCGTCGATTCCCGAGGGGAATTCGAAGGCGGAGGAGTGCAGGGCGTGGGCCTGTGGAAGCGTGGCCACGTTGACCACAAAGTTTCCCGTGTCGCGGATGTTGACGAACGTGTCCTTGAGGGTCCTGCCGTCTGAGCGTGGCTGCAGCGAGATGGAGACCATGGGCGGCTTTCGTCCCACCGCCGTGAAGAAGGAAATGGGGGCGAGGTTGGCCACTCCGTCTTCGGAGATGGTGCTCACCCAAGCAATGGCCCGGGGAATGATGCTCCCGATGAGGAGCTTGTAGGAGTCGACGGCGTCGAGATCTGCACTGTTGATGATCATTGAGGGCCTGTATCTTTCCCTGTCAGTATGTGGGGGCGTTCCGAAGAGGAAACGCGACCTGAGGCTGCATCGGCGCGGCCCGCGGTGGTGGAAGTGTTAGAGCTTTGATTAATCAGCTGAAGTAAGCGTACCTATTTTACCTATGTCATTCAAGAGGTCTTGTCAGAATTCCCTTAGCGCTCCAGAACAACAGCGAGGCCCTGCCCCACCCCGATGCAAATAGCGGCAACTCCAACCCCTCCCCCGCGGCGTTTCAGCTCCCGCGCCAGGTGGATCAGAACGCGGGAGCCGGACGCGCCCAGCGGGTGTCCCAAGGCCAGCGCGCCGCCATGGATATTCACCTTCTCCGGATCCAGGTCAGGCCACAGCCGCAGGCATGCCAGGCTTTGGGCCGCGAAGGCCTCATTGAGCTCCACAACATCCACGTCTGCCCAGGTCTTCCCCGCCCGGGCCAGGGCCTGGTTGGCAGCCTCCACTGGCGCAATGCCGAAGATGTCCGGATCGTTGCCGGCCACTCCACGTGAAACGATGCGCGCCAGGGGTTCCGTGTCCAGGGCGCCCTCCCGGCCGATGAGCATGGCTGCTGCACCGTCATTGAGCGGAGACGAATTGCCTGCAGTGACGGAACCGCCGGCACGGAATGCCGGAACCAGGCCGGCAAGGGCTTCCTCAGAGGTGGCGGGGCGGACACCCTCGTCGGTGAGGAGCTGCGAATCGGGGTGAGGCACCACCTCGTCGTCGTAGATTCCCTCGGACCAGGCCTTGGCGGCTAACCGGTGGCTACGCACGGCAAACTGGTCTTGTTCCGTCCTTGAGATGCTGAACTTGTCGGCGAGGTTTTCCGCCGTTTCGCCATTGGAGATGGTCCATGCCTCGTTCATCCTGGGGTTGACCATGCGCCAGCCCACCGTCGAACTGTGCAGGGTTTCGGGGCCGGCAGGAAAGGCCCGCTCTGGTTTTGCGAGGATCCAGGGCGCCCTGCTCATGGATTCGACGCCGCCGGCTACAACCAGGCTGGCATCTCCAATTTCCACCGCCCGGCTCGCCTGGATGGCAGCCTCCAGGCCGGAACCGCACAGCCGATTGACCGTGACGCCAGGCACCGACGTCGGAAGCCCGGCCAGCAGCGCAGCCATGCGCGCCACATTGCGGTTATCTTCCCCCGCACCGTTGGCGTTGCCCAGAATCACCTCATCAATCCTGTACGTTTCGAGCCCCGGCTGCCTGCCCACCACCTCGCGGATCACATGTGAAGACAAATCGTCGGGGCGGATGCCCGCCAATGACTTCCCGAATTTTCCGAAGGGGGTACGGATCCCGTCATAAATGAAGCTGCCTGCCATCGTTCTGCCTTTCGTTGCGCATGCGTGAAGAAGATCTGGAATGGGTGGCCGGCCCGCGGCCGTGAGAGGAGCATACGCCTAAAAGCGTTGCAAGACATAGTCTAACGCTGTACGCTTATTTCACACCTTGTACCCGCAAAGGCTGGGTTTTCTGGCTGGAAACCGGGACGCAGGCCCTTCAAGCACCACGCAACTGATCCGTTCCAATTTTTCCCGCGGCGCGCGGCGTGGCTCCCGCGGTTCCACACCTACCCGGCCGCGAGTGCTGGAGAGAAAAGAGAGACTCATGGCAGAACGACTGGATGTTGAATTCACCGCCGAGGGAGACATCAAGCTTCGTGCTTGGCTCTACATTCCGGATGGGCCAGGGCCGCATCCGGCCATCACCATGGCCCACGGCTATGCGGGCACACGCGCCCACCGACTGGATGCATATGCCTCCCGCTTTGCCGACAACGGATTTGTGGTCCTGGTCCACGACCACCGGAATTTCGGCGCCAGCGAGGGCGAACTCCGCCACGACATCAATCCCTGGCAGCAGATCAAGGACTGGCGCCGGGCGGTTACCTACCTTGAGGGCAGGCCCGAGGTAGACGCCTCCCGCATCGGCCTGTGGGGGTCCAGCTACTCCGGCGGGCACGCCCTGGTTCTGGGAGCAACCGAACCCCGGCTGAAGGCAGTGGTCTCCCAGGTGCCCGCCATCAACGGCCATGTGGCCGGTTCCCGGCGCGCGGTGGGCGATGCCAGGACGGCGCTGGAACAGTCCTTCGTCGACGACGAACGGGACCAGGCCGCGGGCAAGGCACCCCGGATGATCGCTGTGGTGAGCAGCGACCCAAGCCAGCGTGCCGCGTACCGGCTGCCGTCCGCCGTCGCCTTCTATACACAGCCCGGCCCGGAAGAATTTGGCTGGGACAACACCGTCACGTTGCAGTCCACGCGGGCAGCGCGCCTCTACGAGCCGGGAGTCTGGGCTTCACGGGTGTCGCCGAAGCCATTGCTCTTCATCGTGGCCGAGGATGATGAACTGACCGGCACGGACCTGGCCCTGGAAGCCTACGAACAGGCCCAGGAGCCTAAATCCCTGGTGATGCTTCCGGGCGGCCATTTCGAGCCGTACGTCGAGAACTTTGAAGACTCAAGTTCCGCCGCCCTCGGCTGGTTTTTGCAGCACCTCTAAGCCACCACGAAACTTCAGGGAAAGCGACACATACTATGGCACCCACAACCGAACTGGCTTACGACGTCTTCGTCTCCGGCACCCTGCCTCAAACAGGACGGGGGACCCTCCCGAACGGGGACCCGCGCATCTGGTCCCCGCTGTCCGCAACGCTGATCTCCGGACGGGAGAACGCGGTGCTGGTTGACCCGCCCATGACGGTGGAACAGACACAGAAGGTGGGCGACTGGATCGAGGCATCGGGGAAAAATCTCAGCCACATCTACATCACCCACGGCCACGGTGACCACTGGTTCGGCGCGGGCCCGCTGGTGGAGCGGTTTCCGGGTGTGAAAGTGCTGGCAACCCCGGGCACGCTCCAGGAGATGGAAATGCACGGCTCCCCCGGGTTCCGCTCCTCGTTCTGGGACTCGATTTTCCCGGACCAGATTCCGCCCACCACCACGGTGACCCAGCCAGTGGAGAGCGGGTCGTTCGAACTCGAGGGTCATGAACTGCGGATTGTTGAAGTGGGCCACACCGATACTGACAACACCACCATGCTGTTCGTTCCATCCATCGGGCTCCTGGTAGCTGGGGACGCGGTCTACAACGGGGTCCACCCCTACCTGACTGAATCGGAGAACGGCGGCCTCGAATCTTGGCTGCGGGCGCTGGACATCGCTGAGAGCCTGGAGCCAAAGTTCGTGGTGGCCGGGCACAAGAACCCCGCATTGCCCGATCTCCCCGGACAGATCCAGGAGACCCGCAGCTACCTGCAGGACGCGTCGAAGCTCCTGGCCGAAAAGCCGACGCCGGAGGAGTTCTTCTCGGCAATGCTTGCCCTGCACCCTGGCCGGATCAACCCCGGCGCGTTGTGGGGTGCGGCGCTGAAACTGCTCAGTTGACCAGCCGCCAGGCGGCCACGATGGAGCCGGCCGCGCCGGCCTCGGAAGCAGTTGTCCGGCCCGATGTCCTGGCCGAACGTTCGCCCAAGCCTTCGATGCACCCCTTCAACCTGTTTGCCATTCCGCTGGGCATCACCGGGTTGGGGGGCGCCTGGCAGGCGGCCCGTGTGACTCTTCACGCCCCGGCGTGGCCGGCTGAAGTCTTCTACGGGATCAGTGCCGCCATCTGGTCCGTCCTGCTTGTCTGGTACCTCGCCAAAAGTTTCCGGTCCAGGACCAAGGGGCACTTCGACAAAGAACTGAGACACCCCGGAACCGGCCCGTCGGCATCGTTCATTCCCCTGGTGGGCATCCTCCTGAGCAGCCACTACATCGAATACAACAAGGTGTTCTGGTCCGCGCTGTGCCTGTTCTTCATCATCGCCCTCACGCTCCTCGGAGCCAGGCTTCTGGCCCTCTGGGTAACCGGCGGAGTGACCCTGGAGTGGGTCCACCCCGGTTACCTGCTGCCGGTTGCTGCAGGTCCGTTCATCGCCAGCATCGGCTTCTCCACCATGGGTTGGCCCCAGGTGGCTGTCGCTGCCTGGGGAACCGGTGGATTTTTCTGGCTGATGATCGGGACTGTAGTCACCGTCCGTTTCATGGCCGGGATTGAAATGCCGGACGACCTCAAGCCCGTCCTGGCCGGATACCTGGCCGCCCCCGCCACCGCCTGCGTAGCCTGGATCGTCATCCGCCCGGACGGTTCCGGCATCATCCAGCTGGGCCTCACGGGAATCCTCTTCATGATGATCCTGATGCAGGTTGTCCTGATCCCCCAGTACACCTGCCTGCCGTTTTCGCTGACGTTCTGGATCTTCACCTTCCCGGTGTCAACGTCGGCGAACTACGGCATCAGATGGCTCGGAACCCTCGGCGTCTCCGGCTCGGATCTGATCTCCTGGGCCCTCGTAGGCCTTGCCACGGCTTTTGTCCTGGGTATCGGAATACGGACGCTCGTCCATGGTGCGCCGGCCAAGAGACGTCGCTGACGCTTCCGCACACCCGTAACCACAGCAAATCCGGCGCGGACGCGCCTAAGTCAACGTCCGACGTCGGGGGCTGGCGTTGTGGGAAAAGCAGCGACAGCTGACAGTAGGATCGGAACGTGCCTTACCCAATCCCTGATCCCTATGACTCCGGAATGCTCGATACGGGTGACGGCCACCGGATCTATTGGGAGGTTTGCGGGAACCCTGACGGCAAGCCGGCCATCGTCCTTCATGGCGGGCCGGGGTCCGGGGCCGCGCCGTGGTGGCGCCAGTACTTCGACCCCGAGCGCTACCGCGTTGTCCTGTTTGACCAGAGAGGCTGTGGCCGCAGCCTGCCCAACGCCTGCGACGACCTTGCCGGTCTTGAAAACAACACCACCGCGGACCTGCTGAGAGACATGGAGCAGCTGCGCGAGCACCTTGGCATCGATCAATGGCTGCTCTTCGGCGCCTCATGGGGATCGACCCTTGGCCTGGCCTACGCGGTGGAACATCCCAACCGTGTCTCGGAGCTCGTGCTGTGGGCGGTGGTCACTACCAGGGCCAGCGACGTGGCCTGGCTGACGCACACGATGGGGCAGATCTATCCGCAGGAGTACGACGAATTGCTGGCAGCCGTCCCCGCTGCCCAGCGGGACGGCAACATCGCGGCGGCCCTCCATGAGCTGCTTCGATCAAGCGATCCGGACGTGAGTGGCGCTGCCGCACTTGCCTGGTGCAAGTGGGAGGACCGCCTGTCCACCCTCAGTGGTCCGCTTCAGCCAAGCGCACGTTTCCAGGATCCGCGGCAGCGTCTTGGCTTCGCCAGACTGGTCACGCACTACTTCGGCAACCACGCTTTCCTCGATGATGACGCGATCACAGGCCGCCTGGACCGGCTGAACAACATTCCGGCGTACTTTTTGAGGGGGCGGCTGGATATAGCGTCACCGTTGAGAAGCGCCTACGAGGTTGCCGGCAGACTGCCGCTCGCAACGCTTGAGGTGGTGGAGGCTGACGCACACGGCGGCGGAGACAACACCCAGGCCAGGCTCGTCGAGGTGCTGGACAATTTCGCCGGATCTCGTCGCGGGACTTCGAACCGGCTTTGAACACGTCACAGCTTTGTGCAGGTTCCACCCTGCAGGAAGCGGCATCTGATGAGGGCGGCTGCCTCCGCCAACAGCCCGAGCCACCCTGCTCCGGATCAGGAGCAAGGTGGCTCGGGCTTCTGTACCGCTGCGGTGTTGTGACCGAGGGCCGGTCACCGATGGTGCTATTCGGCCGACGTCGGGTCGGGGAACCTCAGCTGCTATGCAGCTGCGGCCGAACGCCGGGTGGTCATAGCTTTCACTGCAGCCACGGCCGCGGCTCCCGCCAGGAGCGGTATGGCCAGGGCGAAGAAGATCTGGTCCACGCCCCATCCGGCGCCCAGCATCACGCCACCCAGCACACCGCTGACGATGGAACCGGCTTTGCCGAAGCTGTGCATCCATGACACCCCGGTTGCGCGGGCCTCGGTGGGGAAAACCGAGGTGCTCAGGGCATTCATGCCGCTGTTGGCCCCCACCAGCACCACGCCGATGGTGAAGCCCAGAACAAGCAGCAGGGGCAAGGTCAGGTTGACTGATGCAAGGATCCAGGCCGCTCCTGCTGCCAGCGTGAAGGCCGCACCCAGGGATACATATTTGCCCAGCTTCTCCATGGCAAAACCGATGGCCAGGGCTCCGATCACACCGCCGAGGCCGAACATGGACACCACATTGCCTGTGCCCGCGGCGTCGATGTTGAGTTGCTTGACGATGAGCGGCAGGTAGTTCAGGAACATGTAGACCACCGCGGCGCAAATGAAGTAGCAGAGCCAGATCAGCAGCGACACCACCACAAGTTTCCTGGACAGTACCGCCCGGACGCCGCCAACCGGCTTGGCACCGCCCACGGGGGCTGCGCCTGTCAGGTCAACCGTCTTCATGTCGAACCCGGGAATGATGGCGCCCAGTACCTTCGTCACGTTTTCTGTCCGTCCTCCCCGTCGGATCATGAAGACGGTGGATTCCGGCAGGCCCCATACCAGTGCGGGCAGAAGAATCAAGGCGAGGACTGTTCCGGTTCCGAGCAGCCACTGCCAGCCCAGGGTGGGAATGATGGTTGATGCCAGGAAGCCGGTGATGACTGTCCCCAGTGGGAACCCGGTGAACGTGATCGCCACGATGGCGGCCTTCCGCTTTTCGGGCGCGAACTCGGCCACGAGCGTGATGACCAGGGGCATGACGGCTCCCAGGAACAGGCATGCCACCACCCGGAAGATTCCCAACGACAGGTCGTTTTGTGAAAGCGCGCCGCCTAACGTGGCGAGACCGAACCCGGCCGTGCCCACGATAATCGGGAGCCTTCGGCCAATCTGGTCAGACAGCGGGCCGGCAACCATCGAACCGACGGTGAGCCCCACCACCCCCAGCGTGACCATGGTTGTCACCGTTGCCAGCGAGGTACCCCACTGGGTGACTATTTGGGGGTAGATAAATCCCCACAGGCCGATTTCAACTCCTTCCAGGGTCATGGTAAGGAACCCGAGAAGGATGATCACGCGCCGCCTGTTACCCAGTGGCGCCTGATTGAGTAGTCCCTGAACGGTCAAGCGGGGGGACGCTGAGGTCAGGAGGCCGGTCGTCTTTGACGCCTCGTTGGCTATTGCCATGTTGTTCGCCTTTCTGATGCACGCCGTCGTTGGCATGCGTGAGCTGATGCGAAGCTCGTAGTGCTCAGTGAATCGTGGGCTCGCAGCCTTGGATGAGCGGTTGCCGTCTAGGTTGTTTCCCTGTGCCTTGCTCATGGCAACCGAACCTTCAAGTGTGTTCGGGGACACAAGGGGAACTCTGCGATTGAAAGAAGCTTAGGCTATACAGGTCTTTCATACAATGGTTTTTTTATAAAGTCTGACCCGCTGACGAAAGTGCCTACGTAGTTACGCTTCTGTTGCAATTGCTGCGAGCACTTTGGGCAGCACGATCAAGAACGCCCTCACCGCGGACTTGCGGATTCTGGACTGCGTCACGACGCCGAGATCCCCCCTCAGCACGAAGCCTCCTCGCGATCCAAGACGGCGGCACGGGGCTGCAGGGGCGGCAATAAGCAGCTGACGACGGCGCGGCGGCCGGCACTTCCGCTGACCGTTCCCGCCGCTGTTGTTCAGTCAGCCGTGGCTGGCGAACCGGCCATTGTGCGGCGGACGGGCCAGCGATACGATGCTGCCGGGGAGAGGTCCTGGTCTCGCACGTCGACCGTTAGGGGCCAATCCAATGACTGATTTCTTCACCATGCAGCCCGGCGAGACCGCAGCGCCGCTGCCACCGGGACCCGTCCTGTGTCAGGGAACGGCAGGCATGCGGCGCATCCACCGCTTTTTCCTCTGGGCGTACGACGAGGCGCCGGGACTGGTGCGCTCCGCCGCAGCCGGCGACACCGCCCGTGCCGCTTATGTGGGCGACGTGCTGGGGAACTTCGACAAGGTGCTCCATATGCACCATGAGGGCGAGGACCAGAGCATGTACCCGCAGCTCGCGGAAAGGGCGCCGGCGTGTGCGTTGCACGTAGCGCAGATGCTTGAGCAGCACCGGCAGGTGACGGACCGGCTCCAGGGCATCGAGCCGGTCCGGCTTCGCTGGATGGAGACCGCAGACGCAAAAGCCGGCCGGGAACTCGCTGAGCGCTACGAGGACTTAAAGACTGTTCTCAACGTTCACCTGCGCCGCGAAGTCACCGAGGTGATGCCCGTCGTGGACAGGGTGCTGACCGAGAAGGAATTGCAGGAGGGCGCGAAGCACGGGATCGATCAGCTCGACAGGAAGTTCCTGGTCGGCTACCTCGGGATGGTGTTGTCCACGAATCCACCACAAGACCAGAAGGAAATGTTAAAGGACATCCCCGCACCGGTCCGCCTTGGCTACCGCCTCGTGGGTCGCAGGATGTACCGAAAACAGTACGCGACACTCTTCCCGGGGCGCCCGATTCCCAAGACGCTGTAGGCACCGCCCGGGCGGCCTGATCGCTGCCCAAGAGGAGTGGAAGGTATTTCGGATTTAAGGCCCTTGGAAGCGAGTAAGCTTCCGACCAGGCGCTTCCGGCGATACGGGGAACGCCTGGTCTCGTTGAAGCCCGGCAGCCCGGACATTCCTCACGGGCAGTGCAGTGTCGCAGCTACTTCCTTTTGCCATGCGTCGATCCTGCGATTGCGTGCGCTGATGAAATCGTTGCTGCATCGTAGGTAGCTGAGGTACTCCTTCTCGTCACTCGGAACGGCGTCCTTTGCTCTGAAATTGCCGAGCGGGTGGAAAAAGTCGACGGTCTTGCCGTCATCCTTTAGGAGATCCTGCAGCAGGAAGAAGTCGACGTACCCGCTGAAGGTCTCGAACAGGGCGAAGAAAGCCTCGTACCGTGCTAGGGGCTCCGCAAGGGGGTTCGGCAGCTCACCAAGATAGTGGCGACGGATGCACTCCAGGGTCAGGTCGGGGCGATCGGCGATTCTGGGGTGGAATCCGCGCGCACCATTGATTGTCATCTTTCTGCCGATCCTGTTGCCCGGGAACACAAGAGTGCTTCCGACCGTGTAGCCGATGTACTCAGGCAGGTCCTCGGCCAAAATCCCTCGTATGACTCCCGCCGCCTTGCCGCGCAGCCTGGTGGTGAAGGCCTCGCTGGCGAGGAAGAACACACCCACGGCGGATCGGTGCACGAGATAAGCGCCGGGCTCGGGTCTCAGATCGAACCGTTCACCGCAGGGCAACTCCTTGTTCCACAGCAGCTGGTGGTACTCGAGCAGTTTCTGGCTGTATTTATCAGGGTCCTTGCCGTCCGGAGTATCCCAGTGGAAGTCGAAGGTGGTGTCAACGCAGGCGGTCATTCCGTGCATCCCGTCTGCTCGACACGTAGGAGCCCGAACGCAGCCGTCAGCGCAAGGGCTGGTATTGACCTTTTGTAATTCATTGTTGGAGACCCCCAAATTGTCCGTGATGCGCATGATGCGTGAATCCTCTCACGCGATACCACGAGCAAAGCCGGTCTTGATCCAATGCTGTGTCAAAGCTGAGACGACATGGCTGGGTCCCTGTGCATCTTGGTCTGATTGCCCCATCTGGCCATCGGGACGCCGAAGCAGCGGGTGACTTTAGCGCAGGCCACCCGGCGAGACGGACTCGTAACTCACCACCGTCGATATGAGGGTTGGAACAAAACGCTGGTCCATCCCGGCCTGGCAGGACTAAGCGTCGTCGAAGGTGATCTGGATTCCGAGCGAGCCGAACATGCCGGTAAGCATCGACTTGGTGTTCTCGGTGGCCTGCTTCCGGAGGTCTGATTCCTCCGCGGCAGTGGCCATCTTGGTTTCGGCGAGCTTGTAGATCTCTGTCTGCGCGGGCGTCTCAAAAGCATCGACGATCCGGTCGAAAATGCCGCGGTCCTGATCGTAGATGTACGACCGGTCAAAGTTGAGGTTGGGCTTGTCGAGTTTCGGCTCGGGCAGCCGCACCATCACCGACTTGCCGTCTGCGGATAGCGCCAGATCCTTATCGGCGAGGCCGGAAAGGTCGATGTAAGTATTAACGGTGCCCGCGGCGACAAACAATGTCCGCTGACCGGCGATGATGTCGGGCATCCACGCGACGTCGTCCTCGATATCGAGGACGAGCTCAAAGTTGCCTAGTGCAGCGTTGTACTGGCTCAATTCCTGTACAGATTTCAGAAGCACGGGCTGGCTACGGTCGGTCCGACTCACTTGGAACGGGTTGGAACCGAACATGTTCACGACACCGAGCCCGGTCAGCGCCACCGCCACGAGCGCACCAGCCACAACCAGCGCGACACCCTTCAACAGCTTGCCGATCATCGGCCCCTCATCCCCCCGGTGAAACGCCTTGGAGCCGTTCCGATTAGTTGCCCGTCCGGCGGGTGCCGGGTGGGCTAATGCAGCCTTAGTGTAGCGTTTGTGAACGGCTTGGCAGGCGTGTGACTCTGGGGTGCCATCGCAACGGCGGGGCGGGCAGTTACACCCCGCGCTTTTCCGTAGGCAGCTAGTCGTTCATCTGCACGCCAGTGTGGGACGATAACGAACGGCGTTGGCGTGTCGGCACGAGTTTGGGCCTGCTCTCTGAGCGCCGTATGCGTTGCTACCGCCACCTATGGTGGACGTCAGTTCGGGAGGGGACAATACGTGACTACTGATAACCAGGATCTCGTGCCGGTATGGACACTTGCTACGGAGGCCGTGAGCGTGTCGAACGTGCTGGACGATGATGGCATGACACCGGCCCGTCTCGCCGAACTAAGAACAGTCCTAGCTGCACTTGCGGATTCCCCAGTTGTCACGTTGGAAGCGCATGCAATGCCGACGAAGAGCCAGCGGGACGGCGGGATACTCCTTCATGCAGCCAGTCCGCTCGCAAAGCAGTTATCGCACCTTGTGACGGAGACCGCGAAGTCGGCGCCTTCGAAGCTGAATGTCGCCGCCAGCGGTGAGGTCCTCTACCGAATGGTAGTTCCCGCAAAGGTTGCCGCGCAGGTCGGCAAAGGACTCGTGAATCCCATGGCTTCGAAGACAGTCGCAGGAGGCGTTTACAGCGCGCTGCGCGACTCCACCGGCGTCGTGGCTAACGCCACTTTTGTGCCCGTTGCTGGCAAGGCCGCTGCCGCAGGCGCTGCAACCGGTTCGGCCGCCACCGCTGGTTTGGCAGTCGCTAGTGCCGGGGCACTAACAGTGGCTGCGCCTCTTGTGCTGATGGCCGTCGCCGTCAGCGCCAGCGCCTACGCCGATCACCAACGGCAGCAAGCGATCGAACGAATCACCGATCTTCTGGAGCAGTTACACGACGACAACCTCGAGAGCGAACGCAACGAGCTAGATGCCTGTCCTGAAGCGATCGACAAGGCGACGTCGATCCTCCTCGACCAGGGCAGAATAGGCCTGTCGCTAGGACTGGATTCGTCATCGCACGCGATCAGCACCGCGATCGCAGCAACCCGTCGGCGGCTCAAAAAGTGGCAAGCTGCACTGGATTCACTGCCCGACGGTCCGGTCGAAGTCGGGGCATTGACGAAATCATTCCCCGGTATCAACGAGGAAGGCGGCGCATTCCGCGCACACCTCGAGATTGCCCGGCTCGCCATTGCACTCAAACGCCGAGTGCTCGTGCTCCAAGCAGTTGAACACGCTCAACTCGACACGAACAATCCATTTAAGAGCTTCATAGGGTCATTGCGCGACGACGAACGCGGCATAGATGAGTTGGAATCAGGCATTAGCTCAGTTCTATTTCGTATTTCAAATCTCGAGTTGAAGCGCGACGGCGGTTTTCGGATCCCCGCGTTCACGCCGGGCGAGGTCGACCAACTACTCCAGGCTGCATATCGTCTTCGCGCCTTTGGCGACGACCGCCACGTGGGAATCCACGAGGCTGACGTTGCGATTGAGATCGAACGAAGCAGCGACGGATCGCTCGTCGTTTTCCCTGTAGTCGCAGCCTAAGGAAGTCGTCACACACGACCGCCAGAGTTTTGCCCAGTGCTAGTCCCGCTTGACGAACTACCGACCTTACGGAGAACACTATGTCTGGAAAAGTGGACAAGGCTGCAGCTGTGTTGAAGAAAGGCGGAACTAAGGCAAAAGCTGGCGGAGCAAAGCTGTACTCGATCGCCACGGACCCAGAGATGCAAGCCAGGAGCAGAAAACTACTCGACGACGGCAAAAAGGTTTATCGAGCCGCGACAAGCCCCGAGGCCAGGCGGGCGTACCGTCAGGCCTCGGAGCTTATAAAAAAGGCGCGGAAGAAATAGCCTTGAATCATTCCACTCCCAGTGTTCAACTTTGGCGAATGGATACGCTGCATTGGGCAGACTTCGGATGACACTGGGCGTCATTCCAATTCGTTGGAAGTAATTGGATGAGTCATCCGAAGCAACGTATAACCGCAGCTGGCATTCCAGGTGGTCGTATCCGGTGTGGCGTAGCTCTGAAGGAACTCTTGCCGAAGCAGCAGCAGCTCGCGTTCAAGATCGTACACCGGGGAATCACGCTCGAGTGCAAGTGGGACCCTCGGGATGGGCCTGACCCCAACAGATCCGGCGTTCTCTCGATCGGCAAGGCGTCACTGCAACAACTCCTGAAAGCTGACGACATGTCGACGCTGGAAGTGATCGACGGCCTCCGCATTCCCGGTAGCTCCGGTAACTCCGGCCAACCTAGACAGCTGAGCTCTGGCGGTCTCTCACTAACGGGCGATCTTCCAACGATCTTCAAATAAAGGCAGCGGTTTTCGCAGCACAATTCATCAATTCAGGGCTGCGCCTTACCGTTGGGATACGCATAGACATCTACTATGAAGTTGTTTTTGTAGTGCACCAACTGCAGATCAGTTGATCTCGAGGCAAAACGATGGAGAGCTATCCGTGGACTTGAAGGCTGATAAGAAGTCACTGAAGGCATTGCTATCAATAGAAGAGCAGCAGTTCCGCATACCGCCTTACCAGCGCCCCTACTCGTGGACTTTCGAGCAAGTTGACGACTTGTGGGGGGACCTGCTGGAGAACGCTCGGTCCGGTCATTTCCTTGGATCGATAGTTATGACCACAGAGGATGAAGATCGCCCTCTTGTCATCGACGGACAGCAGCGCTTAACGACTCTGATGCTATTGCTTGCTGCCCTACGCGATGAATGCTTCGCCCGTGGCATGACTAAAGATGTGCAGCGGATCGAAAAGCGGCTGACTGCAGATGACCTGGCCGAGGGTGACGCATACTTCAAGTTCAAAACCGGCTCCGCCAACTGGCCAGTCTTTCGCGACTTCGTGTTGAGGGGTCCCCACGATCCTCAGCGAAAGCTCCTGGACGAGGAATCTTCTTTACAAAAGGAAGTGCGCTCGCGGAACAGACCACTTCTGGCCAACTTGAGGAGACTGCGAGGTCATCTCGCCGGACATCTCCAGTCTCTGCCACATAATGAAGGTTCAGCTTGGCTGCGGTCGTTTGAAAAGAACCTGATGGAGAAGGTTGAGATCGTAGTAATCGAAGTTCGCGACCTCGCTGACGCCTTCCTGCTATTCGAAACTCTCAATGACAGAGGCTTGCAGTTGTCGGCAGCAGACCTTCTAAAGAGCCACGTTCTGGGCCAGATCGCCAAGAACTCATCGGACGAAGACGTGGACGCTGCCTCCACGGACTGGGACAAAATGCTCGAGAGCCTTGGCACCCAGGTCGATGTGAGTCGCTTCTTGAGACACTATCTTTTGGCTACGGTGCCCTCTGTCCGAAAAGAGGAAGTCTTCGGACATTTCAAGACACTGGTTGCGAGCAGGGGCGCGACCTGGGTCTTGGATGATCTTTTAGTTTCCGCCACCTATTACGGCGAATTTGAGACGCCAAGCAAAGTTACCTATGAACCAGCTCGAAGGGTACTCACCGATCTTCAAACTCTTCGCGCTAGGTCTTGCTATATCGCACTATTGCCTGCGCGGCGCTACCTGTCCGAAACGGACTTCGTCGAGTTCGCTCGGCTCGCCGAGGTCGTAACTTTCCGATACAGCAGCGTGGTGGGGCTCGGCACAAACGACATAGAAAGGCGGTATAGAGACGCCGCTCAGCTGCTCGTTGAAAGTGAGGGTGGCCGGGTGGAGGACGCTCGGTCTCTTCTCATCGGGGGCATCCCCGATAGCGAACAGTTCCTTGCTTCGTTCCAGACCCTCAAAATGGGCAGACAATATCTCTTGCGATATACCCTGCAGCGCATAGAGGAGACGCTCTCCTACAACAAGGAACAACAGTTAAAGGACTCCAGCTCGGTCCACATCGAGCACATAATGCCACAGACGCTATCCGCAGACTGGCGGGACGACTTGGGCGAAAACGTTGATCTGCATTCCGACTACGTGAACCGCTGGGGAAATCTGACTCTCCTATTTTCCGGGCTGAACATTCCTGCGAGCAATAAGAGTTTTGCCGACAAGAAGACGCATTACGCTGAATCTCAAGTGACTTTGACCACTGCACTCACGAACATTCCCAGTTGGGGAGTTGACGAGATCGAGGAGCGGCAGCGCTGGCTCGGTCAGTTATCAGATCAAGTCTGGCCCAAGCCCCCCTCTGCCGACCGGTCACTCCGAGAAGTCCCTACGGGCACGGTGGCACACTTCCAAGCCGAGCTAGGTCCACTCTGGGAACACGTCGAGCCGTACTGCATTGAGACAACTAGCGAAGAGCTAATGCAGCTCTCCGAACTATTGCCCGCCCATTTACTGGGCCACCCTGTCCACGGGGAAACCGGGACAGGGCTGGCCCGTCGTGTTGAAGTGCTGCTAGCGGACTGGGACAACTTTGACGCAGCTCAAAGGAGAATAGCGAGGGGCGTCACAACGTACTTTCTCGCGACAGATGACGCGATCTCGGACGACCGGCCCGACGGGTTGGACGACGATGAAACAGTCATCAGCACGGCAGAGAGGATCCTGCTCAGTTGAGCTCCCTGTTGCCCTCTTACCAACTGCTACGGGCCAAACAGCCTAGACCCGTTTCGCCCTTCGTCGCAGTGCGCTTATTTCGTCTGCCATGCCGGATATCCTTAGTCCACAATGAGTAGAGATCCTGTTAGCAAGTCCGCACCCTACGCACGAAAGAAGACCCCCAACTCCATCACCGTGTTGGACCTCTTCTCGGGAGCCGGCGGACTCACTCAGGGGTTCTATGCCGCCTCTCCTCGATTCGTTACCGAACGCGCCGTGGAGTTCGAACCGGCGGCGGCGGCATCGTTCGCGGCAACCTTTGGCGACAAAGTTTACCCAGGACCGATTCAGGACTGGCTAGGGAACGAAGCTGTTCCCGAGGTAGATGTTGTCATTGGTGGACCGCCGTGCCAGGGGTTCTCGCAGCTTGGCAAGCAAGACCCGGACGATGTTAGGAACCAACTCTGGCGCCCGTACGCTGAGGCGCTTCGCCGGGCGAAGCCGAAATATTTCATCGTCGAAAACGTTCCAGCCTTCAGCAAGTCCCAGCAGCTTCAGGACTTCCGGGATGCTACCGGTCCGGAAGGGCTCATCCGGGACTACGACTTCCAATGGCACGTCCTCAACGCAGCGGACTATGGCGCACCGCAAGCACGTAAGAGAGCAATTCTGATTGGTCACCACCGGGACTTGCCCTTCCCCGGCTTTCCGATGCCCTCACATGTAGGTCGTCATCGTACAGTCCGGCAAGCACTCAAAGGCGTGATGTCGCGGGTATCCGAGACGAAGCTTCCGGAGCGCACAACACAGTACGCCGGTAGGACCTTCACGGGATCATTTCAAACGTCCGAGCTTCATCTTGGCCGTGACTACGCAGAACTGTCGTTGAACAGGTTTGTTAACATTCCCGCAGGCGGCAACCGGTTCGATCTGCCCAAAAACCTCAAAGCAGCCTGCTGGCTGAAGCACGAATCTGGCTCCGGGGATGTCATGGGCCGAATGCATTGGGATAAGCCTTCAGTCACCGTCAGAACCGAATTTTTCAAGCCAGAAAAAGGCCGATATCTTCACCCCGTCGAACACCGTGCCATCACCCACCTTGAAGCCGCAAAGCTCCAGGGCTTCCCGGACGATCGACTGTGGGTCGGGTCCAAGACCGCGATCGCCAAGCAGATCGGCAACGCAGTTCCGACAGCCCTTGGACGCGCCATTGCGGCTCAACTGCTGCAACATTTCTAGTAGATCGAGCCTAATAAGCCTGGCTTAGCATAAATGTCACATCTGGATGGTAAATATTGTCTTGAAGACTTCGGTGGACGCCGAAAGCACTGATTTCGATGTGGGGGACGGAACCAATGATGGTTCGGGATTCATGGGCGGGTAGGACGTCGCCGCTGAGCAAGTTCGTCGCGGCTGAAACTGAGAGCGCGCTGAATGCGTATCGCGCCCGCCCGGACCTCGTCCGAGAACACAGCAATATTGAGGCCGCCATCTCCCAAGGCGGCTACGGTCGCAAACAGCTAAACGAACTGGTCCAAAACGCTGCAGACGCCATTAAGGAACCCGGCGGACGCATCCGAGTTGTCCTGACAACGAATGCCCTTTATTGCGCGAACGAAGGGGCACCCTTTACCGAGGCAGGTTTCAGGACGCTGATGCTGTCTCACTCCTCTGAAAAGCGTGATGACGAGATCGGCCGTTTCGGGCTTGGCTTTAAATCAGTTATTCAGGTGACTGATGAACCACGGATATTTAGCCGCAGCGGCTCGGTTTCATGGAGCCAGGATCAAAGCCGAAAGCTCCTCGAAAACCTGTACCCGGGTCTGACTGCCTATCCCATTCTTCGCTTAGCCTCGCCTGTGGACCCCGACATCGAGGCCGCCAAGGACCCCGTCCTCTCTGAGCTATTTGGATGGGCGACCACGGTGGTCAAGCTTCCCCTGAGTGGCAGCGTCACCTGGCTCTCGGAGGAAATGAAGAAGTTTCCCGAGGAGTTCCTGCTCTTCTCGGACAAAATTGGTTCCCTTGAATTTGAGGACAGGGCCCAAAGCTCTTCCTGGACGTGGACAGCAACACGCGACGGCAGCCGTGTCAGCCTCTATGACGGCGCCAACAGTAGCGAATGGCTGATATTCAAACACAAGCACGAAGTCAGCCCTCAAGCTGCGATCGAGGCCGGAAGCATCGTTGCGCGACAAAATGTCGACGTGACTTGGGCTGTCCCGTTGACAGGCAACCAGCGGCGCAAGATGGGTCGATTCTGGAACTACTTCCCGACTCAGCACGAGACTTCGCTTCGCGGCATCGTTAACGCGGCCTTCAAAATGAACGAAGACCGCCATAGCATGCTGGAGACCCTCTACAACCGGGAAATTCTAATCCGGACGCTTCCCCGTATGGTGGCAAGCGCCCTAAACGACCTCAGGACACCAGAAGATCCAGCTCTCTTTCTGGACATTCTGCCGTCGCGTGACAAGGAGTCAAGTTCGTGGGCCGACTCCGTTATCAACAAACCCATTTTTGAAATTCTGCCATTCGCACCCTGTCTGCCGGACAGATCAGGCGTACTCAGGCGCCCCAGTGAAATCAAAGTACAACCAGCACTGGAAGAAGCCACTCGACTCATCTCTCTGTGGGACACATGGGTGCCAGCGGACCGGCACTGGCTACACTCGTCAGCCTTGCGGCGGGAATCCCAGGTAATACGCATCTTGAAGGAAGCGAATCTCAAGCGCGCATCCATCGAGGAGTGGCTGGAAGAAGTTGTCGCAGGTGCAGGGCTCCAGGATTATGAAAACGCCCTACAGATCGCAGCGATGATCGACAAGTCTTACACCGACTACCGGCCCGCAATGCGACGAAGCCGGATTGTGCTCATGTCAGATGGCAGCGTCCAACCGCCAATCACCTCGAGAGTATTTCTGCCCATGAAGGTGGATGACGAGGCAGCCAATGTTGTGTCTTACGAGCTTATGCATCATGGGAATGCGAACGCTTACCTTCGGGCCCTTGATCTCCAGGCGCAAGACGGCAGAGGTATCGTCAATCGTGTCGCGAGCGACGTCGCGGGAGACTATCTAGACTCAGAACTAGCTGGATCCCTTTGGAAATTAACCCGGTCGCTGTCCGTTCCGGAAAGTCTCTCCATACTTAATGAGAGGACAGAACCGACAAAAATTCTCGTTCGTTGCCGCGATCACAAGTGGCGCACGCTCGGTGATGTCTGGGTGCCGGGTGGTCTGATTCCCCAGACCAATATCGGGGATGAGCACATTCTAGTAGACGATCAGTTCCACGCCCACGACCTCGCCCTTCTGAGAAATCTTGGTGCACGAACGTCACTTCCGGACTCGAAGATGGTCCGCGCCGGGGGCACCTACGATTTGTGGAAAGGGCAAGAGGCAACCCGTTTTTCAAATGAGTCCCGGAACGGACCCGTCGGTCTTTCCGAAGCGGGGATCCGCTTTAGCCAGGCTTTGACTACAGATGGTCTCCACCTGTTGGCGGATGCGTCTGCAGCCACCCGAGCAAAGGTTACGAGAACAATTTTGGGCCGGGCGCAGTACCCGACAAAAGTTGAGTTCAGCAGCGGCTTTAGAGCCGCTGAAACAATCGACGGGCCGGACCTTTGGTGGGTTAAAAACCACGGCGCTTTTGAAACCCCTCTCGGCTTAGTGGACACCAAGCACTGCGTGGGCGAAATCGATGGGATTCCCACAGACTACTTGCCATTTCCCGGTGAGGAGGAAGCCAAGGCGTTGGGACTGCCCACCGATACACGCAAGGTCCAATGGAGTTTCGTCCTTTCGTTGGCAGAACAGCGGCTGCCCATTCTCCAGTTGCACGAACTCTATGGCGCGCTAGCCGTCCTCGATGTGCGTCCACCGAAGGAACTTCTAACCCCTCTCAGCGGAGGGCGAAACACACGCTACCTGACGTCTGATGTAATTTTGGCTGCGGATCTCGACTCCCGCGACTATCTGGCTGAAACAGCGGACGCGCCCGTCATATACACCGGTCATCCAGATTTGGACGAAGCGCTAGCCCAGAACTGGGGGCTCAAACCGGTCACAGTCGAGTTCCATACCTCAGCCCGCGCTACGCCTGTAGAAGGGGAGACACCCGAAAGCGTTAAGTCGAAGTTTCCGTTCCTTAAACGCGCAGCAAGTGAAGTTGCCGTCCAGACCCTATGCGTTCCTTGCACTTCCGTAGACGAAGTCCGAACGAACAGCTTCGACTCGCGCGCGGAAGCTACGCCCAAAGCGTCCTACCTCCAGGATGGTGTCCTCTACTACCGGGCCCCGCAGGGTGACCAGGCGTTGCTCACAACAATTCTCGGTGCCTTCGGCAGTAAACGCGCGACAGCGCAGGTCATGCAGACAATGCGGCAGCTCAAAAAGGACGACGAAGCCCAAGCTCGAATTGGACGAGTCAACAAACAAAAGACTGATGCCGGAAAGATCGCCGAACTTGTTGGTCGTGAGACCCTTCGAAAGCTAATTCCAGACGCGATCATGAAGATGCTGGATGCCCGTGAACTCGAGCTCACCGACGAACGCTTGTTCGAAATCGTCAGCAATTTGCACGGCAGCAGCCTCCTCAAAGTGCTCAAGCCTGCCCTGTCTGAAGCTGGCATTGAAACTCCTGATCACTTCCGCGGTGGGCGCACGGCCCAAGAGTTCGTCAAAGAGCTCGGGTTTTCCCCCGCAATGGCCGGTGAATCCATCAAGAAGAAGCCGGAGCGCGAGGAGTTCGTTGGACCGGTGGGTTTGAACCCTCTTCACCAGTACCAGGAAACAACCAGTAAGAAGATCGTTGACCTCCTCACCGGGGGCACAAAGCACAGCCGCGGTCTGGTTCAATTGCCCACGGGTGCTGGCAAGACTCGCGTGGCAGTTGAATCCGTAATCCGGGATATCAAAGCCACGCCAAAGGAGGAACACCGCCTCGTCATCTGGGTAGCTCAATCCGAAGAACTCTGCGAGCAGGCCATCGAAACCTGGACCTACGTGTGGCAGGCGGCGGGAGCTCCCGGCGAGCGGATGGCCGTGAGTAGGCTCTGGGGTGGCAACAGCGCTGTCCGAGAGGAGACCAAACTTCACCTTGTCGTGGCAACCATTCAAACGCTCGCCAGCATCCAACAGACCCGTCGCTCAATGTACGAATGGATGTCTAACCCTGACCTGGTCATCATTGATGAAGCCCATGGGGCGACCGCAACGTCTTACACTCCGGTTCTCTCCTGGTTCGGCCGCTCATTCACCGAAAAGTCCCGGTCGCTGCTCGGTCTTTCAGCCACACCGTATCGGGGCACGAACGAGAAGGAGACTGAGCGGCTCGTTGCCCGATTCGGACGAAACCTTATCGAGCCGGATGAGTTCAGCGCAGAAAACGCCCACGAGTATCTCCAGGGTATGGGCGTTCTGGCCAAGGTCAAGCATCGCGAGCTGAAGGGTATCGAGCTCAAGCTGAAAGACATGCGCTCGGCCACGGACGAGGATTCGCAAAGTGCAATGCTCGAAGCCCGGATCGACCTGCAGCACGTAGCGGACAGCAAGCAGCGCAACGAAGCGATCCTCGACCATATCAAGGCTTCTGAGACGAAGGGGCCCACCCTGGTCTTCGCTGCTTCAGTGGAACACGCCGAAGCTCTCGCAGCTGTCCTGTCCGTTGAGGGCGTTCCTGCAGCGGCCATCTCGGGAAAAACGGACTTGGGCCACCGACGCTCCATAATCGAGGATTTTCGCAACGGAAAGATCCGCGTGCTCACCAACTTCGACGTGCTTACCCAAGGTTTCGACGCACCCAAGGTCGACGCCGTATACGTTTGCCGGCCTACGTTCTCGCCGAACAAATACATCCAGATGATCGGCCGCGGGCTCCGGGGACCGCTCAACGGCGGAAGCCAAGAGGTCCTCATAGTCAACGTCAAGGACAACTTAGACCAGTACGGCGACAAGCTTGCGTTTACCCAGCTCGACTACCTGTGGAAAGACGGTTCGTAGTGCTCGCCGAGATTGAACTGGACGAAAGCCAGCGAGACGTTGCGGAAGCCGAGCCGGATGCGCGAATGTTCGTGACGGCCGCGGCCGGGCAAGGAAAAACAGAGGTCCTTCTGGCCCGGGTAAAGACCTTGGTAGAAGATGGCTTGAATCCCGCCGACGAAATCCTCGTGCTCAGCTTTTCCCGGGCGGCTGTCGAAGCTGTCAGGAAACGGGCACGCATCCATGATCTCGATGGACTTCAAATCCGTACTTTCGACTCCTTTGCGGCGCAGATTCTGATCGACATGGACGAAGAGACTCTGGGCGACAGCTTTGACGCCCGGATCCGAAAAGCCACGAAATATATCGCCGGAGACGAGACGCCCGATCGGCTCACATATCTGAAGCACATCCTGGTCGACGAAGCTCAGGACCTCGTGGGAGACCGCGCGGAGCTAGTCTTGGCGTTGTTCTCCGTCCTGGGTGACGACTTCGGTTTCACAGTGCTCGGCGACCCATTGCAAGGCATTTACGACTTTCAATTGGAAGAATCCGAATCCAAACTCACCTCGGTGGAGCTCATCGAGACCCTCGTCAAGGAGTTTGGCGCCGAGCGACAGACGCTGGCAAAGCACTACAGGGCGGTGACCGATCGCACGAGGGAGCTGATCTCCGTTGGCGACGAGATCCGCAGCCTCGGAGCGCTCGACAACCCAGCGTGCGAAGCCGCGCATAGCCTGCTCGACGACTTCCGCAGGGAAGTTTCCAGCACCTCCGTGCTGAATGAGTCCGGTGCGCTCAGTCCGAATGACGGCGACACGACCGCCCTTTTGTGTTCGACAAATTACGAAGTCCTCATCGCGAGTGAACTCCTGTGGGAGAACGGGTATCCGCACCTGATCCGGCGGAAGGCACAGGACATGAGTGTGGCGCCTTGGGTTCATCAGGTCTTCAAGGATTTGGAAGACAGGACGTACGACGCCGATGAGATAAAGTCACGCCTGCAACAGCTCTTCGGAGACGCAGCTGCCGACCGCTGGCTCGCGTTGAAGACAGCCGAGGGCAACTTCTCAGCGTACGACTCACTAAATGTCCCCCAGCTCAGCCAACGGCTGCGCAGCAGATCGATCCCGTTGACCCTCACGGTGGCCGATGTCGCCCCGTTGATCGTTTCGACAGTACATCGGGCCAAAGGGCTCGAGTTCACCAATGTCCTTTACCTGCAACCGGAGTTCGGATCTCCCGCCGCAGAACAGAACGCAGCTACCTTGAAGCAGAAGTACGTAGCCCTGAGCCGTGCCCGGGAAGAGATCGTCTCCACCAAACTGCCGAAAAAGATCCTCAAGCGCGCCGACGGGTCAACGGGACGATGGCTGGAGAAGGGTTACGGGAAATCCGGTCAATACACGGCGCGGATGGAGTTCGTGAATTCCGACATCGACGACGTTTCGCCCTATTACCCAGCAGACGAAGACGCTCAGGCGGTGCAAAACAGCCTTGTACTGGATGACCTTCTGGGAGAAGTCGTTTCCGGCCGCATTTACTCCCAGCCCGAACCCGGTGACGTTCCCCGCTACACGCTAACTACCAGCGACGGCAGCGTGCTTGGCCGAACGAGTCAATCTTTTGCGTACGCACTGAAGAAGAATTTCGGCTTCAAAGGACACCGCGGCCAAGAGTGGCCCATCGCCTTTACCGGCGCCCGGGTCACTTCCATCGAGTGCGCCACCGGTCATCCGGAGGAGACCAAACTCGCAGGACTCGGTTCCTCCGGAATGTGGCTGGTACCCCGGCTTACCGGACTTATCAGCCGGATCAAGGATTAGGAGAATGAAAGTGTCGAAACTGGACAGTAAATACGCCTTCCGCCGCGAAATCGTGGATCGCCTTGTCACCGACCTCTACGGGCCCGGTGCTTCCGATGAGCTCATCACGGAGCGGCCTTTAGAGCGGTATGTGACAGGAGTGCTTTGGCCGGCTGCAGATGACACGTATGCCGAGGCCCCGGACGAACCGGAGTCCGTAGCTGCCACTTCCGGCGAGGCCTCCGTCGACAGCCCCGTGGCGAACGCACGGCTGACCTACCCGAGCAGCGTAGGCATGACGGTCTCCGTCGACACCACGCTTTCTACCGTCCTTCTCGTCTCGCCTACTGCCGCCAGATATGCGCCAATCCCCACTGTCCGGGACAGCGATAGCAAGCGCCGCGACGTATATGACTGGCAGCGTTTGCCTGCAGAACTCCCCGAGGTGGAAATCGACCTGGCTTCAGCTGGGCCACAAAGGCATCTGTTGGAGGGCGGGGCTTTGGAGCTATACGCCTTGGTACGCATTCCCGAAGAGACTGTCGTCACCGTGACCGTGGTGCTGCGGAACACGCAGCCCAAGCCTGACCCCACATCAGATAAAGACGTGGCGTGCTGGTTTCAGGCCGGCCTTTCCGTTCATACCGAGAAGCACGCTCTTGTGGATCGTTCGAAGCTGCGCACCACCCTTCCCTCGGACCCCGACCTGGCGTCTTCCGAACTCCTCTACCGAAACCACATGGTCTTCGGCGCCGGGCACGGCTGTGCGGTCGATGTGGAGGCGTCCGACGTCGATGGCCGGCTCTGTCAGCGAGTGACCACCACGTTTGTTCCCCGGCAGGATGTCCACCGGTCCATGGCTGGCGTCAGCCATGCCAACCTGTCGCTCTCGTTCATGGGTTCGGCTACCCGCGACGACGTCGTCGCGCAGTTGAACTTGCTCGCGGAGGACTACTCTTCGTGGATCACTGCATCCAGTGACTCTGTGACAGCGGACGGCGCGGCCCAGGTCCCGCCGCACTTGCGAGATGTCGCGGCCGAACACATGAAGCAGGCCGGGACCGCTCACGCCCGCATTAGAGCGGGCATTCAGCTGCTGGTCAACGATGACAAAGCCTTTGAGGCGTTCCAGCTGGCGAATCGGGCTATGCACATGCAGCGTTCGCGCCAGGACTGGGTCCGGAAAGGTGCTGGAGGCGAGTTCGTGCTTGGCGCCCAGGCGTGGCGACCCTTCCAGATTGCGTTCATCCTCATTAACTTGCCGTCAGTAACCGACGATCAGCACTTGGAACGCGACACCGCTGATCTCCTATGGTTCCCCACAGGTGGAGGAAAGACAGAAGCCTATCTGGGGCTTGTCGCATACCTCCTGCTGCTCCGACGGCTGCGGAACACAAGTGTCCGCGGCGTGGCCGTGATCATGCGGTATACGCTCCGGCTTCTGACGATCCAACAATTCGAGCGTGCTGCTATGCTCATTTGTTCCCTGGAATCGGTTCGGCTGGAGAATAAGGACCGGGTTGGCGAAGCACCGTTCGGCATCGGACTTTGGGTGGGCGGAGGCGCAACGCCGAACGACATCGCAACTGCACGAACGAATCTGGGAAAGCTTCGCAACAATCAGGAAGTCGTCGAAGGAAACCCGAAGCAGATCGAGGCCTGCCCTTGGTGCGGCACTCGGCTAACGGTCGACGACTATCGGATCGTCAAAGTGCCGTCTGACCGGATGCTCGTCAGCTGCTCCAACACGGCTTGCGAGTTCGCGAACGGCCTACCTGTTCACATTATCGACACAGACGTCTACCGTGAACGTCCAGAACTCGTGATCGGGACCGTGGACAAATTTGCCGGTATGTCCTGGCGAGGCGAAATCGCAACCCTGTTCGGACGTATCTCGCCTGCCGATCTAGGCCCGGACCTCATCATCCAGGACGAACTGCACCTCATCTCGGGGCCCCTCGGTTCAACCGTTGGTCTCTTTGAAACCGCGGTCGACCTGGCGGCAAGCGGCATAGGACGCGAAGGTGGCTCCGCCAGTCGAAAGCCTAAAATCATTGCCTCGACGGCAACAATCCGAAGAGCCAAGGATCAGATCCGTTCCGTCTTCAACCGCGATTCCAGCCTGTTCCCGCCGCCCGGGCTTGACCCCGACGACTCCTTCTTCGCCAACAAGGCGCCCTCCGATCAGTTCGGAACACGGCAATATGTCGGCGTCCTGGCATCTGGCACGAGCCACGCCACGCTCATGGTGCGCACCTACGCATCCCTACTTCACTCATCCAACGTTATCGAAGGGGCCGCAACAGAGGACCGCGACCCGTACTGGACGCTGGTCGGTTACTTCAATAGCCTGCGCGTGCTTGGCTCCGCCTACCTGCAGGTGTACGACGACGTCCGGGCCCGCTTGAATCTGCTGGCCAAGCGAGACGGCAGGCTCGAGGGGCGTGAAATCCAATTGAGTGAGCTCACAAGCCGCGTGGAAAACCACAAGATTCCGGAGGCGCTCAAGTCTTTGGAGAAGAGCCTGATGAGTAGCCAGAGACCCGAAGACGTGGTGCTGGCAACGAACATGATCTCAGTTGGCCTGGACGTCGACCGCCTGGGTCTCATGGCGGTCATGGGACAGCCCCAATCAAGCGCTGAGTACATCCAGGCCACAAGCCGCGTCGGACGACAGCACCCGGGCTTGGTAGTAACCATCTTCAACGCAGCGCGCACACGGGACCGCTCACACTACGAATCCTTCAACGACTTCCACGGAGCCCTGTATCGGGCCGTTGAAGCAACCAGCGCGACGCCGTTTGCAGCCAGATCGAGGGATCGCGGCCTTCACGCCACGCTGGTCTCGGCGCTAAGAATGCTGGTCCCCGATTTGAGAAGCTCTGCCGGCCACGTCCGGGATGAGTCACCAGCCGTGGACGAAATTATGTCGTGGATACGCAATCGGGTCCTCGCTGTTGACCCGGAGGAAGCTGCGGCCACGAGTGAAGAGCTCGAGCGACTGCTCAACATCTGGCGGAAAGCTGCGCTTGCCGACGATGATCTCCCATACCAAGACACAAAGAAGTCCCCCCGCTCGCTCCTCATCGATTCAAGCAAGGCCCTCGAAGATCCCGACTTCGTCTACAGCACGAGCAGCATTCCTTGGCCGACACCTCGAAGCATGCGCGACGTTGATGCCGAAACCGCCCTTCGGCCAGCCCCTATGAGGAAGGACGCCTCCCTTGGCTAGAAAGACCTACGCTGCACGACGCAGCCAGTTGATCTCCACGTTCGGGGTGGGGAGCCTATTCCCGGCCGAAAACAACAGTTTCATGATCACAAGCATCGATCAATGGGACAGGAAGCACCTGAAACCGGTTAGTGAGCCACGCCTTGCCCGTAGCTTGGGGGTGGCCGAGCTTCTACTGCCGCCAGCGGGCGCGCGCGGGAAGATTCCTGTCGTTCGGTTTCCGCAAATGCTCGTATGCCCTAACTGCAACCGACTAGGACGTATTCAGCAGCTGCAGGCCTCCTACGAGGACCCGAAGTGTGGCTTGTGCAAGTCCTTGGCACCGCTCACCCCGTCCCGCTTTGTCGTCGCCTGCGAAGACGGACATATCGATGACTTCCCGTATTCCTACTGGGTACACGGCTTCACGCCGACTGAAGATGCTAACCATTTGCTCTCCCTTGCTTCTGAAGGCCGCACCTCATCGCTGGCAGACATGGTGGTGCGGTGTTCTTGCGGGAAATCCCGGACCATGGCGGACGCGTTCAATTCCGTGGCATTGAGGGAGATGAAATGCCAAGGCAATCGTCCTTGGCTCGGCTGGGGTTATCGGGAACGCGACTGCGGCAAGGCTCCTAAGACGGTTCAGCGCGGCGCGTCAAATGTCTGGTTCCCGGTGGTTCGGTCGGCAATCTCGATCCCGCCATATTCCGAATTTCTGGCCAAGGTGGTGACGTCAAAAACTTCCCAGCTCAGTCAACCGCAGGCTCTGGAGCCCGGTTCGACTTGGGTTCTCGAGGGCGTGGTTCAGGAATTTGACGGCCGCTTCTCCGTGGACGAACTTCGCTCTGAAATCAGGCGTCAATTCCATGGCAGTGAGGAAACTGAGCTTTCCGAGGACCAGCTGCGAGAGCAGGAGTTCCTAGCGCTGATGAACGGCCGCCGTGACAGCCCGGACACCGATTTTGTAGCTGAGAAAGTCGCTGTACCGGAGGCCCATCAGCACTGGATCAAGGCGGCACGAAAGGTCACCCGGCTCAGAGAGGTCCGCGCCTTGTGCGGCTTTAGCCGTCTGCACCCCAAAAGCGAAGACAAGCCTGACGCCAAGTTGTCGCCGCTGTCACCTGACGACAACCGCCCGAATTGGCTGCCCGCGATTGAGACGCTGGGTGAGGGACTCTTTGTGGCGCTGGACCGATCACAGGTTGAGGCTTGGGCTGAAACGGATTTCGCAGCCGGCAGGGAGAAAACTCTCCGCCTGAATGCGAAGCGCGCAGCTGAGCAGCGCGGCCAGGACCCGATTCCCGTGAGCATTGTTGAAACCCTGATCCACACGCTCTCCCACATCATCATCGACCAGCTTTCGCTGGACGCTGGCTACCCCGCGTCGTCGATTCGGGAACGCCTCTATGTGGGTCCGGATCAAGTCGGAGTGCTTTTGTATACGGCATCGTCCGACTCTGCAGGCAGCCTGGGCGGCATCGCAGCACAGGCGAGCCCCAAGCGCCTCGGCCCTTCCTTGGATGAAGGACTGTTCCGCACGTCCTGGTGTTCGGCCGATCCTGTCTGCATCGAGTCCCGCGGATCTGGTACCGATGCACGAAACCTGGCGGCCTGCCACTGCTGCGTCCTTGTGCCGGAAACAAGCTGCGAACTCTTCAATTCCAATCTCGACCGGGGCTCCCTGTTTGGCGTTCATGGTCAGATCGGGCTGGGCTTCATTGACTGGGCAGCACTAAACCCGGTGACCACCACTAGCGCTGGAAGACCAGGCAGCGTTTCGGACGTTTCCCACGACGACAACGTCCCTGTCAGCGTGCGTCATAGCCCCTGGTTGGCAGTCTTCGCCGAATCCGGTCCCGAGCTCCAGGAACTCATTCCCGAGCTCGTCGAGGTGAATGTGGAGCTTGGAGATTGGGGCGCCGATATCGGCCCCGAGAACCAGTGGCAAGTTGATCTATCGTGGGCACCCTCGCGGGTTGCCGTACTTGTCGAACGGGATGACGAACGCGACGACTGGCTCGCGGAACAAGGTTGGACTACCTACCACACGAACGATTTTGCACCCGCGGACCTCGCGGACAAGCTGGCCGACAAGGTCTACTAGTGCTTGCTTGGGGGGTCGGTCCTCCGACCCCCCAAGCAAACCCGGGTCTCAGTCCAGGAAGTACTCGTAGCTCAGCGGCTTCAGGTTCTCCGGCGAAGGCCGCCAATCCGGGTAGACACTCATCGTCCCGTCGTCGGTGGTGATGGAACCATCGAGGTGGCGCTCCCACTGGATATCAGCCACCACTACCAAGTCCGTCAGGCCATAGTCATTAACGTGCGTAACCTCATTACGCGTCAGGATGACTTTCTGGACGTATCCCTGAGAGCCCTTCACTTCGATGTGACGCTCTTCGCCCCCACGTATTGCCAGTAAATCGTAGGAGCGGAAGGCGCCGACGTCGTCGACACTGTAGCCTGCTGCTTCGTAGTGAACAATCGCCTGCTGGACCGCCTGCATCTCGATGGCTTTCTTGAGGACCGGATCGGCGCAGAATCCGGCGTAGCGCTGCCTCACGCCATTTTGTCCGCTTACAGGCGGTGCGACGAGTGGCCGGTCGAATCCGGCCCAGTCGCTATCAGGAAGCAAATCCGGGGCAGCCTGGAGGACCTCCGCGGGAAGCTTGAACAAATATCCCTGGTTCGGTTTCAGGCCGCTCTTGGGGTGTTTCTGGAAGGGGAAGTAAATTGTGAATTTGCCGCGCCCAGTAGGATATTCGGTTTCGAGGTTCCCCTTGATGCCAAGGATGTCCGATTGATGGTCAGCACGCAGATCCGTCAAGAGATACGGGCGCGGCAGCGGAGTGTAGTCCGTCAGCGGGATCGTGTTCGCAGGCTTGCCGAACCAGTCCCCCGCCCGTGGCTGCAACTCGCCCGCCACAATGGAGGCGCCGTACATCCCCGATTTGAATCCCATCGGATTGTTTTTCCCCACCCAGTGAAGCACGACATCGCCGATTCGGACGTCATGCATCAGGTCGTATCGGGATGTATCGGGAGCGATGAGCTCACTCCCCCACGTGTCTACGTTTACCAGCTCCATCCAGTAACGCTGCGAGGCGTCGCCGTCCCACCAGCGCGCCTTTTTCCCAGCCGTGCTGACCGCCATGGCTCCCCCAAATGTTTGTGACCGATCCTTATAAGTAATGAAACTACTTTGTACCAAGCAGCTCAGACGGTTTTCCGCTCCAGGACACGACCAAGCCGTCGCGGGCGCGTGTAGCTGCTACATATAGCAGCGACCGTTCACGTAGGATGGCGTCTGCCTGCTCCGCCGGCGCCAGGCCCTTGACCTGATAGGAAGCCGGCAGGGTTTGGTCCGAAATCCCGAAAAGAACCACTCGCGTGAATTCCATACCCTTCGACCGGTGCATCGTCATCACTGACGGCACGCCAGGGACCGTCGCTGCACTAGCTGTCCTGGCTTCGAGATCGCGTTCGTTCAGCCCGTTGACGACTTTGCCGATTTGAAAATTGGAGCGGACCAGGATTCCGACGGTCTCCAGAGGAACTCCCTCGTCTTTCCACTTCCGCAAATACTCCGCGAGGTTGTCCAGTTCCTGAGCGATCGACACAGCGGCTACTTCTTCCGGCCGCGGCCCTACCCGCGATGAGGTATAGCCATTGATCGACTCCTGATCGCCTTCAATATCCGTCACCGGAGCTCCGCTAAGTAGACCGACGGCGTAGGCCAGGTTCTGCCGGGTAGTGCGGTAATTGAGCGTCAACCGGCGTGAACGGCCGACGATGCCAATTCCGAAACGGGACAACGGGACCTTCTGGCCATAGATGCGCTGGTGCGAATCCTCCGCGATGAAAAGGTCATCCGATCCCTGCTCGACCAGCTCCCGGAGGAACAACCAGTGGCCAGCGTGCAGGTCCTGCGCTTCATCGATCAGCACATGGTCAACAAGACGTGCCCCGCTGGCCTCTGCACACTGGCGAAGCACCAGCGCTGCGAGGTGCGCCAGCTCCACGAACGAGGCATGCATCTCGATGCGGTTGTAGTACCGGTAGGCTTCCACGACTTTCCAGACAGCAAGCCGCTTCGCACGGTTCAAGGCTGTGCCGCGGCCGGCGCGGGGCACCTTTAGGTACTCGTCCTTGCCGCTGATGAAGTTGGGCAGGATCACCGTCTCGTACTCCTGCTGGAGGAATGTCGGATTGGCGAGCTCGAGTTCTAGCTGAAGATCGACGTCGGCCAGTGCTGACTCCCATTGTTGGCGGGCACCATCCGCGTCCAGAATCTTGCCCGGAGCAGCGACCTCCAGCCCGAAAAGATCCTTCATGGCGAGGCGCTGCGCAGATTCCTGTGCACCGCGAAACACCTTGCTGACCAGCGAATCGACGCCGGAGACAAAGATGCCAGCTGCGCCTGGCTTTGCAGCCCGGGGAAGGTCGGCATCCAGCTTCAATAAGCCACTTTCCAACGATTCAGCAAGGGTCGTGGTGTAGGTCGTCAGAACGATCCGGGACGCCGGTTCAGCGGCGGCCAGCATCCGGGCGCGGTGGAGAAGGACCACGGTCTTGCCCGTTCCGGCACCTCCGGAGAGGCGGAAGGAACCGTTGTAGTGGCGTTCCGAATAGACACGCTGTTCCGGATGAAGGAACGTCCGCCAGGAATCGAAATCTCCACCTTCGATGACCTTTTTGAGCTCGTTGGAGTTGTCGCCCACGAACGTAAATTGCATCTTCGTGGCGGGATGCTCCAGTGACTTCCGGATCTTCTCCTCTTCGGTCGCCTGCGGATCGTCCACGTAGCGGCTCAGCGCGAGCTTGTCTTGGACTTCCTGGACGGAGGCGCCTGCAGCCAGTTCAAGGAGTGCAGTTGCTTGCCACTCCGACGCGTCGTCCAAGACGTTCAGGAGATACTCGTCCGAGGACGCGGCGAATGCCCGGCCCACAAGATCTGCGGCGAGGCCAAGTTCTGAAACCAATCCAGCTGGATCCATGCCGCACCCAAGAAGCGGATTGGTCCAGGGTTCAGCGGTCCCGCCGCGATGGGACTCCGGCACCTCCACCGGGACCTGAGTCTCGACGTCAGGCTCCGGCCTCGGAGCATCGGGAACTACCGGAGAAACAGGAGGAAAGGACGGGGCGGCGGGTGTGTCGCTGTCGGGCGTGGAGGCCCGGATCACCTCGAGGACGCCGTTGACGGAGTTCACCTGAAGCACGCTGGAGCGGGCGATCTCGATTGCCTCGTCATGCGGCCAGGCGCCGTAATAGAAGTAGTGCGGGATGGTATCGAATGCGACCTTGAAAAGCACCGCCCGGTAGTTGAGGTCGATCCGGCCAGTTCGCACGCGGGGGTCCGCGGGCGTATGCATGGGTTCGATGTGAAGCCCGGGCGCGGTGTCGTCCTTCTGGAGCTTCTCGAAGAAGGAGTACACCTTGTTCTTCATGGTGCCGTCGATCTTGTCCTTTTGCTTGATCCATGTCACCAGCGCCATATCAAGCTCCCTTCGTCTTCAGCAGTTCGCGAATATCGTCAACGTCAGTTCCCACGAGGGTCCAGCCGGCGGCCTCAAGTTCAGCGCGCCCGTCGTCGCCGTCCAGCACGACCGCGATCTGGTACTGAGGCCAAGCGATCGAGACCGGCAGGCCGTCAACCTCGAACCCAAGTTCCGGCAGTACACCGATGTCCACGTTGGCAATAGCCAGCAGAAGAGTCTTCTCGAACTCGGTGGCTTGCTCCAACAGCTCGTTCCAGGCGGGGCTGAGCCCGCCGGACATCTCGAGGCGGGCAGCTTCTTCGTCTACTGATCCACCGGCACTCACGGTAGACATCACCGACCCAATCGTCAGACCGATGGGCTTGAACGCCAAGAGGTTTGAGAGCCGCAGCCACTCGCGCCAGGATGCTTCGTGCGCGGGCGAGCCGACAGCTTGCTCCCGGTCGTCCAGACACAGCCCGACGGCAATCGTGGACAGGCTCTTGGGGGACCCGGCCGCCGCGAACCCAAGGCTCCCCGAGCTGTACGTCCAGGCCGTGACCCCGCCAGGAGGGAGAGAGGGCTTCGCTCCTTGCGACAGCGCCGCGGCGTGCGAGTACATCACGTCGGCGTTGCCGGGCTCGGGCCGTTGCGCCACCAGCATGAGCGGCACCAGCTCCGAGAAGTTCGCCCAGGCTTCGGGATCAGGCCGGTTGACCCATTCCCAGAGCATTGTCATCGAGTCCCGGCCCAGCAAGTCCATGATCCCGGCGTTCACGGGGTAGTTGGCCATGAGCTGTGCATTGAGCTTGGCATTTGCCCAGGATGGCAGCTCAACTGGAACGTCGCGGCCAGCTTCGAATGCTTCCACGTCCTGCCACGTCACGGCCCACGGCACGGCGGCCCCGGACAATTCAGAGCTGTGACGGAGCTTGTCACGTTTGGTGGCGTCGTCCGCGATTCTGTTCTGTTCCGGGGACGCATGGAAGGCGAAGCCATCCGTGTAGATCGCCAGCACGGGGAAGTCCGGGTCCGGCGGTCCCTTGAGCAGGAAGTCGGGGCGGGTTCCGGCGACGTTCACCTGTGGGATGAGCTGCCATTGGAACTGCTGCCCGGGGATCCGGAAGGTGATGGTGTCAGCCAGCGCTCCGGGTGTCACCTTCGTGTGTGCGCCCACCGCTTTCAGCCGGTCCATCCAGGCCTTCCGGAACCGCTTTTCGAGCAGCGACTCGATCGAGGTCTCGGCGTCGGGCGCCTCTTCGGTGACCGTCCAATCGGAGAACGACGGCGGGACGGCGCCATCCGAGGCCGCCTCGCCGGAGCGCAGCAGCAAGCCAAGCAGGCGTTCGGCGCTGGCCCGCGCCACCTTGTCCACCATCCACGGATCGGCGAAGGGCAGCAGGCAGTAGTGGCACGCCAGCCGCTCCTCGACGCGGCAGCTGCAGTCCCGTACGGTCTGCCACGCGGCGTGCAGCAGCTCCCAGACCCGTTCGGGGTTGGCGAACTCGGCCAGGTAGCCGGTGCCGCCGGGCACTTTGTCGTGCAGCATCAGGGCAATCCGGCTCCCGCCGTGCCCCGGATCGTTGATCCGCAGCACTCCCAGATGGTCCGGGGCCCCGCCCAGGACTATCTGGAGGCCAAGCAGCATGGCTGCCTGGAGACTCGGCACCGAGAAGTCATCGCCGTAGGTCACGTCGAGGGGCAGATGCAGTACCACGCCCTGGGTGTTCAGTTCCCGGGCCAGCACAACTTCCCTGACGCTTTCTTGGGCTGCCTTGCGGTATTTGCACCAGAAGCGGTGCTCGGTGGGCAGATTCTCCTTGGAGGACTGGTCCAGCTGGCCGCAGTAGGAGCATAGCCGGAACATGGGTGTCCGGACGTCGTCGCCGGCGATGGTCCGCACTCCGCCGTTGGAGGCAGTCCGGCCTGTGTTGAGCCACCGGATGTCCACCCGGTTAAAATATTCGGCGCCGAAGTCGTAGCCCTCCACAAACCAGCGCTTCTGCAGGTGCTGCGGATCCACGTCCGCGGCCGCGACGATCGTGAAGCGTTCCCGCACGCGGTTGTCCCGGCGGTCGTTGATAGCTGCCTCGTCCCGGCGGACTTCGGCGGAGACCTTCTTCATGACTACGACGTCGAGGACCTGGCCCATGTCAGCGATGGCCGAGGTGCCGCAGCGCGCACAGTTCTGCACGGCCGCGGCGGCGCCGAGATCAGTCTTGATCCAGCCGCATTGCGGGCAGACCTGCCACTTTTGGATATGGCTTTGCTGCGGGCCCAGGTCCACGGCGTCGATCAGGATTTCCATGCCCTGCGCGTAGAACGTGGCACCCGGCGCGAATTCGCTCAGGGCAACCGAAGCTCCGCGGTTGTACGTAACCGTGTCCGTGACGAACTCCTGCGTGTCCGCGTCCTTCCAGGACAGCCCCACGTCCAGGCTCACCGAGTCGTCCAGGAGCGTGTAGTTCGGGAGCACACCGTAGGCCTCCAGGACCGAAATCCAGTACTGACCGCGGAGCTGCTTGAGCTGGTCTCGGATCATTTTGAGCGTGGCTTTGGCCGTCCGGACGGCCTGGTGCGCATCGGAGGTTTTGTCGTCCAGACGCTCCGCCAGGGCGGCAGCCTCCTCAAGCTCAGGCAGGGCGTTGCCGATTTCCTTGCGGCGGGTGTCCAGTTCGTCGACGTCGGCCTTCCACTCCCCCGCCGCCCGGATCAGCTGACGGGCGAGACCGCTCGGCTCGCCGTCGTCGGGCCGCGACGCCCACGCTGTCAGGCGGGCGGCGCTGTCCAGGGAAATCCGTTGGCCGAACTGGTCCAGGAACTCGGTGAGATACGCGGTAGCGTTCGTCGTGGCGTCCTCGATCAGGTCCCCGATGAACGATCCGGGCGCGACGTTCCCGAGGGCCTGGATGGCGTCCACGGGGTGCGGCCGGGCCACAGCCCGGGCGAAGCGGTCCGCGACGTGGGCCACATACTGGCGTCCCAGGATTTCTTCGGCATCCAGGTACGTGGCTGGTGGCCGGACCTCGCCGTTGATCACGGAGAGCGGTTCGTGGAGTTTGGGCAGGTGCTCGCCGCGGCCGCGTACGAAGGCAAGGACCAGCGAGTTGCCGGTCAGCCGGCCGGCGCGGCCTACCCGTTGCAGGTAGGAGGCCACGGACGTCGGCAGCGAGGCAAGCATCACGCAGGAGAGGTCCCCGATGTCGATGCCCATCTCCAGAGTGGGAGTGGCGACCAGGACGTTGGGAGCCTGCGGGTTGTCCGCGCCGGACTTGAACTGCGTTTCGTAGAGGATCCTAGTCGCGTCGTGGAGCAACGATGTGTGTTCCCGGGCCACCACCCGCTTACTCTCGCGTGAGGAATAGAGGTCCCGGTAGAAGTTGCGGGCGTCGGCGGCGTGGCGTTCCAGGGTCCCGCTGCAGCGGACCAGGGTGCAGGGGCCTCCGACCAGCTGGTCGATGACAGTGAGACTCCCGGGGGTTATGGCCTGGCAGACCTTGCACTGGACGGTGTGGCGTCCTGCGGCCAGATCCTCGGCGTCCGGTAGGGAGAGCACGATCTTCTCCGGGTCGAGCCAGTAGACATCGGCGCCGGAGTTCGTCTTCGAGCTGCTGAGAGTTCCGTCGTCGGCGAGTGCGGTGATAAGTGCCTTGGCAAGGTAGCCGCTGTCTGCGGGGGCGACGCCGAGGCAGCGGCCTGTCCATCGTGCGTACCAAGATGCCGAGGACGTGACTCCGTCCAGGTTGTCGGTGGCTGCGGCGGCGCTGCCGATCCGTGGGAAGGCCGGGGCCGGCCGGCCGGAGGGGAACGCCGGCATACCTTCGCCCTTGGGCCGCCCGCCCCAGATTTGCCAGCGCTTGCCGTCAGTCGCGATGTAGCCTTTGAGCCATTCGTGGTGGACGCCGCCCTGGAGCCGGACCCTTTCCACGGTGCCGCGGATCCACTGCAGGAGCTGCTGCTGCGTGGGCGCGGTCTCCCCGACCATGGTCTGGTGGACGGCCGAGTCGTAGGCCTTCCGGGCCACGGAGAGCATGCGGGTGGGGTTGCCGGCGTCGGTTTCGACGGCCAGGGAGCCGGTGAGTTCCAGTGTCCTGCCGGTCCGGGACTGTAGACCGAGCTCCAGGAGGGCGTCGAACTGCAGCCGGCGCTTGGCGAAGCGCCGGGCCCGGACGCGTTCCGCCGGGGAGGCCTTCGGATCCCAAAAGGGGCGGAAGCTTTGCCGGTCCACGAATTCGGGCGCGATCAGCTGGTACCGCGCACCGGGTGTGTCCGCGCGGGCAATCGCGGCGTCCACGAGTTCCGAAAGTGTGGCGGGCTGTTCGCCGAGGGCGCGCCGCAGGGCGGTGCGGAGCGTCATGGTGTGCGAGCGGGACTGGACGTACCCGGCCCGGTGCGCGGCGTCCTGGACGCTGTCGGTGAAGACGAGGGCTTTCTTTTCCTCGTCGTTCAGGCCCTCGGCGCCGAACAGGTTGGAGATACTCACGGAGAGCATGGTGGCGATAGCGCTGCCCATGAAGGCGATGCCGTCCTTGGCCAGGCAGGACGGGCAGACATCCTTCTTGGAATCATCGTCGGCGTCTTTGCCGGTGAGCATCAGGACAGGGATAACCCGCCCTTCGGCGAGGTCGGCGCTGTCTGCTTTCGGAGGGGTGGTGGAGAGGCCGCGGTTGACGGTGTGGAGCCAGTGCAGGCCCTGCACCTGCTCCGAGCCGTCCTGATGGAATTCGATGATGTCAGCCTCGGCAGCGGCCGAGATAAGAGTCCGGAAGCGCGGGTTATTGGTGACGCGCGCTTCACGGATCTTCGAATCATCCAGCTCCAAGTCCAGGCCGGTGGGGGCCAGGACAGCGCCCCAACCCGAGCGGCCGCAGTGCCGGCAATAGAGCGCCGGGAGAAACATGTCATGAGACTGGTCCACGCCGTCGTCAGCCCAGCGGAAACGCGACGACGTGTCCACAGCAGCGTCCACACGGGACATCTCACGGATCCACAAGTGCGTCTCCACCGTCAGAGCGGCCCGGCCGTAGCGGGCGCGGATGTGGCTGAGCAGAGCGATGACATGGGAGATAAATTCTTCCGCGGCGTCCGACCTTACCCCGGCGGGCAGCGAGTGGGCCGGGAAAATCGCATTGGTCAGGTCCGAGAGCGCGACGGCGGTGCTCGCATGTCTCAGCAGGGCGGCGGTCAGCGGGTGTGTGCGTATTGCGTCCAGAAGGTCTGTGGGGCGTTCGGTGAAGAGTGCGTCCAGGACGGGCCCGACGACGGCTTCCGGGCCGTCGCCGATCTCGCGCAGTTCAGCGACAGCGTTGTTGGTGGTGGTGATGTCGAGGGCGACGGCGTGAAGGTCCCGACCCTGAACTGTTCCGCTGCCGGCCCCTGTCCAGGCCTCCTGGGTGAAGCGCGATTCGGTTACGACGGAGTCGAGTGGGAACACCTCGCCAAAGACAGTCTCGGCGAAGCGGAGCATCGCGTCTGGGTCGCCTTTGCTGCCCAGGGTCGCGGACGTGGCGACGGGCGTGGCCCGGCCGAGCGGCCGGGCGCGGTCTTCCCCACTCAGCCCGTGGGGATGGTCCGTCAGGTCGTCCGGCCAGTAACTCTTGAGCGTCAGTCCGAGCCGGCGCAGCAGCATGGCTACGTCGGTGCCTTGGGCGCCGTCGTAGGTGTGGAATTCGTCGAGGACCACGTATTGCAGGCTGGTCGCGGACTTCTGCCAGAGGGGCGCGTCGGTGTGACGGAGCAGGAGCATGTCCAGCATCTTGTAGTTGGTCAGCAGGATGTCCGGCGGGTCCTGGTGGAAGACGTCACGGTCATTGATCAGGCCGTCCGGCGCGACCCGGGTGCGGTTGGTGTCCTTTTGGCCGGTGTAGATGCCCGCGGTGACCCCGGAGAGCTCCGGATGCGTGGTCAGCAGATCGGCCAGGCGCTTGGCCTGGTCGTTGGCCAAGGCGTTCATCGGGTAGAGGATGAGAGCCTTGATGCCGGTGATTCCCTCCCGTTTGGCGCGCAGCACATGGTCCAGGATCGGGTAGAGGAACGCCTCCGTCTTGCCGGAGCCGGTGCCTGTGGTGACCAGTGTGGGTTCCGGGCCACCGTATCCCCCACCGGCGCCCTTGCTGCTGAGCCGTTGGAAGGCCTTGGCCTGGTGGCCGTAGGGTTCGAAGCCCTCGCACCAGTCCAGGCAGTCATGCCAGCCAGGCACGGCAGTTTCGAAGGGAAGCCGCAGCCGGACATAGGCACCCTTGAAGAGCCCCTGCTCCGGGTCGGCGAGGAAGCCTTTGATGGCTGCCTGCGCGTTCCCGTCCGTGAGCGCGAACGTGGTGGCGAGGTAGTCGGAGAGCCCGCGGCGCAGGTCCCCGGCCTGGGACGTGGGCAGAAGCTCTGACATCAGGACCTCGCCTCCATCATGCCGGAAAAGTGCGCATAGGCCTTCCGCATGTCTTCCTCGCGGTCGAAACTCTGGAACGGAAACTCAAAGACGTACTCGACACCGCTGTGGGGGTGCGTCCAGGTGCGTTCTTCGAGGGTCAGGCTCTCGCCGACCTTACGATAGAGGCGGTTCATGTCGCCGGGAACTTTGCGGCCGTTGGCGTCGTAGAGGTCGTTCTGTTCGTAGCTTCGGAGGACCGGGAATTGAGTTCGATATATGGTGCAGAGTTCGTCGGCTGTTACCCCCAAGGACAGAGCCGTCAGCACATCCAGCTCCACTTGCAGGGCGCGCCGTTCAGCTGCTCTGCGGACAACGGATTTGCCAACCGCGGCACTGCCCGCCTCAACCCTCAGAGTCGCGAAGACCTCGGTAAGCGAGATAAGCCTCAAGAAGTTCTCCACAATAAAGTCGACAAAGGGCGACTTCATATCGATTGGAAGCCGACCGATGTCGTCGCCGGAAATTTTGGAAGCGCCGACGACTTTCATGAGGAAGTCAGCGACCAACGATGATGAAACACCAGCTACGGCCACTAGCGTTCGAGCGTCGTCCGCGACAACCAAGCCAGCAGCGTAGACGTTGTCGACATGCGCAGCGCCTGGCGGGATAACCGAAGGATGCAGCGTTCGAGCCCCCGTGACGGCGGCCATTCTTCGCCAGACCATGCGGTATTGGCTCCGTTGCTGAAGGGGTCGTCCATCGGCTGACACCCACGACCCGAAGCTGGAGTTATAGAGCGGCCCGTCGCCCACGCGTTGATAGCTAGTCCGCGGAATGAAGTCCGAGGGTAGTTCCTCAAGATCAATCTCGGTCCAGTCTTGGTTGCTCCGCATTGTGGGGTTTGGTTCCTTGAAAAACGGATTCGCTACGGAGAAGTGCGGGCCCTGCAGGATGACATCGTCCCAGCAATCAGGAACTGCTGAGCCAACCTCGAAATACCCGTTCTTCCGGTCTGTCGTCTCATTCCATCCGGATGAAAACTGAAGCCCAAGGTCCCGTATGCGAGGCGCTTTGCTCAGTTTTTCGAGCACTCGGGAGCTTGCCCGGTTGACGGGATATACCATTCGGGCCTGCACGGCGGGCGTTCCCGGCTCGTCCACGATATCCGCCCAGACGGCCAATACGGATTCGTCCACGTTAATGATGCGCTGGGCATGGGGCCTGGTATCCCAGTTGCCCTCTCCGTCCTTAAGACCAGGCACCTCTCCCGAGCCGTCGTGGACCTCTGAACGTGGGACTGTGTCGGGGTGGTACAGCGAGGCCGCCATTCGGAAGTGTGGAGACTCCTGACGCGCACCGTAGACGTGCACCCCGAAGAAGACACCGTCGTGAACTTCGTCAAAAAGAAACATCGCGTTCCTGAACTGCCAGTGCCTTCGGAGCCGGCGGTAGGTCTCGCCCCTAAGATGTGCGGCCTTCTTCTCGGTGAAATGCGATTCCGGGTGAAGAAGAGCAACGACCCCGGTCTTCGAAATTGAGACCCACGTCCGCTCCATGAAAGACCTATAAAGGTCCGGACGGAGGCCAGTCAAGATCGGGTAGGAAGCGGGCGACGTAAGAAACTCACGAACCGACACGATTCCGGCAGCTTGCGAACACATGAACTCGATCTGGGTAAGATCCGCCTTGGCTAGGCGCTGCTTTTCGGCCTTTTGCGCTTGCGTCTGTTTGTCGTTCAGCTGCCACCACGGATCAAACTCTGAGTAAATGGCGTTCTCGTCCCAGTCGGGTCGAACCCAAGGCGGGTTACCCACCTGAAGATCGAAGCCACCGCGTCCAAACACTGAAGCGAAGTCCAGCTCCCAGTGGAAGAAGCCCTGATCGGCTGCGATATCCTCGCACACCTGCAGCCATGAATTTTGTTTCTTTGCGATCTCGATGTCGGACACCAGAGCAAACTCAAGGTCGGCCCTTTCGGCGTCATTCAGTTCCGCCCAGGTCGATGCAGCGCCAAAGGTCTGCTGCCCTGCCATCTTCGACTCTTTGCCTTGCAGGCCTAGGATCATTTCCAATGCTGCGAGCCATTCGTCCAGTGTCGGCGGTTTTGCCCCGCCGGTCGCGCGATCGGTCAGAGGCCAGAACCACAGCGCGTTCCACGCATCCATGACCCGGCGGAGGCGCTGGTATGCACCGTTCGCGTCGTTGAGGGTTTCCTCGATCTGTTCGCGGGTGACGGCCTGTACCCGAGTGCATGCATCGCCAGGCTCAACAGCCGAGGGGTGTTTGCCGAAGTAGTCGATGTCCCGGCGAGCCTCAGCCTCGGCGACCTGTAGCCGGCGCAGCGTGAGCTTCCACAGGGATTCGACCCGACGCCCGAGGTTCACCATGCGGTCGATCTGCGTCTTGCTGGGTTTGGACTTGATCTTGGTGCGCCAGGCCTTGAGTTCTTGCTGGGCTTCCCCCGCTAGGTCCTTGACTTCCTTGGCGTCGGCAGCCGCGCCCCAGCCCTCGGCCGCGAGCAGGAAATGGTGGATGCGGCCCACCACATTGGGATCGTCGGTCTCGGCCGTCATGGCTTCGACGAGCCCGGTCAGGGGCGCATCCTGCGGGGCGCTCTTCAGCCATGACTTGTCGCTGACTGCCTGCCGCAAGTACGTGGCCCGGCGGGCGCCGATCAGCGAGTTTCCGCGGCGCAGACGCAGCCCGAACCACGGCGCCTGCAGGTCCTTCACCATGGTGTCGAGCCAGAGCGAGACTTCGGCGAGTTCCACCGCGGTCGAGTTCAGGTCCACGCCGTGGACCTGGTGCAGAGCGATCTGGGCCTTGACCTTCTGAAGTTCCTGCGGGTATTCGTCCGCGGGGATCCGGACGTCCAGCTCATCCTGTTTGCGCTTCAGGTACTCATCGGCGAGCTGGCGGACAGCTTCCAGGGCGAACGCGCCGGATCCCAGGGCAGGCTCGCA